>URKJ01000077.1 GCA_900548385.1 uncultured bacterium | reverse complement strand
GAATTCCCTCTGAATAGAAGTTATCCGTTTGCAGAGTGAATCCGTTTATTGTTCCTCCAGCCTTTATGGTAGTATTGCTGTTAGCGGTTCCGGAGTCGACGATCATGCTACCGCCGGTTTGGACGGTAGTGCTGTTAGCGGTGCCGTCGACGTTCATGTATCCGCCGGAGTTTACGGTATTGCTGTTAGCGGTGCCGAGCCAGTAGACGGTCATGCATCCACCGTCATTTACAGTATTGCTGTTAGCGGAGCCGTCGGAGTAGACGGTTATGCATCCACCGTCATTTACGGTATTGCTGTTAGCGGTGCCGCCGCAGTCGACTTGCATGTCTCCACCGTCATTTACGGTATTGATGTTAGCGGAGCCGCCGCGGTCGACAGTTATGTATCCGCCGTCATTTATGGTATTGCTGTTAGCGGTACCGCCGGAGAAGACTCTCATGTATCCGTCGGAGTTTACGGTCGTGTTGGTGGCAGAGCCGCCGTCGACGACGTTCATGTATCCGCCGGAGTTTATGGTATTGCTGTTAGCGGTTTGCCCGGAATAAAGGTTTGCGCTTCCGGTTACAATCGCATTGGAAATATGAATTCCCTCTGAATAGAAGTTATCCGTTTGCAGAGTGAATCCGTTTATTGTTCCACCAGCCTTTACGGTATTGCTGTTAGCGGATCCGCCGTTGTCGACAGTCATGTATCCACCGGAGTTTATGGTATTACTGTTAGCGGTGCCTCTCCAGTCGACGTGTATGTATCCGCCTGAGTTTACAGTATTGCTGTTAGCGGTGCCTCCGGAGGAGACGAGCATGCTTCCTCCGGAGTCGATGGTATTTGCTATCGCAATATCCCCGGATCCTATTCCTGTTGAGCTGGTAATAACTGTTCCGCTGATTGTTGCCATTGTCTTTTTCCTCCTTGTCTTCCTTATACAGAAAAAATATTTTCCCAGTTGTCGTTCGGAGAGATGATTGAAAGCATCTGCTTGATTGCGGCTAAGATATATTGTTCACTGATCACTTCGCTGTTAAGAGTATCTTCGTCCGCCTGTTGAACGGGAAGTCTGTGGGGCAAAAGCAAAACCAGTGATTTTTCATTCATAGAATTGAGTTTTTTTCTCTTTTCGCCGACTGCATTATAAACATTTCCCCTGCAGAGCACTGACGCGATAAAAATTCTGTTTGGATTCTGCGGTGCCGGCTTCAGTTCCGTCAGCATGTCTTCTTTCAGGGGTTCCGTGCAAAAGGTGATTTCCATTTGTCCCGGGGACAGCAGAAATGTTCTCCGCCCCGGAAGAGAGGGATTCGGTTCTGTTACAGATTTCTTTGTTTTCAAACGGTCGTAAAATGTTTTCGCTGTGTTCTGAATGACGCAGGGTTTCCCGCTTTCATTTCCGCCGGGCAGCAGTAGGAAGATCATTTTGTATATCCTTTCGTTTGAGATTCTCTGTTCTCTTGCCGTTATATGAAAAATTCGAGAGTGCATTCCGCCTTGATTTTGACGATAATGTGTTTCAGCGTAATCAGAATATTGAGCGCGTTCAATTCCGCAAGATTGATGCAATTCCCGGAAAGCCAGCTTACACAGCAATTTTTCCCTACAACGTCGCGATTCACTTCGTCGAGGAGAAGATCCGCCGGTTTCAATTCAAAAACAGTGTAAGTCTCCTGGTTTTCACAGCCCGCTATTTCCAGAATCCGCATTCTGGGTCTTGCCGCCATAATCAGAATATCGGCATTTTCCGACTTGGCATAGTTGAAAGCCGCCTTGATGTGTTTTGCCTCATCGCCAGCGGAATAAAATGCAATTTTTATTTTGCAAGTCAGCTCCAGCGTAGCCGCGAGGTCTTTTTTGGGGAGCCCCCTGGTTGTTGAAGGATTCACGGAAATGACGTTTTTTATTATGTTATGTTTTTCCCCCATTTCCAAAAGCAGATCGTATGCTTTTCTGATTGCGCTGGTTTTCCCTTTGTTGCGCCCTCCCTTCAGGACGAGAATCATCATTTTGCACCTCCGTTTTTGAGTTCATTATTATTTTTACAATTCTGTTGGAACGCCGGTATTTTTTTGATCATGGTGATGACCTGCTCCGCCGAGATCAGTTTCGTGCATTCAAAATGACGGTCGGTACCCTTGTGACGGGGACACCAGAGAAAATCAAAATGGTCGAAGTCGATGCGCATGTCGTTCCAGCAGGAATGGCAGGTGTGGTAGTTGATGATGCGGTACGGCGTGGCGAACTCGTTCGTCGGATGCGTGAAGCCGGAAATCATCACTACCGGAACCCCGCAGCCCCATGCAAGCCAGCTCAGACCGCTCGAAAGACCGATAAAAAAATCGGCGTCCTTGATGAGGTCGATCCGCTCCTGCAGGGGCTTGTCCCCGGTTTCGTCCTCGACTCCCCACGGCATGTGGTTCCAGACCAGTCCGGTTCCGTGCACCCGTTCCTTGTCGATGCAGATCACCCGGTAGCCGTTCTCCCGGAGGAATTTCACCACTTCGTACCAACCGAACGGATTGTTCCAGTATTTCGCCTGACTCGAACTCTGCGCCGCGATGCAGACGTATTTTTCCCGGATTCTGCGCGGAGCCGAGAGATCGAAGCGCGGCGGCTCGTCCGCCGGGTCGACTCCGAGAATGTAGCCCGCCGTCCGGTGGAGCCCGATGTAACGGAAGTCGATCGGCTGATGATCCACGTCGCCTTTGAAAAAGAGTCCCATGTAATAACAGGCGTAAGGCTTGTAATTCTTCGTCTCCTCCGGAGAGATGAAAGTGATCTCCGGGTACTGCCCGCGCACGACGTCGGCGATCCACGGAGTCATCACGCAGACGATCCGGCAGCGGTGTTTTTTCTGAAACCGCTCCACATAGCTGAACCAGCCGATGGAGTCGCCGATCGTGCCGACCGGAAGCTGGATCATGACTTCGCGTCCCTCCGCGTTGAAATCGTGCGTGAAGAGAGGCTCTTTTCCGCCCTTTCGGTGGATGATGAGGCGGAAGCGGATGTAGAATTTCTTGACGCTGGTCACATACGCGCCGGGCACGGTGTCCTGACTGAACAGAACGATTCCGGTGTCGATGTCGGTGAACGTGACGTGGTATTCCTTTCCGTTGTGCGGGAACAGGATGCGGATGCCGTCGTTGAAGTCGAATTTGATTCCCTCGACCGCGTCCTGCGTCGGGATTTGCGGGATTTCGCCGTAAATGGACGGTTGTTTCGGCGTTTCCTTCGCCGGCGTTTCCGGGTTCGGAACCGGAGGTCGGGCGGTAACGGAAATGTCATTCTGTCCTGCGGGTGTGATCGTGAAGTCTTTCATGCGGCTGGTTCTCCTGGGCTTGTTTGCGGAAATGCAAAAGCCGCGGGGGTCCGGGCATGGACCTCGCGGCGGGACGGTGAAAAAAACGGATTGTACGGAATTTTGCGGACCGCGGATTTACGGTCCGGTAGAAGCAAGCACTTATTTAAAATAAGTGCTTGCTTGCTTGCTTGCTTGCTTGCT
>URKJ01000076.1 GCA_900548385.1 uncultured bacterium | reverse complement strand
TTTTGCCGCACCTGATTCAGCGATGGCAAAAGAGTCGCTACGAGGATTGCAATGACGGCAATCGTTATGAGGAGTTCTACAAGAGTAAAATTTCTTAGACTAATCCGGTTGCGTCTCAGAGCGTTATCCGAACCTTGCCTGCGGTTTCCCTTCGCACGGCTTTCCAAAGGTCTCTTTTCATCCGTGAATCCGGATTTTGTGGTTGAATTGTTTTTCATTCGAGCCTCCTGTTTTATTTTGTTTGTAAAATGACTGTTCCGAAATTTTCCGCATTGCGCCAGCTGTCCGGTTTACCAAAACCAAAGAGCTGTGTTTTACGTCCCGGACTGCTCTGATGCGGTCCGTTGATTGCAAAATCAGCCCCGAACTGTTCCGGAATTCCATCCGCTTTCCGCAGCAGATTCAGCGGAATTTCCATACCGATCCAGTATCCGTAATTTGGAATTCCGGTTCCCAGAATCCTGATTTGTTCATTCTGTTTCAACTGTGCGGAGTGCCAACGCGGTATGCCGGAATCGGTCAGATTCGGCAGAATCATGATCTGGAAAACTCCGGGTCCGTAATTGCGGCTTCCAAAACCGTCAGAAAGTGGACGGAAATCCAGAAACAGTTCCACGGCAGAACCAAGCACCCCCGGGAAACGTTCCGGCAGACGCGGATTGGAATCACGGACCTTCAACAGAATATGCAGTTTCGTTCCGGATACCGCAAGACGCGCTTCGGCGGAAAGTTCTTTTTCGCCGCCCCATACATCCGGGTCGTGGAACGACAGCATTTCCGGTGGACGCCCGATCTGGCACTGCTTCGCCGTATTGATACGGAGTTCAGGAATATGATCCATGGAATTTTGATCCGTGATTCTGAAATTTCCATCACTTTTTCCGGCATACATGACAGGTTTGGATTTGAGGGTCGCCATTTGCAGAAACTCTCCGCCTTGCGGCAGTGGGATGCGGAATGTGACGTTCCGTTCTTTGCCGTCCGCTCCTGCAGAACAAAGGAAGTCAATGCGTCCATGACGCTTTGACGGAATCGTCAGATTGCCGTTCCGTTTTCGGACCGTAAAGCCGGACTCGGCTTCCACGATGATCTGCGGAGACCATGGGGTGGCTTCTGAATTCAAAAGTTCCAGCCGGATGCTTCCTTTTCCGTTGATGAGATCCGTTGTTTGTATCGACGCAACGGGGGAGGGCTGTATCTGCAGATCCGGTGAAGCGGAGTGAATATAGATCGGCTCCTGTGTCGCAGTCAATACATAAACCGCTCCGTTCTGATTTTTCGAGACCGGCAGAATCTGTCTGCTTTTCCCGAAGAGATTGACCTGTTCCATAGAATTATCCGAAGAACGGAGTATAAACGATTCTTTCTGACTCCTTGTCCATATGACACCGACTTTGCCCCCGTTTGCTTTACGGAAGATTCCGCCGCGTAACGTTCCGCCGGAAACCTTGCTGAATCCTTTTAACGGAATTGCGCTTTCCAGCTGTGCGGTCATTACAGCTCCCGCAAGCAGCTGGCGCGACGGCGTCATCCGCAGATCCGGTGTTGATGCAAAAAGATTGAAAAACTGACCGTGACGTTCCGTCCATTTCTTTTTCTGCCTGTTCCATTCATTCATTGGATCATCCCAGAAGAAAAAGACAAAAGCCTCTGCGCCTTCCAGAAAATTCAGAACGGCGTTCTGGACCAGACTTGAGGCTGCCGTAAATTCATCCGCAACAGGGCCGGGCCAGCTTTCTTTAGATGAAAAACCTTTCATTCCAGCTCTTGCGTTTTTTGCAACGATTTCAGGCGGAATCGGTTTTTCAATATCATACCGGTTTACCGCATTGACACCGGTTTCGGAATTGAACAGTCTTTTTTTCATGCCATCCGGAAACGCTTTGCGGTGTTCGTGAATGCGCGTGTCGAGATCCGCCTGATCGGGGGTGTGAGGACTTGTGTAGGTATGAATCGAAAGGCCATCCATTTTTTCTGATGCGCCAAGGTTGGAAACTTTGCGCATCCAGACGGCAAAATAGGAAGTTCCGCAAATGCCGAAGATTTTGTTTTTCGGATCCGCTTTTCTTAAAATCGGGATCGCTGTTTTTACAACCTTGGCGTAGGCTTCCGGATTATAGCGGAAGCCATATGCCATGGGTTCGTTTTCAAGCTCGTAAAGATGTATTTTCCTACGATACCGTTCTGCTACGGCTTTCAGAAACACGGAGTACTTTTCCAAATCCGGCATTCCGCCTCCGCGGACCCCGTGCGGATAATTGCGCATTCCGCGCTTGAATTCCTCCGAACGATACCAGGACGAAGTCGGATAGCTTTGGATGGAAAGATAGATGTCGTTTCCGGCAGAAACCAGCCAATCCAGTCCATCGTTCCAGTTCCATTCATCAACCGGTGCGGATGGATCGAGAGAAGGAGGAAGCTGTTTCGCATCGGTAAAGTTGGGACCGGTCACAAATGACCAGCGGAGATACTTATGTGCGTAACGGATCGGCAGAGCGTCCGGCCACCAACCGAATGAATTGATATTGCTGTCGTGGATTCCGAACATGCCGGGCCCGGCTTTTTCGCCTCGGCGTTTGAGTACGATGAAATGTTTTTCCGAGGAAAACGGATGCGTTGTATCGTTTGATTTTGCATACAGATGCACAATATCGCTTTCTGTCTGGAATGGGAAACGGATCGGAACCGTTCTGACAGAACCGGCCGGGATATTCCCGGTTATGGAAAACCTGCTGCGCAAATTTGCAAGTTCCCGATAAACTTCAAACTCCATCCGCATGACAGCATCATGCTTGGTCGAATTGGAAAAACAGACCGTTGCACTATCCCGTTTCCCCTCTTCTGCATTAACAAAACGGGTATCAAATCCGAAAAGGCGTGCCGTTTTTCCGCCGCTGCCTTTTGTTTGAATCCGCGCCTGATACCCATTTTCCCAATCCAGAATAAAGGAGCCTTCCGGAGTTGTCAGAGAAACTTCATCCAGATACGGCGAACGCACGAGAATTGTATCCGGCGCAAAATCTGCGGGAATTGAAACTCTCAGTCCTTCCGCCGGAAGAGCTTCGCCGGAAAGATAAGCTCTTCCGTTTCCCCACTGCAGATTTATTTTCCGCCACTTCCCAACGGGCAAAATGAGGGACGATGTTTTTGTTTCAGTGCCCTCCAAACAAAAACGGCGGTTGCCTGAAGCAGAGTCCGGGATCGTTAGAGCGAGTCTGCGTCCTGATTTCTTTTCAGAGAGGACAAAAATTCTGCGCATCTTCCGCTGCGGAATATCCCGGACAAAAAAATCAGCATTTCCGGACCTCATTTCTTTCAGATGCGGGGATACTGAATAAATAAAATCAATATTGGCCAGCGGCATAAAACATCCGACCGCTCCGCCTTTTGCCGGGGCGACAATCGGAATACGCGGATTGAGTACGCCCTCCGGGTATAGTTCCAATGCTCCGAGCGGGAGAGTCATCAGGAGTGCAAAACTGGAAAAAATATGCTTCATGACCTGTTCCTTTCCCTGTTATTCTGACACGATCAGTGCAGGTGTCCAGCGTGCAGAATAGGTCTTGCCGAATTTTGAAGTACGGAAACGCCATCCGTTTTGAGAATCCGCAGATTCAGCTGTTTCAATCCTGAAACCGATAAAGGCGGATTTTTCTTTTATCGCACGGTTGTAAAATGCTGTGACATCAACCATGACCGGTTTTTTGACATCTGCCGGTTTTGAATCAAGAACCTGTGCAATCTTTTCGCCCGAACCGTCATCGCTCAGCGACAGCTCGCCATCGGCATTGGGTGAAAGATATCCAAAAAGATTGCAGTTCGGCCCGTATGAATCCTCTTTTTCCGGTAATGCGGTCGTGCCGGATTTCCCGTTCATAAAAAAACGGAGCACAGCTTTTTTTGCCGGCACGGTCTTTTCCGGCATTCTGAATTCCATAACAGCGGAACTTCTCTGTTTGTGAGAGGCTATAACACATATTTCCATAGAATCTTTTTTCAGCGCTTCAAAGATACCGTCGTTTCCTGAATCCACAAGTTCTCCATCGACATGAACATGGATCACATTGTCCGCAAAGAGCGAAGTCAGACAGAGTAAGAGTCCCGGCATGATTGTTGAAGATTTCATTTTATTCTCTTCCTGATGTTATTGTTTTTCCGGAACGATTGCTCCGTTTGTTTTAGGTTCATGCGAATCATTGGCGAAATTCCGGTAATGCAACTCAGAGTCGCCATTACCCCGGCTGCCTGACCCGTTGCCGTACAGGCAGCCTGTACACGCAATGCTGAATTTGCCAGTCTGCCGGAGGATATGATCCGTCCTGCCGCAAGAATGGAATCGGCTTCCGCGGAATCATTTTTGATTCCTTCAGTGGCAGCATCATAATCTTGATTCGACATTTTCACAACCTCTTTCACGAACATTTTTCTGTTTCCGTTAATGGATACTCTTTCTGTCTTATTATATTATAACATATCCTTGACATTATGTGTATTGAATATATGTTATAATCTCTGTCTCTTATACACATCTGACGCTGCCGACGAC
>URKJ01000075.1 GCA_900548385.1 uncultured bacterium | reverse complement strand
GCTCCGTCTCGTGGGCTCGGAGATGTGTATAAGAGACAGGTATACTATTAGTTAGCTAATAGGTAACTAATAGAGAGTTTTTTTATGAAGAAATATAGCTTGCGCATGATCATCCGGCGATATGTTCTGGGACTGCTGAACAGCCATCCGAATGTGGAAATTCGGATTCCGTCTTATAATGTACTGGCAAAACAATTCGGAATGGCGCGGGCAACGGCACAGGCGGAACTGAAGGCATTGGTAGACGAGGGATATCTGATTACAAAACCGGGCATTGGGACGTTTGCGAATGTGATGCGGGTTAAGGATTCTCCTCCGGCAGTTATCGTGACAATGCTTTACGGCAATGGTGATTATGTTTTCGATAATTATTATGTGTGGGCGCTCAAGAGTTTTCTGGGAATTGAAATTGCGAAGTTTCCGGCAAGTTTGCAGTCCTTAACGCTCTCGGTCCGGAATAACGACAATATGTTGAAGGAATTGATCAATCTGCAAACTTCCGCTCTGGTCTGGATTGATCCGCCTGCCGATAAGTATGAAATGATCCGTGAGATTGCAAAGCGAATGCCGGTATTGACCGTTTTGAAGCAGGTTGACGAGATTCCCTCCATCTGTTGGAACAATAAACCGTTGGGGTATCAGATAGGCAGGGAGTTGGTACATCAAAAACGGTTCCGGTTTATGTATTTGGAAAGCGCTGTCACGGACTATCAGTTCTGGAATGGTTTTGTTCAGGCATATGCGGAGGCCGGTCATAAACTGGATGACCGTTTTCTGCTGTGTTATGAAGGCAACCATGCAAATGTGGAGGCTCTCTTGAGCAGCGGGTTCCGTCCAGACGCCGTTTTCTTTCATGATGCGGACAGTCGCTATACGCTTGAGGTGATGAACCGTTATCAGATTGACTTGAATGATGAATGCCGTCTGGTTTCCGTTAATTGCAAGCCCTATATCCTGAAAGCGCCCATGCTTTTGGCGGAACTCCCTTTTCAAAAATTTGCACGACTGGCTGCGGTTCAGTTGTTTCAGATTCTGGACGGAGCCCCGCTTCCGGAAAGACATGTGGTTTATGCGCCTGAACTGGATTTAAAAATAATTTAATAAAGAAAGGAAGAGCATAATGAAACTGATCAAGGACAGAAAAACAGGTAAAACATTCTTCACCATCATAGAACTCCTTGTAGTTGTATCAATTATTGCTATTCTTGCCGCACTTCTGCTGCCGGCATTGCAAAAGGCTCGTGACAAAGGGCTGGCAATTCAATGTCTCTCCAACCTTCGGCAATGTTCCACGGGACTTAACAACTATGCCAATGATTATGACAGCACAGTTATGTTTGTCTGCCAGAACAATACGGAAGCTCCGGTATGGAGTACTCTGTGGGTAAAATTGAAATATCTTCCCAGGAACGTGATTTCCTGTCCGGGGGCGAACAAGGATCCCGGAAATTCCCAGTCCTGTTACAGCAGCTATCTGAGAACAAACGACGGTACCCTGCAATGGTACTGGACCTCAAGGTCTCAATCGCCGCTTCAGGGGGCCAAACAAAACGGTTGGGAATTTTATCTTTCGTTGAAAAAAAGCAAACAACCAAGTAAAGGAATGTTTGCGTTTGACGGAATTTACTATAATGCCGCAAAAGGCGGGTGGTGGCAGGATTTGCAGGCTTCCCTCGGCAATTCCGGTCTGGAAGTTACAAAAGCACATTTCCGCCATACAGGTACAGTTCAATCCTCTTTCTGGGACGGGCATGCGGCGTCGGTAAAACCGACGGTCTGGAAAGATAACATCTTTCAAGGATTTTTAGAAACGAATAACACCGAAAATGTTATCGGATTCGACGCGGACTATCGAGAGTTTTTAATTTTCAAAAAATAAACGGAGACTGTGTATGAAGTATCTATGCCTTATCCTTTTTCTGTTTCTAAGTAATTCTCTCTGCGCAGACACGATACGCTGTGGAGACAACATTTATCAGAAACACAGTGGGAATCTGCTCAATGCGTCGACATTGTACAAAGGGAAAACCAAAGGGATTTCAGCGGAGCTGAAAGATGGCAAAGCCTCTTTTTCCGTAGAAGGCAACTGGGTGTCCTGTTGTAACCGGATTCCGCTTCCGGAAGGCAGTACAGGGAAAAACCGGATGCTGCTGGTCCGTTTTCAAATGCGGTCTTTTGATTGTGTCCGGGGGCGTGATGGCTGGCAGAATGCACGGCTTGATCTGTTTTTTCTGGATGCCGCCGGCAAAAGAATCGGATCCTACCTGAAGACCAATCAACTGACCGGAACGAACCCATGGAAAAACTATGCCGATGTTTATCCAATCCCGGAAAATGCCGCCTTTTTTGATGTCGTTCCGGCAAATTATGGTAAGTCCGGAAAAGTGGAAATGCGAAATGTTGAGATCTTTCTGATTTCGGAAACCATGGATTTGCCGCCTCCGGATGGCAGGGGCGTTCAGGAAACCTTTTCTCTTGATGATGCGTGGCGTCTTTCCACGCCAACAAGGGAAAAAATATCTCTGAACGGACTATGGCAGTTTTATCCCTGCATTAATGATGAGAGTCAGAAAGCTCTTCCTCCGTCCGGTGCAGGATGGGGATGGTTTAAAGTCCCGGGCCATTGGCAGGGAAAACTTCCCAATAATGACTGGCGGGGTAGTGCCACTCCGTTTTATTTGAGTTCACGCATTCGCCAGAAAATGCCGCCAGTTCTTCATAAGGCATGGTACCGCCGCTGTATCACAATTCCACATGCCTGGCAGGGAAAACGGATTCTCCTGAAACTGGACCTTGTTCAATCGAAAGCGAATATCCACATCGACGGAACCTCTGTCGGCACTATCGTTTTTCCCGGAGGAGAGGTGGATCTGACCCGGTATGCAAAAACCGGGAGAAAGCAGGAACTTTCTATTCTCCTGGAGGCCAACCCCCGCATTCTGACGGTCAACATGGGTGCAGACCGGGCTTATACGGAAATTCATGAAATGGATAACCGGGGACTCTGCGGCGATGCAGAGCTGGAAGCCGTTCCGCAAAATTATAATATCTCAGATGTTGCAATCCGCACTTCCGTGAAAAAGAAACAGATTGTCTTCGATATCGGCTTCAACAAACTGGAGGCGGGAAATTACCTCATGGAAGCTGTTGTTACCGGACCGGATCATTTTCGGGAAAAATTTCCTCCTGCAGAAATCGTATCAGACGGGAAAGAAAATGTTCGTTTTTCGCTGTCTGCCAACTGGCTTGCTCCGAAACTCTGGGATATAGATACTCCCCACAATCTATACAGGGCTGAAATCTCTTTGAAAAAACCGGACGGCCATATTCTGGATCGCTTTTATCCGGAGGAATTCGGATTCAGGGAATTTGAAATCAAAGGGCAAAATTTTCTTTTAAACGGAAAAATCATTCATCTCCGGGCGCTTCCGATTACCAACAATGCCGCCTCATCTGTCGCAGATGAAGCCAGTATAAGTGATCTCATTCGCAAGATGAAGGAGTTTCACGTCAATTTCCTGATCGACAGTGTCTATTCATTTAATCCCGGAACATTCTGCTACCAGGATACTTACCGGAAAATGACTTCGCAACAGGGAATGTTGACCTCTATCACAATGCCGCGCTCTCTGGATTTTCCCGGTCTGAGTACAGATGCGGAAAAACAGAAGCAATTTCTGAAAATTGCCGAGTATCGTTTGCGCCGTTATCAGAATCTTCCCGGACTCGTCATGATGGCCACATCCCACAATTACGCCGGTTATGCCGATCACCAGAATCCGCTGAAAATCGGTAACGGATTTTCTCCGGAAAAGTATGGCATTCATACCGGAAAAAGAACAGAAGCCCTTTATGCGGAACGGCTCCTGAGTAAACTGGATCCCTCCCGTCCGGTTTATCATCATGACGGAGGAATGCTCGGTTCTGTCCATGCCGTGAACCTTTATCAAAACTGGGCGCCGCCGCAGGAACGAAGTGACTGGCTGGAAAACTGGGAGCAAAAAGGAACCGCACCGGTCTTTTTCGTTGAATATGGAATGCCCCATATTGCCAGTTGGAGCAGTGCTCGGGGGCCCGGCTTCATCTGGCGGGAACGCCTCACCCAATGTCTCTGGCTGAATGAATTCAATGCGGAGACTCTTGGAGAACCGGCATATCGCATGGATCGCCGGAAACGGACTTTTTTCTCCCGGAAAGATGTCGTTATCGAACAGTATAATAACAATCCCCGCTGGTTCGGAAGACGGGATTTTCCGCAGCTTGATCAAGTCCGTTCTATTTATGTTCGGAAAAATATCACGGATTTGCGGCTCCGGGGAATTTCCGCTATTCTTCCGTGGGATGGCCATGTGTTTCATTTTCCGCTGACATTTAAAACCGGACAGCTCCTGAATCCGGACCGTTTTCAAAATCTGAAACGCCCCGGCCTTACCCCCGACTACAAAGTTCCTTTTGACAACTGCTGTTTTACGGATTCGATCAACCGTTTCCGTAAAACATTGACAGGTGAGGCTCTGGAGCAATCTTTCCGGAAGATCCTTGTAAAAATAGGCGGTTCCCCTGATTCTTTTACAGAGTGTTCAGTAAATTTTGCTCCCGGAGAAATGGTCAGTAAATCAATTCAGATTCTGAACGATACCCGCAGGGAACAGGAGTTTCAGTGGGCTTGGAGCAAAAACGGCATAACGGAACGAAGCGGCACCGTTTCTGTTGTCCCCGGGACAAAAGCTGTAATACCGATCCAGTTCAAACTGCCAACGGTTCCGCCGGAAAAAGGTTGCAGAATTGCGGTTACGGTGACCGGCAGAAATGGACAGATTTGGGAGGATTCCGTAACATTGAATCTGGTTCCGCCGCAAACTGTCCGGCTGCAAAGTCGCGTCGGACTTTACGATCCGGAGGGAACAACCGCACCACTGTTGAACCGACTGGGACTTTCATATAAAAAGGTAACTGGAGATCGCGATTTGAAAGGGATCCAGCTGTTGATTCTCGGTCGTTTCTCTCTTGATAACTTTCCGCTTCATCTTGAAGATGCGTTGAAACACGGTCTCAAGCTTTTTCTTATGGAGCAGCGGCCGGAAGCTCTATTCCGGTTGGGAATTCGCAGCAATACGCAAGGACTTCGCTCCGTGTTTTCCAATCATCCGCGTTTTCCGGAGCCATTGAAAGATTGGCGCGGAAATTCGACCTCTCTCCCTCCGTTTCTGAAACAACCGGAAGGGGTTCAGCCATATCCATCCTATCGCTGGAACGGTTTCAATAATCGACATGTATGGCGGGCCGGCAATCGCGGCAATGTGGCGGCAATTCTGCCGGAGAAGCCAAGCGTTGGGAACTGGCTGCCTCTTTATCATGGAGGCTTCGATCTCCAATTCGCTCCGCTTCTGATGTTCACGGAAGGAAAAACCGCTGCCATCTTCTGCCAGCTTGAGCTTTCTGCCAGGACAATTCCGGATCCTCAGGCAGAAGCAGCTTTTGCCAAGGCTCTCCGCTACCTCGATAAAGCGATTCCCCCTCCGGTCAGGAAAGTCTGGTTTACCGGAAATGAGGAATTGCAGAACCAGCTGGAAAAAAACGGAGTGGTCTGCGAAAAACTTATTCCGTCCGGATTGTCTTCCGGTGATTTGCTTGTTATTGCTCCGGGAAACGATCTGCCGGACAATTTACAGACTTTTATAGAGAATGGCCTTAACGTTTTGGCATGCGGTCTTGCCGGAAACGAATTGTCCCGTCTGTTTCCCGATATTGGCGCGGTGCCGGGTGAATGGATGAGCGATTATGTGACGGGGCTCCGGAACCATCCCGAATATACAGGAATCAGCAATGCCGAACTTCATTTCCGTTATCCGCTGCGGTTTGATGGTTTTCCGGAGAATTCAACCGGAGGCATTGCCTTGAACAGTCGTCGAATTGGAAAAGGAACCGTGGTTATGATGCAGCTCCCCCCTTGGAAGTTCAACCGTTCCATTCATGCATTACGAACGACAGGGCGACGAGCTGATTTTTTGATGATGCGTTTGTTGGCAAATCTTGGAGCAGGCTTTCAAACAGGGTTCTGCCGTCTGTTCGAGGCGGCCGATAACGGCAATCAGGCATTTGTGCTTTCCTCCGGGTGGAAAGGTTGCTTCGATCCGCATGGAGACGGTAAAAAAAATGGTTGGCACAAAACAGAATATATTGTCAAAGACTGGCATAAGGTTCAGCCCGGCATCTCTTTTGAGTCCCAATTCCCAAAATATTCCGATTATGATGGATTGTTCTGGTACCGGGTGGAATTTGACCTTCCAAAGGTTTGCCGGAGCGGAAAGCATGAACTGCAAATCGGAGCGGTTGATGATGAATCATGGATCTGGCTGAATGGACGTTTCATGGGGGAGGTCACGGCAAAGACGCATCCGGGTGATTACTGGAACTATAACAGGAAAATTCCTTTGAAAAAAACGGATCTGCGCCCCGGAAAACAGGTCTTGACCATTCTCTGTAATGATTTGAGAGGTTCCGGAGGACTTCAATCCATTCCAGAGATAGTGCCGAAACAACTTCGTTTTTTCTATGCAGACCAGCCGGAAGCGGAGGATGACCCATATCGTTACTATCACTGGTAAATCTTTTACCGCTGACGGGAAAAACGCGGAAATGCTGCTGATCTTTGTACTCGGTCGTCCCGATATTCTGAGTTTCAAAGATCTTGGGATCCGGCGCGGTATCATGATGC
>URKJ01000074.1 GCA_900548385.1 uncultured bacterium | reverse complement strand
GAGATGTAGCTCCGTCTCGTGGGCTCGGAGATGTGTATAAGAGACAGATTTTAAACTGTTGCAACAAGTAAATGAAGGATGAATGAACATGAGTCTTGTCAGTACAGAAGTTTCCGGTTTTATGTCAAACTCCTCCTGGATCCGCAAAATGTTTGAGGCGGGGATTGAATTGAAAAAGAAATACGGTGCGGATGCCGTCTGTGATTTCAGTCTCGGCAATCCCGATCTTCCGCCGCCCCCGGCGGTGAAAGAGGCGATGTTCCGGATTGCGGAACGCGCCGACCAGCCGTTTTCTCTCGGTTATATGCCGAATGCCGGATTCCCGGATGTCCGTGAGATTGTGGCGAAAAAGATTTCGGAAGAGCAGAAAACACCGGTTTCCGGTTCACATGTCGTCATGTCCTGCGGTGCGGCAGGGGGACTGAACTCGCTGTTCCGCGCGATCCTTACCCCCGGAAGCGAAGTCATCTGTCCGTCGCCGTACTTCGTGGAATACGGCTTTTATGCGGGCAACTACGGCGGCAAACTGGTTCCCGTGCCGTCCCGTGACTTCACGTTTGAACTGGACGTGGATGCGTTGATTGCGGCTGTGACGCCGCGCACCCGTGCCGTGATTCTCAACTCCCCGCACAATCCGACCGGTCAGATCTATTCCCGCCGCGAACTGGAGGAGTTCGGAACGCGCCTTGCGGAAGCCGCCCGCAGTCACAATACGGAAATCTGTCTGATCTCCGATGAGCCGTACCGCTTCCTGAATTTTGACAATGTGGAAATTCCGTCGCTGTTCTCCGTTTATGCGAACAGCGTGGTGATTGGTTCCTATTCAAAGAACCTGTCCCTGGCGGGAGAGCGGATCGGGTACGTCGCCGTGAATCCCGCAATGCCCGATGCGGAAGAGCTGATCCGGGCGGTGACGCTGACAACCCGTATTCTCGGATATGTGAATGCGCCGACCGTCGCCCAGCAGATTCTGAAATCGTGCATTGATTCGCAAGTCGATCTGAACGTCTACCGGGAGCGCCGTGCCGCGATGGCTGCCGTGCTCGACGGTGCGGGCATTGAATATACGATGCCGCGCGGAGCGTTTTACTTCTTCCCGCGTTCTCCGCTGGCGGACGAAAGCCGTTTCATCGACAAGCTCGTGGAGGAGCGGATTCTTGCGGTGCCCGGTCGCGGTTTCGGGTGTCCGGGCTATATCCGGCTTGCGTTCTGCGTCGGGAAAGAGATCATTGAGCGCTCGGCGGAAGGATTCAAACGCGCAGTCAGAAACTGCAAATAACAGTTGCTTTCTGGAACGGTGCGCCTGCGGAAGATGTGTCTGCCGCAGGCGTTTGTTATACGCCGGCTTCGATAAAGTGCCGGGGAGATTGCAACCGGTATTTTTGAAACACCCGCTCCTGTTGTCCGTCAAAACTCAGCTGATACATGCGAAACGTGACAGAAATGTCTTTCGGCATCCACTGTTCGACATAGCTGTAACAATAGTGCATTCCCAGTTTTTTCATAACGTTTCCGCTGCGCGGATTGTTGACGTCGTGAGTGGCGGTGATGTACGGGTAACCGGCGTTCCGGATCTGTTTCACGACCGCCGCAGAGGCTTCTGACGCAATTCCCCGGTGCCAGAAATCCTTGTGCAGTCCATAGCCGAAATCATGACTGTCATCCGTGCTCATCCCGACATAGCCGATCGGGCGGTTGTCTTTTTTGAGACAGATCGCGTAACGGTATGCGGAGGGAAGGGTGTAGCAATCCAGATAACGTTCCCGGATATGCCGTTCCGTCTCCTGCAAATTCCGGACCGGAAACCAGGGGAGAAACGTATTGACTTCCGGATCGCTCAGGACGGTGAACATTGCCTTCCGGTCTTCCTCCGATGCGGTCAGCTTCCGCAGGATCAGGCGCTCTGTTTCGAGAACCGGGGTATTTTCTTCAAGAATAGCGGATGAGGATTTCATAACGGTTCCTTTCATAATTCTTCAATGAATAGACGGTCCCGCTGTCAGAACTTGAGTTCATAACAGAACCAGTCGATGTTGTAGGAAAACACATCGCCGCAATACCGGGCGCCGATGCGGCGATAGAGAGAGACCGCTGGAAGATTGGTTTTTGCAACGAGAATACGCATTCCGTCGTACCCGGTCCGCTTTGCCTCCTCAAGCAGTTTCATGAGGAAAAAACGTCCCGTGCCCCGGCCCTGACGGTTCCGGGCGACTCCGATTCGCATAAGATCACAGGGATTCTTCATCGCCGACCAGCAGGGGAATGCGTTGTGTTCCTCGCAGAGCCTGATCGTTGCCGTCGCTGCGAGTTCCGTACCGTCGTGGAGACAGTACAGAGCCTTTTCGGCGATGTCTTCCGATACATGCGCGTTCGACGGGTACGTTTCATCCCATGCGCAATACGGTGTGCCGACGAGGGAGCGATAGAGTGAAAAGACCGGTGCGGCGTCTTCCGGTGTCGCGGGGCGGAATACAAGTTCGTTCATGATCGCAATACTTTCCTTGTTGCATTTTCCGTAAAATACCGCCGTTTTCATTCTTTTTCAAACAGGAAACACCGGAACCCGGAAATATGGAGGAAAATTTTCTTCCTCGGTATCCGGTTGTTGCCGCCGGTCCGTTCAACGGCTCAGCCGCACCGTTTTTCCATCGCCGGCTGGGTCTGCAAACAGGACCGCATCCGGCCCGATCAGATACAGCCCGGCTTTCCGTGCGGAGAAATCTCCGAGAGAACCGGGTTTGTGAAAGACGGCGGCGCGGGTTCCGTCGGCGAACTCCACCGCCTGAACGTCCGGAGTGTTGGCAAGAACTTTTCCGCCTTTCCATGCGGCGGTATCCCCTGCGGAAACATCCGGCAGAATCACATAGGAATAGGCGGCGTTCCGGCATCCGGTTCCGTGCCTGATCTGCAAAACGAACAGCTCTTTCCGGTCCGGGGAGGGCGTTTTGAGTCCGCCGTCGACATACCGCCAGTCGCCGTTCCGGAAGCCGCTGCAATTCGTGATTCCCGTTCCGCGATAGCCGATTCCGTTATGCCAGAACCAGCCGTCGCCGTATTTGATCTCTCCGTTCCGTAAGGAATTTTCCACGGTGGTCGCCACGGGATAGGGACTGGTCGAACTGATTCCGCTCCCAAGCGCATAGACGGCGTCATGATCGAAAAAATAAGCCTTTTTCGCGCGGACTCCGTCCAGATTCTGGGTATACACAGCTGCGCCGCGGGTTCCGTCGGAGACTCCTCCGGTGAATTCCGATTCCCCGGTTTTGCGCCAGTGCCGACTCAGGGTCCAGCGCGGTGTTTTGCCGGAAGCCTCTTTGATTTTGAGTTCCCGGCACTCCTGTTCCGTCAGGATCGGAGTTGCGGGGAGTGTTGTGCCCGGCAGACGGGTCCAGTCCCAGCAGGCGGTGATGTCCCGATATTCGTCGCCGCTCCTCATGATCAGCATGACCCCGTCGGAAAAATAGCGTCCCAACGCATTTTCCCAGTTGATCCGGTCTTCGACCGGGACCGTGCGGGTTGAGTTCATCCGTACCGAGGCGTACCATGAGGGGCGGCGGTGGACCATGTAGTCGGAATTGAAAAAGTGACGGTTTCCGGTGAACGGCGTTTTCTGCCGCAGGATTTCCGCGTACAGCCTGCCGGATTCCGGATCCGCTTTTTGGAGAGCGGCGATTGCGCGCAGTGCCGCCTTTGCTTTTCCGGTCTGGGAGTTGCGCCCGATCTGCCGCCCCTGGGCGAGCAGGTCGAACCGTCCGTTCCAAATTACCCAGCGGTAACCGTTGAGAACAAGGTGGCGCAGTGCTTCTGTGCGTTCCGGCGGAAATGCAAGCGGTGTTCCGGCAAGGATGCGGTTCCAATAGCTCATGGATTGAAGAAAGCCCAGACCGTAATTGCCGAGTTGAAGCTGCCGCCCATGCTGATGAAAACTGCCGTCTTCCTGAATGCCTTCCCCATTGCGGATCTGAAGTTCGGAGGTGATTTCTGCAGCGGCATGCCGTGCGGTCGGCTCATCCTGTTCCAGCAGGGCGCGTTTCAAAACGATTTCCGCCTGCCAGACGCGGTTCTGGCCGGTTTTGCCGAATGCCGTTTGGCGGACTACCGCCAGCGCGTTTCGGCGTTCTTCCGAATCATGGAACAGTTCCGGGGCGGCGATCAGGATATTTGCCATCCGTTCGGGGATGCCGATCTCGTTCCACCACCAGTTTCCGCATTGGAACCGGTGTCTGCTCCAGTAGTCGACTGCCCGCCGGACCGTCCTGCCGACGGTTTCGTCGTGAAACATCGGCTGTCCCGGTTTCGCCCAGGCCTGTGCCAGATGGAGTGTCCGCCGGATATGCGCGGCGGCTGCCCAAAGACTGTGGTTCCGGTCGCGGTAATCAATATCCTCCCAGCTGCCGTCCGGCTTTTGCGTGGCGGTATACTGCTTCAGGAGCTGTGCGGGCCGCAGCGATACGGTCTGCTGTTCCTTGTGGAGTTTGTCGAGGATTGCGGCGGTATCCTGAGCGACTGCCGTGCAGATCGCAAGACCGAGTATTGCAATAACGGGAAATTTCATAAAAGCTCTCCGGTTGTTTATGAATTTTTCCCGTTACTATAACTTTATTTCTTTATTTTGTCAATGACGGCGCGGATGCTGTTTCGCATAAAGCGAGAACGCGGCGAGATAACATGCCAGAATCAGCGCGATTGCAAGCATCAGCCACCGGCTGAGGGCTTCCCAGCCGAAAATGCTGAACAGCGTATTGATCGGGATTGCCGCCGCGATGATCGCAAAACTCTTGTGGATATGCTGAGCGTATCCCGCATCGTAAACGATCCGGTGCAGTCCGGCACCGAGCGGAAAACCGAAGATTCCGCCGGCCGCGACCATCATTGAAAGTCCGAGTATCCGCAGATTGAACCCCTTGACGGAGAACAGGTACGTCATTCCTCCGGTAACGGTTGTAACCAGCACGATCAGGCGGACGATCCGGCTGGTGTAGTATTCCGGAACGCGGAAACCGGACGTCAGAAGCGGACGTACAAAGATTCCGCCGCCGAGTCCGAGCATTGAGGATACGATCCCGGTTGCCACTCCGGTGCCGAATGCGATCCGTGATTTTCCGGGTGTGATCACAGGCATCCGGTCGCCATAGCATGCCGTCCGGCTCATCAGCGTTTGAACGACGATGAACGAGATGAATCCGATCAGCATCCACTGGAGCGGCCGTGCCGAACCGAAGAATCCGATCAGGTGCGTGTTCAGCGTCTTGCCGAGCAGGGAGGTCAGCATGGCACCGAGTCCGAGCGGAAGCGCAAGGGAGAATCCCGGTTCCCCGCATTTCCAGCCGATTTCCGGCGCCTGTCTGGAAACGGTCAGGAGCGTGGACGGAACCATTTGCAGGAGTCCGATCCCGACCGCTTCGAACGGGTCCATGCCGAGGATCAGCATGGTCGGAACCACGATCCAGCCGCAGCCGACGCCCCAATAACCGCCCGCCATCATTCCGAGGAAGCCGACGAGCGGAGCGACGATGTAAAATGCGGTCCCCATCGGTTACGATTCCTTCCAGCCGCGCCGTTGAACGAGTCCGGCAAGACGGAACAGTTCCGCTTTGCAGGGATGATCGCCGAGGATTCCGGCGGTGAAACCAACCGCCAGATCCTGTGAGCGGTCCGCCAGAGCATCTGAACCGCCGTACCCGCCATGGCCGAACACACAGCCGACATCGTCGACGGGCCCGCTGAGCGCATATCCGTTTCCGAAGCAGTTCCAGCTGTTCAGCGTGGGCGGTCCCGGTTCGGGACGGCGCATCGTTGTGGCGTCGATCAGCATGGCGCGTGAGAAGTAGCGTTCGTGCAGGATTTCATTGTAGAACCGGGCGAGCGCATGCGCGGAGGCAAAACCGTTGAAGCCGGGGAGGGCGGCGCGGCGTATGCAGGGCTGACGCATCAGTTCGTCCAGCGGATCGCAGACCGAAATCGACCGGCTCGGTTCCCAGCCCGGACCGAGACGGAATTCCGCGGCGCGCTGTTCGGATTCATCGGTCATACCGAAATAGAAATCTTCGATCCCGGCTGGTTCGAACAGTTCGCGGATCGTGTATTCCCGGAAACTCATTCCGGTGATCCGCTGAATGATCTCCGCCGTGACCCAGCCGTATGTCAGCGATTGATAGCGGGTCTGTGTGCCCGGAATCCAGTCCGGCGCGGAGTTTTCAATCACGCGCAGCATGCTGTTCCAGTCGGCGACGAACTCGTAGGTTTTCTGTTCGGGAAAACGCTGATGGAGCCCGGACGTATGATTGAGAAAATGCCGGATCAGCGTATTTTCCTTGCCGTTCCGGGCAAATTCCGACCAGATTTCCCGGACCGGTGTTTCCGCGGACAGTTTTCCCTGTTCGATCAGACGGTTCAGCGCGGTTGCCGGAACGCCTTTGCTGGTGGAGTAGATCGGAAAAAGGGTGTGTTCGTCTATTTTGCGTGTCCGCTTGAAATCCATGCAGCCTGCGCAGACATTGACGATGCATTCCCCGTTTTTGTAGACGCAGAACTGGAGGCTGTTTTCGGAACCGTCTGCAACGGCTTTGTCTATGATCCGCTGTGCTTCCTGCTGAAGATTCATGGCAGTGTCTCCCCGTCGTAAAGTTCCTGTTTGGGAAGTTGAGCTCCGTAACGGACCATCGAACGGGTGTAACGGTCCGGCTGGAGAGCAAACAAGTCATTCCATTGCTTCTGCATCATTATTTTTTCTTTTCGTTTGCAACTTGTTTTTTTACTGCGCTGTTGATATAGTTGTTGATGACTGCGCCGCCGGGAACCGCCACAGAACCATGGTCGAAACTTTCAAAGGTATAGCAGCGGGCGTTCTTATGCCGGAAATTGCGGCGGAGACGCGCGGCGAGCAGTTGGTTTTCTTCCACGCGGGCAGGCCATTCGATCGCGGAATCTCCGACGATCAGAATCATCGGCGGAGCGTCTTCGGAGGCGTTGAAAATCGGCGCGTATTCATCCAGCTGGATCGACGGCGTGGCGGGATCTTTTTTCCGCCGCTCGTTCAGAATCTGGAAATGGGTCGTCATTTGTCCGGAGACGGGCAGCGCCGCCGCGATCTGCCGGGGATCCGCTCCGAATGTTTTCAGATATTTCGGCGCGAGCGCCACCATCGCGCTCAGATAACCGCCGGCGGAATGACCGGAAACATAAACCATATCCGGATTTCCGCCATATTCTTTAATATGTTTGAGAACCCATGCGACGGCAGCCGCCGCGTCATAAATATAATCCGGACACTCCGCCCCTTTGCCGGAAAGACGGTAATTGACGGCGGCAACCGCGATTTTTTTCCGGTCGACTCCTACCGGATAATGTTTGTTTCCGCCGGTGATTCCACCGCCGTGGAACCAGACGAGGGTCGGGAAATTCCTGACGCCGTCCGGCGTGGAGAGGTCCAGCATACAGCGTTTTTTGAGATATTCTTTGTTGCCGGTCTGCGGAAATTCCGCATCATAATAAGGAATGTTTTTCTTTTCCGCCGCCGTGAGAGCTCCCGCCAGCATCAGCAGAAGTGCGCCGATTTGCAATTTTTCTTTGATTTTCATACGAATCCCTTTTGTAAATGGTTTGTTTCGGGTGTATTGTATACAATATACAGTATATTGTATTTAAAACAAGTGGAGTGTTTGAAAAATGCTGAAAAAAATCAATCTTTCGGAGCAGGCGTATGATGAATTGGTGAACCGGATCGTGTCGGGCGGATTTTCAGCGGGAGAAACGCTTCAGGAAGAAAAACTGTCGGCGGAATTCGGGATCAGCCGCACGCCGGTCCGCGAAGCGCTCCGGCGTCTCGCCGCGGAAGGGCTTGTGGAATTGTTTCCGCGCTGCGGGTACCGGGTTTCTCTTCCGGATGACGAAGCGCTGGATCTGTCTCTTATACACATCTCCGAGCCC
>URKJ01000073.1 GCA_900548385.1 uncultured bacterium | reverse complement strand
GTGGGCTCGGAGATGTGTATAAGAGACAGACGCAAGCGGCGGCATTCCGTATTTTTTGCGGAATTCGCGGGAAAATGAAAACTGATTCCGGTATCCGGCACGCTGAGAGATTTGGAGAACCGTCATATCCGGCCTCTCCAGCAGAGACGCCGCCAATTCCATACGCAGCCCGGTCAGATAATGTTTCGGCGGAACGCCGAACTTTTTCAGAAACAGGCGGTTCAGAGAGTCGGCGGAAACATGAAAACGGGCGGCAAGCGCAGAAAGCGTAACATTCTCCGCAAGATTGCATTCCAAAAAGCGGAGCACATCCGCAAGCAGCGGTTCCGGCGAACCGGCGACTTCCCGGCTGACTTCCATGAGCAGCTCCACCGTCAGACCGGACATGCGGGGAACGGAACCGGTATCTTTCTGCTCCAGCAGACGGTACAGTTCCTGAAGCAGTGCCAACACCCGCTCCGGCTCCTTGACGCGGAGCACGGAATACGGAATCAGCGAAAGCTGGGAAAGCAGGGATTGATGAAGCAGTCCGCAAATGCCGAACACGACCTTCCGACAGGTTCCCCGCACCCCCCGCAGCACCGTTTTTCCCGGCGGAATGATCACGATCTCCCCCGGCTGAATGCAAAGGCGGTCTCCGTCGATTTCCACCTGCATATCGCCTTCCAGCAGCAGTTCGAACACGGTCATGGTCCCGTAGGTTTCCCCGTAAATATAATTTCCCGGCAGTACACAGGGAAGGACCACATATTCTGTCCAGAGAGGCAGCCGGTTCTTCCGTCCATAATCCCAACTGGCGGAACGGAGAGAGGAAAAGCAGCCTTTCCTCCATGTTCTTCTGGCTGTATTGTAGTATTCCATAAAAAAACGGAAAGCTCCGCCGCACCGGGAAACGGACGGCGGAGCCGAAAATATCCTGTTTATTTGTAAAGCGGACCGAAGTTCCGGCAGGCGCGGAAATCCGCACCCTCCAGATCCTTGGTTCCGAACGAATTCCAGGAAGAGGGACGGAAAATCTTCTCTTCCGGAACGTTGTGCATGCAGACCGGAATACGGAGCATGGACGCAAGCGTGATCAGGTCGGCGCCGATGTGACCGTACGAGAACGCCCCGTGATTGGCACCCCAGTTCGCCATGACGCTGTACACGTCTTTGAATGCCGGATTCGCCGCATCAAGGTTCGGCACGAACCAGGTGGTCGGCCACCCAGGATCGGTGCGCTGATCCAGTTTGTCATGCACGTCTTTCGGCAGAATGGCGGTGTAGCCCTCCGCGATCTGAAGCACGGGACCGAGTCCGGCGATCATATTCAGGCGGTACATCGTAAGCGGCATTCCGCCTTCCGTGAGGAAACGACTGGAGAAACCGCCGCCGCGGAAGTAACCGAGGTTCGCCGGAGTCCATTCCACGGCATCCGCACAGGCTTTCGCCTCTTTCTCGGTGATCTCCCAGAACGGCTTCATCGCGGGCTTCCCGTCTTTGCGCTGCTTGCCGGTGGCATCCATCGTGGTCGCGCCGGAATTGATGAGATGGATCAGACCGGGAACATTGACTTTCTTGCCGGTCGCCTGCTTGATGGCTTCCGGGCTCCAGTAGGTACGGACATCGGAGAAGCCGGAAGCGGTACAGGTCAGGAGATGACCGAACAGCATCGCCACACCGTTGCAGGCATCGTTTTCCGTTGCAAGAACGTAGGGTTTGCGAATGCCGTTCCAGTCGAACGACGAATTGAGAACGGTTTCCATGAAGTCGCCGTTGGGCATGAAGTCGGTCCACTGACGCTGTCCCTGGAATCCGGCGGCGATCGCGTTGTGCCCGCAGGACTCTTCCACGAATCCCATTTCCGCGAGTTTTTCATTGCCGACCATGAGGTCGCGGGCAATGATCGTCATCTTGGCGACGTATTCCCAGATTTTTTTCTGTTCCGCCGCGGACTTTCCGGCTTTGCCGTTGTAAATATCCTTGTTCTGCCTGCAGTTCTTCTGAATCCAGGCAATCGCTTTTTTGTATTCTTCGGGATCGTAGATATTCTCATTCACGCGGCGGATGATCTCGCACTGATCAACGGATTCACAGCGCATTCCGAGGAATTTCTCAAAGAAATCGGGATTGACGATGGAACCCGCGATTCCCATTGCGACGCTGCCCATCGAAAGATAGCTTTTGCCGCGCATGTTGGCGACCGCAAGACCGGCACGCACAAAACGGAGAATCTTCTCTTTCACATCCGCGGGAATCTCCTTGCAGTCCTTGTCCTGCACGTCACGGCCGTAAATGCCGAACGCGGGAATCCCCTTCTGGGAATGAGCGGCAAGCACGGCGGCGAGATAGACCGCTCCGGGGCGCTCGGTTCCGTTGAAGCCCCAAACGGCTTTCGGAGTCTGCGGATCCATATCCATCGTTTCGGAACCGTAACACCAGCAGGGGGTGACGGTCAGGGAGACGCCGACGTTTTCCCGGCGGAACTTGTCCGCACAGGCGGCAGCTTCCGCAACTCCGCCGATCGTGGTGTCCGCGATCACGCATTCGACCGGGGAGCCGTCCGGGTGGCGGAGCGTGGAAGAGATGAGCTGAGCGGCGGAAACAGCCATCTGCATGGTCTGTTCCTCCAGCGATTCGCGGATCCCTTTCCTTCTTCCGTCGATCGTGGGACGGATCCCGACTTTCGGATGTGCCGCCGTCTTGATGACGGGTCCGGCTTTCGGTGCGGCCTTGACTGCTTTCTTCTGAGTTTTTGCTGCCATACTGTCTGCTCCTTTTTTTAAGGTTGTTTAGCGTTGGCACTCCATAAAATATTCTTCATGGGTACAATAACAGTTTCTTGACAACATGCAAATGATTTCGCAGGGATTCTTCATAAAACAGAAGATTTTCGGCATGATTTTTCCGGTATTTCCGCCGGATAAAAGAAAATTTCGCCGTTTTTTTTGAAACTTCCATTGACTTAAAGCCACTGTCAACTCTATTATTAAGAATCATAATCTGAAACCGGAAGAACGGAGGAAACATGAACAAACTGCTTTATCTGGAAGGCGCAAGCGGGATCAGCGGAGACATGACCGTCGCCGCGCTGCTTGATCTCGGCGCAAGTGAAACAAAACTCTCGGCGGTTCTGGAAAGCCTGCATCTGGAAGGATTCCGCTGGCAGATCTCCCGAAAAAAATCGTACGGCATCGAGGGCTGCGATTTCGACGTGATCCTGGAAGAACATCACCATAACCACGGTGATGACGGTCATCACCATGGTCATCACGAACACCGGAATCTGACGGATGTATACGAAGTGATCGACCGGGGAGAAATGACGGACGGCGCGCGGGAACTCGCCCGCAAAATCTTCCGCATTGTCGCGGAGGCGGAAGCGAAAGCGCACGGCTGCCCGATCGGCGAAGTGCATTTCCACGAAGTCGGCGCCATCGACTCCATCGCGGACATTGTCGCCGCCGCGGTTCTCGTCGACGATCTCGGAATCACGGACTGCATCGTCACCGGACTGACCGAAGGCTCCGGCTTTGTCCACTGCCAGCATGGCGATCTCCCCGTTCCCGTTCCGGCAGTTCTGAACATCGCCCGGACGTACGGGATCCCGTTCCGTCCCGGCAACGTGCAGGGAGAGATGGTGACGCCGACGGGAATCGCCATCGCCGCCGCTCTGCGTACACGCGAAACGCTCCCTGCCCGGTATTTCGTGGAAAAAACCGGTATCGGACTGGGCAAACGCGATTTCGGACGGGCAAATCTCCTGCGGGCAATGATCCTGCGCGAAGAGTAAATACCGGAAAACTTTTCTCCGGGAAACGATTTGCATTTCCCGGAATCATCCATTATTGTACTGCACAACGGAAAAGCTGTAACTTTTTATTTCTGGAGGAGAACAACGATGAACAGACGCGATTTTCTGAAAAGCGCTCTCACGATCACCGCGCTCGGGACCGTTTCACGGCTCGCCGCACAAGCCGGACTCGCCAAGCCCGCGTCCGTTCCGGCGGAAACGAATCCCGGTAAAGTGACCCGCCGGTCCTACAAAAACACCGCTCTCACCCTCCCCGTGCTCGGATTCGGCATGATGCGTCTTCCGCGGAAAGGAAACGGCATCGACTACGCAACCGCACAGAAGATGGTCGATATGGCAATGGCGTCCGGCGCAAACTACTTTGACACCGCATGGCCGTATCACGGCGGAGAAAGCGAAGCGTTCGTCGGCAAAGCTCTGCGGAAATACCCGCGCGACTCTTACCTTCTCGCAAGCAAACTGCCGATCTGGGCGATCAAAAGCGAAGCCGATGCGGAACGCATCTTCAAGGAGCAGCTCCGTAAATGCAACACGGATTATTTCGACTTTTATCTGCTTCACGCATTAAACGGAAGCCGTTGGAAAACCGTGGAACGGTTCAAACTGTTTGAATTCGCCGAACGGATGCGCAAAGCCGGGAAGATCCGCAAGATCGGTTTTTCATTCCATGACTCCCCGGAGCAGCTGCGGACGATCGCCGCCGCAAAACCGTGGGATTTCGCCCTCCTTCAGATCAACTATTTCGACTGGTATAACTACCGTTCCAAAGAACAGTACGAGATCGTAACAAAACTCGGTATTCCGATTCTTGTAATGGAACCGATCCGCGGCGGGTCTCTCGCCACGCTCAACCCGGCGGCGACAAAAATCCTGAAAACCGCCAATCCGAAAGCCAGCACCGCCTCCTGGGCGCTCCGGTATGCGGCTTCGCTCCCGAATGTTCTCTGCGTACTCAGCGGCATGAGCACCCCGGCGCACATGGAAGACAATCTGCGCACGATGTCGCCGTTCCGGCCGCTGACCGCAACCGAACGGATGACGCTCGACTCAGCCCTCGCCGCATACCGCAAAACGGATTCAGTGCCCTGCACCGTCTGCGAATACTGCATCCCGTGCCCGGTCGGCGTGGAGATTCCGAAAGTCTTCGCCGCCTATAATCAGTATAAGATCAGCGGCGACCGCGCAGCATTGAACAAGACTCTCGCGTCGCTGCCGGAAGACGGCGGCCCCTCCGCCTGCATCTCCTGCGGCGTCTGCCTCAAAAAATGCCCGCAGAAAATCAATATTCCGGCGCGGCTGAAACAGATCGCGGCGGAATTGAAAAAATCATAACGGCGGCAGCTCCACAGAAACAACTCTACGGCATGTTGCAGCTTGAGCGGGTCCGGTGCATTTATCCGGTCGATGGTGTAAGTATAAAGGCAGCAGCAAATTAAGAGAGACTGTTGCTTTTTCAAATACCACACTGAAAACGACCATCTTCTTTGTGCTAACGGATGGGAGGAATTCAATCCCTCAATCCGCTATTTCGCAAAACTCTTTTTCATTTATTTATATCAATTTTATTCTCTATCAGACTAAAGTCTCGATATTTATTTTACTGTTGCTCCAATTTCTGTGCCGCACCGAACCAATGTTTCTATCCTTTTTCGGGATGCTCCTTTCAAGTCTTTGGAAAAAGAAATCACGTTTGACCGGAAAATCAGGATGATTGTCGATCCGCCGAATTTGAAAAAGCCTTTTTCATCCATTTTGCGATGAATGCCCGGTCGAGCCGTCTGGATAATAGATCCGACCCCGAATGCGCCGACTTCGATCATCAGGAAATCCCCGAACAATTCCGAATGCAGCAAGGTAATTTGCCGGGTATTTTCCACATAAAGATCGGGAGCATGTTTCAATGCGATCGGGTTGACCGAATGGTATTTGCCGGGAATGACAACGGTCGATTTCTGTTGTGTACAGTCACAGGGAAAATGAAACCGGTGATAATCGACCGGAGCCAGACGCAAAACCGCAACTGCGACTTTCTGCGGCCAGGAAAATTCCGGAATCAGGTCAGCCAAACGGCGTTTGGCGCCCTTAATCGGAATTACGTTTGTCGGACGCAAACCGGAATAAACCAGAAGCCGGCCATCCCCCGGAGCGGTCAAGACATCAGGTCTCCGGTTCACGAGTCGACATTCCGGCTTCAACCTTCGGGTAAAAAAATCATTAAAAGAACGGTACTCCCGCAAATGTTTCTCCGCCTCCCGGGTACGGCAATCGGGAGTGCGGGCCAGTCTGACAATGGCTTTCCGGGAATACCGGGAATCGTAAAACCATCCCATGAGCCGGGAAGGCAGGCTGCTGCCGAAAAGTATGTTCCACCAAGAACGGCCGAGCGCGGTTTCGTAAGCAAAACGCAGCGCCGGTCACCGAAAATTGCCTCTGACTGTAATTTTCCGGTTTCCCGGTCAAGGTAATGACCGGAACCGGGATGGCCTCTCCACTCATCACAATGGTAAATTTTTCACTCCCAGTTGTCTGAAATGATCGACCATATTATATTTGGCTCTTTTCTCAATGATCTTGCCATCCTTGAATTTGAGCATGCACATGAAATCAATATGCAGATGTTTCCTGGAAACCGGTACGCCAAGCCAGGAATCTCCCTGCAGATCACCTTCGAATGTCAGGTAGACTGCAACCCGGTCATTCTCGGCTATCATGAATTCATTTTTCACATTGAACTCACCAAAAGGGTCCATATTGGCGCTTTCAATGGCGATGAAAGCCTGTGCGCCCTTCAATTCCCGTCCAATCTGTGGAATGTAAACAAACTCCGGATGGCACAATTTTGCAGCGTCATCATATTTGCGTGAGCCGATCAGTTCATAGAATTTCCGGGCGACCTCTTTATTCTGTTCGAGACTGCCAATATTGTTGTTTGGATTCATCTTTTTTCTTTCCGCCGGAAAGATTCCGGCTGCTTATGGTTTATTTTTGTACTGTCATCAAAATTCGCAGATTTCACCATCCTCCGGAACAAGCACACGCGATTCCAGCGAATTTTCTTCTACAAACTTGCGGATGTCTTTTCTCCAGAGCATTTCGTGACCGACGTTGTCCATATGGCTGGCAATAGCAACAGCATCCGGCGCCACCTTCAGAATCTCACCGATATCGTTCAATCCCATAATAATCCGTCCGCACGCCTCTATCGTCGCTTCGGCAGCGTTGACTACGATTACAGCCGGATGATGCTGCCGGATTGCCTCATCAACATAATCGCACCAGATGGTGTCGCCGACGAGATACAGCGTTCTCTCCTCCGGATGCCGGAAGACGACACCGCAGGCTTCGCCGCGTATGTTGAAAGTTTCATATACATTCTCCGCTCTGCCGGGAATTCCGTGGTGACAGCCGGTTTTGAAGAGCTGTACGCCGTTGAATTCCACACCGCCGAATTTCAGAATGCGGATATCCTGAAAACCGTGACCGCGCAACGTTTCCGCATCTATTTCATCCTGTACGAAAACAGGCAAAGTTTTCGGCAGAATGCGGATTGCTGTTTCATCGAAATGGTCGAAATGCAGATGGGTTGCAATCACGGCATCGACCTCTATGATCTTTTCCAGCGGCATCGGCAATTCGTGGATCGGACAACGCAACTCCGGGTGCGGAGAACCCGGAATCGGCGGACAGGCATCTTTCGGAGCCAGCCACGGATCAACTAAAAAACGAACTCCGCCATAGGTGACGATTGCTGTCGCACTTCTGATTTGTTGGAATTTCATATTGCCCTCCTAGTTATTTTGCTATTTTATAAAATATTGAATTGTTATGCAAAAAAAAAATCAACCTTTCAGTTGCATCAGATGATCAATCAGCCGCCAACGTTGCTGCTCCAAGCAGCGGGCTTGCTCTTCCGGAGAGAGCTGGCTAAATTCATCCCGAGCCTCCATCAAGCGAATCATCCAAGGAATGCAAGGGTACGCGAGGCGATAAAACACATGCTTGCCGCGCTTGTCACACTCCACGACATGCGCTTTTTTCAAAACGTTCAGATGCTGACTGATCGAGGAAAACTCCTCGCCGGTTCCGGTGACGAAATCACAGACACAGAGTTCCTTCCCCTCCAGATTTTTCGCAATCCAGAGGCGTGTGGGGTGCCCAAGTGCCTTGAACACTTCTGCAAGGTTTGCGAGTCCCTTTGTTTCATTGTTTGCCATGCGAGTTCATCCTTCCGTCATTTTATAATATAATGGAACTGTCTCTTATACACATCTCCGAGCCCACGAGACGGAGCT
>URKJ01000072.1 GCA_900548385.1 uncultured bacterium | reverse complement strand
GAGATGTAGCTCCGTCTCGTGGGCTCGGAGATGTGTATAAGAGACAGATCTTATTGACCCGCTGCTCCTCCGCCTCGTTGCGTTGAACGTCCTGTTCCAGATGCTGGATCAGCTGTTCGGGAACATTGTCGTGCGCGGAGAATGTTTCCCGCACTTTTTTCAACGCGGCTTCCCGTCCGGAGTCGTTGAGATTGTAAAGGCCGCACAGTGTGCGGACGTAGGCACTGGGGAAAATACCGCCGGGCAGATTTTCCTGATCGTCCGCTTCCAGCGCGAGGATGTAATCTTTTTTGATATGCGTCAATGCGGCTGCCTGCTCCAGAGTCAGTCCCGCCTGTTTCCGGGCATCCTGCATGATTTCTCCGATGGAGGCGGCTTCCGTATCGACCGTCAGCACCCGTTTATTGCGTTCGACGGAATCCGGAACGACCGCTTCCCGGACACGGATTTTGCCGTAACGCGGCTGTTTGGCCGCGGCGGATGCGGGAGCCTGTGCCGGGGTGGATTCCGCCGGAACGCGTTCCGCGTAACGGTTGTTCTGCGGTTCCGCCGTAGCAGTCAGGGACATTTCCGGAGCCGCGGTCGGGATTTCCGCATGCTGTTCTTTTCCGGCATCGGGCACGGCATTGACGATGACCGGTTCCGCGGGAGCGGGATTCCCGGACGGGATATAAGCCGGTTGTTCGACTTCCGCCGGCTGCGCCAGAGCTTCCGGTTGCGGTTCCGGAACCGGAGGCGGGACGAACGCGGTCGGGCCTGCTTCTTTCAGGCGCTGTTCGATGAACGCCTGATCCGCCGGTTCGCCGGAGGCAAACAGCGGTTTCGGCTGTACCGGAGCCTGCGGTTCTTCAAACAACGGTTTCACGGCTGCCGGACTGCCGGAAAAGAGATCGTCTTCCTGAGCGGACGGTGCGGGATTCTGCTGCTCTTCATTCATGATGGTGATCCGTTCTGTTAAAGTTGATTAGTCTCGATCAGTTCATCGAGGATGAGAATATCACGTTTTTGTCCGCCGGGAAGCGGAGCACTGATGATACCGCGCTTTTCAAGCTGATCCATGAGCTCGGCGGCACGGTTGTAGCCGATTACGAGACGCCGCTGGAGATACGAGGTGCTCGCTTTCTTTTCGTTGATGATGATTTCCAGGGCTTTGCGCATCAGGTCGCTGTCGCCGGGTTGCAGATATTTCGCGGCAACGGAATTGACGGCTTCTTCGGAATAGGTGTCATTCTCTTCTTCATAATCGTCTTCGTCATATTCCGGACGGTATTTTCCTTTTCCTTTGCGCTTGCCGCCGTTATCTTCCCCCTCGGTGATTTCCGGTTCGGCGACGACCTGGCTGTCGAATTTCTGTTCGACCTGCGCGGAAACGAAGTCTACGACGTGCTGGATTTCGGGATCGGAAACCATGGTTCCCTGAACGCGTTCCATGCCTTCGCCGCCGGGGGCGAGGAAGAGCATATCGCCGCGGCCGAGCAGTTTTTCCGCGCCGATGGTGTCAAGAATGACGCGGCTGTCGATTCCCGAACCGACCCGGAAGGCGATTTTCGTCGGCAGGTTCGCTTTGATGACGCCGGTGATGATGTCTTTTCGCGGAGTCTGAGTCGCGATGACGAGATGGATTCCGGCGGCTCGTCCTTTCTGCGCGATCCGGCAGATGGAGGTTTCCACATCGCCTTTCGCCTCGGTCATCATGATGTCCGCGAGCTCGTCGATGATGATGACGAGCAGGGGGAGCTTTTGCGGAATGACGTTGCCGTGCTCGTCAAGATCGGGTTCGTCCTTGACTGGCCGGCTGTTGAAGCCCTCCAGATTTTTCGCTTTGACCGCGGCGAGTATCTGATAGCGCCGTTCCATCTCGTTGACGCCCCAGCGGAGCGCGAGCGGAACGAGTTTGGGATCGTTCACGACCGGGGTGATCAGGTGAGGAAGCGGACGGTACATCGCCAGTTCCACAAATTTCGGGTCCACCAGAATCAGGCGCAGATCATACGGCGAGAATTTGGAGAGCAGGCTCATGATCAGCGTATTCATGCAGACGCTTTTTCCGCTTCCGGTGGAACCCGCGATCAGCAGGTGCGGAGCTTTGGCAAGATTGGCGATGACGGCTTTTCCGGCGACGTCGCGGCCGAGGATGATGGGGATGTTGCTGGCGCCGGCTTTCGCTTTCTGCCATTCGTCGCCTTCCATGAGCGAGCGGATGTAAACGTTGGTCGAGACTTTATTCGGGACTTCGATACCGACTGCATTCCGTCCGGGGATCGGCGCGAGGACCCGGACGCTTTCTGCCTGCATTTCCATGGCAATGTTGTTGGTGATGCCGGTGACCTTTTCCACTTTCACGCCGGGGTCCAGCGATACTTCAAACCGGGTGATCCGCGGACCGATGACAATATCGCTGACGCGCCCGGCAATGCCGAAGCTGTCGAGTGTCGCCTGAAGAATTTCCTGCGTGCGTGCAAGATGGTCGCGGTCTTCGGTCTTTTCGTCTTTCACCTTGTCAAACAGATTGATTGAGGGCAGAACGTAATTGGAGTTTGTGGAAAGCCCGGCGGTCTGCTGAGCGAGGTGCGCGGATGCGGCGGACTGTCCCGCGGTTCCGTTCATGCCGTTTGTGATGCGCGGCGGCGGAAGCGGATTCGCGGTATGCTGGCGCCCCGGCATATCGGGCGGTTCGCCTTCAAAGTTTGAAAATGAACCCGGCGGGGATTTTTTCGCCGGTTCCGCCGGAGCGGGATCCGCATCAAACGGCGGAACGCCATCGTCTTTCCCGTTATCCGTCGGCAGAGGAGCCGGCTGTTCCTGTTCCTCCGGTCCGGGAGTCTGACGGTACGGTTGACCCTGCGGTTCTTTTGCATATTCCGGTAAGGATTGTGTGTATCCCGGGAGTCCGGCCGGACGGTACGGCTGAACCTGCGGTTTTTTGACGGCGGAACGGGGAACTTCATCCTCGTCTTCGTCGTCCTCAAACATGGGTTCGATGCGTTTTTTCTTCAGACTGATTTTGAAATCCAGATTGGAGAGCAGAAGAGTTTTCCAGTCTGCGAGAAAGATAAAGACCAGACCGGAGAGCAGAAACGCCAACGCGACGATCAGCGTGCCGACCGTTCCGATATGCCGTCGGATCAGGCCTGCATCAAGATACTCTCCGACCGCGGGGGCGGCGAACTGAGCTCCGAGTCCGCCGCCGGAAAGAGCCAGTTCCGGGGCGTTTTCATGGCCGATTCCGAGCCGGGCTGTCCATTGCAGGGTGTCCTGCGGCCACATCGCCATCAGGAGCGTGGTGCCGATGATGACGGCGGCCATCGCGCTGATGTAACCTTTGCGTTTTGTCGGAACGGGAATGAAACTGCGTCCGAGACAGATCAGCAGAAATACGGTGATCGGGTAAATTGCGAGTCCGAACAGGTAGAACAGCACGCGCGCGATTTTTGCGCCGAGCGGGCCGATGAGATTGCGGATCGGTTCCGCGCTTCCGCCTTCCAGTACCGCCAGATCGGCGGGATTGTGCGAGACGATCGACAGAATGAAGAGAAGCAGCGGTATGGCGATCAGCACATAACGGAATTTGAATTGAGCGGTTTCTTCAGACTGTTCCTGCGGCATTCGAGACTCCTTGCAATACATGGTTTCCTATCTTGAAAAGATAGCCCGGAAACGCTATTTTTCAACCGGAATTTGAAAGAAAAATAAAAGTTTGAACGGAAACCGTTTGCAATTTCCCGCCGGGTTGTCTATTGTAAACGGAAAACGAGGATTTTCCTGTATGAAGAAACGATTGATCGCAATGATTTTGTCTGCCGGGGCTGCCGTGTCTGCCGTTGCCGGGGCGCCGAAAGAGGGCGGACTCTGTTTCCGGTTCGACGATAATAAAACGGTCCGGCAGTGGACGCAGGTGGCGGAAGTGTTCAACCGGCACGGCGTTCCGTTCAGTGCGGCGTTCAATACGCAGAGCCTCACCGGGAAACCGGAGTACAAGGCGCTGCTGATGAAACTGGAGGCTGCGGGACATGAGCTGCTTGACCATACGCCGGATCACCGGATGTATGCAATTCAGGCGCGGTCCGCGGAGGAGTTCGCGCGTTACCGGAAGGAGCCCGGCGTTCACCATGCCGACGAAAAATCACGATGGATATATCTGAGTTACATCCCTGAACTCGAACACATCGGAAACCGGCCGTTCCGTGCGACGGTACGGGGAAACGAGCTGACCGATGTTCCCGCGGAAATGCTCCGCTCCCTGCACAGGGCGGCGATGATCTATGTTCCGCAGGCGGGAGAGGTGTTCGGTGTGATGCCGGATAAAACGACGGGGGTGCTGAAGCTCGTGAGTTTTTGGGGAGAGGACAATGTTAATCTGCCGGAAATGAAGAATATGGAGCTGCTGCGGATGGGACGCTATGCAATTTCGCCGACCGATGACGGCATGCGGTTTCTTGCGCGGGAGAGCGCGGCGAATTTCCGGAAGATGGGGCTGAAAGCGCCTGCGGGCTGGGTTCAGCCCGGCGGATGGGAACCGCCTGTCGGACCCGGTGAACTTGCCCGGATTTACGGCGGAGAGTTCGGATATGTCGCGGCGGATTCCCATGCGGGGGCGTGGCCGTGGGGATGCAGTTTCAACGATCCGGAACCGTCCATCCGCCGTTTTCAGATGATTCCGAACAATGAGAGTCTGGAAAAAGACAGCGTCGCCCGGATGAAAACCCTGATTGCTGATTTCACCGCCAAACACCGGGTCATGATGATGCTCAGCCACATGGCGGCGTATCGGGTTCCCGGCGGATTCCGGAATTTTCTCAAACGGTATGATGAACTGCTGAAATGGGTCAGGGAGAAGAAGATACCGGTCCATACCGTTTCCGGCTGGAGCAGAAAACTGTACGGGGAAAAAGAGAGGGCGCCGCAGTTCAACATCATGCCGTCGCTGACGCGTGATCTGGATGAGAACGGGCGTCCGGACGGATATGTGCTGAATAAAGATACGACCGCAAAGGACGGTGTTCTTCTATTCCCGGCGCGGGACGGCAGAGTGTTTTCCATTCAGGGACTGGCAGGGCTTGAAAAGGACGAGAACCGGTTCCGTTTTTCCTGTAAGGCTGTGCCCGGAACGAAATTGATTTTTCAGTTCCGCACTTATCATCACGGGCAGGGACGCTATTCGTATGAACAGCGTCTGGAGTTCCCGGTAACGAAAAGCGGGTGGCAGACTTATTCCGGCGTGGTCCGCATTCCCCGCCGGGCGGTGGTGATGGATGTCATCTGCCGTCTGGCGGATGCACAGGGACCGGCGGAGTGGAAAGAGCCGGTATTCCAAGCCGTGCGGCATGAACCCGTCGGCCGGGAGCGTTACCGCAGAAGAAGGCCGGGACACTGAACGTCCCGGCGCGAATTACCGGGTCATGCGCATCCGCTTCCGCAGTTGCGTCCGCCGTCGATCAGATGATTGCTTCCGGTGATGAAAGCCGCTTTGTCGGAGCACAGATAGAGAATCAGGTTTACGACCTCGATCGGCTCTGCCGCGCGTCCGAGACGGGTTTTCATGTTCGCCATTGCGGCGCGGGTCAGGACCGGACCCGGCGAGACGCAGCACGCGCGGACTCCATGGGGAGCTCCGATCAGCGCCATGGATTTGGTGAGTCCGATCATTCCCGCTTTGGCGGCGCTGTAATCCGGGCAGAAACTGCCGGTGACTCCGTCGATGGATCCCATGTTGATGATGACGCCGCGCTTCTGTTCGATCATGGTCCTGATGACGGCATGGCAGAACATGAGCGGACCTTTCAGATTGACGTCGATTCCCCACTGAATGACGCTGACATCCCAGTCGGCGAAATTGCCCTGCGCCTGAAGGACGCGACAGGATGCGCCGCCCGCACTGTTGAGAAGAATGTCGATGGAGCCGTAAGTGCTGAGTGCGAGATCGCGGGCGGCGCAGATGTCGTTGTAATCGCGCACGTCGACTTTTACTCCGATCGCGTTTCCGCCGTTCCTGCGGATTTCCGCGGCGCAGTTTTCCACCGCCTCGGCGTTGACGTCGCACAGCACGACGTTTGCACCCTGTTTTGCGAGTTCCTGTCCGGTGAGCAAGCCCATGCCTGAGGCTCCGCCGGTGATGATTGCGGTTCTTCCGGAAAATTCCATAATCCTGTTCCTTTCTGGCTGTTGGTTCAAAACGGCTTTCTGTTTCATTATATCATCAAAATCGCAGGATGCAACCGGAAGAGCGCGGCCTTTCTGAAAAGATTCATGCAAACCGTGAGGAGGTTGCAGAATAAAATCGCCGTTTTTGCAAACGGAGCATTTTCAGATACAAAAAAGCCGGAGAAACAAAATCTCCGGCGGGATATGAAGTTTCCGGTCAGGTTACCGGTTTCTGCCTGGTACGGCTGTTTTTCCGGGCTTCTTCCTGCTGCTTGCGCAAGGTTTCTGCGTCTTTGATCAGGGTGTGTTCCTTATCGTAAGCGCCGGTCTTCTCCTTGATGAAGCAGACGCCGCTGATGATGTCGCTGTCTTCGTTCAAGTTGAGAAGAAGCCGAGCGGTCGTCTGTTTTCCGGTCCAGGTAAGAGAGCGGAGACGGTCCTTGTTGGCGGGATCTTTGGGTTTGGTCCGCAGCAGATCATCGGGACCGTAGAGTGAAATGTACTGGTTTTTCAGCTTTTCATAGTCGGAAATGTTGACGCGGGTATAGAATGTTATAACGCGCGTCAGTTTGTTGTCGAGGTAATCAAACTGAATATTACGGATCTGACGGTTGGAGGTGACAAAATAGTCGAACGCTTTCGTCGCCATGGGGCTGTGATTTTCGTATTTGAGCGCCAGCCTGGCTTCCCCGCGAGTGAATCCCCAGAATGCGGGGGAATATCCCTGATCGGAGTCGATTCCGGAAAGGGAAGCTATTTCCTGCTTCTTCTGTTTGATTTTTTCCCGGAGTTTGGCTTCATCCGGAATGTCGAATACCAACAGTTCGCCTTCTCTGGCATTTTTTGCGCCGGAACTGACAAGTTTCTGCCGTTCGATGGCGATTTTCTGCCGGGTCAGCTGAGCGGCGGTGTACCATTTATCAAGGAAGCTGATGTAACCGGCTTTTTCATTGGCTTCATCCTGTGCGGTTTTGAGCTTTTCCAGTTCGCGCATAAGAGCTTCGCTTCTGCGCTGACGGTAATCTTCATAGCGGGTTCCGATATATTCCGCGCGTTTTTCGTCGCAGACGATTTTGTCGATCCTGATCTTGTCTTCGGGGATCACGTCGAAATAGGGGATGACCCGCGACCCGATTTTGACGGTGTGGCGGTTGTTCGAGTAAAAAATGCCGGAAACGGAATAGATTTTCGATCCGCGATAGTAGCGGATTTTGATATGATCCCGCAGTTTGTACTGAATGAACAGTTTTTCCGCCTGTTCCGTCAGTTCTTTCTTATACTGCGCGAGAGTTTTGGGAAACTGCTTGCTGATCCGTTGTCTTGCAATGTCCAGCAGGTCTTTCGGAGAACGTTTATCAAGCGCGGCAGTGGGTTTGAATTTGATTTCCGTTGCCACATCGCCGAGGATCGCGTTGGCAACGTCTTTGTTGTTGATGTCTTCGCCTGCTGCGACGTGGGTGCGGATCACCTGTTCGATAAAGTCATATTTAGCGCGGGAAATATTGAGTCCGGTATTACTGGCGGGCGGAGTGTATTTGATCTTCATTCCCGACCGGGCTGGTGTTTTCTGTTTGGTCTGAGCCGCAAACGCCGGAAAAACAGCGAATGCGCAGACTGCGATCAACAATGCTGTGTATAATGTCCACTTCATGATGCCGATGACTCCTGTTTCTCTAATCATGTCAGTATTTCATAATTATATTATACCACATTTCTCCGGTTTTGACAATCCCCTCAGGAGAGAAAAAACGGATAAAATTTATCTTTTTTGCAAAAAACAATGGAACATTTTTCCGTTTCCGGTGTTTACATCCACATTGCAGGAACCCTCAGCCGAGTCTGATGAGACTGATAAAAATCAGGTTTTTTCCGGAAGGAAACTTGATTTTTCCGACAAAGAGAGTTAGAACTGTCTCTTATACACATCTGACGCTGCCGACGACTTAATAGGTGTAGAT
>URKJ01000071.1 GCA_900548385.1 uncultured bacterium | reverse complement strand
GCAGCGTCAGATGTGTATAAGAGACAGGTATAATATATAAAATGTCAAATTAGACTTAAACAAATAACAGGAAAATAAGGGAGAAATTTCATGAAAACACACTTAAACTGGTTTACAATCATAGAACTTCTTATCGTAATTTCAATCATAGCAATTCTTTCAAGCATTCTACTACCCGCTCTGAATGCGGCAAAAGACAAAGCGCAAAGTATCAGCTGCACCAACAATATGAAGCAGATCGGGTTGGCATTTCATCATTACACAAGCTCCTGGGACGACTATTTTCCACCCGCGGAGTTCGAGCCGGATTCAAGCCCGCAGCTGTATTGGACACTTGCATTTGCCATTGACCGGCTCCTTCCGCTCAATACAATGCACTGCCCCGCACGGGACCGCTGGGACTGGGCCGGTATACTGAAACAGGCGGAAGATGGTGAAACCTCGTCGAGAGAACGTTTCTATTATGCGCATTACGGTTACAACAGTGCTTTTCTCGGCTTTCGCGGCGCTCAGGCAAAAGCAACCAAAATCAGGCGTCCGACAGCAACGGTTCTCGCAGCTGAAGCCATGGCGCAGTACGCAGGTTACCGCAACATAAACCGAATGGGCTGCTATCGTGTCAATTACTACTACAGTCCCCCCGGAAACGGCCCGACCGCATTTCCGTTCCATGCGCGCTCCACCACCTGCAACGTAATCTGGGTGGATGGTCATATTTCCTCCGTCCGCGGCTCCGGTTCCGGAGAAATCGCTTCCGAAAGCATGCAGAAAGCCGTCGACTCCCCGCTTTACGGCAAATACATCAACTTCACTTCCTCCGGTAACTCCCGCGATTCGGATTTCGGATTCGCCTGGGACCGTCATTAATCTCTTCATTCAAGGAAAAGGATTTACAATGAAACTAATGAAACTGCTGTACACCGTTCTTCTCTCATTCTGCACCCTCGCCGCATCTGCGGGACTCCGCATTACGGATAAAAATTCTGTTCAGGCTGAATCCCTCACGTTCGCAACGCAATTTCTCCAGCAGAACTGGCAGCCGGTCAACATCACCGGGCAGAACTTTTTCCCGAATGACGAATCCCGGAAAACACCGGACAGACAGCTGCTGTCCGGAAAATGGCTCCTTCCCGGCGGAGAACTGCATCTGAAAAGCGATCTGCGGAAAACCGGAACGGATTCAGTTAAACTATCTCTTTCCGTCCAGGCGCTGAAAGAGGGAATCTCCGGTCGCTTTCTGATGATCGGCACCTCTTTCCCGGTCCGGGAATTCGCCTCCCGCAGAATTCTTGTCAACGGAAAAAACGTCTCCTTTCCTGCGGTTTACGATCCGAAACGGAATTACGTTCAGGGACGCTGCAATCTTTTAGAAATCCCCCTGCAAAACGGAAAACTGCTAATCAAAGGGCCTTTCTGGTACCGTCTGCAGGACAACCGTGCTTATGGACACCCGAACTGGGCTCTCCGGATCCATGCCGGCAGCAAACTCAAGAACGGACTCATCCAGTCAGCCGCCCTCTCTCTTGAATTCCGGTTTGAATCATACTCCAGTCATCCCCTCCCCCTGACCGGAGCGGCAAATACCGGATTTACCGACGACATTGCGGGAGACCGGAGAGGCGGATGGACCGATCAGGGCGTGGTAAACGATTTCCGCTCGTTCCCGCAGGAACAGCAGACGTTCGCCGGTATCCCGTTCCAGATTCTGAACGAAAAAACAAATCCAGGTAAAACCTGCATCGCCCTGCGTGGAAAAGCACGCCCGTATTTCCCCGCACAGGCGGAACTGAAGCTGAAACAGCCTGTCAAAGGGAAATACCTCTACCTGCTTCATTGTGTCGCATGGCCCACGCTCGGCATTGAAAAAATAGGCACCGTCACGCTGGAATCCTCTTCCGCGGAGTATGTGGAGGCAGAAACGGTCCGGCATGACATCAAATGTGGCGAACACGTCGACAATTTCTGGGAACCGAGGTCGCTGAAATATGCCCGCATCGGCTGGAAAGGGCGCAATGCGACAACTACGGTCGGTCTGTATCTCTCCCGCATTCCGCTGAACGGCCTCAGCATCCGGAAAATCTCGTTTGAAAGCGCGGGAAAAAGCGTTTGGATAATCGCGGGGGCAACAGTCTCCGATATCGAACTGAGCTTCGATCCGTTGCGGAAACTTGTCATGAAACCGGATGCGGAATTCATGGAATTGAAAGAATCCGGAGTTCTGCGCCGGGTGGAGCCGGGAAGCATTCTCGATTTCTCCGGTCAGCTTGACGCTCCGGCTGGGAAATACGGATTTCTAACCTGCGTCAATGGACAGTTTGAGTTTGAAAAACGCCCCGGTGTTCCAGTCCGCTTCTATGGAATCAACATTACGGAGGGTCTTCACTTCATGACCGATGGAAACATGGACCGGATGGTGGAACATCTTGCCGCAACCGGCTACAACCTGGTCCGGTTTCATCATTTCGACGGGATGCTTGCCAAACCGACACCGGAAGACCCCCTCGCGTTCGATCCAGTCAAACTGGAACGTCTCGATATGCTCACCAAAAAACTGCGGGATAAAGGAATCTATATCACGGTGGACATTTATACTTGCCGGAAAATCGGCAAAGGCGAGATCCCCGGTCTTCCGGACAACGCACTCAACGGCTCCTATAAAGGCCTGATCTTCGTTCATCAGCCAGCAATGGACAATTTCCTCCGTTACATGCGCAAGCTCATGACGCACCGGAACCGCTACACGGGGCTTACCTGGGCAGAAGATCCCGCGATCTGCAAAATCAGTCTGATCAATGAAAATTCAATCACCGCCCAACATGAAAAGACGCCGTTCCTCCGCGATCTCTACCGCGCGAAATTCAAAGAATACTGCGCGGAAAAACGGCTGACCGTCTCCGGAAAGAACCGGGAACAGCTCTGGAACCGTTTCCTTGTAGACACCTACGAAAAAGCGTTCCGGCAGCTCCGGACGGCATGCAGGGAACTCCGCATCAAAGCTCCCGTCACGGATCAGAACTACTATTCAGACATCTGCACCTCGCTCTCCCGGGAATTGTATGATTATGTTGACAACCATTTCTATAACAGTCATCCGGTTTTTATCGGGTCGAAAAAGTGGGCAACACCGATCGCTCTGACTCCAACATTCATGGTGGAAAGTTATGGGGGAGTGCTTCTCTCCATGGCGCGGACCCGTCTGTTCGGCAAGCCGTTCACGGTTTCGGAATGGGATTACGTCAATCCGAATCCGTATGCCGTGGAAGGCGCATTTGAAACAGCCGCCTGCGCCGCCGCACAGGGCTGGTCCTCCCTCGAACGCTTCTGCTACGGTTTTGGAGAATACCAGATGAAAGGCGATCCGGCGATCCATACCTTCGCCATGATCACCGATCCGCTCCGCCTGCTCTCGGAACGCGCGGGCGTACTCTTTTTCCTGCGTGGCGATGTTCGGGAATCCAAAGAGAGCTATCCGATCCTGCTGCCCCGGAATTACTTTAAAAACCACCAGAACAATACTCCTTCCAGGCTGTTGGAGAGGCTCGCCCTGTTGGGCAAAACCGGACTCATCCTCTGCGACTCCGCCAATACCGCAAAGCTGCCGGAAAACACGGTCTGTGCGGTCTCCCTTGACGATTTCGCGACCGAGACGGAAAAAATCCACCGTCTCTCCTCTGCCAACCGGAAGCTGGGCCTGGACTCCTCCCGTTTCCGTAATGACACCGGCGAAGTGGAGCTGGACGCAACGAAAGGAACGTTTCTTGTCCAAACAGCCCGGAGTGAAGCATTTCTGCTGAAAGAAGGCACGGAACTTCGCGGAAAATTTGCGATAGTCAAATCGGAAAAAAGTTTCTGCGCGATCCTGATCGCCGCAATGGATGGCCGGGAGCTCCGGCAAAGCAGCCGTTACCTGCTGCTCCATCTCACGCAGACGGCAAACAACGGTATGGAATTCCGGACACAGGACCAGTCCGTTCTGGAAAAATGGTCAGCCGCTCCCCGCGCTCTGCTGATCCGGCGCGGAGAAGCGAGGGTGACGCTTGACCGGGAACTTTCCGGTTTCCGGCTATACGCACTGGATCTGGCGGGAAAACGCCTGAAAGAGCTCCCGGTCCGGGTACAAAACGGGAAAACCGGACTTCACTTGAAGACCGATCTCAATAGCAGAGTCGTTGCGGCATACGAGCTTGTCCGGTAACGACCGGGATCAATCCGGCAGAACGGTGGTCGTGATCCCGTGGCTGTGGCATTGTTTGACGTATTCAAACGCCTCCGCGGCGGAATCGACCACCCGGTAAAGCTCCAAATCTTCTTTCGAGATCAGATTCTCCGTCAACAGCGTATTACGGAACCATTCCAGAAGCGGTTCCCAGAATTTACTGCCGACCAGCACGATCGGAACACGGCGGATCTTGTGCGTCTGTGTCAGCGTCAGCGTTTCCATGAGTTCGTCCATTGTGCCGAAGCCGCCCGGATAAACGATCAGAGCAACCGAATATTTCAGGAAACAGACTTTCCGCACAAAGAAGTAACGGAAATCAAGACTCGTCGTCTGATACCGGTTCGGATGCTGTTCCATCGGAAGCGCAATATTGAGCCCGATGGAAATCCCGTTGTTCTCATACGCGCCCTTGTTGCCTGCCTGCATGATACCGGGTCCGCCGCCGGTCAAGACACCGTATCCGGCTTTCACGAACATTCCGCCGAGCGTTGCGGCATCCTCATAATACGGAGTTCCGGGCGCAGTGCGGGCGGAACCGAAAATCGTCACCAGCGGCCCCTGTTTCGCCATTGTCTCAAACGACTCCACAAGTTCCGCCATAATGCGGAAAATACGCCATGGCTCATCCCGCACATAATCGGGAAATGCACAGATCGGACCGACAAAATTCGAATCATTTTCCATAAAAGACCTCCTATTTCAACGCTCCGCTTTCCCTCAGAATACGTTCCAGCTCTTCTTCGGAATAAGCGTTCTGACTGTATTGATACTTCGTATGCAGTTTTTTGACCGCCATACTGCGGGAAAGTTCGACGGGAAGTTCTTCAGCGGTATATTGAGCAGCCAATGCATCCAGTTCCTTTTTCTGCGGTTCCGTCAAAAGTGCGCGGTACTTCCGGTAAAATTCCTCTGAAACTCCGCGCAGTTTGCTTTCCGAACGGAACAGCTCATTCTTCGTCTCTGTGTACAGCTTCCAAAGTCCGGCATAATCAAGACGCGGTTTCGAGCCGTTGATCTCATCTTTCGACCCGCCCGGCGTCTGATAAACCGGCTGCAAATCATGACGGCGGATCCGCATGGAAAAATTCATGCGTTTCAGGAAATCAATATCGACCTCCAACCGTCCGGCGGCATAATCCAGACGACTCTGCGTTTCCCGGTAATTTTTCGATTTGATCAGTTTTTTAACATCGTTGTTATCCCGTTTGGCACGCTGCTCCAGAAGTTTTTCCGCGCTTTGCAGGAACGCGTCCATATGAACGGTCAGGTTGAAATCTCCCGGCGTCTTGATCTTGTCCAGCTGTACTTTCAGTGCGATGCTCTGCCCAAGCCGTTTGAAATCCTCGCATTTTTCGTTGAAACGCTCCACATTGGATTTCTGAACGCGGTTCTTGCGGTTCGCCTCCTGATAAAGCTGACGGAACAGATTGTTATAGTGATGGACAGCTTCGTATGTTCCCGAATCCGGATAGGGATTCTCAAACGTTCCGGACTCATAGGAATAATTCAGCGAACGCAGATATTTAATCTGACGGCGCAACTCCGCCGCATGTTCGCCGACGCTTCCGCTTCCGCGGGCGAGTCCGCCTGCGGAAACTCCCCGGATCTGCACACAGGAAATCAGCTTGTTCATCGTGGTTTGCAGAGTCACGCGCGGAATCCCCAGCTTCTGGGCGGAACGCTGGATCTTGTAGGCGCGGTCGTTAGCCATCGTGATCCGACTCCGGTACTCATCCCGGAACGCGGATTTGACTCCGGCTTTCCTGACCTCCGCATAAGAACGTTCCAGAAAATTAACGTCGGACTCAAATTCGTCCAGCATACTGACTGCTCCCGCAAACAGCGGAACCAACAGAACGGTCAGCAGACTTGCAAACCTCATATCCACCTCTTCTTATTCCGGCCGCAGGAATTCCGCTCCCGGCGACTCAAGGCTGTTCAGGATCAGAACATGCATAACACCCGCCGCCGATTTCAGCAACAGACGATTTCTTCCCGCGACCGGCTCAATCACCGCTTTCCGGTTCCGGACAACGACCTTTTTTCCGTTCATCCAGAGTTCCCCTTTTCCGGTGGACGAGAGGATCAGATCCATTTTTCCGGCTTTCAGCGGTTTGAAATCCACAATCGTAAGAACCGGCGTGTCCCGTTTCCATCCTTTCTCTTTCACCTGCCCGGCATACAGGACTCCGGTACCGACATCATTCCGTTCCGCGGCATTCAGCGGACGCAGAGAGGAAAGACTTGCGGACACGGAGGAAAGAGCCGCCAGATCCGGAGACTCCGGTATCATGAAACGGCGGGCGGCATCATTCACAGTCTTCGGCAAATCCGCAGCCGCGTTTTCCTGCAGATCGGCATACAGACGATACCGTTTGCCATCCCGCACGAAATCTGCCTGAACCGCATAATACGGTCTGCCGTAACGATAGTAAAGCGACTTTTTCACGCGGTCCTGATCAACGGAAACCGTTACCTCTTTCACCGTTCCGACATCCTTGCGGATGGTCTCTTTTTCCCATGGAGAGGGGAAACGGAACGTAAATGCAAGCTGTTCGACGGGCTTTCCGTCCGTAGTCGCAAACCGCGCGTTCCAGTTTTTTTCCGCAGGATGCGTCAGCACAAGCGTTGCAAATGGGATCTGTCTGCTGCGGCCGTCCGGCCCGGCAGAACCGAATACCGCTGGTAAAGTCTGTGTTCCGGCATGCGGCAACTCTACAGATGCCCCGTGCAGTTTCGCACCGGAAACAGCGGACGGTTTTGCATTGGCGACCGAAAACCAGAGCGGCACGTCTGCTCCAAGCTCGGCCGGCTGAATGCGGGTCACGGTAAATTCCGCATTTTTTCCATCGACTTTTTTGACCACAGAGGTGTTTTGCGCCTCATAGCGGTAAGCTCCGTATTCATTCTGATTGCAGTACCACCATTCGGGATTGTTGGCAACCCGCGCATACGCTTTATCAAGATTGACAAGTCCTTCCGGCGTATGCCAGGAATGCATCGCCATGGAAAGCGACGGCTGGATCGCAAGCGCTTTTTTATTTCCGAGCGCGGAAGCGAGCTGTTTTTCCAATCTTTTCAGATCCGGATTGCGGTCTCCCGGAGCAATAAACCGGGACTGGGCAAGAGTTTTCTCCGGATAGCCAAGTTCGTTTTCTCTGCTCGGATAGAGCACATCCGGCGCGGAGATCACCCCCGTCGCCCGCATTGCCCAGCCGACACTCCGGGGAATCATCGGCTCCGGAGCCCACCAGTTGCAGTATGGCAAGACCTGCGAATTGACCGGCGACTGCGCTTCCGTCTCCAGCTGAATACGGTTTGCCATGAACTCCCGGAACTGTTCATTCGGAGCCAATCCCGTCAAAAGCGGATGCGACAGCGTATGCAGCCCGATCGAACAGCCGCCTTTCAGAAGTTCCACAAGATAATCCGGATGCTTTTTCAATACCCACCGATTGTTGCCAAGAAAGAATGTCCCTTTGACCCCATGTTTCTGCATGATCGCATGAGTCTTCAAATGCGCAGCTGCAGAATCATCCCAGCGGGACGAAAACGCGATCTTGTAATCCGCCGGCAGCGGTTTGACGGTCAACTCCGCGTTCCGGGCATCCTGCTCCGTCGGAAAAGTTACGGTGAACTTCTGCTGATATTCCCGCAGTCCGAGCGGATTTTCCGCATGAACGGCAAACAGGGCAGCAGATACGGCAAGAACTGACAGTAATCGTTTCATAAAACCTCCTTGAATCATTTACTTTCCGGAATAATAAAGGAGAATATAACAGCTGTTTCAAGTTCTGTCAATCAAAAACATTCCGTTTTCCTTCAAAAATACGGAATAATATACAAGAGTGTGCCACGGTTACCAGGCGGTATAGGGGTTCTCCGCAAGAACGGAGTTGGAATAGCGGTAATCACCGGTCACCTCTTCGCCGATCCACGGAGGAAGCGGAAAACGCTGATCCACGGAAGACAGTTCCAGTTCCGCCACCACAAGACCGGCATTCTCTCCGAGGAATTCATCTATCTCCCAGCGATAGCCAAGGAACCGCACCACATGCCGGACCTTGCGGACCACATTCCCCGTACAGAGCTGTACCAGCATCAGTTCCGCATCGGCAAGCGGAATTTCATATTCAAATTCGTTGCGGGAAAAATCTTTCGCCGCACTCTTCATCGTCAGCCAGGCGCGGTTCCCGGCAATGCGGACTCTTCCGGAGATATGCCCGGCTCCCTCGCGAAACGGCAGATAACGCTGTTTGTAGACAGTTGAACTTTCAACCGAAGAACGCCAGGAATCATCTTTCAGAAGAAACTTCCGTTCGATCTCAACGCCCATCATTCTTCTCCATCCGTTCCGTAACCAGTTTTTTCAGGTTGCGCAAAACCTCCGCGGATTCCTCGGTCTTCATAATGCGGATCGCCTGATCAATCAGGAACAGACGGCGGGACCGTATCCCTTCTTCCTCCCAACGCGGCAGAATCCGTTCAATCGCCAACGGATAAATATGAATCGACGCAATATCGTCCGGAGTTTTATTGATATTGACAATACCAAGCACATGATTCTCACACACACCGACCACACCGGCCTCTTCCAGAGCTTCTTTCGCCGCCGACTTCAGCGTATCCATACGTTTGGCAATATTGCCTTTCGGCAGAATCCACCCGCCGCCCGTCGACGGAGTCACCAGCATCACCCGGATCTCGGAACCGTATATTATATACGGTGCACTCCCGGACTGCTGAATCCGTTTTGCTTTTGCGGAAATCTTTTTGACCGGCCGGGCTTTAACCGCGGCCTTTAAATTGACCGTTTTCACGAACCGGAACCCGCATTAAACGAATTCAGAGCCGTTACAAGACGGTCGTAAAGACGGTACAAGCCGACCCGGTCAGTGATTGCCGCGGAAAGCACCCGGCGCACGGAGCCGTCTTTATAAATGACTTTCAATTCCACATACCGGGAAAATTCCACTTTCAGCCAGATGAAGACACATCCCGCCACCAGTATGACAAATCCCGGCATATACCAGAGACACGCAAGCGACCCCAGCACAAACAGGATAAACGCCGTTGTGCAGGCAAACGCGCGATGATCCACCTGAAATGATTGCACGTCACCCAGATTCACCGGGTTACCCGGAAAGGCAATTACACCATTTTCAATGGTGATCTCGGAATAATTCTTTCTCCGATGCTGTCTCGTACTCATGCTTGCACCGCCATTCTGATCTCTTTCAATTTGATCCCCGGTATCTTCAGAGACGGCTCATAAACCGGCGATATAAAGGTTTCGCGTGTTCCGGCAAGGATTTCCGCCAAAGCAGTCCCCTGATCTTTTGATGCCGCCCACAATCCGTAAACAGTCCCGTTCAGCTGTGCGCAATCTCCAATCGCATACACATCCTGCAGACTCGTCTCAAATTTATCATTCACCATGATTCCCCGGTCTACTGCGACTCCGGCACTTACGGCAAGCGCCGTCCGCGGCCGGATTCCTGCGGAGATCAGCACAATATCGCCTTCCGGAGCCGTTCCGTCGTCAAGATGCGCACACCACCGGCTGCCGTTCTGTTCCAACGATACAGTTGTACGCCCGGTCAAAACGCGGTATCCGCTCTCCTCAAACTTCTGCAGCAGAAGCGCCGATTCTTTTTCCGACAGCTGACGCGGCAAAAGCCGCGGCATGAACTCGACAATCGTCACACTCAAATTCCGCTGAAGCAATGCATGTGCTGCCTCCAACCCGAGAAGTCCGCCGCCGATCACAATCGCGCTCTTTGCTCCCAGGAGCTGTTTCAGACAGCGTTCCAAATCCTCCATGGAACGCAAAGTCATATCCGGGCAGGCCCCTTTGATCGGAGGAAGTGCAGCCTCCGCCCCGGTTGCAAAAATCAGCGTCCCGTAACTCAGGATCCGGTGATCCGTCAGGGTCAAAGTTTTTCCGGCGGATTGAACGGATTCAACTCCGACGCCGTCGATCAGTTGAATTCCGAGAGCGCGAATCGCCTCCGGTGAAGTCAGAACCAACTTTTCTTCCGGCAGTTTCCCCGCCAGAACATCCGGCAGCCGTATTCTGGAATACAGTCCGTGTGTACCGGAATCAATGATGACGACTTCCGCGTCAGGCATGAGTTCCCGAAGTGTTTTGGCGGCGGTGAATCCGGCGATTCCGCATCCGATTATAGTAAAATTCTTCTGCATCCTGCAATTCAGGCTTCTTTTTCCGGAAGCATCCTTTATATAACTCATTCCAATTCAAAACATTAGGGCGGGATGTAAATCCCGGACGCCATTTCTGCCGGGAAACACATATCTAAATATAGACAGGATATTGAAAAAATCAATGAAAGTTAAGAAAAAAACAAAAAAAAAACCGGTTTCCTTTACAGGAAACCGGTTACTTTACTTTGGCCTATTATAGAAACGATGATA
>URKJ01000070.1 GCA_900548385.1 uncultured bacterium | reverse complement strand
GTCGGCAGCGTCAGATGTGTATAAGAGACAGATTCTTTATAAAGAAATATAACTATTTATATTTCACAATAACAAAAATAAAATTTGCGAAAGGAATTGTAAATGCTTGGACGGAATTTGAAGTCAGATGCAAAAATAAATCGCAAAGAATTTCGCAACCGGATTCTTGGATGCTGGACAGGAAAAAATATTGGAGGTACACTTGGAGCCCCGTTCGAGCATTCACATGATTTTTTGGATCTTTCCTTTTATGCGCAGGATCTGTGCGGGGAACCAACACCAAATGATGATCTGGATCTTCAATTAATGTGGCTTCTTTCAGTTGAAGAAAAAGGTCTGTATCATATTAACGAACGGGTACTTTCTGAATATTGGCTTGAGCATCTGACGGCACCATGGGCCGAATATGGCGTTGGTAGCTGTAATCAGCGGGCTGGACTACCGCCTCCGCTTTCCGGCTATTGCAATAACGACACATGGAAATACAGTAATGGAGCTTGGATCCGCTCGGAGATTTGGGCATGCCTTTTTCCGGGGAGCCCGGATCAGGCTGCTGAATATGCCTGGTTTGATGCATGTCAAGATCATTGCGGAGACGGTATTTACGCTGAGATGTTTACCGCCGCATTGGAATCCGTTGCCTTTATTGAAAAAGACATCCGCAAGATCATTCAACTTGCTTTGGCTCGGATTCCGGCAGAAAGCAAAGTTGCCCAAACGGTCGTAATGGCGTGTGAACTCTATGATTCCGGCAAAACACTCCGCGAAAGCCGCGATGCAATCGTGGACTTCAACAAAGACCTTGGCTGGTTTCAGGCCCCCGCAAATGTCGGTTTTGTCATTCTTGGTCTGCTTTATGGTGAGGGAGATTTCAGCAAGGCGATTTGTTGCGCAGTGAATTGTGGCGATGACACGGATTGCACCGGAGCAACAACAGGTTCCATCATGGGAATCCTCCTCGGACGCGAGGGGATTCCATCAAAGTGGATTGAGCCTATCGGCGAGACGATCCAAACGGTCGCCGTTGATCGTTGGCATTTGTATGCTCCAAGAACTTTGGATGAGTTGACAGACCGGATTATGAAATGTAAGGCGATTGCCGACCTTGAAGACCCTTCCCAAATCGCTTTAACAGATGCGTTAACAGAGATTCCGCAGAAAATCTATGATGACCTTACCAATCTGGAAGATTGCAAAAAATATCTGTGGACCCGTTCTTCCCGTTGTGTCCGATACGATATTTCTTGGGGAAATCTTTATATCGAATACCCAGAACAAGGTTCTTTTACTCCGGGAATCCCTGGAACGATGACCATGGCCTATGTTTCCGCATTCAGAGATAATGAAGTATTGTCTGTAAAATGGCGCTTGCCGGAAAGCTGGAGCATGGATTGCGGAAGAGAACTGATGCTTGGAGTGACTCAAGGGCTGAAAGGACATCGTTCCTTCAATCTGACGCCCGGTGATTTTGACGGCATCGTTTACCTTGAACTTGAAGTTCGACTCTCCGGGTTGATGCGCCCGCAGATCATCACGATACCGATTCAGCGCACGGGGGCTTTTGATGCTGGACATGATAATGGATTCGGAATCGAATATCAGCAGATTTGGCGTAATGATCTGTGTCGTCAGAAAAAATGAAAAACACAGGAATTCTAGTCCCCAATATCAGCAATGAATCGTGTTTTTCTTCTGATTTGAAATAAACGAGGCAAGGGAAAACTTAACAATTCTGCCCAAAAACAAGAATAGCAGGAGGAATCAACCGGATTCCTTCACAAAATTGAACAACATAGAAAGGATGAGAGAATGAATTCCAAACAAATTGTCTCAATCGGGATGATCGCCATTACAATCATGTTGGGAGCTCAGGAAAATTTCGAGTTCCAATTTGCCGGAGAGAATGGCATGAAGGGATGGAACAAAACCCAAAAATTGGAAACTATCACTGGCAAAAAAGGACTAACTTTGATTAATAAAGGTTTCGATGCCAAAATTTTCCGGGCTTTTAAACCGGAACCGGGCAAATATCAGCTGCGCGTATCCGGGACCAATGTGAGGGTCGAAATCCGGAAAGACAACTGGATCGCGGAAAACCTCATCTGCGAACTGCTTGTAAAGACGCCAGAAACGGCAGGCGCTGAGACGTTTGAAGTGAAGGAAAAAGGAAATTTTCATATTATCTGCATTGCCCCGATTAAAGAGGGGACAATTAGCACGGTGAAAATACTGTTGGACAAGCAAGATTGAAGCCTGACATGATGATAGTTCGGATCGCGTATACCAGCAGATTTGGCGCAATGATCTGTACCGTTTGAAATAAAAATCACACAATTCGGAAAACAGGGAAGAACAAATGAAAAAATATTTGGTTTTGCTATTGTTTGCTTCAGTAACAGTTCTATTTGCTTGGGGAGGCGGTCATACGGACCATGCCGATTTGGTGATGCAGAAACTTCCGGATGACATCCGCACATTCTTTATCAAAAATGGTGTAAAAAACCTCAAAAAATGGTCACATTTCCCGGATGGGCTGGGCAAACTGAATGAAGACAAATCTTTGGATTTTCTGCCGAAAGAGGATCTGGAATTTCTGGATTCGGCAGGAATTGAACGCTATGGGCTTCACAAACCTGCCGGCAAAGCGGCATCCTTTTATCTGCTGACCGAAGCATTCCGGAAAAACGATGCAAAGTCCGCACAGTTTTATGCTGGATGCCTCCTTCATGCGACTGCTGATGCAGCCGCATTCAATCACGGTCCGCTGGTACAAACTTATACATATTTCCGATTAAAGCACATTCATTACCCGTTCCGGCGAGAATATTTTGATCTCTCCTGTATGCGGAAGGAAGTGGTTTTAAGACAGATGATCTACGATAAGCTGAAGGATTTCAAGCCTGCAAAGATGCACGGATCCTTTGAAGACGTCATGATGAAAATATTGCTTGATGAATACGAAGCCAGCGGATTAATGTGTCAATGCGAACATAAACTGCTGATGCCGCCGCCAGAGTGTTTTCAGGCATTGACTGTTATAGCAGATTATCAGGTCCGCACCGGTACGGAATATATCATGGCAGCATGGAATTTTGCAAAGCAGGGTTTCAATACAAAATTTGCGGCTGCAGATTTTTCAAATAAAGGAAAAATCATAAAGTTGTATAGAAAGGCAACTGCTGAACTTCCGATCCGGGATCCGGCTTTGGATGCTGTTTACGATGGTCTATTCAACCGGAAAACCATTTATCCTGCACTTGGGATTGTCTGCGAAGGAACCGCCGTCATGGAATATTCAGATATGGGATACGGGGCGCGATTTCTTGCGGCTTGTACGGCACGAAGCCTGATCAGATTAGGTTTCCAGATTCAAATGATCTCTGTGAAAGAAATGAATAAATTCTCTTTTGATCCCCAGAAACTGCCGGTTTTGATTTTCTGCGGGCATATCCCGGGATATGCAAGGAAGGCCGTGAAATCGTATCAGGATAAGGGGGGAAAACTGATCCTTGTTGGCGGAGAACCGCCGCATAAAAGTCTGAAAGGATTTCCTCCGGCCTCCTGGATCCGCCGGAGAAACGATGAGGTGCCAGTGGCGCAAGGCTACGGGGAAGCCAATAAAGAAGTCTGGCGGAGCATGAAAGCCCTTTCCTCAGATGGGAAAGAGTATTCGCTGAAAGATAATCCGAATAAGAAGGGATGGAGTAAACCTGTATGCATTTATTCTGTTCAGCTCTCAAAAGAGATAACCCCTCTCTGGAACCTGAATAACGGGAAAGAAACATTCTGCGTAGCGGCTGCTGATTCGAATATGGTCTGGCTTCCAGCCTATTTTTTGATGCCGTTCCTCTTTTCGGATGACCCCGGAATGACCGACTGGAGCCATCCCGAACTGGATTCCTTCGGAACCGCCGTTATGTGCGGAGCCATCAGACGATTTATCAAGTAAACAAATAAAAATGACATATTACGAAAAGGAAAACTTTTATGACCGATTTGATCCGCAAAAAGATATTTCGGATGCTAGTTTGGGAAAGCTGTTGGGTATACATTGGAAACTCCATGGGAAGGATGTACCGACTTATTGCTTGACATACTACGATCCTGTTCCAGCCGATATGTTGCCCAATGATAACATCGATCTTCCAGTCGTTTGAGGATTCCATTTGGTAACCGACTGGAATGGTGTCGTCGGAAATAATTCAATCCTAGTAAAATGACATTGGGTTCTCCCTTACCCTCAACGGAAAAAGGATATTGAGTTATGAGTATTGAATCAGACCGACTTGCACAGAGTTTTATGAATAAGGAAACTCAGTTTCATTTGGGGTTTCTGCCGACGGAACAATCCAGTCCCCTGACGAAGAATCTGGATCGTGAATTCGCAAAATCTTCCGTAGACGGCGTAAAAAATCTGCAGTCCGTGGACCGGAACGTATTGACCATGTTCCGCCAGATCTTCGAATCGGACCGGTTCCGGAAATTGGTGGATGATGGTCTTGCCACGCTCCGGCACGGTGGAAGGATCGTTTTTTCTGGCTGCGGAGCGACGGGACGGCTGAGCATCCTGCTGGAAAGCATGTGGCGGCGAAGCTGTGTAAAGAATCCTGTGGTCTCAAAATATGCCAACCAGGTATTCAGCATCATGACTGGCGGCGATTTTGCTTTGGTCAAATCCGTGGAGTTCTTTGAGGATTTTCAATCATTCGGACGGCATCAGGTACGGGATCTCGGCCTTGGTTCCAACGATATGCTGGTTGCCATCACGGAAGGCGGAGAAACCTCTTCTGTTCTTGGCACAGTCTTTGAATCTGTGGAACGCGGTCTCAAAGTATTCCTGCTATTCAATAATCCGGCGGAACTGCTCAGCGAACATCTGGAGCGGTCCCGGAAAGCCATCACAGATCCCCGAGTTTGCGTGCTGGACCTTTCCTGCGGTCCCATGGCACTGGCCGGTTCCACGCGCATGCAGGCGACGACTTCCGAGCAGTTGACGGCAGGCGGTGCACTGGAGCAGATCATGGACCATCTTCTCGGCAATCCGATCCGGAATTATGCTATTGAATTTGAAAAACTTCTGGATCAACTGGAAAGAGAGGATGTCCGCAAAACGCTGGCGTCCTACATTGAGTTTGAAGCCGGAATCTACCGGAAACACGGACTGATCACTTATTTCTCCGGCGAATACCTGCTGGACATTTTTACCGATACCACAGAACGTTCTCCGACCTTCATGCTTCCGTCATTCCGTAAAAATGATGATCCCGTCTCACCGCGTCCATGGGCCTTTGTGAAGGACCCCATGCTCACGACTCCGGAAGTCTGGCAAAAAGCCCTGAACCGCCCTCTGCGCTGTCTGGAATGGAGTTTGCAGGATTATGCAGCCATGGGCGCGCCGGACTCCGTTCAAAACAATCCGCCGCAAATTCGGGCTGCCGATCTGCTGAAATTCGAAATCGGCAATGAAAACATGGATGATCGTACCGTGACCGGCATGGATGCCGCCGTGCTTCTGACTGCCGGTTCCCCGGATGACGGAGCCACGATCCATGCGTTTGCCCAAATGGATGCGGCATTTGCTGAAAAGAAAAAGTTATCCGTCGGGGATGATTCGCTGGCAGATTTCTATGTACCGGTTCAAGTGTGCAATGGCCCGCTTCACCTGATGAAGCACATGGCGGTCAAACTGGTATTGAATACCACCTCCACGGGGACCATGGTCGTCATGGGACGCGTAACCGGAAACTGGATGAGCTGGGTCGCAGTCAGCAACAAGAAGCTGATTGACCGGGCGATCCGTCTGATAGCGGAAATCGGCGGCATTTCGTATGAAGAAAGTTGCCGCCGCCTGTATGCCGCCATAGAAGAAGTCGGGCGCATTCAGAAAGATTCCGATGAGAAAGTTTCCATCGTACAGTACGTTCTGAAAGATCTGCAAAAACGCTCCCGGTGAATTACCGGGTCTCGGCTCTGTGTTCGTCGAGTTAGTTTTGGAAAAGTTCCACGGATTCCATCCCGATGTCTGCCACGGTATTGGAGCAAACGATAACACCGTCCAGCTTGATTGGATTCACCGTTCCGGATATAGAAGATGAGAAGTCCCATTGCCAGAGACTACTACTGCGCCCCCAAAAGCATTCCCATCGGCTTGGGCTATTGGGATGTGATCCGCGCCTACGAGAAAAAGTCCAGAAAAATCGTCTAACGGTAGCAGAAAGTCCGGTTACCGTTGAAATGCTCCGTCAGACAGGTTCGTATCGGATCGACGAAGAAACAGGGCTCGTGCAGCAAGGTACCATCATCCGCCATCTACTCCTGCCAAATCATGTGGAAAACAGACTCCACGAGATCAGTTGGAGGAAGGAAACTTTTGTGCCTGAGGAAATCATGTTCAGTCTTATGCGATAGTTTATCCCCTACGGCGTGCGACTGAATTCGCCGGCCTCAACCAGAAAGTTACCGATGAGGAACACAAATTCATCGAAGATTATCTTTTTAGATCCGGCATCAAAAACGGTTTTGTTCAGGATCAAGAATCTACAAGCGCCCCTTTCAGTTCCTCCTCCGTTTGATTTGGTCTGTTTATTTTGTCAAAAAATGATTTCTTTATGGTTTTACTAGATATTTGTATTACGTTGTTTTTCTTTGGCTTCATCCGCCATTCGTCCGAGTTCCTGTGCAGACGTATTTTTCAGTATTTGAAAGAGCCGATTTCCAGCCTGCTGTTTTTTCTGCTGCACAGGAGGAATACTTTTTGCCGGTTCAGATGCGGGGAGTGTCGCTGTTCCAAGAGTGGATGATTGAGTTTGGGTTGTTGGTGGAATCACGGGCTGTTCCGCTGAAATTGTGTTTTTCTTTCTCAATGCCGGTGGACGTTTCCGCTTTGCGGCTCGCTGTTCACGGACTTTGATGAAACGCATGACTGTGGTTCTCGCAACATCCAAACCTTCCGCTTTCAGTCGGCGCTGGATTTCGGCGGCAGTCAGGAGGTCGTCATACCACCAGTCCAGAATCTGATCCGTGAACGGAATCAGGCAACTTCTGAATGCTCCGGGATGCATTCTTGCGGCTTTCGTTTGATTCATTATGAATTTCTCCCTGTTCATTCTTAATTCGTGCGTAATTTAAGCCTTATTTACGCCTGTGTCAAGTGCGTAATTTTATTCCATTATCATATTACGCATGCATTACGCACGTAGAGAGCGTAATGCGTGCGTAATCAAAAGCCTATCGTTTACGATAGGAAATTGCGTCAGCCACAAGCTGCAGAAAATCAAATTTTTTTGAAAAAAATTATTTTTTCCGCAAATCAGCATTGGACTTTTTCGCGATAGCGGATTATGGTATTGCCGGGGTGTGTGGAAAGGTATTTTGTTCACCGCGGCAAAGATCAAAGCCACACATGGCAAAGGTGCGGATTTTTATCGTCAGCACCTTGCCAACAATGACTATTACAGCGAGCACGACAGAGTCGAAGGACACTGGCGGGGTAGTCTTGCGTCCGTATTCGGACTTGAAAACGAATCGGTCACACAGGATGTTTTTTCGCTGTTTCAGCAGAATCTGAATCCATCCACGAAACAAAAACTGACTCCCCGGAATAATCCGAATTCCGTCCGTTTTTATGATTTCCAATGCTCGGCACAGAAGTCTGTTTCCGTGATGTCATTGTTCGATTCTCGACTGATTGAAGCACACCGGAAAGCGGTTGAAATCGGGATGCGGGAGCTGGAACGGTTTGCCGCAGTCCGCATCCGTAAAGGCGACAATTTCGCGACGAAAAATTTTGCCTATACGGGCAAGATCGTGTATGCGCAGTATCATCATGACACGAGCCGTCTGCTTGATCCGCAGCTTCATACTCATAATGTGATCGTGAATGTAACGCAGGAAGACAACGGTTCCTTCAAAGCTCTTGACGCTTCGGAAATGTATCGTGCGATCCGGTATGCCGGAAAGTCCTACCAGAATGCCTTGGCACAGGAGTGCATCCGTCTCGGTTATGACATCGAAATGAAGCGGTCCGACAAGGGCGAGATTACCGGATTCGAGATCAAGGGCGTTTCGGAAGATGTCCTGAAACGCTGTTCGCGCCGCCGGGAACAGATTGATAAGGAGATCGAGAAATTCGTGGCAACGAAAGGGCGTCAGCCGACGCCTGATGAAGTCAAGCTCATGACTCTGCTGACGCGCGGCCGCAAGATGCTGGAAAAGACAACAGATCAGGTGACCGCGTTCAAGATGTCACTGTTCACCGAGGAGGAACGGAGCAATTTCCGGAGTATGGCAAGCGAGGCAGAACAGTTGAGTTTTCTGATGCCGCCGCGTCCGGGTCGCGAGACTCCGGAACAGCAGATTCGGAGGGTTGTCGAGCAGTTGTTCGAGCGGAATGGCGTGCTGCGCTGGGATGCGATTCTTGCCGAGGTTCAGAATCAGAATCTCGGTGAAACCGATCTGGAAACCTTCCATGCCGCGATTGAGAAAATTCCCGGTCTGGTGAATCTCGGCAAACCTGCCGTGAATCCGTATTTTACGACGGAGGAGAATATCGAACGGGAGAATTACTGCATCGACATCGTAAATAAGACCAAAGGCATCTGCAACGATTTCGCGAGCGACTACATTCCATTCAGCGAGGCGGGAGATACCTTCGATCATTCCGCGCAGATTGAGGTGATCAATCAAATTGTGCAGTCGAAAGATCCGTTCGCGGTCTTTCGCGGCGTCGCCGGAGCGGGCAAGACCTCCACCTTGCAGGAACTCTGCAAGTGCCTCAAAAAAGGCGGCGTGATCAACATTCATGTGGTTGCTCCGACAAACTCGGCGGTGGATGTGCTGCGCAGCGAGAATTTTGAATCGGCGCAGACGGTTGCAATGTTTTTACAGAACAAGGACAAGCTGCCGCCGAAAGGCTCGTATCTGATTATTGACGAATCCGGCTTGAACTCGCTCAGGCAGGGAACGGAGATGATGAAACTTGCGATGGAGAACGAATACCGGGTATTGTTTGTCGGCGACGAGCGTCAGCATTCCTCGGTGGAAGCGGGCGATTTCTTCCGTCTGCTGGAGGAGCATTCCAATATCACAAAGACCTGTCTTTCGCAGATTCACCGTCAGCAGGTGCAGGAATACCGGAGGGGAATTGAGCTGATCTCGGCGGGAAGTGCTTTGGATGGCTTCGAGCATCTGGATGAGCACGGTTATATTCATGAGGACAAGGCGGCTTATCTGGAACGCGCCGCAGAGGATTTTGTAAAACTGACTGACGACGGCAGACGCCCGCTGGATTGTATCGCGGTTTCGCCGACCAACAAGGAGTGCGATCTTTTGACGGATATGATCCGGCAGAAAATGAAAGCCGCCGGTCGGATCGTGAACGATGAAGCCAATCCGGTGGAATCGTTCCGTTCCTGGGGCTGGACGAAACCGCAGCTCGGCAATATCGAAAATTATCAGGTCGGCATGAAGATTTTCTTCAATACGAAAGTCAGGGCCGTCGCCAAACCGGGCGAGATGGCGGAGGTTGTGAAAATTGAAGATGGCAAGCTCGTTTTGAGCAACGGCAAAACGGTGAAGCCGTCTGCAATCCGCAACAGTATTGATGCGGGGAACGCTGTTTCCCTGCCGGTCGGGAAAGGCGATATTGTCCGTTTTACGGTAAATCTGCGGACACCGGAATACAAGATCAACAACGGCAGTCTGGCGATTGCGACAGGCAATCGAAACGAATATCTTCTGCTGGATTCCAACCGGCGGGAGTTGACCACGATCCAGCTTCCGGAGAATTTCCAGGGGCTGAAATACGGCTGGGTGATGACTTCCCATGCGTCGCAGGGAATGACCTCGAAAAATGTGGTTGTCGCGGCGGAAAAGATGTCAAAACAGGCGTTTTATGTCGGTTGTTCGCGCGGGAAATTCAATCTTGCGTTGCATGTACCGGAAAAGGAGTATTTCAAAAAGAAGCTGATGGCGATCCGGACAGAACGTCTTTCCGTTCACGATCTGATCAAGTCGGGAGAAATTACGAAGCTCCCGGTTCGGAAATCCGCGGAACAGATCACACAGGAGTGTCGTCCTAATCCGCATCAGTTGGTGCGGAAACGCTGGCAGGACAAACTCCGGGATGTCCTGCACAAAATCACAAAGAGAACCAGGGCGGCGCTTTCAAAGATGCTGTTGCTGAACGGTTCCTATCAGAATCGCCAGGCAATCGCCCGGCAGGAAGAAGAGGATTTGCAGAAGCAGGATGCTCCGGCAGTTGTGCCGGAAAAATCCGGTGTTCAAACGGAAAAAGTCAACCCGAAAACGGATGCCGAATTACGTGAACTGGAAGAATTCGAGCGTCAATTTTATCAAAAATATGGAACGGAGGTAAGCAATGAAAACAGAAAACAGGAACGAACGGAACGGCAACGCCGGAGCAAGCCCGGACACGGAATGGGATTCGATTGACAGGGAATTGGATTTGAGCGTCTGCTGGCAGAGGAGCGCCCATGTCCTGCCGCGTCTGCGGGTCGTGACGGAGCTGGAGGAATTTCTGATCCCGTGGGTGCATGTGGCGCTGGTGAAATCCGACCGCTCTTTCCGGGTGATCGAGATTCATACTTCGCTTGGAGTCTCGTTCACAATCGCAGCGGCAGCTCCGCAGAAACAACTCTACGGCATGTTGCAGCTTGAGCGTGTCCGGTGTATTTATCCGGTCGAGGGCGTGAATATAAAGGCTGTCGCATCGCAAGAAGAATAAAATAAAAAATCCCGGCTATGAGATGTGTTCCATAGCCGGGAGATGGGGCGGTTCAGGCGGCAGCCGGAGTCGGATCGTCCGGATGGAGATACGGTCCGGCGAAAGTGCCGGCTTCCTTGTTCTTCATGCCTTTGTAGATCATGCGCTTGATCTGCTCATTGCGGAGATTCTTGAAGGTCTCGCGCTTGACACCGCGCAGGAATCCTTCCCGGACCAGTTCCAGAAAACGCTTTTTCTGTCCCCAGGAGGCGAGCGGATCGCCCTCTTTGGCGCGGATCTGGTCGATAATCTCCGAAGCACGGCCTTTGGTGAGATTCTTCCAGTCTTCCGAAGAGAAGCGTTTCCAGGAACCGTTCTTGATTGCGTGACCAATCGCGCGGCGCTGGCTGTCGGTTGCCTTGGCATTCGGATCGGAAATGGTGAACTTTCTGGCGGAATTGGCGTTGCCGGCATTGCGGACTTTGTTCTTGTTCTGTGTGTTGTTCATCTTTTTGATTCCTTCTTTTTGTTGGTTTATTGGGGAATTCGGTTCTTTCGCAAAGAAGCCGCGCGGCGGATGAGACTTCATCCGCCGGCTTCACTTTGGCTTATCGGCTAAAAAATCTAGTCCACATTTTTTTCAAAAAAAAA
>URKJ01000069.1 GCA_900548385.1 uncultured bacterium | reverse complement strand
TCCGCATGTTCTCACCTCTCCTGTCTGAATTCCGGTTTAATTTACTTCCGGAAAGGATTCATTTCAAGCATGAATACTCAAAATGAATTCTTAAAGAAACGCACGGCAAACAGCAGCCGTATCCGGATGTTATGCGGGAAGCTCCGCCGTACACACGGAATTACCGCGTGCACAGCCTTTTCCCTTACGCTCTGGTATCCAGTTCATCCCGCTGATCATCGGGAAGACCGACGAACTTCGGATTGCCGGGCATGATGCCGCGTTTCGATTCCTTGATGAACTCACAGAACATCCGGACTTCAGGAAGCTCTTTGCTCCTGACATCGGATTCAATCGCCGCAATCGCATTCTTCGCATTGAGTCCTTCAAAGAAAAACGTTTTGATCGCATGGCGGATCGCAAGACGCGTTTCATTGGAAAAACCCGCACGGCGGAGGCCGATCGTGTTCGGTCCCGTGATGTAGTTGTTCTCGCGAAGCATGCAGAACGGCGGAATATCCTGCCCGATCATACAGGTCGGGCCGATCATCGCCAAAGCGCCGATCCGGGTAAACTGGTGAACCAGCACATAACCGGAAATCACGGCACCGGGACCTACCTGACAGTGTCCGCTGAGTGCGGTGTGATTGGAAATCGTCACGCGGTCCGCAAGCACACAGTCATGCGCGACATGGACGAACGCCTGCAGCAGGACGTGATCCCCGATCACCGTTTTCAGGAACTCAAACGGCGGACGGTGCACCGTCACATACTCCCGCAGAACCGTGTCGGCGCCGATTTCCACAAAGGAACGGATGCCCCGGTAAAAACGGTGATCCTGCGGCTCCCCGATATACACGCCGAAATAGATGCGGCAGCGCGGGCCGATCGTGGTATACTGACCGATCTTCACATGAGCGTCAATATAACAATCGTCTCCGATCTTCACATCATCTTCGATCACGGTATAGGGACCGATCTCCACATTATTGCCGATTTCCGCTTTCGGGGAAACTACCGCTGTTGGATGAATTGCCATAAATCAAATCTCCGTTTTCAAGTTGCATCGTTCGTAAGTCTTTAAGGAAGTATAGCACGTTTTTGGAAAATTTCTATTCCGAATCCCCAGACAAAGTAAAAAAGTCGAATTTTCGCTGATTTGCCGTATAAAATTTACGGAACCGGGCTTGAGACGGAAGGTCATTACGAATCCGCAGAGCCGCGACGGCGTAAATCAGGCGCTCCCGCGTCGTCTGCTGAGCGGCGTTGACAAAGAACGCGTTCAGGATCAGCACTTTTTCAGCAAACGGTTCCACAGCAAGCGCAGAGATCAATGCCGTATAATAATGTGCCGGAATCCCGTCCAGACGCAGAAGCACCAGCAACGGCGCACCCTGTCCGCGATACGCCCGCAGGCGGTACGAATACAATTCCATCCCGTCCGCAACAGCCCGTTTCCCTTTGATACCGGTGGACACCGTATCTTCCGAGCCTTGCGGATTCATGCCGTTGATCACCCCCTGCTGATCCAGCTGAACCAGCTCCGTCCGCTCTCCGACCGCATGAAAACGGGCCAGATAATCACGGACGATCTGCTCTCCGTTATTCCACAGAGCCGGATAAGCTCCTGTCGCAGTCACACAGAGAAAACGATTCGCCGGAATCTGTTTCATCCGTTCAAAACGGTCGATCCAGTCCACACGGCTCCATTGCGGCGTTCCCGTAACATAAAAATGACCGGAAAGCAGAACGGCGGACACCGGAGCAAGCCACAGCAGAATCCGCTTGCGGAAGACCCTTTTCATCACCAGGACAAGCAGGAAACCGGAAATCAGCGCGGTAAACGGAACGGAAGCCAGATACACCCGCGCCGGACCGGCAAGCGTAAACACGGCACAGACAAACGGAAACAGCAGGACAAATAAAAGTCCAAGCAGCAAACGCCGTTTTGCAATCCCGACAAACGGCAGAGCGATCAGAACGATCAGCAGAAAAAGCGGAACGCCGTATTTCTGCCAGCCGCAAACCGCTCCCCACACGGGAAACAGAAAATCCCGGAAAAACGGCAAAACTCCGGCAATCGCCGTTCCGAAACTCTGTCCCGCTTTGAAATCCTGATAATGAAATAGAAGCCAGGAAAGCAGAATTACGCCGAGAACCGTATAACTGACCGCCAGCGGAAGCAGACGCCGCCACTCTTTCCGTCCCCGGAGCAATTCCGCAACGCAATGGACAAGGGACAGCGGAAACAGCCACAGAACCGAAGTCGGCAGCGCCAGTTCGGCAAGGAATCCGCAGACGGGAAGCAGATACAGAGTCCACCTTCTGCGATACCGGTAACAGAGTGCGGCAATCACCGCATAGAGCAGGATCAGCGCGGTTTGAACCGCATAGCCGCGCGCGGTGATCGAATAGAGGATCAATGCGGGATTGGCGGCAACAAAAATCATCGCCGTCAACGCCGCGAACCGGGAACGGAACAGCAGAACGGCAAGCCAGCCGGTCAGACCGACGGAAGCGAGTCCCGCAAAAAACGACGGAAAGCGGATCGACCATGCGGTATCCGAAAACAACAGCATCCATTTGACTAACAGCGAGTTCAGCGGATGATTGTTCGGCGTGGCAAGATCGTTCAGAATCGTCCAGAGATCACGGGCGGAATAATTCCGCACCGTCCAGATTTCATCATACTCCAACCCCGGAGAGAACGCAAGCATGCGCAGAACGGCGGCGGCGATCAGGACCGCCGCGCCCGCGATAAGAAAACGCGATGTTTTCCGCCGTTCCGTCATGCTTTCACACACCGGTTACGCCATGCGTGAAAGCGCCTCTTCCACGCGTGCCAGTTTCTCTTTGAGATCGGCAAGATACGCTTTCGCTTCTTCCACCACTTTGGCGGGAGCTTTGGAAATGAACCGTTCGTTTGAAAGTTTCGCTTCCGACGATCGGATCCACCCCTGAAGCTCCTTCTGCTGTTTCAGCAGTTTGGCTTTCTCCGCTTCAACGTCGATCAGACCTTTCAGCGGAAGGAAGACGGCACCGGCGGCGACAAGGCTGGAAGGCGCTCCGGATGCATCGTCACAGACGTAATCCTCCTGCGAAACTGTCAGTTCGGAAGCGTTGAGCAGACCTTTCAGACAATCAAAGCTCTCTTTGAGATACGCTTCATACGCGGCATCGGCGGCTTTGATATGAAAATTCAGCTTTTTGCCCGGCGGGAGATTGTAGGAAACCCGCAGATTACGTCCCGCACGAACCAGTTCGTATTTGGCTTCACAGCGGGCGATCACCGCATCCGCATCCGGAATCGGAACTTCCCGGACGGACATCGGGAGCGGGAATTCTGCATACATGATGCTCTCGTTTTCCGCAAGGAAGCCCATCTGGTGCGCAAGCTCTTCCGTGATAAACGGCATGAACGGATGCAGCAGACGGAGCAGTTTCCAGAGCGCGTAGTCAAGCACGCGGAGCGCCTGTTCTTTCGCTTCCCCGCCGAGATTGAAACGGACCTTGGAGGCTTCGATGAACCAGTCGCAGAAAGAGCTCCAGACAAGCTCGTAGATGTCATGGACCGCCTGATGGAACTTGAATTCGTCAAGCGCTTTTTTCATGTCAACCGCACACGCATCGAGTTTGGCAAGCATCCACTGTTCATCGGAAGTGAGTTTGCCGTTGCGGATCAGATCATCCACATTGGAGAAGTTCGCAGAAATATCGCCCTGCATCCGGCGGAAGCGGCAGGCATTCCAGAGTTTGTTCGCAAAATTGCGCCCGATCTCGCACTTTTCGTTCGAATACTTGATGTCCATGCCGACCGGAGCAATATAAATGATCGAGAAGCGCAGAGCGTCCGCGCCGTATTTGGCGATCACATCCAGCGGATCGGGCGAGTTGCCGAGCGATTTGCTGAGCTTGCGTCCGAGGTCGTCGCGGATGATGCTGGTGAAGTAGACATTGGAGAACGGAATTCTGCCCTTGAACTCGCAGCCCGCCATAATCATACGGGCGACCCAGAAGAAGATGATGTCCGGTCCGGTCACGAGATCGTTCGTCGGATAGAAATAATCCTGTTCCGGAGTCTTGTCGGGCCACCCCATGATGGAGAACGGCCACAGCCAGGAGCTGAACCAGGTATCCAGCACATCCTCTTCCTGCACCCAGCCCTCGCCCTGCGGCGGCTCTTCGCCGACATATGTTTCATCGCCGCGATACCAGGCGGGAATACGGTGTCCCCACCAGATCTGACGGCTGATGCACCAGTCCTTGATCCCCTCCATCCAATGGAAATAGGTCTTGCTCCAGCGTTCGGGATAAAATTTGATATCGCCATTGCGGACCGCGGCGATCGCAGGCTTGGCGAGCTCGTCCATTTTCACGAACCACTGTTCACTGATCATGGGCTCGATCGGCACGCCGCCGCGTTCGGAATATCCGACTGCATGGGTAAGGTCCTCCACCTTGTCCAGCAGCCCCTGGGTTTCCAGTTTTTCAAGGATGAGCTTGCGCGCCTCAAAACGGTCCATTCCCTCGAACTCTTTTCCGGCTTTCGCGTTGAGATGCGCGGTCTTGTCCATCACGCTGATGAACTCAAGACTGTGACGGAGCCCGACCTGGAAATCGTTCGGGTCATGCGCCGGAGTGATCTTCACGCAGCCGGTTCCCTTTTCCGGATCGGCGTGTTCGTCGCCGATGATCGGAATCTCGCGGTCCGTAAGCGGCAGATGAACCGTTTTGCCGATGAGGTGTTTGTAGCGTTCGTCCGCCGGATTCACCGCCACGGCGGTATCGCCGAACATCGTTTCCGGACGGGTCGTCGCAACGACGAGATAACCGGAACCGTCGGTCAGCGGGTAGCGGAAATGATAGAACTTGCCCGCTTCATCCTTATAGATCACTTCCTCGTCGGACAGCGCGGTTTTGGAAACGGGACACCAGTTGATCATGCGGCGTCCGCGATAGATATATCCTTTTTTATAGAGCTCGACGAACACCTTTTTCACGGCTTTGCTGAGCCCCTCGTCCATGGTGAAGCGTTCCCGCTCCCAGTCGCAGGAGGCGCCGAGTTTGCGAAGCTGGCGGATGATGGTTCCGCCGTACTTGGCTTTCCAGTCCCAGACACGCCGGATGAACTCTTCCCTGCCGAGATCGTCGCGGCCGATGTTTTCGGTCTTGCGGAGTTCCTTGTCCACTCTGGCTTCCGTGGCGATTCCGGCGTGGTCGGTTCCGGGGAACCAGCAGCACTCGTAACCCTCCATGCGGTGCCAACGCATGAGAATATCCTGAAGCGTATTGTTGAGAACATGCCCCATGGTCAGGATACCGGTCACGTTCGGCGGCGGAATCACGATGGAATACGGTTTCTTATCCGGATTCGGTTTCCCTTTGAAAAGCCCGTTCTCCTCCCAATAGGAATACCACTTCTGTTCGATTTCCGCCGATTCGTATGCTTTCGGCATTTCCTGACTGGCCATGCTGCCTCCTGATATGTTGATTTTTGAAAAAATGCAATTCAATCCGTAATATACATCCGTTTGACGGAATTTCACATCATTTTCTGCATTTTTCCAAAAAAAGCTCAACCGGGATTGAATGACCGACTTCCAGACACAAAGCGGAATCCGGGGAAACCGGCGTTCCGGCAAGAATATCCGCTTCCGTAATCCGGGACATCAGAACATAGCCGCCGTTCATCCGGTTGAAATCATGAATCAGATACAACGTACCGTCCGGAGCTTCCGTGCCGTCCGGGTAAGAAACCTGCTCCCGCGCGTCAAGCAGAAGACGATGCGGCCAGGTCGCGCCGTCGTCATCGGAGAGATACGCGGTCATCTTTTCCCGTTTGATAGAACTGTCGTTGTTGACCATCAGCAGACGTCCGGATCTCAAACGGCGGATGAACAGACGCGAGTTCGGTCCCCGAACCGTTTTTGAAAGTTCCGGCGGACTCCAGCTCCTGCCGCCGTCACGGGAAACGCTCTCCGCGATTCCTTTCTTTACACGGATATAACAGACGATCCTGCCGTCGCGGAGTTCCACGAACATGTGTTCATCAAAAATCGCCCCGCCCTCGACACGGCTCATGTCGATCCTTCCGCGCACCTCAAAATGCTCCCCGTTATCGGTTGAAACCACCATCATCGCGCCGGGAACGACTCCGAGCGACTCATGCTTCGGATAATCGCCGGTCCAGACGGAACAGGGAAGCGCCCAGGTACCGTCGGAAAGAACGGTCGGTTTATTCATCATGATCCCGTTGGAAATCCGGCGCGACGGAGTGAACCGGAACAGTTCCGGATCATCATCGGGATTTTCAAGGACGGTGCACCAGACGCCGGCAATGCCGTCGCAGTTTTCCCAGGTACCGTCTTCGCCTCCGCATCCCTGCGCCCAGAACCAGTAAAACCGTCCGTCCGGAGCAACCCACAGAGTGGAATCGAACGCCCGGACATCCGGGTGCGGCGGGTCGATCACGGCAACGGCGTCGCTCCAGCTCGCTCCGTTGTCGTCACTGACGACCATCATTACATAATTCTCCCGGCACTCGCTGATTCCTCCGGCATACCAGACGGCGAAGAGACGTCCCGACGCGCTCCGTTCGATCCCCGGAATCCCCTGATGACTCCGCAGTTCTTTTGCCGAATGCCTCCCCGGTTTCGTGACGGAAACCGGATCCAGCTGCGCATAAGTAAAATTCATACAGCACCCCTGCTTTATTTGTTTTTTTATTGCTTCGGCAACTCCTTTAATTGCCGAAGCAATATCTTGCAAAACAAGATTTATATTCTATATTATAACCGGAAAGCAGAAAATCCGCAACAGGAAGAAGAACAGATTAACAGGACAAATATTAGATTTCAATGCCAGCCATGAAAGAAAAACTGAAACAGACCGTTTCCCGTCTGCTGACGGATTTCCGTTTCCGCCGTTTTTATTTTCCCGACGGGAAAGCAGCACCGCCGGACCAGCATTTCTTTTTTTCCGGCAGCAGCCGGCTGCTGATCCTGCTGGACGGTGCCAAAAACGAACCGATGCCGCTCAACGGGGAACTGCGGACAGTCCGTCTTCAACCCGGAGACTGTTATCTGATCCCCAGACATGCGTGGGAATATGCCTCTTTTACCACGAAGCAGGAGCTGTTCTGTCTGGTTCCGCGCGGGAGCTATCTGCGTCTGGTGCACTATCATGTTGCAGGCGATCCGGCAATCGACGGCAAATGGCCGGAGTGCGATTGGTATCACACCTCCGCGCTTTCCGACTCGTTCCAAAGTGTATTCAACGCCTTTCTACACCTGAAACAGCCGGCGGAAACGGAACTGAATGTCGCATTCGTCCGGCTGCTTCTGCATCTTGCGCGCATGGAAATGGCAAAGGAAATTCCCCATTCCGGAAAAGCAGCCCGGACCTTCGAGTCCGTTCTCAGCTTTGTGGAAAATCATTTTTCGGAACCGATCACACGGGAAGACACCGCCCGCTACCTCGGCATCAATCCCGGTTATCTTTCCCAGCTGTTCCGTTCCCGCACGGGAGGAACCTTTCAAGACCACCTGCTGAAATGCCGTCTGGAAAAGGCACGGTACATGCTGACCCGGACCACGCTTCCGGTAAAAGCCGTTGCGGAAGAGTGCGGCTGGAATGACGACGTTTATTTCATCCGGCAATTCCGGAAAGCGACCGGCCTTTCTCCGGGAAAATACCGTCTGGAGCACTTGAAAAAATAACCGGGAACCGTTATATTCCCGCGTCAACCAAGGAATACTCCATGCCCGAAACGAAAAAAAACTGTATTGTGAAACTGCTTCCGCCGGAGCTTCATCCGGTACTGCGGAAAGCGCTGGAAGCCCGCTGCTGGGAATTCAGCCCCCTGCCCTATTCCGTATTCAAAGCAACGAAGAACAAGACCAACGTCGTCCTTTATACCAGCGGAAAACTGGTGATACAGGGCGGGGAAGCGCAGGAGTTCGTCGATTTCATCCTGGAACCGGAGGTGTTGAAAGACCTTGCGTTTCAGGAAAAACAGCAGGAGTTCATCCCTCATGCCGGAATGGACGAGAGCGGAAAAGGGGATTTCTTCGGTCCGCTCGTCGTGGCGGCGGTCTATCTGGAGAAAGGAATGGAACTGTCCCTCGGAGACGCCGGGGTACGGGACTGCAAACTCATCAAAAGCGACGCCCAGCTCCGCAAGATCGCCACGGACGCGATGCAGATACTCCGCGGAAACGTCGGGTTCGTCTCCATCGGCCCGGAGGCCTACAACCGGATGTATTCCAATTTCCGTTCGCTGAACCATCTGCTCGCATGGGGGCACGCCCGCGCATTGGAAAACCTGCTGGAAAAAGTTCCCGAATGCAGAGAGGCGATCGCCGACAAATTCGGAGACGAGCGGCTGATCCTCTCCGCACTGAAGGAAAAAGGACGGCAGATCAATCTGATCCAGCGCACCAAAGCGGAAAGCGACATGGCGGTCGCGGCGGCGTCGGTCCTCGCGCGGGCGGCTTTCCTGAAACGTCTTGAAGACCTCGGCACTCAGGCGGGAATAAAACTGCCGAAAGGCGCGGGAGAACAGGTCGATCTCTGCGCGGCGGAGCTGGCGGCGAAAGGCGGACGCGAACTGCTGTCCCGGTTCGCCAAAATGCACTTCCGCAACTCGTACAAAGCCCTCGGTCTGCCCCCGCCCCCGAAAATCGAATGGCACAAACACTCCTGAAAGGAACAAGCCGTTCAGCTCTCTTCAAAACCGGAGACATCCGCCAGAAGAACGGACGGACGCCGATCCGGTTTTGCAAGCTCAAAATGAACGTTTTTTAAACGCAAGCCGTCAACATGCCGGGCATAGAGTCCATACGCCGGAAGGACACCGAACAGGAACTGTTCCGGATAACGCGCAGGATCCTCCGCCGGAACGCGGACAGCATCGTTTTCCGTTCCGCCGCCGGGAAAGCGGATGCGGATATTCTCCAAGACAACATCCCGGATAAGAAAACCGGGAACGCCCGTAACCAGAATACCGGAACGGTCCGCCGCGGCACAGACACAGTCCGCATCAATGTTGCGAACCTTGACACGGCACAATTCCCCGCCCGGACGGCCCAACCCCTCCGTCTGCCCCGGAACGGCGTCATAAACCATGCAGCTCTGTTTGCTGAAATCCATGTTGCGCGTACCGAGACGGATGAAAATCGGTCCTTCCACCTGCTCCATCACAACATCGGAAATCTCCACATCCTCCAAAATTCCGCCATCGACGCAAAGCAGTTTGACCGCCCCCATTTCGCAATGATGAAAACGGCAGTCATGCAGACGGACGTTCCGGAAACCGGAGCGGGATGCCGTGCCGAGCTTCAGCGCGGCAGTTCTGCTGCTGACCGTGCAGTTGCAGATCTCGAAGTCCCGACAGGGTTCGGGACGCGAACTTTTCAGACAAATAGCGTCATCTCCCGTTTTCAGCTCGCAGTGCTCCACGAGAACTTGACGGCAGCTGTCGAAATCAAACCCGTCGGTATTGCCGATCCGGTCGCTGTCGATCCTCACACCGCGCATCCGGATATCCGAACCGTTGACGATGTTGCAGCACCAGGAAGCGGCATCTTTCAACAGTACGTCTTCAAATTCAATGCGGGAACAGTCGACAAAACGGATCAGCATGGGACGCTGTCCCTTTTCGCCGCCGGGAAGAATGTGCGGAAACGTTTCCGGGCCGCCGCAGCCATTGATGCACCCTCTGCCGCGGATACACAATCCGCGCTTTCCTTCCGCATAAATCAAACAGCGATCAAACGGAGGGTTTTCGATACAGCCGACTATGTCATCCGCATAATCCCCCAAATCCGTTGAAGCACGAATCTCCGCATTTTCGCAGATGTAGAGCGTCGTTCCGCTACCAAGCTTCAGCGTACCCGTCCGGAAAACTCCGTTGGAAAAGCGAACCGTTCCACCACCGCCGGCGGCACAGGTATCCAGCGTTTTCTGAATGGCGGCGGTATCATTTTGCACGCCGTCCCCGACAGCGTCAAAATCCCGTGGATCATAAATCATTCTTCATCTCCTGAATTTTTGAATAATTTAGCATTCACCATCGAAAAGACAACGGTAAAAAACTGTTTTCACGGTGATTTTCCACTTTTTTCGTCTGATCCTCTTGCAATTATATTTTTTTGTTTTATATTAGTAAACAAATCAGTAAACAAGGAGATTTCATGCACAACCGTCTATCTTCGATCCGCCATGTGTTTCTTGACATGGACGGGACGATCTATCACGGAAGCGAACTGTTTCCGACAACGATCCCGTTTCTTGATTTTCTGAAACGCCGCGGCATCGGATACACCTTTCTTTCCAACAACTCCTCCTACGGTCCGGAAGAGTACATTGCGCGGCTCGCCGGTTTCGGGATCAGCACCGGACCGGAGAATTTTTACATTTCCACCGATTACGCAATCGACTATCTGAGCCGGAACCATCCGGAGATACGGCGGATTCATCCGTTCGGCATGCCGTGCATGGAAAAAGCGTTCGCCGCGGCGGGATACCGGATCGATGGCGAAACGCCGCAGGCGGTAATCATCGGATTCGACCGGACTCTGACGTATGAAAAACTGTGCCGCGCCGCGTGGTTTCTGCGGAACGGCATTCCGGGATTCGCCACTCATCCCGACGTGTACTGTCCGACCGACCGTAAAACCTGGCTGGTGGACTGCGGAGCGGTCACGGCGTGTCTGGAACGCGCCGCGAACGTCCGGATCAAGGTGCTCGGAAAGCCGGATCCGGGAATGCTCCGCGAAGCCGCCGCACGCAGAAACACGCCGGTGGAACAGGCCCTGATGATCGGGGACCGCCTTGCAACCGACATCGCGCTCGGTCAAAACGCCGGAGCATTGACCTGTCACATCGTCACTCCCGGCGCGGACCTTGTTCCGCCCGACGGCGTGACGCCGGATCTCGCGGTCGGAAATCTGGGGGAACTGCAGCAAATCTGGACTCAAATGGAGAATGATATATGATTTATGACGTCGCAATTATCGGTGCGGGGGTTTCAGGCGCCGCCACCGCATGGCAACTGTCACACTACGAGCTGAAAACGGTCCTGATCGAACGGGAGGCGGATGTCGGATTCGGAGTTTCCAAAGCCAATTCCGGGATCATCCACGGCGGGTTCCACCATCCGGTCTCCACGCTGAAGGCAAAACTGGAAATCCGCGGCAACCTGATGTTTGAAAAACTTCAGCACGAACTCGGTTTTCCGTTCAAACGAAGCGGAATCCTGGTCGCCGCATTCAGCGAGGACGAAATGTCCGTGGTCCGCAAACTGTATGAACAGGGAATCGCAAACGGGGTCCGCACGCTTGAAATGTGCGGACGCGACCGCATGCTGCGGCTGGAGCCGAAACTCAGCAAAGAGGTCGTCGGAGGATTTTTCGCTCCCGGCGGGGGAACGATTGAGCCGTACCGCTATGTCTTTTCACTGGTGGAATCGGCGGTTCGCAACGGCGTGAACCTGCAATGCAGCTGGAAAGCGGTGCGCGGAACTTACAACGGCGATCACTGGGAACTCTCCTCCGCCGACGGCGGAACGATTGCGGCGCGCTATCTGGTCAACGCCGCCGGACTCTACGCCGACGAAGTGTCACGGTCATGCGGGGCGGAAGAGTTTAAAATTCATCCGCGCAAAGGGGAAGAATATCTGCTCGACCGTTCCAGCAGAGGACGCCCCGAACATGTGATTTTCCCCGTTCCCTCGAAGCATTCCAAAGGCGTGCTCGTAATCCCGACCGCCGAGGGAACGACAATGATCGGTCCGACCGCCGATCCCGTCGACGACAAGGAAGATTCCGCCACGACGTCCGATCATCTCCAGCGCATTCTCGGACTCGTCCGCAACATGGTGGAGGGCGTCAGCCCGCGCGACATCATCACCTCGTTTGCGGGGCTCCGTCCCGTGCTCGACAGCGAAGATTTCTACATCGCGCCCTCGTCAAAAGTTCCGGCGTTCATTCAGGTGGCGGGCATTCAGTCTCCCGGACTGACCGCGTCGCCCGCAATCGGCGAATATGTCAAAGACCTGCTGAAAGCCGCCGGGTTGACTCTTATTGAAAAGCAGACGATTCAATACGACCTCTCCCCGCGCCATGAAGCGCGATCCGAATCGCCGGAAACGCTCGAAGCGCTTCACCGGCAGGATCCGGCTTGGACGCACATCATCTGCCGCTGTGAAAAAATATCCGAAGCGGAAATCGTGGAAGCCGTCCGCAAGGGACATACAACCGTGGACGGCGTGAAATTCTATACCCGTGCCGGCATGGGACGCTGTCAGGGCGGCTTCTGTTCCGCAAAAATCATGAAAATCATCAGCAGGGAAAGCGGAATCCCGATGGAGGAACTGACAAAACGCGGCGGAGCCAGCAGACTCCTTGCCGGAAAACTCGGAGAACTGGAGGTGAAAGCATGAAAACGGAAGAATACGACATCGCGGTCGTCGGAGCCGGAGCGGCAGGACTCGCAGCAGCAGCCGAAACCGCCGCGGCAGGACGATCCACTCCTGTCTCTTATACACATCTCCGAGCCCACGAGACGGAGCTACATCTCG
>URKJ01000068.1 GCA_900548385.1 uncultured bacterium | reverse complement strand
TGCTTGCTTGCTTGCTTGCTTGCTTGCTTGCTTGCTTGCTTGCTTGCTTGCTTGCGCTCACTCCGTTCGCGCAAGCGGATCCTTCATTGGAACGAAGAATCCATGAGGAAATGTATCCGAATACAGGAACACAGAAATATTCAGCGCTCGGATCAAGAGCGGTATTTCCTTCTGTTGCCCAAGTTGTCATTTACACACATTTCTCATTTAAAGGTTATTGCTCGTATGCCGATTTCTCAACTCCCGTGATGAAATCCAACATACCTGAAAACAGTTATGCAAAAACAGCCTTTCCCAAGCACCGCATTAAAGCCCTGTTCAAGAGCCAACGATCACTTGGTGTAATTTAAATATAATTCTTGAAAGAATAAATTTCAAATCATATTGCAAAATATTTTTCAGCTAAACTCATAAAATGACATTATTTTATAATGGGCAGATTATTCTTCAAACGTATACAGCACCACATCAGATTCGTACCGGACTTTGCAGTTTTTTCCTGGTATCGTTTTTTCATACCGGCTTTTCCCTCTGCCGTAAAAGTCGGAGTCATCTGCCGTTGGAACCGGCGAACGTTTCCCGGATTCTTTCGAGAAAGAGTTCCGCCGCACTGGAAAATACCTGATATTTTTTCCAGGCTATATTCAAACCGGACTCCAGCTTCGGTTCCAGCGGTCGGAAGCATAAGTCACCGGAGCCGGTTACATTGACGAGCTTGTCGAGAGTTACCGCATAACCGATTCCCTCATTCACCATCAGTGCGGCATTGTAGATCAGGTTGTAGGTGCCGACGATGTTCAGTTTCCCGAAATCCTCTCCGAACCAGTCAAGGAACTCATTCTGAACGGAAGCCGGCTGCATCACCTGTCTGGAAAAAAGCAATGGCAGATTCAGCAGATCCTTGCGGGCAATAACCTTTTCCTTCGCCAGCGGACTGTCCTTGCGCATGATCACCCCCCAGACGTCTTTCGCGGGGAGATTGACATAGTTGTACTTCGAGAGATCGACAGGCTGAATCAGGATGCCGAAATCCAGCCGTCCCTGGTCCAGCCGTTCCGTTACATCCTCGGCATTGCCGCTGTAAAGATGATACCGGACCTCCGGAAACTCTTCCCGCAGTTCCCTGACGATACCCGCAATCAGTTTCATCGCTTCGGTTTCTCCGCCGCCGATGTAAACATCTCCGGCGATGATTTCTCCCATCGAGCTGAACTCCGCTTCCGTCTTGCCGACCAGCTCCATGATCTCCTCCGCACGCTTGCGCAGGAGCATTCCCTCCGGAGTCAGCACGGCATTGTGATTGCTCCTGATCAGAAGCGTCTGTCCCAGTTCATCTTCCAGCTCCTGTATCTGCCGCGAAAGCGTCGGCTGAGTCACATGCAGCTGACGTGCGGCTCCGGTAATACTGCCCTCGCGGGCGACGGCGAGAAAATAACGCAAAACTCTGAGTTCCATTTCAACCTCCTTGTCATCCGGGAAATAATATAATATTCCACGCCATGCTTTTCAAGCATAACCTGTTATTGGAAATAAGTATTTGCTATTTTGCAGTTTCATTGTAAAGTGAACAACGGAAATAATGAAAGGAGGTGTCCTGATTGGATAAAATTCAGGAAAAGGACTTTCTGCTCCTCCGGAACTTGAAAGATGCCGGATGCGATGCGGAACAGATAGAAAAGTTCTTTCAACTGCAGCAGGCAGGAAAGACGCGCGGACAACTGCGCCTCCTGTCGGGACAGCGAAATCTTCTGCTGAAAAATCTCCATGAAAACCAGCGGAAAATCGACAGTCTGGATTATCTGCTTTATTCCATGAAAACAAATTTATCAGGGAGGAAAAAATGAACCGTATGATGACATCCGCACTGGCGGCGGCAATGCTGTCCGCCGTCAATCTTCAGGCACAAACCGAAAGGACAACGATCATGAACAATAAAATCACTCCGCAGAAACTCGAACTCGCACAGGACTGGGACAAAACTTTCCCGAAAAGCGACAAGGTGAACCATCGCAAAGTCACTTTCGTCAACCGTTACGGCATCACGCTGGCGGCGGATGTGTACGAACCGAAACATCCGGACGGCAAGCTCGCCGCCGTCGCCGTAAGCGGTCCGTTCGGCGCGGTCAAGGAGCAGTGCAGCGGACTCTATGCCCAGACGCTGGCGGAACGCGGTTTCCTCACGATTGCCTTCGACCCGTCGTTCACGGGCGAGAGCGGCGGAACTCCGCGCCGGATGGCTTCGCCGGACATCAACACGGAGGATTTTCAAGCCGCGGTCGACTTCCTCTCCACTCAACCGAACGTCGATCCGGAACGGATCGGAATTCTCGGCATCTGCGGTTGGGGCGGCCTGGCGCTGAATGCCGCCGCGCTGGATACGCGGATCAAAGCCACCGTTGCCGTCACGATGTACAATATGAGCCGCGTGAACGCAAACGGTTATTTCGATGCCGCCGACAGTGAAAAAGCCCGCTATGAAACGCGCAGAAAACTGAATGAACAGCGCACGAAGGAGTATGCACAGGGCTTCTATGAGCAGGGCGGCGGCGTGGTCGATCCGCTCCCGGCGGATGCGCCGCAGTTCGTGAAGGACTATTACGACTACTACAAGACGCCGCGCGGCTACCACAAACGGTCGGGCAATTCCAACGACGGCTGGACGGTCACCGGCACGATGTCGTTCCTGAATCAGCCGATTCTCGCCTATTCCAAAGAGATCCGTTCGGCGGTGCTGCTGGTCCACGGCGAAAACGCGCATTCTCGCTACTTCAGTGAGGACGCCTACCGGGATATGTCCTCCTATACGAACTACCGCGGCAACAAGGAGCTCCTGATCGTTCCCGGCGCATCGCATACCGACCTTTACGACGGCGGCGGGAAAAATGCGATCCCGTTCGACGGAATCGAATCGTTCTTCCGGAAAAACCTGAAGTAAAATGCGCGCCATGATTCATCTTGCCGGACGCGTAAAAAACGCTTGGTTCCATCGCCGCCCGCATGACTTCGCGCGGCGGAGTTCCCTGTCCCGGCAGCAGCTATTGTGTTTCACACTGTCCACGGGGATTGAGCATTCCGTATCTTCTGGCACAGTTCAATGAACGCCGTTTCACCGGCGGCATGTTCCGGCTTCCGGAACCGCGAAACGGTCTGTCCCCGGCAGATCAGGGTTTCGGAAGCTCTTGCAAAGTTCGGCAGAAGAGACGTTTTTTTCAATTCTTTCCAATCTGGCGAATTGTTGTCCTGGCGATTGGAGAACGGGAGCGTACATGTTTACGGAAATTACTCGGCAGTACGCCGGTAATCTTCTGAAAAGTTTTGGAAAAGTGTGCGGGATCGCAGAATCCCAGCCGATAAGCGATCTCGGAAAGCGTCAATGACTCCTTTTCCAACATGGAACGTGCCCTGTCAATACGGACATAAGCCAAGTAATCCGAAACACCGAGTCCGACAGATTTACGGAATTTTTTCCCCAGATACTCCGGTGAACATTTGACTTGTCTGGCCAATGACGTCAACGAGATATTTTCATTAAAATGATGGAGGACATAATCAATCACCGGACCGATCAGAGAATCCGCTTTCACCTGTCCACTGCAGTTGAAGATGGATGCGTATCTGCCGATTGTGATCAGGAGTTCGCAAAGCCTTGCCTTCAGCATTAATGCCTGTCCTGTTCCTTCGGTCTCCGCCTCCCGTCGGAGAGATTCCAGTAAATGTGACAGCTGGCCGGTAATCGGCAATGGAAAAATGTATTTGGCTGAAAAGCTGGGATCGAACCGGTCCGAATAAATTGAGAACTTCCGCAGTTCATTCCAATCATTTTCCGAAAATATTTCAGGGCGGAACATCACATTATAATAGGCTCCATGGGCATTCAGCAGAAATTCATGTTCATCGCCTTCCTTCATGAAAAAAAGATCGCCCGGCAGAAGTGGCAGATGTACACCGTTGATGGAACACCACCCATACCCGGAATAAATGAACATGATTTCACAACCGTCGTGTCTGTGGATTCGCTGGTACTTCGGGGTATGGCTGTCGTAATCGACGGCTATGGGCAAGGAACCTTTTTGTCGTTCCCGTATGTAATATGTTTTTATTTCCATGACAGTAAATATAGCAGAAAAATTGAAAATTACAAGAAAAAGAAAAAATTCAGCATTGCCGGACTGGTCATCACCAATGTTGAGTGACGGAACAGGAATCTGCGATAAAATAACGGAATATCCGATTTATACAAAAAAATGGAATCTCCATACTTTTAAATCCCGGATTTTTATGTTATAATTATAGAGAACATGAGGAGGACGAGAAATGAAATCCCGACCGGATCTTAAATTTGAATTTACAAAAAGACGCTGCTGCAGGATGTACGGTCCCTTAGGTCAGGCGCTGGACCTCTGCATCAAAAATCAGCTTTTGCAGACAGACTGGCAGTTGTTGAGTTCGCCTTTTCTCAAACATTCGGATGATGATGGAGGCTGGCGGGGTGAATTCTGGGGTAAAACTGTCCGCTCCGCCGTATTGGCATGGAGTTCCACCCGCGATCCGCAGCTTTTCCAATGTATACGGATCGCAGTTGACGGGATTCTTGAGGCAATAGGCCCGGATGGCTGCATCAGCAGTGTTTCTGCCGGAATGCGGTTGAGGAAATGGGATCTGTGGGGCCGTAAATATGTCCTGCTCGGCTTGGAACGTTATTATTTGGAAATCCAGCCGGACGATAATGTCAAAATTGCAATTCAAAGAATTTTAGACCGTATTATCAACGAAGTTCATGCTAAAAAAAATGGCATTCTTGCTACAGGGGAACACGAAGGGCTCGCCTCATCTTCCCTGATCGGAGCCGTTGCAGAGGCATGGCGCATCACTGGAGAGAAGCGGTATCTTGAGTTTGCCCGGGAGATCATTCAGTCAGGCTGTTCCGCCAAACACGATATCTTCCTTGCCGTCCGTCAGGGCATTCCGCCGTCGGAAATCGGAGACGCCAAAGCGTATGAGATGCTCTCCTGTTTCAAAGGTGTTTCGGAAATGCTTGATGCTCTGCCGGATGCGTACCGGAGTTCGGTCTTATGCTGTTATCAGGCCGTCCGTGACCACGAGATCATGATCACAGGAACCGGCGGAGCGACAAATTTCGGGGAGACCTGGTTCAATGGACGGTTCCGGCAGACCTGGAATGATATTGGAAAACTTGGCGAGACCTGCGTCACTGTCACCTGGATTCAATACTGCGGTTTCATTCTGAGTATTTCCGGTGATTCCGCCGTTGCGGACGAAATGGAACGGGCGGCATATAACGCTCTGCTTGGCGGAATGAAACCGGATGGTTCCAACTGGACTCACCGCAATCCAACCCCTCTTTCCGCTCCCGCACCTAAAAATCCGTCGGATGATCAGATGCTTCGAAATTTCGGGACTCCATTTGATGGTCATGACTGCTGCCGGGCACAGGGGCCGGAAGGGGTGGCCCAAATGACCCGATATGCTGTCATGCGCCACTCCGGCGGACTCGTTATCAATTTCTACGAGTCCTTGGACGCGGAAGCGGAGACTCCTTCCGGAACCCGCGTTGCTATCCGGATAGACGGAGAATATCCATTTGAAGAAGATGTCCGAATCCGAATTATGCCGGAGCATGCGGAGCATTTTATATTGTTGCTGCGAATCCCGAAATGGTGGAATGGCGATTCCCGGCTGAGCCTGAATGGGGTACTTGTTTCCGTTCAGCCAGGACAATATTGCCGACTGGAACGTGTATGGAAAGCAGACGATCAAATTGAATTCCATTTTGATTTACGGCCCCGACGGGAACGTGATCCGGGGAAGAATCCCTTTTATGCCTTTTTCTGCGGTCCCGTACTCATGGCTCAGGACTCCCGGCTGCCGAATTTCGGGAAACCGGTTCCGCAGGTTCTGCCGGAATTGTATTCCGAACCGGGTTTCCGGAAGACAGTCCGTTTTTCCGATGGAACCATGATGTGCGACTATGCGGATGCGGGCAATCTGTTCTCTGCGGAAAACCCTTTGCAGGTTTGGGTAACACTTCAAGCACAGGAGGATGAAAAATGAAAAGATACTTTTCTCTTATTGAATTGTTAATTTCCATTGCGATTATTGCGATTCTTGCATCCATGCTGCTACCGGTGCTGCAGAAGGCGCGGGAAAGTGCCCGGTCTGTTTCCTGCATCAACCAGGTAAAGCAGTTGTTTTACGGAATATCTTCTTATTGTGAAACCTATGAAGGCTGGGGACCGATAACACAGAGCAATTATGCGGAAGACGGCCTGTTCTATTATTGGCCGCGTTTGATGTGGAAGCTGAAATACAGTTCATCGCCAAAGTCCTTTCTTTGCCCGGCGGCAGAGGAATACTATATGACTCGTGAACTTAAAAGCGTGAAGTTCGATCAGAGTGGTGAAAACTGGCGTTATCCGCAATATGGGTTGAACTGTTATTTCGGAGTCGCCTATAAGCCCGGCGGCAGTCATGACGTTTATGTTTTTGGCAAAGATAATGTCGAAGTTTCGGCTTTTTTACCTTACCGGAAGTATAAGGTCCTGCAGACCCGTTCCCCATCCAAAACCGTATTGACCGGAGATTCCGCACACGGTACCGGAGGCGGTATCAATCTGTATTCCTCTGCTGCCACAGAAAACCGCTTTACCGGATTCCAGACGATCAGCCGCTCCAAAACGGTGCTTGACAATCATCCGGGATTGCTGGACCGGAGGCATGGCGGGAAAGGCAATATCGGCTGGGTGGACGGTCATGTCAGTTCGGTTCGCGAGCCGGCTTTGCAGATTCAGCAGACTGGCCGGATCGGGCTGAATTTCGATCCGGCATTATAAATGATCATAAGGAGAATTCGTCATCATGAAAAGAATCTCATTTCTGACAGCGTTTTGCCTGTTTGTTCCGCTCTTTGCCGACGAGGGGCTCTGGGTGGATAATCTGAGAGGGTCCGATGCCAATACCGGGACCCGGACTGCGCCTTTTGCGACGATTGAAAGGGCATGCGCTCTTGTCAAGAAAAGCCAGAAAATCACTGTTGTCAATACAGGGAAGCCATATTCTTTGCCTTACAGCGGCTTTGACAAGGCGCGGGGCCTGCGGCTGACACGCGGCGGAACTGCGGACCGTCCGCAGATCGTCGAGGGGAATGGCGCGGTTATTTCCGGCTTCGCCGCGATTCCCGCTGCGCACTGGTCACAGGAATCGGGAAAAACGAACATTTTTTCGCTTCCTTTCTGGCCAATGGTCAACAGCTATAAAAATCCAGCTTCCGCACCGAATTTCTGGCCGGACGGAACGCCGGTCTGGTTCGTGGACAATGTTGCCGCTCCGAACTGCCACAGTCTTGCAGAGCTGGAAAAAACTCCCGGAGGGTTCTGGTGGAACAAGAAAGAAAAACGTGTACTGTTTGCACTGCCTGTCGGTAAAAAATTGAACGACTTGAAGATCGAACTGCCTGCCAATTATGGTTTTTATCTTCAGGCGGATCATATCATTGTACGCAATTTCATTGTCATCGGTTCATGGAACGATGGTTTTGACTCCGCGGGATATGGTCAACACGGGCTGTATCAGAACTGTGTCGCCCTCAACAGCTGCGGACAGGGATTTTCCGCTCACGATGCCACCAGTGTCACTTATGAAGATTGTGCAGCGGTCCGCTGTGTTGCTTCGTCGGTATGCAACATCAACTTGAGCCGGACAGTTTACAAACGTTGTGTTTTTGCCCGGAACTCCTGGGAGGCGGCAGTCCATTTTTACGATGACGCGGACGCTTTGTTTGAAGAATGTCTGATCGTTGACACTTGCCCGGCGGAACTGGTCTGGCTGCTGGACCGGAGTTCCGCCGCATTTGTCGATTCCATTCTGATCGGAAATCCCGATGCGAATCTTTTCCGAATGGTTGCAGGTTCCGCCGCACTGCTGAACTGTACATTGCTCCGGGCCCGCGGTGTTATGAACTTTAATGATTCCGGGATTTCCGCCGGAATGTCGATGCGGCGCTCCATTGTCAATCAATTATCCCGTTATGCTGTCAAATTTCCCGCAAATTTTTATTCCCGCCGTTTTGCTTTTGCCGAAAACTGTTACATGCCGGGACTTCATCACTTCAGAGGGGATACATTGGCTCTGGAACCGACCCGGTTCGACCGGAACTCCCGAATCGGGCTGCCGCAGCTGGGCGGACGGTTCAAAGCGGAATTGACTGGCCCCCGCAAGTGGCGGAGCAAACGCGCAGGCGCAATTCTTCCGGCTTCCGTGTGGCGTAATTATGAAAAATGGAGTAATGCCGTTGTCACGCCGGAGGGTATCACCTTTCCTGAACATGCAAAACAACCATTATCATCCAACCGGGAGAAACAGAAATGATGAAACTCTATTTGACGGTGCTGACCTTTCTTTATCTGATTACTGTATCCGGAACGGAAAACCTTCAGCAGGAAATCAGCGGGGCGATTGCCGAGGGCAAAAAACAGATTGTTCTGAAAAACAAGGAATACAGGATCGCGGAAGAACTGAGGTTGAACAACTTGGATGGGGTCGTCATAGACGGAAACGGTGCCCGTGTCATCCGGACAACCTTGTCAGGTGGAATCGCTGTCAACAACTGCCGGAAACTGACGTTGAAAAATTTTACACTTGACTATGATCCGCTGCCGTTTACGCAGGGGGTGATAACCCGTATCGACGGGCATAAACTTTATTTCCGGATTGATCAAGGCTATCCCCGGCTTTCGCCGGTGTATGCTGTCAGGCAGATCAACTTTTTTGAAGCCGATGGGATGCACTGGAAAAAAATGAAAGGCGGTGATATTTATGGCCCGACTTTTATCCTCAACGGGAACGAAGGATATTGCGAATTTCACCGGATTCCGCCGGAGCTTGTTCCCGGAGACCGGATTGTTCTCAATTATCGCGGCAGTTACGGTATTCGCATGGATAAAAGCGAAAAAATCACATTGGAAAACCTGCGTATCCACAGTGCTCCTGGAGTGGCAATTCTCAGCCGTTTCTGCAAAGGAGATGACATATTCCGCCGGGTAATAATTGAACGAGGTCCGACACCGCAGGGAGCAACGGCTCCGCGTCTTATTTCTACCAGCGCGGACGGTTTGAACTGTGCTTTCCTGCGGAAAGGGCCGCTGGTCGAATGGTGCGATTTCTCTTATATGGCGGATGACTCCGTCAACCTGCATTCTGTAGCCCTTCCGGTGGTTCGCAAAATCTCCGGAAATACGTTTGACACGATTCGTCAGTTCGGGCGGGAAGCGTTTCCGGAAACGCTTCGGCCGGGCGATTCCATCCGCATTCTGAGTGCCGGGCAATATAAGGTGAAAGGGACTGCGCGCGTTGTTTCTTTCCGGGTTTCTCCGAGAAAATACGGGATAGAGGAGGCAAACCGCTTTTATGGACGCAACTGGAACCGGAAAAAGTTCACCGCATACGAATTGGTACTGGACCGGGAGCCTCCGCTTGCGGAAGGAGATTTTTTCGACCTTCCGGAACTGGCAGGCAGCCGTTATACAATCCGCAACAATTATTTTCACGATCACCGGGCCCGTGGACTGCGGCTCATGGCATCGCACGGACTCATTGAAAACAACAGGATTGAACGCACCAAAGCCTCTGCGATTGCCATCGGCTGCGAATATGGCTACTGGCGCGAAGCCGGCTGGGTGGAAAACGTCGTTGTCCGATCCAACCGGCTTTATTCCATCGGTAAAGAGGGAATGACCCGCGATGACTGCTACTGTCCCGGCGCGATTTCTGTTTTTGCCAAATTGGAGGATTATTCCGGTCATTACCGTGGCAATCGCGACATCTGCATTGAAAATAATGTTATTCAGAATGTCGAAGGAGCGGGCATTTTTGCTTTCCGGGTCGATGGATTGTGTTTGCATGGCAATCAGGTTCGGAATGCGTTTCAGAATCCGCTTCCCGGAGGAAAGAATTTTCCGTTCGGGACGGCATTCCCCGTCTGGATCGTGGATTCCGTGCTCAGAAGAAAGCAATCTGCCGTAAAACCGTTTGCGGGTGATTCATCATTGAACGGCAGAGATCCTGAATCAATCCGTTCAAAAGTCTCTGTCGAATGAACCAATCAAACAAGTCGGGAATTACAATGAAACTGCATCTGTTTTTTCTTTTTTTCCTCCTGCTGGCCGGAGAAAGCCCGGCGTTGGAGCGGAGAGTTATGGGGAATGATTTCGAGCGGGGACTTCAAGGCTGGAAGGTCTGGAATGCGGGAACCGGCGTTCTTACGCTCCGGAACGGCAGCGCATTGCTGAAACCGTCTGCAGAACAGAAACGCGTGCTTGCCGGTTCCGGTTTCGGACTCCGGGAATTGGACGGAATGCGCTTCAACTGGTCTATGCGGGTGCGGGGAACCGGTTTCGTCCGATTCGGCATTTGGACTTACGAAAAAGATGATTCAGGAAAGGTGAAACGGGCCGCAGCCCCTGAGTGGGGACCGTTTCGCCGACTTTCCAGTGATTGGATAAAGTGGAACCTCGGTTTGGACTTCTTCGAACGTTCCGTGTATGATTTTGCCTTTCTGCTGGAACTGACCGGAGAAGGAGATCTTCAACTGGAGTTTGACGATCATCTGGTGGTGGCAGACAGTGATTCCGGCAGTTCTCTGGAAATGATCTCCTGTCCTCCTTTCCGGAACGGGGACGCCTTACCGGATATTGTGATCCGGACAGCCGCACCGGAGCAGGAATGTGTGATTTTCGGCATCGGCAGTTCCAGAATGCCGGTTAAAATGAAATCCGGGCCCGATTCACTCCTGACGATCCCTGGAAAATTGCTCAGAAAAAACATGGAGGGAGGATTCCGTTTGACTGCTGCACGAAAAGGGAATGTTTTACGGCTTCATGAAACTCCTTTGCCGGAACAGGAATATGCAAAATTGGATGAAACGGCAAAAAAAATCCGTCTGAAGCATCCTTTGAGAATCGTATATATCGGGGACAGTCTTTATGATTTTGACCGCGGACACAATGCCGCAGACCGGGTGCATTACTGGCTGGGGAAATACAATCCCGGAAAAGCATCATTTTTCAATGCATCGGTAAGAGGGGATGATATTCTTTCTGTCGAGGCCCGACTGAAACGAACCAGAAAAGTCCGTCGTCCCAATGCTTATGATGTCTTTCCCTCCTTGTCGCCGAATCTGGTCTTCCTGATGTTGGGACATAACGATACGAAGGCCTCGTCGTCGAATGGTTTTTCCACTCCGGCAATTCCGCCGGAAATACAGGAGAAAGCGTATCGGAATGTGATCCGCATCCTGCGGAAAACTTGGCCGGACGCAAGAATTGTTCTAGTGTCCAGTACATCACCTGATACCGTTTTCCTGAAAGAAAGGGCAAAATCGGATTTGAAGAAAAACGGTAAAGCATATCGTTTCGGCGATCCGGAAAAACTGGAGGCTTACAACGTCGTCTTGAATAAAATAGCACAAGAAAAGAACCTTGATTATCTGGATTATTATAACACAATGAAAGCATTGCCCCGGGAGCAGAAAAAGAGACTTCTCAGAGAAAATGACGGACTCCACATGAAAAATGCCGGTTATCTTTTTTTAACGCTGGAACTCTTGAATTATTTATCAATGAATCAGTAATCCATCGTTGTAATATCTCTAATCGGACTCATGCTGCAACTTCCGGATTACTTGATGTTGAAGTCATTATATTTATGATCCCGTTCTGTTCTCTGGGAAAAAGATTCCGCTGTGCGAACAGACGACATCATTGAAACGCTCAATCATTTTGCGGCGTTTGAGTGCATGCAGGATACTGCGGAAGAAAAGCTGTCGGAAAAAATCATTAAGAAATATCATTTCCTGCTGAAACAGGAAACTTCGCAAAGCCGGCTTGACTGGTTACGGGGCGGGCAATACAAAAGACTTCCCAACACAATCGGGGAAATGGAAACTACGAAACCGAAGAAAGTCGGGAAAGACGTGCGGGCTTGTTAAGCGCTTATCATTCTTTACGGACTCATACCGTGAAAGACATTGTAAAATTTTATTTCGACTTTGAACGGATTTATCCGTTTCAGGATGGAAACGGCAGAGTTGGCCGTCTGATCATGTTCAAAGAATGCCTCGCGCAGATTTTATTCTGTTCATCATTGATTCCGAACACCAGTTATTCTATTATCGCGGTCTCCGGCAATATGCCGGTATTCCGGAATATCCGAATGACATCTGTCTTTCCGCACAGGATCATTACCGGGAAGTCTGTAGAAAATTCAAAGCATAAGATAAATTCAACAACACCCGCTTTGAATCTTTTCTGCTGCTTCATGTTCCAACCATGAAATTGTCATCGTTCCATGATTCAGACAAGTTGTTTTCGTGCCATGCCTGCAAATCAACGGGGCATGCTGGTCAAACGCATGGTCTACAAAGGTATGATGAGCAAGAAAAACGGAACTTTCGCCGGACCGTATATTCCGGACAATCCGACTCCGGCTGCACCTGGCACGCTTCCCATTTTTCCGGCTAACACATCTGTAATGCCGCCCTTGACAAATGGGGGAGAGCATTACATAGCTATAAATCTGTCTCTTATACACATCTCCGAGCCCACGAGACGGAGCTACATCTC
>URKJ01000067.1 GCA_900548385.1 uncultured bacterium | reverse complement strand
GAGATGTAGCTCCGTCTCGTGGGCTCGGAGATGTGTATAAGAGACAGGGAAAGAGGAGGACAATATGAAATTGAAAGCGCCCGGGATTCCGTATTATGCCAATCCCGGACACAGCCGCGTGCTGTTTCTGGAGGAAAAACGCCAACTGTTTCATATTGACCAGGATCTGCCGTGTTATCCGTTCTGGTATGAATATGTCATCCGGGAGGATAATGCGGTCTATCAGTCGGGACCGGTTGCGTATGCGATGTTCATCATCGGACTGGAGGGCGTTTCGCACTATACCGTAGCGGGGACGGATTATGCGGTTCCGCCGGAAACGCTCTTGTTCATTCCGGAATTCACACCGTTCCGGATTTCGTCAAACGGAAGAATCACCAAATGCCTGCTGGAGGTCAAAGGAAGCAATCTGACCTCCCTGCTGGCGACCTTTAATCTGCGGGAAATAAAGCTCTTCCAGATTCGCGGACACATGGAATTCGTTCGGGAAATGCGGCAGATCGCGGAAAAACTCGGCAGCCGCAATGAAGACGATTTTCTCGACGCGATGGGCATGACCTATCAATTCCTCGCCCGCCTCTCCTTTCTTCAGCAAAAGGAAAAGGGGCAGGAAAACTTTCTTCAGAAAATTCTGGAATTTCTCGAACAGGACTTCTCCCGCGCCATCACGCTGAACGATCTCTGCTCGGCGATGAAAATGAGTCCTTCCACGCTGACGCGGCTTACAAAACACCATCTCGGTTTCACCCCTATGCAGTACCGCGCCCGGCGCAAACTTGAACGTGCCACCTATTATCTCTATATGAAAGAAATGACCATCAAGGAAATCGCCTACCGTCTCGGCTACTGTAATCCGTTCCATTTTTCCAGGGAGTTCAAACGCTTCACCGGTCTTTCGCCGATTGCTTACCGTGCGGAATCGCATCTGCTGCGCGAAATCGGGCGCGATGTTGACAACCGGGAAAAACCGTAGCACCGGATTCCGGAGAAAGACGGGAAACTCCGTATGCCGCGGCATCAATGCGATGATTGGGAAAAGATTGCATGGAGCCGGAATCTTTGTGCCGATACAGGATACTCCGGAACAATCCGGAAAATTATGCGGGCTTGCCGTTCATTCATATACGCTTTCGATTCGTAGATGATGTTTACTTAAAACGCAGGGGCAGCGAAGTTCAGAATAGTCCCGTCCTGACGACTGTCGTCAGTGTCGACGAAGAAGGTCGTTGAAAAATTCTTGGTGATGTCGAGTGCTGTTCCCATGTTCAGGAGGATAGGAAAGCAGCTCGGCTGAAGACAACATTGACAGCGGAAAAACTGCGGCGTTTGTCTCTGGCAGAGAAGACAAACGCCGCAGAAAGAGTGATCCGCCTAGTTTATTTGGCCAGGATCAGAAGAGTGGCGGTCTGATAATTTTTTGCATTATTAGTAAAAGTCCAGTCTGGATTTCCAGAGGAATTGTTACCGATTCCGAGGTCAGCACTCTGTTTCGATTTCCAGTTGTTGATGGCCATGACGGTTTGTTTTTTTGCGGTATTGTGGATCTGCATGGAGCCGTAATCACCATTGGGCGCCATCCAGTCTCCGAAATCGAAGGTTTTATCGTCGGCTCCTGAAATATTCTTTTTGTTGTGGGGCATGTAGTTGGTTGGCCAGAATTCGATGTTGCCTTTTTCAAAGGTACCGTTTTCGACACTGGGAACATCGGATTTGACTCGGAGGTCGGTTATTTCGATTTGGAACGAGGTTTTCGGATTCATTCGGGGGATGCCTGCTTCCTGGATATTTCCGATGAAACTTTTCATTGAGACAAAGACACGCCGAACTCCGCCTCGGGTATCCGCCAGACGCAGAAAATAAGCGATCCGTTCCACTTTGTCCTTGGTGAAATTCCTGGACTGATCCACTTCGTAAATCGGATTTCCCCGCGTGTCGGTTCCCTTGAAGAGGTCCGCTTTGTAGATGAGTTTGTACTCTTTGCTTTCCGGTGCAAAGGTTTGCAGATCCGTCAGATCGGCATCCGCTGCGTACGCGCTTCCACTGAGCAAAGCGCCGAGAAGAATGAGTGATGGGCTGTTTTTTTTCATAAACAATTTCCTTTCCTGGTTGTTTTCTTTTTATCAGAACCGGGATTCTTCGGGGAATTCCCGGAACGGAGAATTCTCTGCTGATTTTTTTTCAGATAATTCAGGATGATTTTTTTTCGCGGAGTCGTTACAGATACCGGACGTGTGTTTTTCGGATCGGAAGAGTGCTCCAGGCTCCAACCGTGCCACTCCCGGAAAGCATGATAACACCAGTCCCAGCCGAATTCCTCAAAGATGCTCAGAACATCGTCGAGCCAACATTCGCCGTTTTCCGCCCAGCGGACGACGCCGAACTCCCCGATCAGAATCCGTGCATGGTATTTCTGCTGAAACTGGCGGACTGGAATCAGAGCGTTTCGCAGAAAAACCTTGTCGAAGTGTTTTCCGAAAAGTATGCCGGGGTACGGGATTCGGGAGGCCGGATAACGGGTCGAGTAATCGTTGAAATCGCCGACTCCCTGATGTGTATAACTTCCGGGGCGGTACATGTGTGCCTGATAGATGATGTTCCGGAATGGAAGCGGTTTCAAATAGGAGAATGCTTCCGGTGCCGCCCATTCGTTGGATTCGATCAGAATCGGCGTTTCGGGATCAATGGAACGGATCCTTTTGGCACATTCATAGTAGCAACGCAGATAATCCCGTTTGGAGAAACTCATCTGAGCGGGTTCGTTGCAGAGATCGTAGCCATAGAGAGACTGATTCTTGAAGCGGCGGGCGATGAGACTCCAGATTTCCAGATAGGCCTGATAGTGGGGATCCGAGTCGAACATCACGAATTTAGCACCATCGGAGAACTTGTCCGCGCCATCTGCGGTTCCGAGTGCGCCTCCGGAGTTTTTCCGGTTGCCGGGCGGCGTATGCAGGTCGATGATGACCGAGATTCCGAGCTCTCGACAGAGCGGGAGAAACTGCTCCAGTTTATTCAGTTGGAGAAGAATGCTGGATTTCCAGTCTTCCAGACCGGGGGCGTGTGCATTCATCTGCCAACGGAGAAGATTAGCTCCCATGGCGGCCATGTCCCGGAGATCGTCGTGCGTAATGGTGGCAATAGGTGGGCTCATGAATCCCCGCATCTGCGGCATGCGCATGACTCGCTCGGAGTATTCGCAGCGGAAGTTTTCCGGAGGCGTCCAGATTGTTTCAAAAACCGGTTTCCCCGACGTTTCCGCACGGACGTTCCGGAATTCCATAGAGCCGGAGGATTTCTGAATCCCGAACAGAATGGTCAGGGACTCAGTGGTGGGACGGATGAAAAATTCCGCCGAATACTTCTTCCATTGCGGAGATGTTCCATTACAGAGGGGAGAAACCTGGTACTCAATCCGTCTGCCCATGCCGTCGTGGATTTCCGCTATGGCGAGAATTTTCCCGCCAGCTGGCGAATTCTCTTTTTGCGGTGCGAGGTCCTTCCAGCGGACTTCGCTGCGGAACGAGAGGGAATGTCCTTTCAAACGTTCCAACAGTTCTTTACCGATGATCCATGCGCCTCCGCGCGTTTCATTCCGGCTCTCTTTCTCTTCCGGAATGGAGATGGCAATATTTCCATTCCGGATGTGTGTGAACGGATCAGCCTTCAGCTGTTCTACCCGGAAGGAAAGCTCTTCTCCGAGCACGCCGCTCAGCGCGAATTCTGCCAGAAACAAAATAGTAAGTATTTTTCGAACTTTCATAATGCGACATCTCAGAGGTAGGGGTGGTAGAAACGGCAGACAGGGCATCCCCGGTCCGGCGGATAGAAATGCGGACAGAGTACCATCGCGTGACGGACCGATGATACATGCCCATCAAAATGGAGAACCGTATTTCGTCCCTGATGGGAGTAAACTGGCTCATTGGTGGGATTGCCAGCTGAGTTGAATAGCCCTTCATTGGTCTTTTTTTGGAACTGAATCATTCCTTCCGTCCAAAAGGCGGAAATGGAAGGATTTTTTAATTTGTTCATTTGGTGGATATAGGCATCGCCATTGTTCACGGCATCAACCGCCTGATCGGAAAAGCGCATTGCATAAAGATTGAAAAAGACCAGGTGCGGCGGTTTGGATGCGCAGAGCGCTGTATTGGTGCAGTACGACACATACCCTTTTGCTATCGCGTTCCGGACAAGCGAAGGACAGAGCTTTGCAATCGGAACCGTGGCTTTCTGCCATAGACAGCTCCGTTCCTTCATTCCAAATGCGTCAAGAACATACGATTCATGTCCCTCCGAATCAATACCGTTGTTGTTTGGGTAGCAATACAGGGCCCATCTTTTTGTCATGATGCTGATTTTGTCGTCGTTGGCGTTCAGATAGTTGACCAACGCAATATTCAGTTGGCGGAAAATTGAGGTGCAGGAAATCTGATGTGCCTTTTTCCTGGCTGAGCTCAGAGCAGGGAGAAGCATTGCGGAAAGGACCGCAATAAGCGATACAACTATCATGAGTTCTACAAGAGTAAACGGATATTTTTGTATCCGGATTTTCTTGAAATGTCGGTGTGTCCGTTTCATTCGTCATTCTCCTGAACAGTTAATTGGATGGGGGGAAAATTTTTTTCAGCGCTTCCAGGTATCCCATTCCGTACAGGCCTTCCGGTTCGAGCATACTACCTTCGGTCCATTCGTTCCAGCAGTTGATGCTGAAGGTGGGAATACCCCGCTGTTCCAGGCGTTTCCGGGTTTCGCGCAGGGCAATCCGGAAGTTTTCGGGTGTGTTTTCCGACAATGTGCAGGTGTAGGGATAGCCCAGATGCGGATCCCAGACATCCGTTGATTCGGTCCGGGGAGCCGGATCCCATCCCATCGTTACATTGGGATAGTAGGGGAGTGAACAGCTTTTTTCCAGTTCGTCCCATGCGTGAAAATAGGATTCCATCGCTTTCGGATACGGATATTCCGTCTGTTTCGGCAGAGAAAAATGATGAATCCATACATAGCTGGAAATCGAATCGAATCCTAATGCTTGGACGATCTCTCCGCGGGGACGATCTTCCTCTTCTCCTGGAAGGACCGGAGAACCCCAGACAACTGCATTCAGATGAAGCCCCGGAAGACCGGATTTTTCTGCCCGTTCCCGGAAATTTTTCAGAGCATTCCGGGTCTCTTGAAATCCACCGAGTCCCCGGATCAGCTCTTGCAGATGATAGATGGAAAAATAGGGCTTCCCATCCCGGCGATAATAGTTCGGATGGTGGAAGTAGCGTTCAATAATAGAATCGGTGATCTGCTGAAACTGCTCCGGTGTAACTGCTCCCGGATAGAGAAGGGCTGGAGGGGTCGAACGCTTGCGGGGATGGATATCAATCCAGTCGTGATTAGCCCACATCAGAGCAAAGCGGAATGCTTCTCCGGAGACGGCGGGAAGGAATCCGTCGTCCAGGCAGTGCGAAAGGAAGGGGCCGTCCGCATAATGATAATAGTCGAAGATGAAGTAATCAATTCCATGATTCCGGGCCGCGAGAATTTTCTGCTTCATGACAGCCGGATCGGATTCGTCGCAGTATCCCCAGAGGGGGACTTTCGGCTGACGGTGACCGGGAAAACGAGGACGGGCCGCTTTGACAAGCTCCCATTCGCTCCAGCCTGCTCCGTGTGCTGCGGCATTGCGTTCATCGCATCTGTGATAGTTCGGGAAATAATAGCATCCCACATCAATTTTTCCCATGATGGTCGGTCCCTTTCGAAGTAAAAACTTGATTTTTGTTTATGCTATATTATATTATAATCGAAAAATGGATAAAAGAAAAGAGAATTTTATCCGAAAGGAATGTCATTTTGTCCGAAAATTGTCCAGATGATCGAATTTCTCCTCTGCAGGATATTGATGTCGTTGCCGGGCATTCCCTGATTTGCAGTCCCAGTCGATGGGAGACCTTCCGGAACGACGACTGGAATTTGGTCATCATGGTTTCCGGGGAAGGGATCGCATGGGTGGGCGAGCATGAGATTCTGATGAAAAAAGGATCGCTCTATCTCTTTGCTCCGAGTGGGAGCCGACGTTTTTATTCCACGAAAAGCTGGCTTTCCTACTGGGTTCATTTCCCTTTGCGAATTCCGATGGAGTGGTCGGCGTTGAAAGAGGGCGTGGTGTATTCGCTGACTCCGTCCGCGTCTGTTTTCCGGCGGTGCGTACGGGAGTTGATGGAGGTGCTTAAACTGGCGATGGGGTGCCGGCGGGGATGGCATCTGTTGGCGCTGAATCTGATTCAAAGTGTAATTCTTCGCGGCAATATGCTCTCGTTCCGAAGTGGACCGGTGGACGAACAGCTTCTGAAAGCAGAGACCTTTCTAAGCCGTTTCGAGAAACCAATGGATATGGATCGGATTGCCGCCATCTGCGGAATGTCGCGTTCGGTATTCTATGTTCGTTTTCGAGAGGCGTATGGGCTGTCTCCGCGTGCGTGGCGGGAGAGAGGACAACTCAATGCCGTTCGTATTCTTTTGGAATCAACCTCTCTTCCTCTGGCGGAAGTCTGCGCCCGCTGTGGAATGCATGATATGTCTCAATTCTTCAAGCGCTTTAAGCGTTACTTCGGTATGACTCCTGCCCGATACCGGGAGCAGTTTCTGCGGAAAGGGGAACAAGCATGATTTTCTTTCCGGGAAGTCGGATCCATACGCCCGGCGGAGCAGCCGGGCGTGACTGATGGTGATCGCGGATTCCGGCTGCGGACCGCTCCGGAGGGGTTATTTTCCGCTTTTGATGAATTCCACGACTTCGTCCGCATAACAGAACGCCAGTCCGGTGACGCTGTCGGCGCATCCGTAATAGATGGCGGTTCTGCCCGTGGCACCGTCGCACAGGGCGGCGCATGGGAACGTCACGTTCGGGACATCACCGACGCATTCATACAGTTCCTGCGGTGCGAGCAGGTAGGAGTTTGTTCTGCCGATCACCTTCCAGGGGTGTTCCGGATCCAGCAGGGCGGCGCCGAAACTGTAATGGTAGCCGCTGCATGAGGTCAGGACTCCATGGTAGAAGATCAGCCAGCCTTCGGATGTTTCGATCGGGATGGGGCCCGCTCCGATTTTGGTCTCCTGCCATCCGGAGCTTGGACTCATGACATGGCGGTGATAACCCCAGTGGCGCAGATCCGGACTTTCGCTGTAGTAGATGTCGCCGAACGGGGTATGGCCGTTGTCGCTTGGACGGTTCAGCATGGCGTATTTGCCGTTGATTTTGCGCGGGAACAGCACCCCGTTGCGGTTGAACGGCGGAAATGCGTTTGGAAGCTGAACCACGCTTTTGAAGTCGAACGTGTAGCCGATGCCGATCGTCGGACCGTTTTTGCAGTTGCACCAGGTGATGTAATAGCGGTCTTCCAGAAAGCAGCAGCGCGGATCGTAGCCGAAAATAAGCGTTCCCGCCTCCGGATCTTCCGGTTCCGCCGTGAACGGTTCGGGGTTGATGTCCCAGTGGATTCCGTCGGAACTGAAGCCGAAGTGCAGATGCATTTCCCGCCGGCGGTTGTCGACGCGGAACACTCCGGCGAAGCCGTCCTTGTAAGGTACTGCAGCGCTGTTGAAAATGCTGTTGGAAGTCGGTGTTCCGCGGCGTCCGATAATGGGATTTTCCGTATAGCGCCAGACCGTTTCAAGAGAGTCGGCGGGGCGTTCCTGCCACGGGAGGTTTCTGAGTTCGGGAGAGTTGATCTTCAATTTCATTTTTTTATCCTTGGTTTATTTCAGATGGGAGAGTGTCCATGTCAGAGTTCCGCGCCAGCTTTCGTCGGGTTTCAGGATCAGTCCTTTCGGACTTTCCATTTCCAGATTGCAGCAGCCGAGTCCGAACCAGAGGCGCGGCGTGCGGAATCCGGCAGGATCGAATTTTTGTTCCAGACGCACTTTTTTTACCGTGTCGTCAATCTGCCACCAGCCTTCGGAAAACGGTTGTGTCGGCTTGTGACCGAGCCCGTTCCAGAAGTTCATGGAAAGCACCTTGCCGCCGATCGGTAGATGCAGAACATCCGTGCCGTGATCGCCGGTTCCGCCCACCGTGTATTCCGGGTGCAGATACCAGGAACAGGCAACGGGGGCGCTTCCGCCGTTGGTCATGACGGTTTCCAGTTTCAACGAGCCTTTGCCGTCGGATGTCAGAGTTTTGATCAGTTTCATTCCAGCCGGGGAGACCGTCGTCATGCGCACTCCGTCCGGAAGAAGCTCCGCCCGGTACGGCTGGTTGGGAGAAATCGCATATTTTCCCGGTGCGCGGACACGGTCCCATATCGTGTAGTAGAAATTCACGTTTTCCTGACCGCCGAGAAGTTCATACGCGATATTGACCTGATTGCCGCCGGCGGTCTTATCCATGATTTCCAGAATTCTGCCGCCGCGCTCCGGATCGACAGTTACTTCCAATTTGTCATCGGAAATCACGACGATTTCCCCGCCGTAACCCTCCATGCGCTTTTTTTCAACGTTGATTTTTCCATTATTTCTGCGGAGCGCGCGCACGAAAAACGGTTCGGACGCGGAATAGGAAGCATACTGCCCCTCATAGGAGATCCGTGCCCGGTACCGTTTCAGAATCCTGTCCACCGGAGCGATCCGGAAGAGAAGCCTTTCCGTTTTCCCCGCAGGGAGAACAAGCTGTTTTTCCTGAAGTTTTTCCCCGCGGCTGTTTTCCAGCACACAGAGAACCCGGTAGGATTCTCCGGAACGGTTTTTCAGGGAAAACGCCGCATCGGCGTTCTCTTTTCCGGGAGGTATTTCAAAGACTTTTTTTTCCGGCGTAAAGAGGATTCCGCTTTTCTCCTCCGTCTTTTTTTCGACCGCCGTGCTTTTTATCAATTCAACCGGACCCGGTGCTTTCAGGTAAATGACGGACGGCCCGTAGATCGTGCGGAATGTGCCGTCCGGCGCTGTGTGTATGACGGATTTTTCACCGTAAAGCTGTGTAATTTCGACCTTGCCGGGAGTTGTGCGGAATGTGCCGCTGCAGTTTCCGCGCCCGTCCCAGATGACGGCTGTAACGGAACTGTCTTTGACGTCGCGGTAATTGTAACCGTAGACGAGTCTTTCATCGGTTCCGTTCATGCGGGAGTCCAGCCTGCTGTTTCCGAGCTGTTCGCCGAGCGTGCGGAATGCGTGAAAGGAGGGTTTTTTCTGGAGATAATAGTCCACCATGCCGAAGTGGTCTTCGGTGTCGTTCGGATTTGTTCCCCGGTCCCAGAAAGAATAGAGAAACACCCGTTTGAAACCGAGCACATGGTGGATGATGAGCCCGCGGGTGAGGAACTGCGCGATCTGTTCGCGGGAGATCGGAAAGCCGAGCGGATTGGCGATCTGTCCGTCCGTATAGCCGAATTCCGTGGAAATTTTGTCCTTCTTTTCATCGCCGTATTTCCGGAGCATGGTGTTGACGTCTTTCATTGCCTGGAACAGAAACTCCGGTGCGCCCTGCGGGTATCCCGGCAGACCGGGGTTGTTTTTCGGATTTCCGCCGTAAGTATGCAGGTCGAGAACGTCGATGCACTCTTTCAATCCATGCTGATACATCTGTTCAAGATATTTGAGAGCCTCGCCCCGGATGTTCACTGCGGGAGCGGCGACAACGATGTCCGGATTTTTCGCTTTCCCTGCCTGATACGCTTTCCGGATGAGTTCTGTGGACTGCTGCGCCGTCCGCCCGGAAAGTTCCGGTTCGTTGCCGCATCCCAAGGTCAGAACTCCGATTTTTGCGGCGGTTTCCGGGATCACACTCTCTGACAGCATTCCGATACCGCGGTCGTAAAGCAGCTCCGCAACGTGCTTGTGAAGACGCCACCAGCGGACCTGCCGGACCGGCGTCGTTCCCAGCAGTTCGATCGCGGCGAGATCCCATGCCTTCTGATGCCGGTGCGGATAACGGACCGCCTCTCCGTCGCCGCCGTAATAATAGTTGATTGCGAGCATGTCGCCGAGTTTTTCACAGGCAAACGGTTTCGGGGCGGTGTATTCCTGCATTGTGAGTCCGGGATTTTCGCCATCTCCGTAAACGGCGTTGACGCCGAAGCGGTATGTCTTTCCCGGTTTCAGCGGATAGAAGACCTTGCGGGTGGTTCCGGCAGGAAAACGCTCCAGCATTTTTACTCCGGGGGCATCCGTCCGGTCTGCCGGAGTTTCGGACAGATAGAGCTTCCATGCGCGGACGTCGCTGACGGTTTTCGCAAACCCGCTCCAGTCAATGACAACTGCCGCCTCCTGCACACCCGTCATCTTGAAGCGGACCTGCGGCCGCTGATTTTCCGGACTCAGCAGACGCGCTTTTTCCCCGCTGATTTTCTGCCCGTAAACAGCGACTTCGCTGATCTGCTGCTGCCACGCTCCTGTCCGTTTCCTGATCCGGAACTGGACGTATCTTGCCGCGGCGGGCTTCTCCAGCCGGAATACGGATTCCACTCCGAGATTATTTTTGCCGGAGCGGAGTCCGTCATCAATCATGCACGTTCCGGCACTGATGAATTTTTCCTTGTCATTGCCGAGCAGAATTTCAAAGCTTCCGGTTCCGGCATTGTCCCTCTGCTGCGCCCAGACTGCGGCTGATTCGACCAGGTAAATGCCTTTGAGGTCGATAATGAAAGTTGCCCATGTATTTTTGTTTCCTCCCCAGAGGCCGAACGCCTGGCAGTCGCCTTCCGGGCCTCTGCGGGCGTCGAGAAGCATCCGGTTTTTCCCATCCGGACGGCTTCCGGTTTTCACGATGCCGGGATCGCAGGCGAACGGTCCCGTCGTGACCCATTCCAGAACGGCTCCCGTCCGGATTCGTTTCAGGTCTTTCGGGAAGCAGTTTGAGGTCCATCCGGGGCGTTCGTTGTCGGTCAGCAGAGCGCTTTCGGCATGGAGAAGCGAACCGGAGAGCACCAAGGCAGAAATAAGAATCTTATTGAGTTTTATCATGATATTCCTTGTCGTGATTGGAGTGTTATCTCATTCCGCCGCGGTACTTGTAGTAAACCGGGCGGTCCTTGTTGCTGTCCGAGCAGAGCCCCCACCGGAAAGCGGACATCGTCAATGTGCTCACATGTCCGTCCAGAAACAGGACATTCGCGGGGCCGTCATGCGTATTCGGGACGTTGTTGACGCTTCCGCTGTTATAATAAAACCAGGCGTTCGGGTCGATTTCACATGCGGCGATTACACTGCTGGGCGCCGGAATTTCCGCCAGATGACGCGGAATGGAGTGTTTTACAGCACCGCTGCCGTCGATTTTTTTTGCCAGACCGAACATTTCCCTGTTTTCATCGGCAAAATTGGTTGAATTCAGGGCATATCCCTTCTGATACCACCAGTCCGGCCTGGTGAATATGTTTTCATTGAGTGCCGGACATTGGAATACGGCATTTGATTTTTTGCCGGGTGTATAGGTCTTTCCCAGAAGCCAGGCGTAATTTGCCTGCCATGAGCTCGTCCCGATCCCGCCCAACCCGGCTGTTTTCGCCGGAACGATCATATCGGCGTTGTCATTGATGTACAGAGCGATCATCTGTCCCTGTTGTTTGAGGTTGCTGACGCAACTCATCAGGAGCGCTTTCTGACGGGCCTTCGCCAATGCGGGCAGGAGCATTCCGGCTAATATTGCAATAATTGCTATCACGATCAGGAGTTCTACAAGGGTGAAGCGGTTCCTTTCTCCGAAATGCGGTCGATCCGCCGGACTTTTCTTCTGTCTGCAGTCTTTCTTCATTGTTTGTTTCCTTTCCTCATTTTTCTGTTGTTGAGTTTATTTTTTACCGGCTTCGGCTGTTGAGTTTCGGACGATGAATTTTGTCTCCAGAGTCTCCCCCGGAAGCTCGTTAAGATTTCCGGAGAGGTAGAGATACAGATAATTCGCGGCTTTGTAACCGATTTCGTAAAGCGGCTGCGCAATAGTCGTCAGCGGCGGGTTCAGATATGCCGAACAGGGAAGGTCGTCAAAGCCGATGATGGAGATGTCCTCCGGAATTCTTCTCCCCGTTTCCCAGCACGCCTTGTAGACTCCCTGTGCCATCGCGTCGTTGGAGGCGATGACCGCGGTGACGTCGGGTACCCGGCGAAACAGCTGCATTGCTTGAAGGTAACCGGCTTCCTGTCCGTAAAAAGTCGGGATATGCTCGACGATCAGACGCTCATCCGCCTCAATTCCATGCCGTTTCAGCGCATCGGTGTATGCTTTGAAGCGGTGAAGATGATTTTCGTCCCCGACCATGTCCATTGCAAGAAATGCGATTTTCCGGTGTCCCAGCCCGATCAGATGTTCCATCGCGGCGGTTTCTCCGCTGTAGGACTCGTTATTGACAAAGCCGATCCGGTCCGCCCGGCAGGGATAATTCAGCATGATAACGGGAATCTGGGCTTTTTCCAGTTCCTGCACACAGGCGAGGTCGCGGGCGAAAAGACAGACCGCGTCACAGCGGCGTTCCCGGATCTGTTTCAGCACGCTCCGCTTTCGTCCGCCGCTGTTCATGATGATGGAAAGGTCCGCACTTTCCGTTCTGATGAATGCCGACATTCCTGTAATCAGTTGGGCATGATATTCGTCCATCAGCGGCTTTTCCTGCGTAATGACGACGCCGATGTTGAAAATCCGTTTCGCCCCTTTGTTCGGGGTGAAGTTCAGTTCGTCGATTACCGCCTGAATTTTCTTCCGGAGCTTTTCGCTGACGTCCGTCCGGTTGTTGACCACCCGTGATACGGTCGCCACGGAAACTCCCGCCCGTTCTGAGACAAGTCTGATGCTGTTAGTTTTCGTTCGTCTTGGCATTATCTGCATATCCTTTGCTGTTCCTTATTAATTATATAAGAAAAATGAAAAAAGTCAATAGCTGATTTTAAAATTTTCGTAAATTTTATTCTATTTTTACGAAAATATATTTTCCCGGAGACAGTTTTTGCTGTAATGGCGGGTTGAATTGACATGAATAGTTGCAGGAAATCTGTTTGTTGCAGCGGTCTTCCTGTTGGAAGTCTGAATGCCATTCCGGCATTCTTTTCAGAACTTCCGGACCGGATTTGCATAGAAACGTTTTCAGCTGTTCCTGTTTTTACTGCCTGTGTCCGCAGGATGACATTGCGCTCGAAATGCGCATATCCAGATCGTTGCGGTTGACGAATCGTATCAGAGCATCATCGGGAATGTCTGCAAACAATGCGGCAAATTTTTGTTGTGATGAGATGATTTGCGAATGTCGAGATCAACCGCCGGAATATCTTGTCCGGTTCGGCGATCCGAACATCTCGCCGTGCCGGGCGGGAAAAGTTTTCGGCGTGATAGGTCCGGACGGAAGCTTCAGAAAGTGTCTT
>URKJ01000066.1 GCA_900548385.1 uncultured bacterium | reverse complement strand
CAGATGTGTATAAGAGACAGTTGTAAAATCAGGAGGTGGAGTAAAATGAAATGGTTACGGGCATTCGTCTTTCTCTGTGTCATGACAGGGACTCTCTGCATGGCGCAAACGGCAAAAATCCCGTTCCGGACAATTCCCGGAAGCGTCGGAGCAACGGCGATCGGCGGAGACGGAACCTTTGTCTATCTTGCCGGAAGCGGAAAACTGCAAATTTATGATACCGCCGATCCGCACAATCCCCGGAAAGTCGGCGAACTCTCCGGGCTCCCGTCGTGGGAGTGCCGCCAACTCGCCGTTCACCGCGGATACGTGTACATAACCGCCCGCAACCGGGGACTCTGGGTCATCGACGTCCGCGACCCGCGCAATCCCTGGAAAGCCGGAGAGTTCGACACCGTAGAGCTTGCAACCGGAATCGACGCGGCGGGCGATGCGCTGTTCGTCACGATGCGCGTCTACGGCATACAGATCTTCGATATTTCCAATCCGATGGAACCGGTTCATGCGGGACTGTACCGCGCGCCTTATGAAGCACAGTCCACCTATTACAGAAACGGCATTCTGGCGGTCGGCGACTGGGGCAACTCCAGTGCCCAACTGGCGGACGCCTCCCATCCCGCCGATCTGAAACTGCTTGCCAATATCCCGCTGGACGGCTTCGGCGACGGCGTTTACATTCAGGACAACACGCTCTATGCCGCAACCGGTCATCACGCCCGGAAAGGCTCCATGAAAGAACGCCACGGCGCAGGCCACGGCGTGGAGCTGTTCGATATTTCCGATCCGGCGAAACCGGAACGCATCGGCGGCGTCAAATTCCCGAAATTCTACTCGCTCGGCAACGACTTCTGGTCGGTGCGCCGGGCGGGAAAATGGCTTGCCGTCGCAGACACCCACAACGGCATGTTTCTCGTGGACATTCAGAATCCCGCCTCGCCGGAAATCGCAGGTTCCCTGAAACTTCCGGAAATCAAACGGAACAACGGAACAATCCCGGACTGCGTGGGCGGTATTGTCCCCGGCCGCGACGTGATCTATGTCGCAGGCAGCAAAACCGGACTCCATGTCGCCGACGTTCCGGGCAGCCTCCCCGTCTCCCGCCCCGACTCAAATCTGAAAGTCTGGAAAATGCCAATACCTCCGGTCCCCGGTTTCACCCGTTACGACTGCGGCGGCATGGCGCGCAGCGCGGCGGTCTCCGGCGACTTCCTCTACGTCGCCGCTTCCGATGCGGGGCTGAAATGCTTCCGGAACACGAAATCCGGACTTCAGGAGCTGGAAACGATCCGCGGGAACCGGATTTACGACGTCGCCGTCTCCGGTTCGCTCCTTGTTACCGCCGGCAACGACTCCCGCCTCACCGTTTACCGGATTCAGAAGGACGGCCGCCTGAAAAAGCTCAAAGAGTGGAAATCCCAGTTTCCGATGCAGGTCATCCACCTGTACGACAACGGCAGAACCGCGGCGATCAGCGGAGGAACGGGACGTCTCAACTTCGTGGATCTCGGCGTTCCGGAAAAACCCGTCATGAAACAGGCCGGATTTCCCGAACAGCGGATTCTCTACTGCGACGCAATGCCGGAACGCACCCTGAACGGCGTCTTTCCCCTCAACACGCACGGAACGGGACTCTCCTGGTACCGGGTGAACAACGGAAAAGCGGAACGGATCGAAAACCTCGCGTTTCCGAAATTCCATCAGCTGGACGGAATCACCGCTCTCGGCAACGTGTTCCTGATCCCCTCCATGAAAAAAGGATATTACCTGCTTGATCCCGCCGATCTCGGAAAAAGCGGACTGAAAACCAAACTGCGCGCGGATGCGCCGGTCTCCGGACACCCCGCATGGAATGGAAAGGAGCTGCTCGTCTTTTCCCGGCACGGAGCCGGAACCGTCTCCCTTTTCAACGCCGCCGATCCCCGCAAGCTGAAACATATCAGAACGATTGATTTTCACTCCGGAACGCCGGCCCGCGCGGTATTCCTCGGTGACAGAATCGTCATCCCCGCCGGGTTCTCCGGCTTGTATATCGAAAACAAAGAACAAAAGGCTGAAAAATGAAAAAACAGATGAAATTCACCCTCATAGAACTCCTCGTAACGATCGCCGTGATCGCAATCCTTGCCGCGACTCTCCTGCCCGCCCTGAACTCCGCACGGGCGAAAGGACAGGCGATCCGCTGCACCTCCAACCTCAAGCAGATGGGCACCCTCTCTTATCTCTACGCGGAAGCAAACGACGGCTACGGCATCCCGCATCAGGAAGTTGTGGAAGGAGTCGGCTTCTGCGTATGGCCGGATTTTCTGATGGTTTACCTGAACTCCGGAAAACCTCTTTCTCCCAGCGCTTACCGGGAATGGCTGCCGGGAATATCCGGCGTTTACAAACCCAAAGGAATCTTCGCCTGTCCCTCGGTCACTGAACCCGTTGACATCAACAAAGAAGAGGTCAAAAATTATGGAATGAACAAATTTCCTTCTTTGACAACAACCTGGTCGTTACCGTCTCGCCGCATTCTCCATACAAAACGCCCTTCCGCACGCTGCTATATCGGAGATGTGTTTTATCCGTTTGATTATACTACTTCCGCCGGACGCTGTTCCCGGTTTGAAAATGTTCAGGAAATGCCGTTTCTTCATACCGCGCGAAATAACTTCGTCTTCGTGGACGGACATTGTGAAGCGCGGAGAATCAACTCAATCCCGAAAGCGTATTACAACAGCATTCCCGAATCCCAGCTGTTCTGGGGATACAAAAGCACGGAGAACTGAGAGAACCTAACCTAATGTTCTCCGTTCCGGTTCACGGATAGACAATCTCAAAAAACGGCGTTCCGTATTCCAGTTTCGAGGTGTCAAGCGTCAGCGACAGTCTGCCGTCTGCAAATGCGGACTCCAGTTTCCGCTCGCGGGTCCCGTCCAAATTCAGCGCATAGACCGAGGGAGCCGTTGCGGAATCCGTCGCGAGCGACAGGGCGAACGTTCCGCTGCGGTACAGAACGGGGAATTTTCCGAAGTCGATTTCCACGCCGAAATTTCCGCTGTCAAACACCGAGTTCTCCGCCAGTCCCTGAGTCGCCGCGACCAGCAGAATCCGTTTGCTTTTCCGCAGAGAGGGGGCGGAATCCAGTACGATTGCCGTCAGCGATGCCGGGACCGAACATCTGGAAACCGTCATAGCGTCCAGCCGGACCGGCTCGTCGTTCTTGAACACCGCGCCTTCCAGCCTCTTTGTCACCACCCGGAGCGTTTTTTTGTTGACATCCGTCACGATCTCTCCCGTTTCGCTCTGATAGATTCCTTTGTCCGGATCGGTGAGATTCGTTTTCCCGATCACGCTTTTTGCGCGCAGCTCCTTCACCAGCTTCCGGGCAAGGGCATCCCCGCCGAGAGACTCGCGGATTTCCGCGAACATTCCGCCGCCGTAAGTCCGGCTGAACCGTTCGGGAAGAAATTTAATGCTGTCGCGGACAGAACCTTTCCCGTCATAGGAACAGCCGATTTTCGTCACCATGAACAGACGGCTGTATTCCCCGCCGATCGCGTTCATGAAATCCGGTGATTCCATGATGCGTTTCGGAATTGCGACTTCCACCTTGTGCTTCGCCTCGGCGACGTCGCCGCGCTGCCACGCGAACGCAGTGATGACATCGTTCACCCGCGCCATCGGACTGAGCGCATCTTCAAACTTCATACCAGTCAACGGAACATGCCACAAAGCAACCATGTTCGCATGCTGCGTGAGCATATCCCACCCCTGAAGCGCCGCATAAGCACCCCACATCAACCCTGCCTCCGACACGAAACGGTTGTTCTTGCTATGGGAATACTCGGTCATCAGAAACGGGCGGTCGTAGAAACGGTTCACTCCCGCGCGGCCGATATAGTTGTTCCGGTCGGTAATGGAACTATCCTGCCCGGTCATGATCCCCTTGCCGCGATGCCAGCGCAGAGTGTAAAGTTTCTGCGTGTAATTCCGTACCGGAAGCGGAATCACATTCGGATGGGAAAAATAGGTGTGCATCGCGACAGCGGTCAACGGGGTGCGCGGCGGAATATCCATCAGCCGCATATACATGTCCCAGTTGGTCACAACGCCTTGAAAACCGATCTTCCGCACCTCTTTCATATAGAAATCCGACATGTTCATCAGCACCCGTTCCACCCAGCCGCGCGCTTCCTGTGATTTCTGAAGAAGCTCCAAATTCAGCACGGGCGCCTTGGAACCGGGGTGCCCAGAAGCATAAAATTTCTGCCAGTGCGGATTCAGTTCCCCCCAATAGTTTTTCTGATTGTCCTGTTCATTGAGCAGTGTAACGCCGACCACCATCGGGTCGTCCAGCATCCGGAGTTTCGTGTAAGGATTCACATGTGTCATCATATACTGAAAGCCGGCGCGCCAGTTGTCGCGGTAATCCTCGCGGAACAGCATCCCCGTCTTGAGATCAAAGTCCACCGTTGCCGCCGTCCAGCCGCAGCGGGAGGAGACAATATCCAAAAACAGATAGATGTTGCGTTTCCGCAGACAGGCGACAAAATAATCCCAGCGGTCTTCAAACGCTTTGTCGATCGGCAGCTCCTCCATTCGGCGGGGAAGCGCCGTCTGTTCCAGTTTAAGCGCCTTTTTCGGATAACCGTTTTTTCCCGTAAGCGCCGCATCGGGATAATGAATGCGGATCAGATTGAATCCGCGAAGACGGACCGCCTCGGCGAATTCTTCAATTTCCGGCTTGCTCATGGCAAACAGTTTATGTGTCCAGTCGCCCGGAGAAAAATTGAAGCTGCGGAACCGCACGGTCCGCGACGGCTCTTTCTCATACGCCAGCTTGCCGTCCCTGTTGACAATGATCCTGCCGAGTTTGCCGATTTCCGGCTCGCGGGAAATGAATCCGGAAAGATCAAGAGCGGTTCCCGGTTTCACCTCCAGCATCGGAATCCGTTTCGGCTGGACATACACCCATTCCACGGGGTCCATCTTGATCGGACGCCACTCCGGCGACCGGACGATCTCCACAATATTGCGCAGTTTTTCCCGGAACGGAACCGCTCCGCAGGCAACTTTCCAGCCGTCCATTCCACTCTTCACGGTAAGCGCGATCCGGTTTTCACCCTGCCTCACCGGGAAGTTGAATACATGATTGTTCTCGTTGACCGGAGACACCTGGTTTCCCGTCTTCAGCGTATCGTAAACCGATTTGCCGTTGACCGAAAAGTCAAACCACCAGTCCGCCCCGATGCCGATCTGCATAAAACCGTCGGAATCCGATGTGAACCGGTTCAGCAGCAGTGCCGTTTTTCCATTTTCCGGTCCGCCCGCCAAAGCGGCGATGTCCAGAGTCTTTCCGTTCAGCGTCACCGGAATTCCCTTTACGCCGCCGATCTCCGCCGGGATCTCTTTCAGCGTCGCCGCGTTCACCGCTTCCGGTTTCACTCCGGGAAACAGCCGCCACTCCTTCCCCAAGGCAAGCGGCAGATGCTTCGCAAGACGTTCCGTTTTGACGGGACCGAAATAGAGTGTCGCATTCAGCGGATACTCTCCCAGCATGAACATCGGGAAACGGATGACCTCCCGGTAATCCCGGTCCACGGTGAATTCATGCGTGACCGTCTGCCACTCTTTCGTCACCTTGATCCGTTTCACACTTTCTCTGGAAATTCCTTTCCACGGCTTGCCGTTCTGAATGACGTTCAAACCAATCTCCCCGAACTCCGTCCCTTTCACCGCAAACGTGATGCGCAGACGGTCTCCCTTTTTCAAATCGGCATTTTTCAGCAGATTGAACTGGGCTCCGTGCGCGACATGATCCGGCTTGGCAATGACTTTCAGCGCGATCGCCTGTTCGCCCGCCGGAGTTTTAACGGCCTCGTCACTCTTTGCAAGACGCAATTTTGTAAATCCGCCTTCCTTCCATGTAAACGGCTTTTCCCATTTCTGTTCATGGATTACCTGTGCGGAGAGCACGGCTCCGAGCAGAAACGACAATACTAAAATCAAGTTCCGCAGCATTTTTCATCTCCTGTTTTTGCGCGTTATTATTCCCACCAGCGGTTATGCCGCTTGGTCGTAGCTGTCATTGATGGCAGGAAAGGTTCACTGGTATAGGGATCCAGCGGATTGAGGAGTTTGAATTTTCCCACGTGCATATCGCCGAACAAAACGCCGCAATCTTTCGCATGGCGCCCTGCCGGACGTCCGTAATAAAGACTGCTGACATTAGAAACGCCGATATGAAACCTGTACTGCCCTTCATCCAAATTCAATGTTCCATCGGCGGCCTGACGCCATGTTTCGGCGATCAGGATTTTCTGGGAAGGATTTTTCAGAGAGGTGATTCTCAGCGACAGATTTTCCGGAACAGATCCCGTCGTGGCGTTCCAGGCATTCATCAAATAACAATTTGCACCATAATGGGGAGTCTCAGCCCAGAAATCCTCCGCAACCGCCGGCATGGAGGGACAACGCAACGCGGAACTGTCCAGATACCCCTTTCCTTTTTCTTCTTTCCAGGTCGTTTCATGATAACGGATCAGCCGCATTCCCCAGTGAGGCGTTCCAAGAGAACCGTTCCTCTCAGTCAGGATCGGATTCATGTAATCGTCACTGTCCGCAACATACGCCGCATAAGCGACCCCGATCTGCTTGAGATTCGAGGTGCAGGATGCCGCCCGCCCTTTCTCCCTTGCCGCATTCAGCGCGGGCAGAAGCATGCCCGCCAGGATCGCGATCACGGCAATTACAACGAGGAGCTCCACAAGGGTGAATCCACATTTCCCCCTCACGGTCCCCAGTTCAAAACTCGGTTTCATTCTGTTTTTCATCATACTGATTCCTTTTTGTTATGATTTTTGCTCTGTCCTTATTATACACCAAAAAAGAAAAAATAAATTGTCTGGCATAAACAGACGTTCGATTTGCGGGAAAATATTAATCCAGTCCAAACCGTTCCGCTCAAATCTCCGGAAACTTTTATTGAAAACAGCGTTTTTTTCCGAATTGCGCTTGACAAATCACGAATTCCGTATATATTAAGTCTCATTGAAAGTGCCGACGTGGCGGAATGGCAGACGCGCTGCGTTCAGGTCGCAGTCCGTGTACGCGGGTGAAGGTTCAAGTCCTTTCGTCGGCACCACTTTCCTCTTTTTCCTCACCTTTGGTAATCGTTATTCTTGTTCCGGAATTGTTTTTGGGCAAAAAATAAATGTGCGCACCGGGTCGAAGCCGAATGCGCACAGGACAGTACCGTTTGTTCTGTTTTAATTCAGTATGCCAGTTCCACCATCTGATGACAGGTGAACGACGGAACCTCGAATTCGATTCGTCCGCCGGTCACCCGGAACGGGAGTTCCGTTTCCGCGGGGACCAGCCGCACCGAGCGAACCGGAGTATTCAGTTTCAGGGATACCCGCACCGGACCGGTCGGGTTCAATTCCTCAATCACTTCCAGCGCCGAACGTCCGGAAACCGTTCCGCCGGAAAGTGCCACTTCGCCGCCCCGCAGGATCGTATTGGCATAAAGCAGATGCAGAACATGGCGTTTTTTCTCCGGCTGTGTCATCAGCGTGACACGTCCCTGCGACGGCAGGGAAACATCAATCAGAAGTTCCGCGCCGATAAAACGGCGCAGAGCCTTGACAATGAACTCTTTCAGCAAAACCTGTCCATAAGCGCGGTAAACGGTGAATACCGGATGCGCAAAATACAGAAGGTCATCCGTCATCACCCCGGCGTCATATCCGGTCGGCTCCGGACGGTACGGAGTGTGCTGATGACTGCAGAAATGGTCGTAGCGGCGGTTGAAATAAGGATCATAGATTCTGCCGAGCGACACACCCGACTTCGCTTTGATCCGCTGCGACGGCTGATACATGACGAACGGCGTGGTCAGGCATTCCGGCGCGAACTCCGGCGCGGCAAGGACATAATCGGGCGAATAGGGCGAAACGCCTTCATGCACCAGTCCGAGATCCGGCAGGAAGCGGTCTTCCTGCAAATCCATTCCGCTCCAACCGGAGAGTATGAGTTTTCCGCCCGCCGCCCGGAACCGGTTCAGCTTTTCGCAGATTTCCGGAGTGATGCGGACGTCGTCCGCCAGCAGCAGAAAACGGTATCTGCCCCAATCCATCCGGGAATCGACAATGTCAAACGGAATATGCGCCTCCAGCAGAATGCGCGCGGCACCGGTATCTCCGGGCAGGGTACGCCCGGTTCCGGGACGTTCCGGCAGACTGCCGCTCAGAATCGCCAGATTCGCGGCGGAGACGACATGATCGCACCACGCCTCTTTCTCGCGGACCTCGCGGTACGCCGCGCCGACGATCTCATAAGTGCTTTCGTCCAGTTCCCCCGACGGATGAAGCTGGTCCCCGACACTGCATTTGGACCCGTTCGCGATCATTGCGGCACACTCGTACCGCAAGGCGTTCGGGTGTTTGAATCCGCCGAACTCGCCCCATGTGGTATGGAATTTTCCGGTCATTCCGAGAAACTCCTTGCCGAGATTGCGGCAGTACGCGGCGGACATCGGATAATGATCGTATCCCCATCCGCCCGTCGGCAGGGATTCGAGTTCCAGATGGCTGAAATAGGAAAGAATATCATCGCTGTTGATGGAAATATGCCCGGAGTTATGGAAAATCGGCATGTCGGGATTCCGGAACTTCGCGGCTTCGGTCGTCTTGCGGTAATAGTTCATGAGCACGATCTTCGCATACGCCTTGCGATCCGCTTCCAGCCGCGGATCCAGTCCGTTTTCCTTCATTCCCGCCATACAGTGACGGCAGCAGCATCCGCCCTGGTGAATGATGTCGGTGAAAATCCCGTTCGCTTCGGGAAACAGAGTGACGACTTCCCGGATCTGTTCACACAGAAAGTCCAGATACGGCGAATTGAAACACATCTTATGAAAATGCGGATAAAGCGGATCATAAATTTTCCCGGTATATTCCATCTCGCCCCATTCCGGATGTTTTTCGGAAGCATAGCAGTTGATCCCGGCGGTCAGATAAACAGGCGTTGCGATTCCGATTTCGCGGCAGGCCTCCATCTGCGCCCGCAGAAGATCAAAATTCAAATGCGGATGCCGTTCCCCGACCCTGGTATTGTAATACGCATATCCGTGATGACAGGTTGCAAACAGCGTAATGGAATTGACCGCCGCTTTTGAAAGACGCTCCTGCCATTTCCGCTTATCGAACTTTTCTCCGATTCCCGGAATGAGAGGGGATGTATGGAAATCAAGATGAATCTGCCGAAACCGCATAACCGCTCCTTGCCTGAGTTTTGTGATTGTGGAACATACTATATCTTGTCCGCTGATGTTTTCAAGATTTTTTTGATTTTTCACTTGCTTTTTCCAAATCTTCATGTATAGTAAAAGGCATCAGCAATACGGGGTATTAGCTCAGTTGGCTAGAGCACCACACTGGCAGTGTGGGGGTCAGGAGTTCAAGTCTCCTATACTCCACCATCTTCTTTCTGTGATTTCTTCAATTTCCGACCGGGAACTCGACATATCCTTTTGTCCCGTCCAGTTTCTTTCCCCGGAAACAGAGGTGAATATCAGCGGGCGCTGCATACGAAAGCCGCATTTTTCCCGTTCCGGCAAGTTCCAGACGGAGCTGCAAACGATCGCTTCCAAGGGGGATTTCCCCTTCCGCAAAATTCAATCCGGCAGGAAACGGATCAAGATTCCAGCATCCGGCAGCGGCATCCAGCGGACGCACCCCAAGCACCGTTGCAAAATAATGGTGCAGGATATGGGAACTCCACGCATGACAGTCCGAACGGGGATTGTCGAAATTCTCCGGCAGGGTACAGAGTCCCGCCTTCTCCATGCCGAACCATTTTTCAAGACGCCTCCGGAACAGGTCGGCACGTCCGAGACGCCGCACCGCTTCCAGATAATAATAGGAAAAACTGACGCTTGCCTCGGACGCGCCCGGCAGATCCGGGGAATAATCGGGAAGCCGCTCCGACAGGACCGCCAGAATCTGCGCGTGTTCGGAGAAAGACCGATGCGCTTCGTCATCCGCGAACCCCGTTCCCGGAACCTCATACGCGGCACGGATCGCCGCGGCGGTTCTCCGGGCGGAATCCTCATAATTCTCCGCCCAACACGAATCCAGTTTCGCCATCGCTTCCAGAGCCAGCAGATGAAACATGTTGAGCACGCACTCTCCGGGAGGAACGCCGTTTTTCCAGCCGGCGACCCAGTCGATGAAATTCCAGCCGCAGTCTCCCGCCTTCCAGTCCGGCGTATCAACACAATCCCAGCCGGGGAAATGAAGCAGACCGTTCTTCGCTTCCCCGGCGAAATACCGGAGAATCCCGCGGGCGCACGGGAGAAATTCCTGAATTTCATCCGGTCCGCGCCACTCGGAGAAATCGCGGAGGAACAGAATGTAGATCAGAGCAAACGAGGGGATAACCTGTACCTGTTTCGATGGAGTCCGGGAAAAAATGATTCCGTTTTCCGCCTGGCTGTCGGCAAATGCACGCAGGGCGCTGCGGATCAGGCGCGTATCCCGCGCCGTCACAAACGCGGTCAGGGCTTCCAGACGGCTGTCGCTGACATATTGAAGCTGTTCGAAAAACGGACAATCAAGGAATGTGTCGTGCGAACACATTTTCAGCGTATGCCAGGCAAGTTCCAATGCATGGTCGAGTTCCGGCAAAGACGTTTTTGCATTCCACTCCCGCTTCCACGGGTAACCGGTCGAAAAAAACGAAACATCCTCCAGTACGGCGGTCCCGGTAAACTCCAGCAGTAAATAACGCCCGGCCTTCCACCAGAAATCGCACCAGCGCACGCTTCCGCCGGGAAGTTGAAGACGCGTTCCGTTGCCGATCCACTCCTTTCCCTCAAACACCCGCCGGTCGCCTTTGTCTCCGGTAAGATCGCGGGAATCGAACGTGCCCGGTTCGTACAGGCTTTCCGTCCAGCGGATCACAACACTTCCCGTGCCGCGAAACCGGAAATCGCTCCACACGCAGACATAGGTGTCGAAAACAAAAAGAATTCCGCCGCCCGGACGGGCAACGGTCCGGAAGCGGTGTTCCGGAACCCGCTCCATCGGCGGCAGAGAACGCGGAAACAGAGGACGGCTGTCACGCCGGTAAGCGACAGGCTCCCATACATCCTCCTCACCGCCGTCCGGGAAACGAAAACCGGCGGAAGCAGGAACCTCGGCGCGGGGGTACATCGCCCAGTCGGGGAACGACGCCGTCCAGCGAATGCCGGATACCTCCAGCCATTCCCATTCTCCGGAAAGCAAATCCGATTCCGCATAAAAACCGAATGCCGAGGAACATTGCGCATGAGCGGTCAGCACACCGCCGAATTTCAGCACACGGACCGTGAGCGTGTAATCGCCGGGAGCAAGAAGCCGTCCGTTCTCCTCCAGGAACCAGCGATTCGGAGTACCCCGTTGGGGACCGTCGCAAAAATACTGTCCGTTGAGAAACAGATCCGCATGCTCGTCGGCGGTCCAGCGCAGATGAAACTCCCGTTCCGTCTCCAGATGAAACTTCGTGCGGAAAACAATCACCGCCGGTGCCGCGATTTCACGGGACGGCACCATCCACAAAAGAGAATCCATGAAAAATCCCATCCTCTCTCATTCCGCCAGCAGAACAAGCGGCCAGCTGCCGGGACAGTCGTTCGGCATTTCAGCCCCGGCAGTATTGACAAGACGCGAACGCGGTTCCTGTTCCGTCGGATCATCAACGTCATTCAGGAGAATCCCAACCCCCAGCACCTTGTTTTTCTTCAGCTGGAACGGTTCCAGGCTTTTCGGCGAAAACGCAATTTCGTAACAATATCCGTCTGCCGTTCTGCGGAATGCAACGCGCACATCATCCGCCAGCGTATCCGCTTTTGCTCCGGCAACGCCGCGCGTCAGCTGTACGTCCGGCGCAAGAAAACGGTAAACATCAAACGCTCTGCCCGCCGAATCTTTCGGAAAGATCCCGTACGACCAGTCATCGGGACCGGGAGTACGTTTCCGGTCATTGTCGCGGCCATCGGCGAACGTATCGAAAAAGAGCTGCAGGGAATCATTTTTCCAGCCGTCCCTGATTCGCGGACGCGGCGCATAACCGAATTTATCATCGGTCACTTCAACGGCAAGATAAAGTCCGTTTTCATCCCATGCGATCCTGTATTTCGCGGAAAAATCACGATCGACGGGAAATTGTCCGAGACGCTGGAGCCGCTTGCCGCGGAACCGTTTCCGCATCGGAATGGCGGGATAACCGTTCCAGTCGGAAAGATCGCCGTCAATGCGGAACGGCGTCCTGCTCCGCATGGCGAGAAGCCCGGAGAAAGAACGATCGTAGCGGAACACCTGTTCTTTTCCATTCCGTTTCCGGAAACGGAAGATCAAATCAAACTCATTCTGAGCCCGTGCGGAAAGCGGAAGCGCGAGCGGGAAACGGAACTGTTCCTGTGCATCCGGCGGGATCGAAACGGAACGCGAACCGGAACGGGATTCCAGCCGTCCGTCAAGAGAGGAACTTTCGGGGTTCGTCAGCGTAACGCTAACGGAGTCCGGCGATGCCAGGCGCACGGTCAGCGGCGGTCTCTGCGGAATATTCGATTTCCCATAGCCGGCGCGAAGCATCGCGGCAACCTCTTTCACGCTTCCGGCAGTTCCGCGCAGAAATACCGGGTATGGCGAAAGCGGCAGACGGAACAGTCCGTCTTTTCCGATCCGGACCGAATGTTCCGCCTCCATCAGATCGAACAGTTCAAGTCCGGCAGGCGGACGGAAAAAAAGATCCGGTGCGGGCGCCTCTCCGAAATCGACCTCTTCCATGCACGCCCACAGAACTGCGACCGGACGTTTCTGTTCGTCCTCAAACAGATAGCACCGGGTATTCGGAAACAAATTCAGTTCCTCCAGAAAACGCGCATTGCCGAGAAGACGGCCGAGTGTATTGGGAATCTTCTGGAATGCAAACGGCGTCAGCATGGCGTCCATTTCAAATGTGCCGTAATTGCTGGCGTTCATGAGCTTGATACGGTCCTGATGCTTGAGTCCGATCAGCCATGTACGGGCGCGATAGGCGCTGCCGATCTTCTCCGCATAACTGAGATCGTAAGTATAGGGGGCAAGCCCGTTCAGATGTCCGGACGAAACCGGATAATCGGAGATAAACGAAGATCTCCGGCAGCGAAGCGGAAGCCAGTGCATTCCCTCCGGTGAATAAACCGGAGCTTTGGAATAACCGTGTTTATCAAGAACTGCAAAGAGATTCCGGTATTCCGTCTCCATCGAAACCGGGTATTCGGGTGCACCGACCCGGTAATTGTGAGCACAGATGCCGTCGTAGCGTACACCGCGTTTTCCCGTTTCAGCCAGCAGACGGTCATAAAACAGCATCCGGTCATTTCCGGAAATATTGGAAGTCGTGCTGGTGTACAGCCTGTCTCTTATACACATCTCCGAGCCCACGAGACGGAGCTACATCTCGT
>URKJ01000065.1 GCA_900548385.1 uncultured bacterium | reverse complement strand
TGTAGCTCCGTCTCGTGGGCTCGGAGATGTGTATAAGAGACAGGGCAAGGACCGCGTGTTTGATCCGGCAAAGATCAAAGCCGTCATCGACCACGTCACTCCCGCCAAGGATTCCAAGACTGCGGAACAGGGCAAGACGATGCGCGACTGGGCACGCAGACACGGCATCAAGGATTTCTTTGACATCGGTCAGAACGGTGTATGCCACGCGATCTTCCCGGAAAAAGGCTTCGTCCGTCCCGGCTTCACGGTCATCATGGGCGACTCCCACACCTGCACGCACGGCGCATTCGGCGCATTCGCGGCGGGAGTCGGAACGACCGACCTCGAAGTCGGCATTCTGAAGGGCGTCTGCACCATGCGCACCCCGGAGACGATCAAAGTCAACGTCACCGGAGCACTCCCGGAAGGTGTTTATGCCAAGGACCTGATCCTCACGATCATCCGGGAACTCACCGTCAACGGAGCGACCGACAAGGTCATCGAATTCGCCGGACCGGTCATCGACTCCATGAGCATGGAATCGCGCATGACCCTCTGCAACATGGCGATCGAAGCGGGCGGAACCTGCGGCATCTGCTATCCCGATCAGGTCACCGTCGATTATCTGTGGGAGTTCATCAAGGACGAATTCGCCTCGAAGGAAGCCGCGCTCGCGGAATACTCCAAGTGGCGCCCCGACGCCGATGCGGTCTACGCAAAAGTACTGGAAATCGACGCTTCCACGCTCGAACCGGTCGTCACGGTCAACTATAAGCCCGATCAGGTAAAAACGGTCCGCGAAATGACCGGAACCAAAATTGATCAGGTCTATATCGGATCCTGCACGAACGGCCGTATCGAAGACCTGCGCATTGCCGCATCGGTCCTGAAAGGCAAGAGCATCAGCCCCAGCCTGCGCGCGATCGTCTCGCCCGCTACGCCGAAAATCTACCGTCAGGCGCTCGCGGAAGGTCTGATTCAGATCTTCATGGACGCCGGTTTCTGCGTGACGAATCCGACCTGCGGCGCATGTCTCGGCATGAGCAACGGCGTGCTGGCGAACGGCGAAAGCTGCGCGTCCACCACGAACCGGAACTTCAACGGACGCATGGGCAAAGGCGGCATGGTCCACCTGATGAGCCCCGCAACCGCCGCCGCGACCGCCATCGCAGGAGTCATCACCAACTCTCCGCTCTACAAAGGTTGAAGAAAGGAATCTGACAAATGAAAAACTTCAGCGGAAAAATTTTGTTTCTCGACCGTTCCGACATCAATACCGACGAGATCATCCCCGCCAAATACCTGACGGAGCTGACCAAGGAGGCGCTCAAGCCCTACTGTCTTGAGGACCTCAATATTCCGGGCTTCGATCCGAAAAAGGACATCGCCGGAAAAAGCGTCGTCATCACCCGCGCCAACTTCGGCTGCGGCTCCTCCCGGGAGCACGCGCCGTGGGTGCTCGAATACAACGACATCAATCTCGTGATCGCGGAAAACTTCGCCCGCATCTTCCGGCAGAACATGTTCAACTGCGGACTGATGGCGGTTTCCCTGCCCAAAGCGGACATCGACGACATTTTCGCCACGTTCGCGGGAACGGAAGCAACCTGCACGACCGATACGGAGAAAAAGACTTTCACGATCTCCAACGGAAGCACGACGAAAGTCTATCCGTTCACGGTCGGAGAATTCGATTTCGAGCTTGTCAAAGCCGGCGGCTGGGTCGATTACGCGGACAGCAAATACTGACCGTCCGCCTTTCCGGCAGCAAAAGGGACGCGGTTTTCAATCCGCGTCCCTTTCTTTTCTCCGCCCGCAGAAAAACGCTCAGTTCGCTCCCCAGCGGCGTTTCTGCTCGGCAGTCCCGCTCCAGTATGAGGAGCCTGAAACCGCACGATACATGACGGGAGACACATGACCGTCCACCCATAACATGTTGATCCCCATATCCGAATAGTGGCGTCCGAACATTTTCTTCGGATTGCGGAATATACGGAATGCGGTACTGTCATCGCACCGCATTGTCGCAACCGTGTGACCATCTCCATCATCAATATCCATCATCAGAAAGACATTGGAAGGATTCCTGATCCTGGCAAGTTTCTGTCCCAGATTCGACGGATCCCATCCGGAAATACACGCATTCAGCGCATAATGGCGGTTATTTCCGGCTACGGGTTCCCCCGATGCCGGACAGGCAAACGTGCGGTACGGCATTTTGCCTGTCGTAATCCTGGCATTCACATACCAGTAATCCAGCGTCTCCGTGCCCCTCGGCGCAAGGTATGCGTTGACCAGAAGAGACTGCCACTGTGTCCAGCTGTTGCCGGAGCCCGGATGATTTGGCAGGATACAGTCATCCGCCATATCCGTTGCATACTGAAACACATACAAACCGTTCTGACGCATATTCGACACGCAGTTTATATCCCGCGCCTTCGCCCGCGCCGAGTTCAGAGCAGGCAGAAGCAGCCCCGTCAGGATGGCGATCACGGCAATTACCACGAGGAGCTCCACAAGGGTGAATCCGCATTTCACCCCGGCTCTTCCACGCTTTGAAACGACATTTCCCGATATGATTTTCCGATCTTTCATAATCTGTAATTCCTTTATTCTGGTTTTATTTTATTCAGACCGCTTACCAATGGAAATAGCGGTACGGGTCATCGTTTGCTACAGGCGTATCGGAATAGAGCGAGAACGGCTTCGTCAGACTCAGCACCGGATTGCCGGCGATTCCGCCAGCGGACGCCAGATCGTTGCAGAGAATCACGAGCGTGTTCCCGCCCGCGTTCAGCATTCCGGGTTTGAGCGTGTAACGGCGCTTGAACTTCCAGTAATCTTCCGGATTCGTCTTTCTGGAGACTTCTCCCAGAAATTTCCCGTTCAGCCAGACCCACGATTCATCATCGACCGCTCCAATAAACAGCGTCGTTTCCCTGTCCGCCATTCCCGCCGGAACATCGAATGTCCTGCGGAACCAGAACCAGCCGTCGTACTTCTCCAACTCCGGAATCTGTGTCTCGAACATGCCGGGAACATTGACCGGACGCCAGCCGGACGGTCTGAATGCAGGACGGAAGAACCCGCTGCGGCGCCCGCGTTTGCCCGGATCCTCTTTTCCCATCCACCCCCCGGAAAGAGCAAGACGCACATTCCCGTTTTCCGGACGGAACATTTGCAGCAGACCGCTCTCCGGTCCCGCTCCAAGATTTGCCAACAGACGTGCCATCGCAAAATCCGCACGGCGGCGGGAGGAACGGATCGCATACTCATTGCCGTCGATCTTCCACGGCGGGACCTGCATCATCAGTACTCCGCCGCGTCCAAGCTTCCGGTATTCGAGCGAGCGTCCGCCTTTGGACCCGGCGGGAAACGCATCGAACTCCTGCTTCCAGCGGAAATGCAGATCGGAGTTGGAAAGTCCCGCAAACACAGGAACATCCGAAAGATCGCAAAAATCGGAGAAATACGTTCCACGGACCGTAGAAATTCCGGGTACAAGACCGGCGAGCTCCGCGCCGCTCATGCCGAACGCCGCAACCTGAAGTCCCGCCCGGATCAGAGCGGAACAGTTTTCCGGCAGCCCGGTACCCGGAGCGACCGCCAGCAGATCGTCCGCAGTAATGCGCGACGGATCAAGCGGCTCCGCGGGAATCCGCAAAACTGAAAGCTGTTCCGCAAGTTCTTCCGGACCGGAATACCAAACTTTGCGGACCGGTTTGACCACCGCTCCGTCCAACCGTCTCAGCATCGCGGCGAAAAGCTCCTCCGTCATCGGTTCCGATTCCGTTCTGCCGGAAATATCCAGTTGGGAAAACAGGATCACCGCACCTTTTTCCCGGAACTCCATCAGCGGGGCATACTGCAAATCAAATCCTCCCTGCCAGAGAGGCAGGAAATTGCCAACCGGAGGTTTTTCCGGTAAAACCGTCGCCACATTGCCGCGGTTCGCAGCACGCCAGATACGGCGGTTCATAAACCCGTTCCAATCCGTCACCGGATAAGAAAAATTCTTCAGCGGCGGCATATACTGCGGAAGCAGAGTCGCTTTTCCACGCCAGTCGCGAATGACCCCGCCGGGATTCCCGTTCACCGGGAACAGTCTGCGGACGCCGTGTTCGGTTGCGCGGAATCCAATCCGGTTCAGGGTCTCCATGCTCTGCTCCATGACGAGCAGTTTCAATCCATGCTCCAGCCGCCCGGAAAGATCGAACGGAAGTGCGGCAAGCGCTCCGCGTCCGAGAATCAGCAGTTGAACTCCATCAAGTCCGGACTCCTCTTTTACACTCTCCGCCTCAACGCCAAGCCGTTTCAGCAATGCGGACGCCGTACCCTCCGGGTCATACACTCCGACCCGGGAACGGAGCGCAACCGCAGTTCCCGGCAGAACGGTTACCGCAAACGAATCCTTTTCCACGGAACCGTCCGCATACCGGAATTCGGCGGAAAGCGTCTGCCTGCCTCCCGCATCGGCGGGAAGCTGAAATTCCACGGGAACCTCCGCCCTGCCGCCGACCGCAACCGTCACCGTCCCGGAAACGGGCTCCGCCATGCCGGAAACGCGCCATGACCAGCGTACCTTCTGCGGCTGCCGGGTATCGTTGAGGATCTGCAGAGTCTTGTGAACCGTCTCCCCCGGACGGAACGTATGGGAAAGTTCCGTGAAGTCCCCCGCTTTCCCGGCGATCTTCGCCGCCAGCGGACGCCACGCGGCAATCACAGCGTTTCCCATCGGTGTAATCTGATAAGGGGAATACGGATCATTCGGCCAGTACCAGTCACAGGTATAACCGCCATCTCTGATGCAGATGATGTCGTTGACGATCGCGGAGCGTTTCAGATTGCGGAAACGTCCCGGATTCGGCACGGCGGGCTTCGATACTCCCTGTTTCCGGAAAAGATTGGAAAAATCCCACAGCAAATTTCCGGAAAGCCCCCGCACCCGGAAATCAAAGAGATTCCGGCGGACAAACATCTCACGGACCTCATGTACATCTGGATAACCGGCAACGATATGCGGACGCAGCGGTGTGTTTTTCCGGTTTCCCCGGACCATTTTCTCCTCAAACCGGTAATAATCCTCTTTCCGGCTGTCGGAGCGGTATGCCCGTTCGCCCAGATACGGCGCGTTGAATTCGTTGAACCACTCGCAATGCAGATCTTTGTAACCGCCGTCCCAAAGGAAGCCGGGGCCGCGCTCGCTCGTATAACTGGCAATATGCGGCGCTCCGTACTCCACGAAAAAAATGGGCAGATCCCCCTGCTTCTCCCACTTCTCCAGCCAGTCGCTCCGCTCCTGGATCGGACTCCAGTTCAGATAGCAGTTGATGGAAAAAACGGAACCGAGCCTGCCTGCGCTATGGTGATAGACCGGGCGGGACGGGTCGATCCTAGACAGAATCTGCTCCGCCAGCTGAGCCTGCTCACGGCGGTTTCTGTGATACGGCGACAACCCCTGTTTTCCGGAAGCGGACGTTCCGATACGGTCCGGATTCTGCTGATCGGCATATCCCATCGCATTGTGACTGGTCGCCAGCATGACGATGCCGGGTATGTTCTGATAACGGCGCAGCTGATGCGAAGCGATCCGCTCGTATTCCGCCGCATTTTCCGGCTTTTTCAGATTGAACCCGAAGTTCTTTACATGCGGCATGGACATCGACGTGAGAATACCCGCCCGCGAAGTTTCGCGCCAGTATGCGGCATTGTAGCAGCAGGTTCCGGGCGCAAAATCATAAATGGCTTCCAAAAGGAAATTGACATGGAATTTTTTATAAACCCGGATCATGTGCGCAAGCATTTCATCCGTCGCTTTGGCAGGAAACTTTGTATTGTTCACACTGGCGCCAAACAGATGAATTTTCTTTCCATTCAGCAGGAAATCACGTCCGCTGACCGAGAATTCCCGAAACCCGAATTCTTCCGGATAATATTCATCCAGAACGGAACCTGACGGAGAAAGCAGCGCCAGCCGGACCGTATACATATTCTGCGGCGTATCAATATCCCAGAGTTTCGGAGCCAGCCAGTCCGCGGAAAACGAAAACCGCTTCCCTGTCCCGCGGAACGGCTCCGAAAGAAAAGTCCGGACCGGTCCCGTTTCATCGGAGACAACCGCTTTCAGACGGTATTCCCCCTCCGGCAGCGCATTGAATCCGGTATCAAACGTAATGGTTTTCCGCGTCACGGAAGAAATCACATGCACATCGGAAATCCCGTACTTTGCGGGAATCGCCTCCAGTTCCACATCCCCGCACAATCCGCGGTTGTTCAGATCCCGGAACGACTGATACATGCGGGTCTCGCCCATGAACGTGGAAAGTGACGCCGGTTTTGCGGAAACAAAGACCGCCAGTTCGTGCGTCTTTCCCGGAATCAGAAAATCCGTCAGATCCAGCACGCCGCCCGGATAAAGAAGCGTCCCGGTTTTCCGGCCGTCCACATACACAGTTCCAACGCTTTGCAGGAGGTCGATCAGCAGACGGATCCTGCGTCCGTTCCAGGATTCCGGAACCGTCACGGAACGGCAATACCACGCTTCCCGGATTTTCTCTTTCCGCGCGGCGCTCTTCAACGCTTCCGGCAGATACGCAATATTGTTGTTCGCTCCTGGTCCGTATGCCCGCTGCGTCAGTTCGGGAAACGACGCAGGAACCTTGAACCATCCCCACCCGGAACCGGGTGCCAGAACGGATTTTGCATCGGCGTCCCGGAATACCGGACGGAACTTCCAAAGCCCGTTCAGCGTCACTTTCTCCCGGCAGGAACTGCTCTTCCGTTCCGCATTGTCCAGAGAAAAGAGCACTTCTTCCGTACTGCCGTCCGGCGGCAGCCTGTCTGTCAGTGTTTTTCCGTTCAAGAGATTCTGCGCGGCAAGCGGAAAAGCAAGCACCGCCACAAGCGCAATAACCATTCGTTTCAGCATCTGCACCTCCTTGTTGCATGTTTACAGAGTTAATTATACATGAAAAACCGCACAAAAAGAAGAGGGGGCAAATGCAAATAATTGCCAAAAACAGCAAAATTATTGTTTTTTTGTTTCTTTCAAACGATTCCGGAACTGTCCGGGCGAGCAATGGAACGCCTCCCGGAACGCATGGGAAAAACGGACCGGATCGGAAAAACCGCATCGTTCCGCCACCAGATTCACCGGGCAGCGGGTATCATGCAGAAGCCGGCAGGCAAGTTCCAGTTTCAGGGAACGGTAATACTCTTTCGGCGTTGTATTCAAATATGTTTTGAATAAACGGTTCAGCGTGGAGCGGCTGATATGAAACTCCTCCACAAAGTCTTCCAGCGCAAGATTCTGCGGAATCCCGATCTTCATGCTCTCCATAATCCGCACCAGCTGTTCCGGCATCTGTTTCTCAATGTTCGAAGCCAGTTCCAGAAGGAATTCGTATGCGAGGGAACAGGCGCGGAATACCTCTTTCGCCATAATCGCACGCTCAATCTGAGTAATCGTCCCGATCAGATGATCCAGATTTCGAACCGGGACCGCCAGACAGTTGGTGAGTCCGAGATCCGCCATGATCTGAGTCAGCGAGCCTCCGCCCAGACAGAGCGCCAGCTTCCGGCATCTGCCCGACGGTCCCGACTCCAGACGCGAATTCTCCCCCCGGTGCATCAGATAAACGGTACCCGGATTGACCACCAGGGAAGTATCCCGCTGCCGGAACTGCATGTTGCCTTCCAACGGAATCTCAAACGCAACCAGACGGTAACGGATGTGTTCATACCAGTTCCCGCTTGAATACATACCGTGGTCGACAAATGCCGGAAACAGCGGCAGATGATAGTAAACCGCATATTCCAACTTTGCGCCCACCACCGTTGCGGCACGCGTGGAACCGCGTTCCAAACCTCTGCACGGCAACGTATAGTTGTTGTCAATAATGTTCTTCTTCATAACCGGATCTCCGTCACGGGCGGCGGTCCGCCTCCGGTTTGATCAGAGAGCGGAAAATCATCGGGACTTCAGAATGCGGCACGGAATCCCGGATCAGCCGCCGGACCTGCCGCAGCGAAGTCAGCGGTTCGATCGTCCGGATCACCGGAAGCCTCACCTCTTGCTGTCCGAACCAGCGCCGCCTGTCGCAATAAACCGCCAGTGGCAGGAAACGGCATTCCCGCACAAGACGCTTATAAAACAAATCCGCAATCCGGGCAGGATTCTCGTTCGGATACGCCCGGAGCGCATAAATGCCGCCCGAATAGAAATAAAGCGCTTTCAGCGATTTATCCTGCGCCATCGACGCAGCCTGCCAGATCATGTTCAGCGCCTGAATCCGGTAATGAAACCGGTTCTCCGTATCAAACCCGAACTGTCCGCCATACAATGCAAAATCGGGCGAACTGCAAAAGCCGAACAGCTCCATCCCTTTCCAGTATGCGACCCGTGCAGCGTTATAGAGATGCAGACTCCGCAGGTCCATCGGCAACGACGGATTCGCCGACTCCTGAAGCTCCCCGGAATACAGCATCAACAGCGCATAGCGGACGGAATTCGGACGCATCAGCGGCACGGCTTCCGCCAACCGCCCCTCCCGGATCAGCCGGCGCGACACCACGTTCTGAAGGAAATAAAAACGGTCCTCCGGAAGCGTCTGAAAGCGGGTCGCGGCAAAAGCGGAAACATAGCGGAGCAGATCGTCGGTCCGCATGATATGTTCCGCAAGATGTGCGGCGTCCATCAACGCATTGGCGCGGAGGAAATAGAACAGCGCCTGCTCCAGATCTCCTTTTTCCACATAAACGGTTCCGATCCGGGCGTAAACGCCATTTTCCTCCGTCAAAGCGTCCCGCGACCCGTTTTCCGGGAACAGGAGCGGCAGAGCCGGAAACGAATCCGCGGCATTGCCCCAGTCCCACGGGAAATCGGAGGAGTACCGTGTTCCCTGCCGCGGCAGACGCGCAAGCCAGCTGCGCAGATACTTCAACGCCCGGTCCGCGTCACCGTCGCGGCGCGCCTGTTCAGCATTGAGCCAGTCACTCAGCGTGTCCTCGTGTTCCACCATGGAGAGCCAGCGGCGTCCCTGCTCCGGATTTCCGTTCCGGATCGCCAGATACGCCATGCGGGCGGCATTGCCGAGTTTCGGCGTTTTTTCCGCAACGGCATCAATAAACGGCTTCACATCGTAAGGCGAGCACATGAAAAACGCGGCATAGATTTCGCGCAGCAGCGGATCGGCAGTCCTGCCGAGGACATCAGCGCCGGTCCGCGCCGCCTCACGGGAAAGCAGATACCGGAGCAATCCGGGCTCCCTCTGTTTTTCATTCTGCAAAGCATATTCCAGAAATGCGTAACGGATCCGCCCGCCGCCGGAAGAATTGCGGATCTCATGCTTGAGAGTCGCAAAGCCGAGCCCGGCGGAATCCGGGCAGCCATCCGCAACACGTTTCCGACAGAGTTCATGCCACCGCTTCCGCGCTTCGCGGTCACCTCTTCCTGCGGCGAGATTTCCCAGCATGTAGCACGCCCACACGGTACGGTCCGGAAACCGTTCCGGCTGTTCCGCCAGCATAATCCACTCCATCGGCTCGCCGGCAGGTTCTCCCGGCTTCCGGCTGCGCACACGCTCCCAGCCCCGCAGGAACAGACGCAGCGACTCCGGCAGTTCCGGCACGCTCCGCCAATCCGCGTTTGCGCCGTTCCGCACGGCTCCGGCAAGCCGGAGATAAGCCTCGGCGTCACCGGACGGAACCAGACGGAGAAAATCCGCTTTTTCCGCGTCCAGAGTCGAACCGGTCCCGGGACGGAGCAGACGGTACGGCGCGAGCGCTTCTTTCTGTTCGGCGGCGATCAGTCGCAACTCTTCGGCAAACCGGGGACCTGCCCCGTTTCCGAATTTTCCCTGATAAAAATAGTTGTTCGGAAAATACGGCGAACAGGCAAGCCCGCCGATTCCGACCGATAAAAGCAGAAAAAACAAAAAATATCTCATGGCAAAACCTCAACTGCCGGTTCCGGAAGTTCCTCTTTTGTGCGGCACCACATCGCGGAAACGCCCTGTCCGGACAAGGGCGCGGAACCGGACAGAACCGACGGCGGAATACCGAACACATGTTCGCCCGCCGGAACAAAACCGCCGGAAAACGCATAATCCTCCACCCTGCAGCGTTCCCAGTTCAAATGGATGCGGATCCGTTCCGCTCCGATCCACGCAACGTTTTCCACACACAGTATCTGTAATCCGTTTTTTGAATTTTTCCAGTACGCGCGAATCTTTTTTCCGACTTTTTTCCCGTCCATGATCCGCTGAAGCGAATCCCGGTCCAGACACAGCCGGTCGCCGGGAACGGGAAGCCGGAACCAGATGATTCCCCGTTTCCGCTCCCGGATCAGCTTCACGCACTCCGCAAGCTGATCAAGGTCCGCAGCAAGCACAACGCGCTCTCCGCCTTTTCCCGCCCTCCCCTGCTCCGCATTCAGGGAAACAAGCCTGCCGTCCCGGAAAAACAGTTCGTAACCATAGCATGGAAGCGCAACCTTATACGGGAAACCGAGCCGCTCCGCACGGTTCAGGGAGTCCGCGACAACCGATGTTCTCATCAGCGACGCCCCTTTGCCGAAATCAAGTCCATGCACCTGAAGTACATAAAATTCAAGCCCCTTTGCAAACTCCGGAAATGCCCGATGTTTCAGATGAACCGGAAGCACGGTCGCGGAAACACGCCTGACGCCTTTTCTCTTCAACTCGCGGACTAGCTCCGCGTAACGGGGAAAGAGCCGTTCGGGACAATCCAGATCCAGCTGGACTGCGGAAAACGCAGGATCGCAGATTTTTTCCGCGATCTCACGGGATGAAAACCGGTTCAGCAGCTCCGCATGAATCCGGTACACGGGAACCGCCGGAATCTTCCGCGACGCCAGCAGGGCGCGATCCGCAAAACCGTGCAGAAACCGTCCGCGTTCCAGTTCGCCTTCCAGAAAATAAAATCCCTCCGCAGTCCGTTCCGTTCGGACCGCATGCCGGACAGCCCCGTTCCAATTCCGCTGCCAGATATAAAACTCATCCGCCATTGCGGAAAACACAAAAAACACAAGAAAAATGATCCGCACCGTCTTCTCCGTCTGAATAACTTGCAGAACTGTACCGTGTTTCCCGGAAAAATCAATCCAGGAAAACGGGAAAACGCTCTTTTTTTCGTCCGTTCCGCCCGCATTTCCAAACAGAGATCCAACAATTCCGCATCTTGAAAAAATGGAAAAACAGTGTATATTTCCTGCTATGCGGACTGGCTCGTGAGAGCCGCGCCAATGCTCATCAACGGAAGGAACTCCTATCATGTCTGATATGAAAGAGATCATAAAGGATTCATTTAAACGCCATCTGACACGCTCGCTGGCGAAACGCCCCGAAAAAGCAAGTGATCTGGACCGCTATCAGGCTCTGGCGCTCTCCATCCGCGACCTCATGGTGGAAAAATGGCTCGCCACCAAGGACGTTTATGAAAAGGAAAAATCCAAAACCGTCTGCTACATCTCCCTCGAATTCCTGATCGGCAGAACCATCGGCAACGCCATGATCAACCTCGGCATCTACGATGCGGCAAAAGAAGCGATGGCGGAGCTCGGATTTGAAGTCGAAGAACTGCGGGAACAGGAAGTCGACGCGGGACTCGGCAACGGCGGACTCGGACGTCTCGCCGCCTGCTTCCTCGACTCCATGGCGACTCTCGAACTGCCTTCCTACGGGTACGGGATCCGTTACGATTTCGGCATCTTCAAACAGCTCATCGTCGATGACTGCCAGGTGGAAGAACCCGACAACTGGCTCAGCCACGGCAATCCGTGGGAAATCCGCCGTCCCGAACTCGCCCGCATCGTCCGTTTCGGCGGACACGTCGAAGCGTTTCAGGACGCCGGCGCCAACAAGCTCCGCCGCAGATGGGTCAATTCCCATCAGGTGCTCGCCATGCCGTACGACACCCCGATCCCCGGCTACGAGAACAACACGGTCAACACGCTCCGCCTGTGGGCGTCGGAAGCGGTCAGCGGATTCGATCTTTCCAAGTTCAATCAGGGCGATTACATCAACGCCAATCTGGAAGCGGCACTCTCCGCGAACATCTCCAAGGTCCTCTATCCGAACGACAACAACTACGAAGGCAAGGAACTGCGCCTCAAACAGCAGTATTTCCTCGTCAGCGCAACGCTGCAGGACATCATCGCACGCATCAAAATGATGAACGGTGATCTCCGCGACTTCCCGAACTATGCAGTCGTTCAGCTCAACGACACCCATCCGGCGCTCGCGATCCCGGAACTCATGCGGATTCTGGTCGATGAAGAAAACTTCCTCTGGGAAGATGCATGGGAGATCTGCACCCGCACTTTCAACTACACCAATCACACCCTGATGAGCGAAGCTCTCGAAAAATGGCCGACCGATCTGCTCGGCAAACTGCTTCCGCGTCACCTGGAAATCATTTACGAAATCAACTTCCGCTTCCTGCGCGAAGTTTCCACCCGTTATATCGGCGACAACGACCGCCTTTCCAGAATGTCGATCATCGAAGAGCATCCCGTCAAAATGGCGCGCATGGCGTATATGTGCGTCGTTGCCAGCCATAAGGTCAACGGCGTGGCGGCGCTCCACACGGAACTGCTGAAAAACGGTCTGTTCCGCGACTTCAGCGAATTCTATCCGGATAAATTCGTCAACGTGACGAACGGCATCACGCCCCGCCGCTGGCTCCGCAAGGCGAATCCGGACCTCTCTGCGATCATCACGGACCGGATCGGCGGAAACTGGTGCAAAAACCTTGACGAACTGAAAAACTTCGAGAAGTTCGCCGACGATCCCGCCACGCTCAAAGCCGTCATGGCGGCAAAACGCGCGAACAAGGTCCGCCTCGCCGAGCATATCCAGGAAATATGCGGCGTAACGGTCAATCCGGATTCGATCTTCGACGTGCAGGTGAAACGTCTGCACGAATATAAACGCCAGTACCTGAACATCCTCCACGCGATCACCCTGTATCTGCAGCTGAAAGACAACCCGGATATGGATTTTGTCCCGCGCACGATCATGTTCGGTGCAAAAGCGGCTCCGGGCTACTACATCGCCAAACTGATCATCCGCCTGATCAACGCCGTGGGCAATGTCATCAACTCCGACCCCGCGATCGGCGACAAACTGAAAGTCGTATTCCTCCCGAATTACCGCGTCTCGCTGGCGGAAAAAATCATTCCGGCGGCGGACATTTCGGAACAGATCTCGCTTGCTGGTACCGAGGCGTCCGGCACCAGCAACATGAAATTCGCCCTCAACGGCGCTCTCACAATCGGCACGATGGACGGCGCAAACGTGGAAATCTACGAACAGGTCGGCGCGGAAAACATCTTCATCTTCGGCATGAATGTGGAAGAGGTCAACGCGCTCCGCGCAAAAGGCTACAATCCGCGTTCGGCGATCGACGCGAATCCGTATCTCAAGCGCGCGCTCGAACTGATCCGCAACGACTTCTTCTCTCCCTCCTGCCGCGGCGTGTTCCAGCCCCTCGTCGACACCATGAATTACGACTACTACATGGTCGCCGCCGACTTCGCCTCCTACGCGGAAACGCAGGCGGCAATGGCGCGTCTCTACAAGGATCAGACGGAATGGACCAGACGCTGCATCCACAACATCGCGAATATGGGAACGTTCTCCAGCGACCGTTCCATCCGCGACTATGCGGAAAAAATCTGGGAACTCTCTCCGGTCCCCGTCACGCTTCCCGACTCGGACGATTTCCCCGCGGAAAAGAAAAGCAAAAAGTAATAATCCGCTCTTTCGTTTTTCACGGGACGGCTGAAACAACTTTCAGCCGTCCCGTTTATTCTTTCCTCTGTTTGACAAACCCAAAAAACAGGAATATATTAATGTAAAAACGCAGGAGTATGATCATGCAGAAATTAACAACCAATTTCTTTGTTCCGTTTAAGACGGCGCATACTCTCTGCAAGCAAGCAAGCAAGCAAGCAAGCAAGCAAGCAAGCAAGCAAGCAAGCAAGCA
>URKJ01000064.1 GCA_900548385.1 uncultured bacterium | reverse complement strand
AACAAAGGAGACAAAATGAAAAAAAGATATTTGATAACTATTTTGACAGCAGCAGTGTCATTATTCGCAAATGACACCAAAGAATTCAAAATTCCTCAGAATACAAATCCCGGAAAGATCTGTATTCTGGTAACCGACATCGGAACGATTGATACCGTTGCCAAAACGGAAGAGTTCCTGACTAAAATCAAACAATTCAATGTTGACTCAATGCCTCAGATCTCCGAAGCGGACAAGGCCGCCGACCCGACACTGGTCCGTCGCGAAATCAACATCCGTTTTAATGATAATATCCGGCGTTATAATGAACAGCAGCAGGAAATTGTCCGGCAGAACCGTCGAATGGAAAACATTCTGGAGAATCTGCGTACAACGATCATCGGCGATAAAAACAAGCGTGATATTGTGGTCGGCAAGCAGTATTTGCAAAGTTATCTTTCACCATATTCGAATTACATACAGTTAATCGACCGCAGCAATACCAGCCTGTCCGAGGTGGAAAAGGCGATCAATGGCAACGATCAGCAGGATCTGGCATCCGCCTGCTTCTTCCTGACGGTCATTATGCAGGATATGAACACGGAATCCAATACCGTCGGCATCGGCGGAACGATGATCAAAAAGACCGTCTACACGCAGAAAGCGGTCGGAAACCTGCGCGACTTCAACGGCAATGTGGTTACGGCGTTTCATGTCGTGGCGAGAAGCAGCCGCAGGCAAACCAGCGCATCACGCAACGTCGGGCACAATCCCGCTTCCGATCTGATTGAGGACGCTCTCAAGCAGATCGCGGGAAAAATCGCCGATTATTATCTGAGCAATCTTGAGATCAAGTGCACCGGTCCCAAAGGCGACGATGAGTTCGATGAAGACGCCGTGACGTTCATGCTCGACGGTCAGGAGTTTGAAAACGGCGACAAAACGGTTATCGGCAGGCACATCCTTTCGGCGGAAGCCGACGGATATCGTCCGATCACCAAAGAGATCACAATTCGTAGCAACCGGAAGAAAAGTGTCATCAAACTGAAGTTCAAAAAACTTGCTCCGCCGAAAACGGGCAAAGCCGATTCCGGCAATGAAGAATAATTTTCATACTTAATGTGGCAACTTGAATTACATTACAACCGTACCGGATTCAATCGGAAAATCCCGGCAATCTTCCGCAAGAGAACGGGTGTAATTAAGATGGTAAACGCAGCGCAAAGACAAAATGTAACATCGGAAAACTCTTTGTTTGCTGATGCCCGGCACGATTGCCATTTACGGTAAAGCAACTGTTCAACATGCTTGAATAGATTGATTTAGATTCGATTGAAAATAGAAAATCAGTAATTCCCGCAGTGATGGAAAAGGAGGTTCATACAAAAAATAGTTTTTGAGCGATCTTTTGATACAAAAACAACAGATGTGCCAAGATTTTAGCACACCAAAAAACGAATTGTAAACAGAAAAGAGCCTTTCATTTTTAAATAGGCTCTCAACGAAAAGGGTGTAAAGAAAGATGAAAAAAAACATCAAATTCTTATTTGGATTCGTTGGAACCGTACTGCTTAGCGGCTGTACTTCTTTCGACAATTACGGTCCAATGCCGGACGACAATCTCACGGACGAAGTCAATATGCCGTATGTGGCGCAAAGTATAAAAAGTTATGAAGAACGTCAGAAATTCAAACGTCCGGTCACAATCCGGATGTCGGAAAAAGGTCACCGCTTCCTGTCGCCGGACCGCCGTGCGGCTTCCCAGTTCTCTCTGGAAATGCGGAAAGACATGATGGCGTCTGCCGAAGCCAAACTGGTCAGTATTGTCAGCGGTCTGCGGGACTTTGAAATCGTCAACAACGAATCCAGTCTCCGTACCGCTCCCGGCGCAACGATCACCCGCGCTCCTGCCGCATCCGCCGCTTCCGGTCCCTACATCTTCACTTTTAACATCAGCAATGTGGAACTGAAAGATGCCGGCGATACGATCGGAACAGTTGCGGATATCGCTTCTCCTTTTGTCGACAGCAAGATCACCGGCAGTGCAAAGAAAGTTCACTGGTATTATGCGGATGTGACTTTGGAAATCAATCTGACCGCTCCGGACGGCAAGAATGTCTTCTCTTTTTCGGAAAGCGTTACCCATACGAAATCTATCCCCACAAACACTCCGGATGTTTCCCTGCTGAAAGATGCGGTTGCCTATGCGGTGGAACAGGCGATGAGCCGCTATGCGGCCCAGTTCGGTCCGCCGCTTCATGTCGACCAGATGAGAGGAAATGGACTGTTCGTCCGTCTTTCCGCCGGCAGCGAATACGGGATCAGCAAAGGACAGCGGGTGCGTTTCTTCCGCAATGTTCAGCGCAAAGTCCCCACACTGCCCGGACAGCCGGAAAAATTTGCTGTCAGCAAACAGCTTCTCCGGGATGGAGTTGTCGGCGAACATAACGCTCCGGTTGGAAAAGACCATGCCTGGGTATTCGTTAAGGATAATGACGATCCGAAAACCCGTTCGGTCTTTGTCTGGACTTCCGCAGAAATCGCCGGAAAATAACAGATGCCGGGATGGCGTTCCAACCGTGCGCCATCCCGTTTGAAAACAAGTCTGCAAAATAAACGCAGAGAAAATGCCCATTACAAGGAACAATCAATGAAATTGCCGATATTTCTCCTGCTGACAACATTACTGCCTTTTACGGCATTGACTCTTCATGCCGACGATGAAGGACAGGATACCCGCCCGATCGTATGCATTGAATCCAAAAAGATTCAGAATAAAACAGATAATCCCAGAGCCAACTTTTCGGCACTGGTCGACCGTCTGAACCATGAATTGACGCAAAGCGGCATTTACCGTGTCATGGATATGAAAGACCTGGCTGCCGTGCACGTCGATACGGAAAAATTTGCCGTGGCAGCGGATGACGGCGGCAATCAAACCAAAATCCAGACTCCCGGATTTTTCGTTCGCATGACCATTCTGCGGTACGGAGTATCCAGCGAAAAACAGCAGGATGCTCTTTACGGTCATGTTTCCGGAAACGAAGTCGCCACCATTGAACTGATCCTGACTCTTGTTGACATGAAAACCGCAACAACGGTTGCATCGAAAAACATCAAACGCACTGCAATGGCTTCGGTTTCGGTCGCTCCGGGCGGAACGAAAAGCGGAAATTACAGGGAACAAAGTCTTCAGGAAGCCTGCAGCTATACCTGTCAGGATATTGTCAAAGAGCTGATCCGGTATACCCCGTTCTATGTCATGGACTGCTCCGGAAACAATGTCATGATCGACGCTCCGGCGAGCGTGGCTCCGGTCGGATCCATGTTCGATATTTTCGAGACCGGGAAACCCATCCGCAACCGCAGAACCGGCAAAACCACCCGCCGGGAAACCAGAATCTGCACAATCCGCATCACCAGACCGGGCGAAGACGGCAGTTACGGCACCATTGTACAGGCCTTTTCAAAAAAGTCGGTGAAAGTTGATCATATTGCCCGTCCCGCAATGGAAGCACCTCCGGCAGCCGCCCCGGCGGCGGTACAGGCGCCGGCAGCCGCGGCTCCGTTCTGACCGGATCCCCGGTTTTCCGCATCACACCCTCTGACCCTTCCATAACAGGATCAGGGGGATTTCCGCCGAATACAGCAATTCCTGCGCGTATCCGGAATAACTGATCCCGCTTGATTGCAGGAAAATCCTTTTCTCAAACTTGACTTTCCGTTTTCCGGTATTATTTATACAATGTCACTGAACAAAAGGAATTCTATGAATAATCTGTATAAATTCACCGGAAAAGCGGAAATTTATTCCAAGTACCGTCCCTCTTATCCCGATGCCTTTCTGGATGAACTGTTTGAATACATCCGTCCGGTCCGGGAATCCGTTCTTGTCGAAATCGGTTCGGGAACGGGAATCCTGACGGAAGCCCTGCTGAAACGGCACAACTGCGTAATCGCGGTGGAGCCGAACGAAGATATGCGGAGTGTCGCCGAACAGAGACTTGCCGGATATCCGGGGTTCGTTTCCCATACCGGAACCGCGGAACATACTTTGCTGGAAGAGCATTGCGCAGACCTCGTGATCGCGGCACAGGCGTTTCACTGGTTCGATCCGGACGCATTCCGCGAAGAGTGCCGGAGAATCCTCAAGCCCGGAGCACCCGTGGTGCTCGTCTGGAACATGCGTGACAGGACAGCTCCGATCATTCTCGAAAACGCGGAAATCTGCCGCCGCTACTGTCCGGATTTCCACGGATTCAGCGGCAACAACATCACCGATGAATTGATCGTGCCGTTCTTCCGGCCGGGGACCTGCAGAATCCGGGAATTTGAAAATCCGCAATACTTCGACCGGGAATCGTTCATCGGACGGAATCTTTCCAGTTCCTACGCTCCGGTTGCGGGATCGGAAGGACGCGACGCCTTTACCGCCGATCTCGCCGAACTCTTCGACCGGATGCAGGACGGCAACGGAAAGATCCTGATCCGTCACGTCACCCGCTGTTACTTCGGCATGGTCTGAGAAACAGAAAGAATATTGTTTTCCCAGACTCTTCGATAGATTCGTATACTATGAAAATACAGCACCCCATCTTTCTTTCGCTGCGGTGTTATGCTCCCGGCCGGTTTCCCGAAGGGAAAATGCGGAAACATTTACAACCGTGAGTTGCACATTGCTCTCCAGACTTTGTTATAGTAGTACCAGGAACTGCCCCACCCCCGACCGCACTCCGGAGGAAATGGAAGCCAGGGAGAGTTGCGTAAAGAGTTTATGGATCCGTCCACTCTCCAGAAATTAATATCGGGCGTATTGTGATTGTTCAGTGCGGGGTCGTCCGCGACCAGAGCCCAGCGGTAATTCTTTTTCATACTGATAATCTTTTCAAGTTTCCCATAAAAGAAGCCGCTGTTTCCCTGAATCCAGCCGTTGGAATTCAGCTCATAAAGAAATCCCTCGTAGCGTATTGTCCCGTAAGAGGAACAGTATTGATCCCTCTTTTTATTTACAGGGCAATACCCGACCGCGCCCGGTCCCATGTTATTGCCATCCCACGAAGAGATGTAAGGACGCAGCATCATGCCCAGAGCGGCATCATTCCAGCCATAACTGAATAAATGCGATACGACACAGGAATCATTGTCAACACTGTACATATTGACGTAATTGCCGATCTGCTTCAAATTGTTTTTACAGGCGGTGTTCTGTGCTTTCGAGATCGCTTTATTCAAAGCCGGAAGAATGAGAGCAGCCAATATAGCGATTACAGAAATCACCGTCAGGAGTTCTACAAGGGTAAACTTTCTGATACGTCCTGCATTTTTTTTCATTTCAGTGCTCCTTGATGTTGTTGTTCATATTTTTCAGCAGGCGGAAAGAATCCGGTTCCCGGACAGCTCCTTCAAGCGAGAATCCTGCCATATCGCCTTTGAATCCTTTGTCCTGATTTAAAGTGTTGCCGATACGGGAAAGTGAATTGACCGCGTTTGTACAGACCGGAGCCGGAGCTTTCGCCGTAAGCTTGCCGTTTTGGTAAATTTTGAGCGAGGACCCGTCATATACGGCGGCCAGATGAGACCATTTTCCTGCCGCGACCGCTTTTTTGGAACGGACTTCCGCCTTTGCGATATGACCGCCTCTGGATACTTGCGGACGCAGTTGGGCGTCCAGCAGAAAATCAATGCCGGCGGCATCCTGAAACAGAACCATTTCCGAACCTTTCTGTTCAGGCTTTATCCACAGCTCCACGGTAAAGGGTCCCGCCGGCATCGCTCTTGCCGCGATTGCGATCACATTTGCCCCTCCGTTAAAGGAGAGTACCGTCCGTTCCGTTTTCCCGGGTCCCTGTGTGGATTTCCAGGTGGGGACGGAGTTCTTTTCTGCAATCCCGGTCCAGCCATGGCCCTTCCTGCATCCCAGACGGGCCGGAATCAACCAGCCGGATGAGGATATCAGCAGGCCGTCAACGGGTGTATCGAAGTCATAACGAATGGAGAAAATATCATGATCCGGAACTTTCACGTTTTTGACCTGCGGCTGTTTCAGGCGGGAAATGCGGTTTTTCCACAGAGGCCAGTTCTCATCGAAATCCGATCCGGTTACAATAACCGGCTGCTGCGTATGGCCCTGCACTCCTTCCGCATAAAGCCGGACAGTGTTGCTGAATCCGATTCGCCCGGAAACATCGGTAACGCGTGCGGTATAGACATCTGCAGGGGAGCGCATCATTTCAGGCAGGGAAACAGACCATTCCCAAACCGGCTTTTTCAGATGGTTGATTTCCGTATCCATGATCGGCCAGCCGTTGCGGAGCAATTCCGCCTTGCCGGCAAACATCCAGCTGTGCAGCCGGATGATTGCGCTCCGTTTGCCATTCTTTTCTGTTTTGATACTCAATTTCACCGCCGGTCCCACGATATCATCCTGACGCAGGCGTATCGTTCGCACGCTTTCCGTCCGTCCGGAACGGCGGATAATCGGGTACAGTTCCTTCCACTGCGGATTTTCTCCCTCCGCAACGACTGCCGTCTGTACGCGCATTGTGTTCCAATTATTCATTTCCTCATGTTTCAAGCGGAACGTTTTTACGGAAAGTGCCGACTGTTTCAAAGGGACCGGGGCAAACTCTTTCAGCACTCTGCCGGAGGGATCGACCAGCCGGACCATGGCCTTGGCTGCCGGTGTTGTGTAACTGAAATTCATCACTTCAATCGTCATATCGTCGCCGAGAAGAACTTCTTCATGATAGGAGTAGATGACCTGAGGCGGCCGCGGCAGCGATGGGGTACCGCGCCATTTTGCGAGATATTCCCGGTTGATTCGCAGAAGATTGTCCCGGTTGATGACGGACGGTTCAAACTGCGTGTGCTCTATGTAATCGTTCCACGTCGTCAGACAAACCCAGTCCACCTGATTTGCTATCGAAGCCTCCCAGTTGTCTCTCAAAGTTCCGCTATTCAAAAACGGACGGTAGAATGAACTTGCGTTTCCGATATAGCCGACCGCGATTCCCCCACAGAACAAGCCGTCCGGGCGGTACTTCTTCAGAGCGGCGCGTCCGTTGGCAAGCCGTTGCTTCATATCTTCGGCGGAAAATCCGTTGCAGCCGAAGTCGTAAAAGCCTTCAAATCCACGCGACACGTCTTTCAGCCGTTCCGCTTTATCCCACATGGAAGTTTCATGAGCCGGCTGAACAAGATAGTACGCATCCAGTCCTCTGTTTTTCAACACCTGACGGATTTTAAGCCAGTCGTCAATCTTTTTCCCTGCGATGTTATAGACAAAGATAACCATTTTACCATTGATTTTACAGGCGTTCGGGTGGTCTTTATAGGTGGAGATAAACTTGCCAAGATGCTGAAGAAGATATGCATTGTCAAAACTCAGACGGTCCATACAAAGCGCGATTTTAAAAGGCAGACCTGCCGCATCACGAAAAAAACGGCTTGTCGCGCCTGTATATCCTTTCGGATCGACGACATCCACGCAGAAGCCGTTGATTCCATATGCCAATGCGGTTTCAATCTGGCGGCGCGCACCGAAAAATATTCCGGAATCCCACTGAATATTCTTCCCCAGCAGGCTTCTATCTCCAAACGGTCTCAGCATCCAGTTTCCGGGAAAACGCATCGCCAAATCATAGCCGTCCGTCTGGTTGAACCCCCAGGCAACATAGTGTGCCCAGCACATTTTTTCCTGCACGGCTTCGCCTCTTGCAATCATGAATCCTAAAAACCCGATCATTGCAAAATAAAGCAATTTCCATTTTCTGTTCATTCAACTCTCCTTTTCTATTAAATTTTTAACTGGTTTATTTATTTTGTCACATGGACTCCCGCAAAGAGCAATGCGGTTGAATTTCGATTTGTTCCGCATTTTTCAGAGAGCCTTTCAAAGCTTTGTCGAGAAGATTTACGGAAAACTCTCCGAACTCCTCGGAATTGATTTCCACGGAGGAAAGCGGAGGCGTCAGGTAGGGTGCAAGATTTGCTTCTCCGGAATAAGCCAGAACCGCAACATCCTCCGGGACTCTTAATCCGTGTTCACGGAGAGCGCGGTAAGAAGCGAGCCCCCCGGAAAGCGATGCGGAAAAAAGAGCCGTGAAATCGGGTTTCCCCTTATCCAGGCGGTCGGACAAAGCCCGGTATGCCGTCTCCAGAGCGGGCTCGAACGCTCTCAGATGTGTGTCGAAATAGAGTTCTTCTCCGCATTCCAGTCCGAGCCGTTCCGCAACGGAGCGGAAACCGTTGAAGCGCTCGCGCATGGTCGTTTCATCAGGTTCCGTTTTCAGGAAAAGGATTCGTTTGTGTCCACGCCGTGCAAGCGCCTCCGCCGCCAGCTCTCCAACCCGGAAGTCATTGATGCAGACGTTGTTTATCATAGGGTGCCGCAAATGCTGAAGCAACACGACTACCGGACGCGCAGGTTTCAGCAGTCCTTTGATCAGATCCTCGCTGATTATCTCGGCGGTCGGAATGAGAATCATGGCATCAGCTTTCGCCATAATGCGGGAAAAGTCGAGTTCGCTGAGATTGCGGAAACAATGCTGAATGAAAGTCCTGTTCCGTTTCAGTCCTGCTTTATAAATGCTTTTTTCCATCGAATCTAGATCAAAGGATGGATGGTCCGGACGCAGAACGCAGATACGTGCGGAAATGTGTTCGAACCGCTCTGCGATCCGGTATCTTTTCCGCCCAAGCGGACGGACAATAATCCCTTCGGCTGCAAGAGAGGCAAGAGCTCTCATGGCAGTTCCGTGGGAAACACCGAAACGAACCGTCAGTTCACTGACAACGGGCAGGATTTCTCCCGGGGAAAGTGTATTGATCCACTCCCGTAAGTGAACCGCCGCCTGAAAATGTTTTGTTTTGTTCAACTGTCGTGGCATTGCAAACCCTTATTTTAGTCGGATTAATATTATTATACAACAAATCGCTGTTTTTGTCAAGGGGGTATTTGAAAGATTTTAAAAAATTTCTGCCGGAATACCTGGAAAACACGCTTGCCGGAAGCAGGAATACGATCTCACGCTCTTCTGCGTATTTTGAGAAGGGAAATGAGGAATGTCGGGACGCATCCGTAAAGATCCGGATGTTTTTCCGTTTTTTTACAGTTCTTTTTTCCGGCGGTTGAATCCGCTGTTATTTCGGCGCGGTCTGAGAAACAGAAAGAATATTGTCGATCATATCCAGCACTTCCGCGGAGGCGGCAGGACGTGCCAGCGTCCGGGATGCCCGTCCGTTGGCGGAATATCCGTCACGATCGGCAAGCCAGGACGCAAGAACGGAAGCAAAACGGGCCTCGGAACAATCGCTGTCGGCAATGATCGTGGCGCCTCCTGCGGCGGCAAGCCAACGGGCGTTGTCATCCTGATGACCATCCGCAGCAAACGGAAACGGGATCAGAACAGCATATTTGCCGTATACCGCAAGCTCGGAAACCGTGCTCCCGCCGGACCGGCAGATCACAAGATCCGCGGCGGAATACAGAATATTCATGTCCTGGCACGCTTCCAGAATCAGCTCCCGCGCCGGAGACCCGGCATAGAGCGGACGGATTTTTTCCAGATTGCCCGGTCCGACCAGACGGATCACCTGAAGCTCCGCCGCACCAGGCAGATCCGGCGGTATCTGCACCTTTGTGTTGATCGTCCGTGCGCCGAGACTTCCCCCGAATACCAGCAGAAGCGGTTTTTCCGCAGAAAATCCGGCATTCCAGCGGCGGTTGATCTCCGCAACGGCATCCGCTTTCGACAGAACACCGTTCACGATCTCCTGCCGCAACGGCATACCGGTCAGAATCGTCGGGCACTTGCAGCGGGATACGTCTTTGACCGGAAACGACAATGCCAGCGCTTTCGCCCAACGGCTGAGCATCCGGTTGGCACGCCCGATCTTTGCATTGCCGTCGTGCAGGAACAGCGGAAAATGGTTGATGCGGGCGCAAAGCGCGGGCGGAAAAGAAGCGAAACTGCCCATGCAGAGCAACGCCTGACAGCCATAGTTCCGGTAAGCGGCTTTCGTCTGCACGGCTCCGGTAAAAAGCCGCTTGAAAAAGAGCGGCAGACGGAACGGATTCTTCGTCAGCGGAACCGCTTCGATCTTCACGGATTCGATCCCGTATTTTGCGGCGGTTTCCGCCTGTTTTTCCACATGTTTTCCGCCGAGAATCAAAACCGGCGTTCCGCCGCGTGCCTTGAGTTCACGGGCAATGCTGAGACCGGGGTTGAAGTGCCCGCCGGTCCCGCCGCAACTGATGGCTAATCGGGTAAGTGTCATTCAAATCTCCGTAGTTGAATCGGCTTTGAAGCAGCGGAGAACATTCCATTTCCGGATCTTCTCCAGAAAGAACTGCCGAACCGCATTCTGATAATCCGGCCACGCGGAATCAAACGCCACGCTGAGGATCAGCCCGGCGGCGACCAGACAGGTCACCAGACTGCTTCCGCCATAACTGATAAACGGCGCGGGCATCCCTTTTGTCGGCAAAGCGCCGCAAATCACACCGATATTGATACAAGCCTGAATTCCGACGAATGTTGCACAGCCGGCGACGATCAGCATTCCCTGCCGCGTCCGCGCATACCGGGCAATCCGGAGCGAAAACAGAAGAAACAGCGCATAGGCTCCGAGCACCAGCAGAAGCGAAACAAGTCCGAGCTCCTCGCCGACGATCGACAGAATAAAGTCGGTATGCGCCTCCGGCAGATATTTCATTTTCATGCGGCTCTCCGTAAATCCGAGTCCGGTCCAGCTGCCGGACCCAAGCGCAAGGAGGGAGTTCCAAAGCTGATAGCCTTCCTCCATCTGGTGCGGCTCCGGATCCAGAAAAATCGTCAGACGATCCCGGCGCATCGGGTCAAAATTCATCAGATAGGTATAAACAAGGACTCCCGGTCCGATCAACAGCGGCAGCAGCAGTTTCCACGTCACCCCCGCAATATACATCAGCGCGAAAAACAGCAGGATCAGCAGAAACGTGGTCCCGAAGTCATGCCCGATCAAAACCGCCGCCATCACGATCCCGCAGCAGCAGCCGCCAAGGACGAATACACTCCAGAACGGAGCCTGCCAGAACGCACTGCGCATCGGCGAGCAGAACCGGAACAGCGGACCTTTTTCCAGATAGCGGATCCGGTCAGAAAGAAATTTCGCAAGAAACAGCGTCATGACGACTTTCGCATACTCCGACGGCTGAATATTGCCCACGCCGGGCACTTTGATCCAGCGGTGCGCACCGTTGACCGCGGGAAAGCAGAAGTCCGCCACGATCAGCAGCAGAAGAATCACCCCCATCATCCAACCGCTCCAGCCGGAAACACGCTTGTAGCCGAAGAACAGTACGCCCAGCGCACCGGCTCCTCCCACAAACGCCCACTGGAGCTGTTTCAGGAAATAGGCGGAACCATCCGTACCGAATGACGTGGAATACAGCATCGTCAGCCCGAACAGCAGCATCGTCAGAGTCACTCCTCCGAACCAGACCGCCGTCGGCAGAATATCGCCGGACTGTTCCCGCACGGCGCCGCTGTGTTCAATTTTTCTGAAAACCGGTTTCATAAGATCCTCCTTTCCCCAAACCCCGGTACACTAATACGGAATCGGCAAAATAACAACCGGGAAATCATTTTTTTTTCGATTTTTTCCCATTCCTTCTGGACGATTTCTTTTTCCATGCTACATTTTCCGGAAACAGGAAGGAAAAGCATATTATGCCAGTTGTCGATTTCATCCCCGTCCGCAGCCGGACCGCTCCGGTCGTTTCCCGTACCGTCAACCCGGAAACCCGTTTCTTCGATTTCGGAAACGATGCATTCGGACAACTGGAATTCACCTGCACGGCGGAGTCCGATACTGGGCTGGAATGTGCAATCGGCGAGGTTCTGACACCGGAAGGACGGCTCAACCGGGAACCGGGCGGAAACCGCGTTTTTTTCTCCAGCCGCATACAGGTCCGTCAGGGAACCGCCGTCTACCGATTCCCGATACCCCGCCATCCCGACGTCCAGCCGGGTTCCGTTTCTCTTGCAGAAGAAATCGCGCCGTTCCGGTACGCCGAGTTTTCCGGTCAGGGGATCTCCATCGAACCGGTCCGCATCACCATGCATGCTCCGTTCAACGACCGTGCGGCGGATTTCCGTTCCTCCAACGAAATCCTGAACCGGGTCTACGAACTTTGCCGCCACACAATCAAAGCGACAACGGTTTTCGGCGTTTACATCGACGGCAACCGGGAACGTCTTCCGTATGAAGGCGACGCATACATCAACCAGCTCGGACATTTTGCGCTGGACGCCGATTACACCATCGCACGACGCACAATCGACCATCTGTTCAAATTCCCGACCTGGCCGACAGAGTGGCTCCTTATGATGCCGCTTATCGTCAAAGATTATTATCTGCATTCCGCCGACCGGGAAAGTATCGGACGCTGGTTTCCCGGTCTGACCTCGAAACTTCTGCTGAATTTCTCCCGCGCCGACGGACTGCTTTCCACGGAAGGCAACAGAAATCCGCGCGACATCGTCGACTGGCCGCCCGTCGAACGCGACGGCTATGAATTCGGCACGGTCAATCTTGTTCCGAACTGTTACCTGCACCGGGCTCTGCACGATATGGCATTCTTCGCCGGAGAGCTCGGACTGGCGGACGAAGCGGAATATTACCGGTCCCGTGCCGCACTGATCCGTGCCTCTATCCGCGGAACCATGCTGAAAAACGGACGTTTCACCGACAATCCCGATTCGGAGCACATGTCGCTCCACAGCGCGGTCTTCGCCGTGCTGTTCGGCCTCGCGGAGCCGGCTGAACTGCCGTCGCTGGCATCGTTTATCCGTTCACGCGGCATGGCATGCAGCGTCTTCACGGCACAGTTTCTGCTGGAAGCATGCTGCAAATGCGGTCTCGCCGATTACGCACTGGAACTCATGACCGCCGATACTCTCAGGAGCTGGATGAACATGATCCGCAAAGGCGCAACCATTACCATGGAAGCATGGGACGATTCTTTCAAGCCGAATCAGGACTGGAATCACCCGTGGGGCGCGGCACCCGCAAACATCATTCCGCGCGGGCTGTTCGGGATCCGACCGCTGAAACCGGGATTCGCCGAATTTGAAGCAGACCCGAAATTCTGCCTTGAAAACGCATTCTGCCGCTATCCGACGATCCACGGACCGATCGAAATCGAACTGTTTCCGGACAGAATCGAACTTACCGTTCCGGCAGGCACCCGTTGTCTGTTCCGCGGGGCAATTCTGACTCCGGGACGCCATTCCGTTTGCCGTTCATAAATTCACGCGGCGAACAGGTGTGCCATTTGCGGAATTCCGTGGAAAAATTCAGCGGATTGCCGTAACCGACCTTTTCCGCGATCTCTTTGATGGAGCAGGTCCGCTCCTCCAGCATCCGCTCCGCCTGACGCATCCGGAAACCGGTCAGATACTTGTAAGGCGTTGTCTGCAAATGGAATTTGAACAGCCGCGCGAGTCCGGCAATGCTGATTCCCGCAGCGGCGGCAAGGGACTCCACTGTCAGCGGCTCCGCATACTGCCGTGCAATTACAGACAGCGCCTGTTCCAGCGGAAACGGGTAGTTGTGAGCTTCCTCCGGCACGGCAAGAAATTGAAGCATTTCACAGCAGAGACCGGAAATCTCCTGTCGAACCGCATGACGGAACGACTCCGGCAGTTTGACGGCAATCCTGCTGAAGTACTCCTCCAGACGCTCCGGCGCACGCAGGGAAACAACCGTCTTTTCCGCCAGTCCTCCGGACTGAAGCAGGACGGCAAGGGAACGCCCCCCGATAAGAACCGCCGATTTTTCACATTCCCGCTCCGTCATAAATTCATAGTCCGTACCGGGATGAAACAGAACGGCGTCACCCGGTTCCGCACGGAAATACTCACTGCCGCACCGGACCGCCGTTTCGCCGGAATGGACCAGCATCACCGTCAGAAACGGCGGATTGATCCGGTGGTGATAATCTCCCGTCCAGGAACGGGTCCGGCAAAACAGATTGCATTGCAGAAACAGTCCCGGATCCGTTCCCACCGGGTGCTGACGGCAAAGGAAACAGTGACGCTCCAGCGTACTGTAACGCCGCCCGTCGCGGTCAAAATACACATGAGCGGCGATCCCGTCGAATAAATTCCGTTCTGAAAATGGTTTCATTGATTGTTTACCAAATGTTTTTTCCGTAAATCAAATATATTATAGCTGTCTCTTATACACATCTCCGAGCCCACGAGACGGAGCTACATCT
>URKJ01000063.1 GCA_900548385.1 uncultured bacterium | reverse complement strand
AGATATATTGCTTGGGTTCTAAACAATTGACGACATGATCTAAACCCGGATAGAAGTCTGATTCATTCCATTGCGACTCAATACTATTTCTTTGAAAAATGTTCCAAAATCAGTGCGAATCTCTGCATCATAACGCCCATAGAAACCATGGAATGCGTTGATAGCACCCGCCTCATATTGTAACACGGTTTCCGTATGCCACTCCTTGTGAATTAACTGTTTCAATATTTCAAAAGCAGGCTTCGAGGTGAAATCGTAATTGACCAACCCTGCCCGCAGAGAATTTTCCCCGTCCTCGCCTCCCAGAGTAGAACCGGAAGCTGTTCCGTCCACCAAATTCCACCAGGTAATGCCTTCCACGGCGGGATGGCTGAACCAAATTCGATAGAGTCGTTCTGTGACAAGTCGTTGAAACTCATCGCCGTTCCCCAAGTCCCGACGGCTGATAATACTCACTTCTGAAAAATTTACCGGAATCCCGAGCTTCTCATAAAGATCAAGACAGGCGTAAAGGACTTTCGGATTCAGAAACTTCTCATGTTCTCCATGAAGCAGATCCTCGAATAGGTGAAATTGCAATCCCAGTCCGCCGATCCGAATCCCCTGACGCATCAAATCGCGGACAAGCAGAAAGACCGGCGTACTTTCCCCATGAAGATTCCACCAGTGCCGATCATCGTTATAAAGAAGTTTCGCCAACGGAAAATGACGATCCGCCAGACGGAAAACCTCCGAAACATAGTTGTCCGGAAACGCCGGCGAAGCCCAGCGTGTGTACGGACGGCGCGACTGCGCTTCGTTAACGCAGTCCCACAGAAAAATATCGCGCCCGTACCGCGCCGCGATTTCCTCCAATCGACGGTCCAAACGTCGCATTACTTCCGGCGCAGTTAGCGGAAGCCAATCGGGAACCCAGTTGTGCCAGCAAAGAGGATGTCCTTTCGGAGTGATTCCTTTTTCGTGGCAGAATTTCAGAACGTCGTCACTCGGCGGACGACGATAAATGGGTGTTGAACCATGAGTAAAGCGAAGTTTCCCGTCTTCCGGTTCCAAATCTTTCCAATAGAACGGAATGACGGCTTCATTGAAGAGGTCAGAAAAGATTTCTCGATAGCGCTGATTCTGTTCCTTTGCCGGAAACTGGTCAAGCATAAACGCATTACATCCAAACAAAAATTCGTGTGTTTTCTGTTTCAAATGTATCTCAGCTTTGTCCATGGGGGATCCGTCCGGATTTTCCAGTCGGATTTCTCCGAATCCCTTACGGTACATTTCGGTTCCGGTTTTGATTCGGAATTCGGTTCCCGGATCTTGGCGAATCAAATATTTACAGAGTGATTTTGCAAGTTCATTCATGCTAAGATTCCTAATTTTTGAAAGAGTGAAAGATCTGTGACAAGCAGCGGCGAGTCAAGCATAGGAAACGGATTGAATCCCATCGCTCCGCAACTCCATGATGTCGCTTTCGCGTGCGTAGACCGATACAATGTCTGACGGATGGGATCAAAGACGACAGGTGTCTGGAAATGTTCTTCCGGGAAAAGGAACAGGGTCAATTCTCCGAGAACTTCCGGATGGGATATATCGGTCTTTCCTTCACGCCAAAGGGCAAAAATGGGAATGCCGAAACAGCGCAGTCCAACAATGGTAACGTCGAATTCCGTTGTGTCAATGTTGGAATCCCCATTCCGTTGAGTAAAGGTTGCCAGAAGATCCGGCGCGGATTGCCAATGTTCAGAGAATGGAGCAAATGATTGAATGGTGAAGAATCCAAGCTTCGGTTTTTTCTTCGCCGCGTCGATTACTCCGAAATGTTGGGATTCTCCGTTTGGATAATAATGCAGAAAATCGGTGACCGTAAAAATCGACGACATTTCCGCACCGCATCGCAGGTCCGTCAAAATTCGTTTGGCAATATATTTCGCCTGATTGTATTCCGTCGGCAAAGATAGGCTCTCCCTGTGTTCAGACGGAAAACCGCTTTCTCCCTGTCGGATCGGGATATGCCGTCCTCCAGCCCGGTTCAGAATTTCCCGGACATGCTGAACTTTGGCATAAGTCTCCTTTTCATGGCGCGGATACAAATGATAACTCAGAATATCAATGCAATCCGTAATACCTGCACGGACGATTTCGTCGGTGAACATGGTATCGAGCGCAGTATTGGCAATTACTTTTGCCTCGGGATTTACCCGATGGACGACTTCGGCACTTTTTCTTACGAGCTTCACATAGTCTTCGGCACAGCGGCGAGCGCGTGAAATTCCGTCCAGACCAGGATACGGCATATGGCCGTTCTGTTTCCAGAAATCACCCAGTCCGAACGGTTCGTTCCATATTTCAAATTCAGTAACGCGTCCGGAAAAATGCTTTACAAGTGCTTCTAGATAGGCGCACCATCCAGCCATGCCGTCATCTCCGAAATAAACAGGCGTCTCCCCGCAATAACCGCGAATTCGAGCTGGGGCGAGATTCGGCTTTGCCTCTTCAATGATCTTCTCATATTCCGCAACCGGCGTATAAAGCGGATTGCCGAATGAAACGTTGAACCACGGTTGGATTTTCCGGGCGAGAAGATTTTCCACCTGAGAATCCAATTTGGAAAAATCATAAACCCCGCGTTCGCGCTCGCACTTGAGCCATCCGGTTTGCAGACGTGCATGTTTTACGCCGCATCCCGGCAGAATATCGTAGACATCCTCGGGATTGAATGTATCCCGGTCAAGGGTTTCGAACCCGATTCCCAAAAAGGATTTTCCTATTTGAGAGGCAGACTTTCCCTTAAAAGATCCAATCGGTTCAAATCCGCGAATCTCCGAAAACGGCTCCATCAGAAAATCAAAGCGGGCGATATCCGTTGGAGAAACATAATCACAAAAAGAAAAGTTCATTTGGACAAATCTCCTTCGCCGCGTTCAAGTTCAAGGAGATACCACGGACTCGGAGATTGTTCTCCAATCCTGACGGTCAGTTCATGTTTTTCCATCCGGAATTCCATCGGTTTTGCCGCAGCCGTCATATCCGGAGCAAGCGGCGTCAACACGGCGCGTTTTGTATTCTTCAGCCGAAGAGAGGCCACGACTGGCTCCGCAAGAACACATCCTTTCCGGATCTGTTCAAGACGCATATCTATACCGTACTTAAAACCGTTCGGCATTTTTTCAGAACGTTTGTAGGATACCCGATCCTGGGAGTTTCCCGCACGAGCGACCATAGTCAGAAAGACACGTTTTGATTTTTCGAGAGGTTGTCCGTCAAGCGAGGTGAAAACTACTGTGCAAAATCCGTTTTTTGTTTGAAAATCCGCGAAAGGAAATAGAATTCCTTCTGACGGAACCGATCCGGTGACGCCCTGTGTTCTGGGAGAATTGATAACGGTGATTCCGCGAAGCCAGTCACGCGTGATTTCTCCCGTATCGCTGACGATTCGTCCGTTCTGCAAACCACGACCGGGTTCGAGCAGCCGGTTTTTCTTCATTTCTGCGTCGAGTTTGCGGGCAAGGGAATCCTGATGATCGCTGAAGTCCGAAGGCCGTGCAGGAAACGACAAATATGTTTTTCCCGCATTCCGCTTCTCCTCAATCACCACGGAAGCATCGGAGGTCGGAGTTCCGTAGTTCTGTTCAATCCGGCAAAGCCAGGTCGCCAAATTGTGTGGGAAATCATAAGACCTGAAAGAAAAAAGCCGTTCCACGCTTGACGGGGAAAATATAAGCTGAATCAGATTTTTCCCCGGGGCGATGTCGTTGCGATGCCATGCCGCGGCCATCGCTGGAAAAACTCCGAACATAGCAGGATCATTGTATTCCGCTGTCGGATTGAAAATGTTCGCGAGAGCACCTACTTGCGTCCATGAATGGTGATTGTTTCCCATAAAGGCAAACTGAATGAGCATATCCCAGTTCTGAAGGCTTCCGCTTGCAACCAGGTTGAACATGTGCATGGACCGCCATTCCTGAGGCCACATAATATCGTTTTCTGTGGAGGTATGCGGCAATCCGGTAATTTTTGCGCGGGCAATACCAGCCTGGAGAGTCAGCCCTGTCATCGGGTTGACGAGGGTTTCCGGAATATTGGAAGTTTCCCAATACGCTCCGCAAAATTTCCCGTCCGCATTAAATTTCGGTATCCATTTATTATGATCGTAATAGCTGTTTTGAGCGGTATATTCCATGTTTTCCGGAGTTCGACCTGCGTTGGTTGATGCAATGGGAACACGGAGTCCGAGATTGCGCAGTTTGACCAGAGTTTCCGTGTTGAACTTCTTCTGAAGCGAAAAATAGAAACGGACGGAATCGCGTTCGCGTCCGGACGGATTTGATCCGATCTTTGTCAGCTCCCAGTTCCAAACGGGAGTTATATTTTCTTTTTCAAAAGTTTCTTCCGGAGAAAGGGCGCCGTTTCCGTTCCCCCACTTTTTTACGACGTCTTCCCTTGATGAATATTTTTCCTTCAGGAAGCCGCTAAACAATTTGCGGAGAAGAGTCTTATAGTATTCCGGAGTTCCTCGGTCTGTGCGATAATCCCACAGCAGCCCCGACTCATTGAAGCAGAGTACCAAAGCAATCGCGGGGTCATCGAAATAAGAAAGTTTCGTATATGGATTGACCCTTGAGAAATCCTCGTTTATAAACTGGAGCCAGAGTTTCTGGATTTTTCCATCATAATAATGCCATGGTCTGTTCTGCGGAAAATAGGCATCCAGTCCGGGAAATCCGCCCGCATCGCGATAACGTTCCTTGGTACAACCGTAAGCGAGATCGGAGACTATATAAATTCCGCGCTGTTTCAGACAGTAGAAGAAGTAATCGAACCGGTCAATCAGATCCGCGTCTTTCGGAAACAAATGTTTATCCTCTATATATTTTGCATTGGCGGGCGGCTGACGCATCCGAACGATGTTGATTCCGTAGCGAGCCATTGTGTCCGCGATGGCTTCCGCCTCCTCATGCGTCGGATATCGTCCTGTTTCACCAAGTTCCGTCCCGATAAAGCGAGCCGGAGTACCGTCCGAAAAAACAAAATGCCCGTCTTTAGTTTGAAGAAATCCATGTTTTCCGGCAGGAGCATCCAGAAAGTTCCGGAAATCGACCAGCGGCTTTCCGGAGGTCTTGCGGACGCGCATGTCAAACGGAACCCAGGAGGATCGGTCGATATTCAATGTCACCTGTGTATCTTGAACTCCGGCGATGTTTCCGCCAAAACCGCAGGAAACTCCCATCACCAGCCAAACCGGTTCCGGAGCGGCGGATGCTTCCAGAGTAATGGATTTTACTTTTTTTCGGGAATAGAGGTTGGCTACAGGTGAAACGAAAAACTGCACGGAACGGGCTACAGGACATACTCCAAACTGTTCGACCATATAACTCCGCAGAGTTTTCTGCATTCTGACGTTGAACCAGTCTCCGGTTTGCAGACCGGAAATAAATTTCTCGGAAACACTTGTCCCGTCCGTGTAATTCCAACGGAGCGTTCCGACATGCGCATTCTTCGGGGCCCATGCCGCAGTGTTGAAAATGTAAACGGAATTGACATTTTCAAGCGGTATTTCTACGGAACGGTGAAAGCCGGGGCGTTGACTTAAACCTATCGCCCCGGATTCCGGAATGTCAAACAGAATCTCCGCAACACGGCGTTTCCCTCCTTTGAAATTGCGGACATCATGATCGGCGTCTCCTGTCCAGCCTGGAACCTTCAAGGTGTTTTTATACGGCCTGTTGATGAATTCAGCAATGGAGACCGTTTTGGAAAAGCCTTCCCGTATGCGCAATTTTGTAGTCTGAAAACTCCCGCTCTTCTTAAAAATTTTAATGACGGCCTTCGCTTCAACCGGTGATGTTGCAGATTCCGGAAGAGAGAACAGAATGTGAAACGATTTCCAAATTGACTGGAATCGACAGGATTCCTGCGCCAAAGTCGTCATATTTCCATTGCGATCCATCAAAACGATTTCAATGGAAGCGTCAAACACACCGCTGTTGCCCAGTTTTGCGGCCATGAGAGCCAGATCCTTCTCGCCTGCGTTCTCACTGAGTAAGACCGTACTTCGGATCATTCCATCAAAAGTATATTTTTTACCGGGATGAATTACAAACGATTTTTCCGACATGGCGACCGAACCGTCGGCAACGGAAAAAGTGAATATTTTCTGATGGTGATACTCCTCATCTTTGCAGATTTGAACTTTTTTTCCGGACGGCATCTGAACCCATCCGGATTTTCCGCCGTCTCCGGACCAGAGAATATCCAAAAGGGAATTTTGCTCTTTCATTTTTTTAATAACAACCGGAACTTTTTGCGGTTCCCTGACTCCGAATTTCAGACCATCCGCCAGAACGGCTCCGGTATCAGAGGCCTTGTCTTCCGGAAAAATCGCGGGAGCCATGCTTGCGACATTCTTCAGCATATCCGGTTTCAGAATTATGCGGAAAGGAGTCCATTCGTTTCCGGTTTTGATTATCGCTATACCAATCCAGTTGAACATTTTACCTTCGGCGTTATAAACCGCCACCATCAGTTTAGTGCTGTGGGGTTTACCATCGGCGGATTTCAGAAAACCGCTGAATTCATAGGTTTTCCCCTGTTGAATCTCCTGTCGAACCGCACTGGCAAATCCGCGTGCCGCGGATGCATCGGCAATGCGGAGAGCTTCGGAAGACTTGTGTTCGGAGGGAATAACGGTTACAGAGACATTTCCTTTCGGCAGCCATTTCGCCCCGGAAACAGCGGTGGACCCCGGATCGGAGGCGAAGATAGAACAGGCCACCATCAAAGCAGTGAGAGAAAAAGGTTTTTTTTGCATGATAGCTTTCCTTATTTTATTGTTTCGTTACAGCTGAATGTGAGTTCTCCGGATACGCCGGTGACGGTGCGGTCCGGGAGAATCAGGTCGGCAGAAGCCGATTCTGGAATGCTGAAACAGCATTCCAGCTTTCCGTCGGAACGTTTCCACGAACTTCGGATCAATCCTTTTGGAGAACGATATTCCACCGAGACGGAAGACAGTTCTCCGGGGAAATACGGTCGTATGGAAAAATGCGCGAATGCCGGAGCCTTCCAATCGGGACGGATTCCACCAAGATATTCGTAAATCCATGCGGAAATATCGCCGTACATAATATGGTTAAGGGAACTCGTTCCGCTCCACCCTTCCCAGAGTGTTGTGGAGCCGGAAGCCGCCCAAAACCCCCAACCCGGATATTCTGTCTGGGTAAACGTCATCAATATACCCATTTTCACTAAGAACGCGCGGAACCATTTTCGCACCAAGAATTCCAAATTCAGGATGATGCTTCGCCTGACGCACTGTTTCCACAAGTCGTTTCATCGCGGCATCACGTTCGGAGTCTTCGACGATTCCGAAGAAAATCGGTGCGGCCTGGGAAGTCATTTCACCTCCGGCGTATTGTCCGTTACCCCGATAAAATGCCCGATTGAAATTCGCCCGGACTTCTCCGGCTTTCTCCCGATAGACGGAAACATCCCCGGCATATCCGGAAATTTCCGTAAAGCGGATCATTCTGTTGCAGAAATGGTAGTAATATGCAGTGGAAATAAAATTCTCGCGCGGTTCCCATGAAGCCCAGTCACTCATTCCGAAATTGAGAATTCCATCTTCCTCTCTCGCGGAAAGATAGTCCAGATAACGCCGGATTTTATCGTAATTTCCAGTAATGTTTTCGGTGTTTCCATAGAAAAGATACATCTGCCACGGATACTCAAACAGAAGAGCATCCCAAGCCGGCCCGTTTCCCCAATTCCAGCCGAAACCACCGGTTGGAACAACCGAGGGCAGTTGTCCGTTCGGACGCTGTACATCCAGAAAACTTGTCAGGAAATTGGAACAGGCGCGTTCGACATTGAAATTCCAGCAGCCAGTCTGCATGGCCAGTTGCGCATCGCCCGTCCAGCCATTTTTTTCCCGGTGCGGACAATCCGTCGGAATTCCGGTGAAATTACTGAGATAGGACTGTAGGGTCATCGCCTGAAGTTTGTTCAAAATGGAATTGGAAGTTTCCAGTTTTCCGCAAATCTCAAAATCCGTATGAATGAAACAGGCTTCAATTTTCACAATCTCGACGGAGTCGGGTCCTTCCCAGCGGAGTTTTACACAACGGAAACCATGATAGGTAAAGTTGGAATGCCAGGTTTCCTCTCCTTCTCCCTTGAGAATATAACGTTCCTCCTGAAATCCTTCCTCGCGCGGAGTGTGAAGCGAAATGTGCTCTCGGTCGACATCCCCGTTTTCGCGGATGCGCTCCCCGTAAAAAATACGAACTTCTTTGCCGCGTCTTCCCTTGAATGTGAATTCACAGCGGCCGGTCATGTTGACTTCAAAATCGAAGGTCTTCATGAAAGGTCCAAGCTGATACTCCCGTTTCGGCGGGAAGCGTTTTACGATCCGGCATGGCGGAGCGTTTTCCTCCACAATGACGCCTCCGGGGGGGTTCGCCGCGTTGGCAGGCGACCATGTGCTGTCGTCGAATTCGGCTTCGTGAAGTCCCGCGATTTCCAGCGTTGCATTATACCGTTCTCCACAGCGAATGTTGTTGAATATGGTCGGAGAACCGGCGGTTTTCCAACTTCGATCTGATTTTACGATGGTCGTTCCGTTCGCAGCAATATCGCAGAGAACTTTCACCTTGTCGCGCCATGTCGCGCGGATGAAGTCAGAGGCCGCATGCGAATTGTCGTTGTAGAGAGAATTACCCAACTCCAGCAGAATGACATTTTTGCCCGGTTTCAATAACTTTGCGATGTCGTATTCAATATAAAATACACGCTTATCGTATTGCGAGACCGATGGGGCCAATTCGCGGTCGTCAGGGCGTTTCCCATTGACGGTCAAAACATGCCATCCGGCGCTGCATATAAACGCGGAAACTTTTTTCGGAACTGCTTCCAAATCAAAGGTCTTCCGCAAATAAGGAACCTGATTTTCCGGCACCGTCGATGCCTTGATCCAAATACCTTTCCACACTCTAGTTGAGTTCATGAAATACCTCGTCATTTCTTGAAAGTAAAACGTTTCCCGCCGACCGGCCAACCATGATCCATTCCCTGCACGATCGTCAGCACTTTATCACATTTCAGTTGATTAAACATCCCGAGAATTCCCGACGGTGGACAGATATGGTCTCCCGCTCCGATCGTCACAAAGAATTTCCCCTGAATCCGTTTTGCAAAATTCGCCGGATCATAATAAAGAAGCGCCTGCGTACCGGCAGGGTTCCACCCCTTCATCCGCAAACTCTCAGCGGTATCTCCCAGATTGCAGCACCACGGAACCTCTATAAAAAAAGTCTTCACGTCAGGGTCGAGGCCGCCCGCCCAAATCGCCTGAAGTCCACCCTGACTGCCGCCGCGCACATACAGTTTTCCGTTCCATTCAGGGCGGTTTTTGACATATTCCAGTGCGCGCATGATGCGCAGAGCCATTCCGTTGAAATAGGCTTTTTCCGGATCAGAATTCTCTCCAGGATGAAAAGCGTAGCCGTATTTATCCCTGCTGATTCCCTTGAAAAAGTCCTTGTAGTATTGGGAATCACGCTCAAGATCATAGCCGTGCGCGTTAATGCTGAAATAAATTTCCTGCGCTCCTTTTGTCAAAGGTGTCTGAACCGTGGTTCCATATCCGTCAAAACGCACACAAGCGGGCATGGATTTCAGGGCGCCATTTTTGGGGATTGTCATATATCCGGTGACCGGACGGGGCCCGGCGCAATCAATCTTCACGGCATATAGGTTAATATTGCCGGCAAGAGTCTTTTTGAGTGTCAGCTGCGCATTTACAGGAACTCGTGCGAGTTTGGCTTTCTGTTTCTTCCAGAACGCATCGAAATCGGCAGGTTCCGGAGAAACCGACCTGATACGCTCCAGTTGAACGCCTGCACCGCCTGTAAACGATAGAGCCTTGTCATTTTTATTTTTGCGTACGATCGTATTTCCCTTGGAATCAAGAATTTTTGCCGTAATCCGCACGAATCCGGGACGATCCAGCGAGGTCGTTACCAAAAGAGGACCTTCCTTTCCCAAATCCTCCCGGCCCTGCTGTTTCAGACCGTCATCACCGAGACGGTTCCAGACAAGAAAATATTTTCCGTTTGGAATCTTCTTATCGGAGTTTGCAAGGGAAAAACGAAATTCCATTTTTTCCCCGGGCTTAAATTCAATTTTCTCCGGGCATTCTGTTTTTAAAAATGCTCTTTCCCAATCCAATGCAGAAACATCCGCCGGACACAACAGGATTCCCGTTAGAGATAAACCAAACAACAAATGTTTCATATCATTCCCTTTCAATGTTTTACAAAATATTACCAGGGCCGAATCCCTCGGAAAAAGGAATTGCGAATCCATCTATCTTCACTTCGGTCAAAACCCACAGCTTTCCATTGGAATCGCTCCGGAAGCGGCAGATCGGGATTTTGGATTCGTCCCCCCGCGTCCGACAGAATTCGATGTCAGGCAGTTTGCACAATCCTTCATCCAAAGTAAGAATACGCGGAACAATCCGTCCTTTGCAGACGGTACCGGTATGATTTTCCAGTCGGGCAAAGAGCATTCCGTCCTCTGCGGATAAAACGCAGGAGAGCGGAGGAACGGCGGAAAATGTCAATTCCCTGATACTCTGCCGGTCCAACTCGAATCGTCCGTCTCTACGGAAAAGTCGAAACGCCGTCGGCTTTGGAAAATTGAATTTCTGACTGTTGACTTGGACCGTATATCCCTCTTTTTTTCTCCATGAAACGATCAATTCAATATCGGAGCGATAACGGAACGGTCCGAATGAAAATTCGTCCCATTCCGGGTTCAAGGCGATCGGATCGAAGAAAAGGTCGTCTCCAAAGTCCATTCTAAGCCCGGTTGTAAATGTCAGAAACGGATGAAGCATCTGACTGGAGAATCCCATAAATGGAGCTCCAACGGCATCCTTCGTCAACGGGTTGAAGTTCTCTGGCGATGGCAGATCCGCATGCTTCAACGCATCGAAAAAACGGTGCAGCAAGAATGCGGCTTCCTGTTGATAGCCATACCTGTCCAAGCCAAAGACGGCTTCATAATGCATGACTCCCCATGAAAGTCCACGCCAATACCCTGTCGGACGGAACCCTTTCTTTCCGTTTAGTCCGGTATAACTGATTGGACAGGACGGCAGACACATCGGTGTTCCAAAAAGTTCCGGATTAAATATATTTTTTTTCAGCTGCTCCGCGCGTTCTTGAGAAACGCATCCTCCATAGAGCGGAACCGTGATATTTTGTGCGTCTGGAACATTGCTTTGACGATGATCTGTTTCCGTGATGTCTGAGTAAAGACCGACTCGTCCATTCCACATTTTCGATTCAATCGCCGCGGTTTGAAGACGAATTGCCTCGTCCAGTTCGGCACAAACGTCCAGTTCATGAAACAGTTCCGCCATTCGCCGGAGAGCTTTCCGGTTTCCCAATACATAAAAATTGATATCCGCCGGCTCCAACGGGGGATCGGGGAAATCCCACCAATTTTTTGACTGCGTTCCCTCAGCAAACTCATCTCCCCGACAGGTATCATCGCCTGACAGCTGGGATTCCACTAGCCAGTCTCCGTCCGAATCGAAATGATGAAACGGAAAGAGCCAGGAGAAATCCGGGAACTCACGATATTTACCGCTGTATGCGGAAGTATGATTCGGCCGGCATTTTTCGCGGTCAAAGTGCAGGAACAGCAAATAGACGGCGCGCAGAAAGTCCCGATTGCCCGTCCTGTTGTAGAATTCCAAGGCGGCCTGCGGAAGCATGTTGAATACCAGCGGCATGCAGTCAATCTGACCGGGGATCGGAGCCCCCAGACGCGGCGTGCAGTGAATGTATTGCACCGTTATCATTTGAAGCAGATCGTCAATGCAGCGTTTTTCATCGTTCAGCCAGAGATAGGAGCGCCCGGAAAATGTTGAGTCGTGATAAAACTGCATTCGCCATGGTGCCACCGTTTTTGCCGCCGGACAGGAGAACGGATAATGATATGGTTCGTATCCGAGATCTATCGTGGAAAGGTATCCCGTTGCGGAGAGTTCTGCGTAGACACGCTCCAATGCCTTGTCGGAACATGTAAATGCGGGGACATTCTCGGAAAAATACCGCTTAAAGGGTTTTCCCGCCAGATTGAAAAAGTCTTCTGCATGGTTTCTTGCGAAAGCCATCGCACGTGTTACTTCGTCACGGGTGAAGCCTGCCGCAAAAAAGATCCGTAGTCGATTGTCTGTCAAAACACCGGTCAGACGGTAGGTGTTACCGGAAAATTGTTTTTCATCCGGGGTAAAATCGCTGAAAACAGCGAACCGGGTTCCCACGGCAGTCGATGGTGGCTGTCTGCCGGACCATGGACACCCCCATACAAAACGGAAGGCGGGAGACTCCTTTGCGACAACTCCGCTGAAAACGCCGTCAGCGTCCTCCTCCCATTCGCAGGGTCGGAAGAACAATCCTTGAATTTCAATTTCACAACCGTCTGGAATTCCGCTGAACTCCAGCTCACATCCGAGCACATCCGCATTTTCCAGCGGCAGAACCGCAGTTTTTTGAGAAACCTGAAACGTTCCAGCGCGAAAACAGTCTTTCAGCAGAACCGGACTCCAAAGCCTGCCTTCTGGAAGCCATTTCATTCCGATTTCCACGCCATTCCGCCGGAAAACAACTTTTGCCGCTTCATCCGTCAGCCGGTCATTGGCACATTGAGCGTTGGTTACAGGAAAAAGACTGGTGTGATGAAGTCCCGGCGTAACAGGAAGACAGGATCTGAAAGTCGCATATTCTCGTTCAGCCATGCCTGCATCGGGAGAACCGATTCCATGAAAAAGAATATTTCCGGAGTTGAAATAGGGTGCATGTGATTTTGCATTCCGTTCCAGCAAGGGAAGCAGCCTGACCGCTCCGGCATTGGGAGAAACAGAATCCTTCAATAAAAAAAAGTCCGGTTTTCGGCAAGACTTTAATTCTTTACGAAACTTGAAAACGGAAACATCTGGAATCTGTGTGGCAACACCAAGGTTCGTATCCATTTTGATTCCTTACTTATTGAGTTCGCAAAAATATTCTGACATCTTCATGGATGGGTCCGGGTATCTCAAATTGAATCTGCCGTAATATTTCAGGGTTCCCGCGTGACCATCGTAGTAGCTTGTGTTCAACAGGAAATTTCCATGACGCATCCAGCGGACTGGTGTCAAACCAACGGATTCCGATGAAGGGAAAAACATCTCGCCAATATCGTTGCTCGGAGCATCCATCACTCCGTCCACAAACATCAGTTTATGCGCCCCCCCCTTGACACTCGAAAGTTTCCGGGGAGAGAAAGATACAACTCCGCTTCCGGTGATCCATCCGCTTGCCGGATTGTGCGTATATCCACCGTATGCGGCGTTTGAAAAATTGACGGTTACACCACTGGCTGCGAACACTTTTTTATCGTCCGCATAGGCGGATGGACACATGGGGGTTCCTCCATCTATTGTCACGGGATAGGTGCGGCGAAAAAGAGAAGGCGCATAACTCTTTAATTCGTGGCGCCAAGTCTTTCCCGTATTGCCGTCCTTCGCGTAAACGACATATTCGTTGAAGTCGCCGACATACTGCATCTCGCAGTTTATAAGCTGTTTGTGGATGTTGAGACACTGAATACTTTGTGCTTTTCCGCGCACTTTTCCTAAAGCCGGCAAAAGCATTCCGGCTAAAATCGCGATAATCGAAATAACAACAAGAAGCTCTATCAATGAGAATCTTTTTCTAAACATTTTTCCTCCTTATCATTTGATTTAATTATATTATACTACAAAGCAAGAAAAAAAGCAATTGCACAAAACAACTGTTTCCCCGCTTTTTTCATTTGTCGGACATTTTTTAAGATCGTTTGGGACTGGATGTAGCAAAAAAATAGGAGGGTTCTCAAATGCTTTTATAAATAACAGGGGAAATGCTGAATTCCGCTGGAGTCTGCCCTGTTTCCTGATGAAAATAACGGCAGAAATACTGGGGAGAGCTGAACCCCGCGCGACGGGCGGTTTCCCGTACAGGAACGTGATTCAGTAAAAGTTCCTGGGCAAACGTGAGACGCAATCTGTTCAGAAAGCGCTTGGGCGATATCTTCAAATGATAGAAAAAAACGGCTGAAAAACGGCTTGGCGAAAGTTCTGCCATTTCCGCAAGTTCCTTGACACCGATGTCCGATGTAAAATGATGGTGAATATATTGAATAACTTTCACGATATTTTCCGGTGGATGCCGGTCATTTTTTGGGAATTGGTTGAGAAACGGAGTGATCCCTTCCATAAACAGCAATGAAAGCAGGGGAGTCATCCAACTTCTGGAAAACGGTGCGGATGGTTCGCATTTTTTCCGGATCATGTTTGCAAGTTCATCGCAACGTTCCGGAGCCGCAGAAGCAAACCAAACCTTATTCATTTGAAAAGAATCAATACAAAGGCAGACTTCCGGCATTGTTTCATTGTCGAAATACCGAAAGAACATCTGCAAAGAATGCGCGTTTGTACCGCTACAATGCCCTTCATGCAGGGTCCCCGGGGCAATCAACATCAGATTTCCTCCTCGGAGATAATGTTTGTCTCCTCCAGCGAACGTGAAACATAACTCGCCCTCCGTCACAATGGTCAACTGCCATGTTGGATGAGTATGAAAATTTTCCGGATCCATACCGTAATAATGGTACTCCTGATACCAGACAAAAGGTTTCGACGGTGAAAGTTTTATATCTGTTTTTACCATTGTGGAAGTCCGTCCTATTTTCTTGACCTTGAATCTATCAATTCTCCGAATCTCCGTCATTAACTGGCAATATCAAACTGTCTTCCGCCCCCCGAACTTCATCCGGCTTAATCAGAAGCGAGGTGGCAACTCTAAACGATGATTCATTGTTAGGAAATACTCTATCATGTCATCAATTGCTTAGTGCCCAAGCTGCAGTATATCC
>URKJ01000062.1 GCA_900548385.1 uncultured bacterium | reverse complement strand
TAAGTCGTCGGCAGCGTCAGATGTGTATAAGAGACAGATATAGAACAAAGTTCAAAATATCAAACGTTTTTTAGAAAAAAAATCCGGAACAAGCAATAAGGAGCAAGGAATGCCTATGGAACTGTTTTTTGCCACGTCTCTGAAAATACTGATTCTGCTGAATCCGTTTGCGGTGCTCTCCACGTTTCTCTCGCTGACGGCGGACTGCACGCCGGGCGAACGGTTCCGCATCAGCCTGAAAAGCGGGATCGCGGTCGTAATCGCGGGAGTACTGCTGTTCTTCTGCGGACAGGCGTTCTTCTCTCTGCTGGGAATCGACCTGCATCTGTTCAAAGTCGGCGGCGGGACGATCCTCATGATCTGCGCGGTCTCGCTCGTATGGGGCGAATCCGGAAAGCGGAAACGCAGACAGGAAACAGCGGACAGTTCCGGGATCGCGGTTGTTCCGATCGCAATCCCGATGGCGGTCGGGCCGGGCACCGCCGCCGGCCTTATCATCATCGGGATGGAACGGACTCAGGTCTGGAACACGGTGTCGAATCTGCTTGCCCTGCTGCTGGCGGCAGTTCTCCTGACCATGCTTCTCGCAGCCGGAACACAGGCGGAAAAACTCTTCCGGAAAGAGGGAATCCTGATCGTCACCAAACTCAGCGGACTGTTTCTCTCCGCCATCGCCGCAAAAATGATCCTGGAAGGAATTCAGAAAACGATCGCGTAACACCTCTTTTCCGCTCCCGCCGGGAAGATTTCCGGGAAAAAAATCCGTCCGCGGCTTGTATTCCTGTTCCCGCGAGATTATTATACATGCGGAACAACGAAGGAGAGGGAATGGACGGAGAGGAGCCGGAACAGACAAAAACCATCGGATGCACCGATAAGATACCGACCGACAAGCTGGCGGTATCTCCGAACGACCGTTATCACACCCGGCATGTGATCGGATCCGGGGGAATGAAAATCGTTGTCAAATCCGAAGACATCAATGTCGGACGGAACATCGCAATGGCGATCTCCAAAGATGCTTCCGAACAGAAGCAACTGCGGTTTCTCGAAGAAGCGCGCATCACGGCATCCCTCGAACACCCGAACATCGTTCCAGTCCACGACATCGGGCGCAGTAAAAGCGGCGTCCCTTACTTCACGATGAAACTGGTTCACGGCGTTACGCTGGCGAAAATTCTCGACTCTCTCCGGAGCGACGATCCCGCCATGCAGAAACGGTTCCCGCTTCATGTCCGGCTCGATATTTTCCTGAAAATCTGCGATGCCATCGCATTCGCCCATTCCCGCGGCGTCATTCATCTGGACCTCAAGCCCGACAATATCCAGGTCGGCGAATACGGAGAAGTGCTCGTGCTGGACTGGGGAATCGCACGGCGGCTTGATGACGTTCCGGAACCGGACGCACCGTCCGTTGCGGCAGGCAGCGGCAAAACCGCCGGCGTGACGCTTGACGGCATCATCCGCGGTACCCCCGAATACATGGCGCCGGAACAGGCCGCCGGAAAAAACAGCAGCCGGAGCAGGCTGACCGATATCTATTCCCTCGGTGCAATCCTGTATTCGATCCTGACCCTGCATCCGCCGTTCAAAGGCAGCACAATGGAAGAGACCCTGCAGAACGTACTCGACGGCAGAATCATCCCGCCCCACGACGGTAACGGCGACAAAATACCGCTTCCGCTGGAATTCATCATCCTGCGGGCGATGTCGCGCAATCCTGCGCGCCGTTACCAGAGCGTGCAGGCTCTGAAAGACGATGTCGTCGCCTATCAGAGCGGGTTCGCCACCGAAGCGGAAAACGCGGGAATGTTCACCCGGTTCCTGTTATGGCTGAAACGGAACAGAATCCGGATCTATGTGATCTCCTCGCTTGTTCTGACGGTTGTAATCATTCTGCTGTTTCTGGCGATCCATCTTTACACGCGGGCGCTCAGCGAACAGGTTTACGGACGTTCCGAACAGGCCCGGATCGCCGCGGAACGGGCATTTTCCGGGCTCGAAACCCGGATCCGGCGCGAGAATTACCGCGAATGGAATTTGAAATTTGAAGACACGTTTCTGGATTCCTATATCCACGACCGCTGGAAACTGTTGCTGAACCGCAGTCATGAACTCTCCCGGAATCAGGCAATGCGGTTCGTCAAGAAATCGCAGAATGGCGCGCGTATCTTCGCACAGGCGTACAATGTGGATCTTTTCTTCCGCGAACAGCTTCTTTCCACCGATCTGCGTATGCTGACGGAGTTCAGCATCGTGGAACAGTCTCCCGGCGCCGCCGTTCAGATGACACTCAACAATACGGGGTTCGGCGACGGTTTCATCTTCACTCTCACGCCGCGTCAGAACTCCTATGTGTCGCTCCACCGCGGGCACAATGAAGAGACGCTCGCCGAAGCGCGCGTGGAAAATCCTCCGTCCGGCGAAGCATGGAAAATCGACCTGATCATCACCACCGGACCGCGGGAGACCTGTCTGAAAATGAGCGTGCAGGGCAAGGAAGTCCTGAACTATACGGAACCGCGCCGCATCAGTGCCCTTCCCGGCCGGACAACGGCGTGCGCGTTTTCATTTTCCAAGTGCACGCTCGATATGCGGAGCGTCAAGCTGATGACGCTCGGAACCTCCATCAAAGCCGATATTCTCGATATTGCGGAACGCCAGCTGCGGAAAGGCAATTTCGCTGCGGCAGGCGAGCTGTTCACCGAGGCGGAAGAATCGGCAACGACACCGGAACGGCGGAAACGGTCCGCCAGCGGGCTTCGCATGGCACGTCTGTTCAGCGAATACCGTTCCCGTATTCCGCAATGGGAAGAGCTTCTGCGCCGGACCTGGAAAGACGCGGTGATCCGTCTGTATCTTGAAGACGGCGGGTTCCATCTGTTCGCGTCCGGGGAATCCGTCCGGGATCTCTCCGTTCTCCGGGAAATCCCGGTCAGCGGGCTGACACTGGTCAACGCTCGTCCGCTGGATTTTGCCCCGATCCGCAACAGCCGCCTGAACATGCTGGTTCTGCAGGAGTGCCGCATTCCCGATCCCGCCCCGCTCGCAGGGATTCCGCTGACGGCTCTGGTTCTCGACCGGACACCGCTCGTCAACATTGATTTTCTGCGGACCATGCGGTTGCGGCGGCTGACTCTGCGCGGCTGCGGCATCAGCTCCATTCAGGCTCTTGCGGGAATGAAACCCGAAATGCTCGACATCAGCCGGAACCGGATCGTCGATCTGTCGCCGCTCGCCGGAATGCCGCTGAGCACGCTCCGCGCCTCGTTCAATCAGATCAGCTCCATTGTCCCCCTGCGTTCCATGCCGCTGAAACGGCTGGACCTCTCCTGCAACCGGATCAAAGATATTTACGCTCTGAACGGGCTTCCCGTCACGGACCTGAACCTTTCCGGAAACCGGATCGCCGACCTCTCCGCGCTGAACGGAATGCCGCTGCGAAAACTCGACCTGAGTCACAACCGGATCGAATCCCTGACGCCGCTGTCGGACGCCGCAGAACTGGACATGCTGTTCCTGTCGCAAAACAATATTTCCGATCTCCGGCCCCTCCGGGAATCGAAACAGCTTCAGTATCTGGATGCGGGCTACAACCGGATCAGCTCCCTGGAGCCGTTGGAACACCATGATGCCCTGCTCGAACTCTCCGTTCCGGGCAACCGGATCACCGATCTGACCCCATTGGAAAACCTGCGCAATCTCCGTTTCCTGAACTGTTTCGGCAATCCGGTCCCGGAACTGGATCCGCTCAACAAACTGAATCTGGATCATCTGATCGTTTCCGGCAGTGCCGTTACATCGTTCGGCACCATGTTTCAGAAACCGCCGCGCGAACTGTTTCTTTTTCACGATGCAGGAATGCCGCCGGAAACCGCCGAACAGCTTCATTCCCGGATCACTCCGGGCCCCGCCACCGAACGCCTGAACCGTCATCTGCGGATATTGGAAGCATTCCGGAAACGGAACGGAGCGGAACTGCGGTCGATGGCTGCAGAAATCAACGGAAAATACTATTCGCTGATCCCCGTCATGGTGACTTACGGCGAAGCCCGCGGTGCAGCCGCCGCCCTCGGAGCGCGTCTGCCCTCCTGGAATAATCAGCGGGAACAGGCGGAGCTGTACCGGAGTCTCAAAATTCCCTGCTGGACCGGGATCACATCCAGAAACGGACGGCTTTTCCGGGAAGACGGAACTCCGTACGGCTCCGGCCAGTACAGTCTGCCGGACGGCACAGCGGGTTGTTTTCTTGACCGCATCCGGGGACCGAAAGGGATCGTTGTCAATTTGAATCCCGCGTTGAAACTCCCCCTCGTGCTGGAATGGCAATGATGGAAAGTTCTTGCAAAAAATAATGGAAACGGCTTTGAAAGCGTCGTGTTTTATGCTAAATTACAATACAGTGAGTCACGGTGCCGGGGATGTTCCCCGGTGCCTTTCTTTTATACCTCTATAACGGAAGGAAAATGCCGAACATGGAAACTGTACTTGACAAGATCCGTAACCAGGCGAAAGCTCTGAACCGCAAAGTCTGCCTTACGGAAAGCGATGATCCCAGAAACCTCAAAGCCGCGGAAAAACTTGTGAAACTCGGTTATGCGCGCCCGGTGCTCGTCGGCTGCGTGGAAGAGATCAAAAAACTTGCTCAGGAAAACAACGTCTGTCTCGACGGCGTGGAACTCGTGGACGTTCTCAAGACGCCCGAACTCGACCGCTATATCGCCACCGTCGTCGAAATCCGCAAGAACAAGGGGCTGACGCCCGAACAGGCTCGTGAATGGCTCAAGGATACCTGCGTCTTCTCTGCCGCGATGGTCTGCGCCGGCGACGCCCACGGCTATGCCTCCTGCGGCGGCAATCCGACCGGTTACGCACACAACACCGCCCAGAAAACCAAACCCGCGCTTCAGCTTTTCAAAGTCGCTCCGGGCAACAAGATCGCCTCCAGCTTCTTCGTCATGCAGATGCCCGATCCCAAATGGGGCTATAACGGCGTTCTGTTCTATGCGGATTGCGGCCTCAACATCAATCCCGATGCCGATCAGCTTGCAGAAATCGCGCTCCAGACGGCAAAACGTTTCAAGATGTACACCGGAACCGATCCGAAAGTCGCGATGATCTCCTGCTCGACCAATGGTTCCGCCCACGATCCGATCATTGACAAAGTCGTTCAGGCAACGGCGAAAGCCAAAGCGCTGGCTCCCGACCTGATGATCGACGGCGAAATGCAGTTCGACGCCGCAACCGTTCCCGAAATCGGCAAGAAGAAGTTCGCGGGCTCCCCGGTCGCCGGTCAGGCCAACGTGCTCGTGTTCCCCGATCTGAACTGCGGCAACTCCATCTACAAGGCGACGGAACGTCTCGCCGGAGCCACCGCGATCGGTCCGATCTGCAACGGACTCCGCAAGCCGTTCGTCGACGGAAGCCGCGGCTGCTCGGTCGATGACATCGTCGACATGGCGGCGGTCTGCGCGGTTACCGAATGGGAATAAGCCGCCCGCTCCAATCGTAATCTTCATGACGGCAGGCTCCCGGCGGGTCTGTCGTCATTTTTTATGGAACATTCCACCGGTTCCGCTGTCTGATACCACAAGCGCGGTTTCAGAGAGAAGCCGGAACAAATCAACCTATGAGAGGGGAACCATCATGAGAAAACTGATCCTTGCAATGCTGCTGATGTGCGGCACCGTCATGGCATTTGCCGATGCCGCCAAATGGACCGACAACTTCCCGCAGGCGGTCGCCGGGGCGAAGAAAGAGAAAAAACCGATCCTGATGCTGTTCACCGGTTCCGACTGGTGTCCGTACTGCATCCGGATGGATGAAGAGGCGTTTGCCAAGCCGCAGTTCGCGGAATTCCTGAACAAAAATTTCGTTCTGTTCAAAGCGGACTTTCCGAAACAGAAACAGCTTCTTCCGGGAACCGTTCAGCAGAACAACGCGCTTGCCCGCAAATACGGCATCGAAGGTTTCCCGACCGTTCTGATCATCTCCGCCGATGGCAAGGTTCTTGCCAAAACCGGCTATCTCTCCACGACCAAAGTCGATGATTATATCAAGCATTACGAAGCCATTCTGAAAAAGATCAAATAATCCGGATCAGTCAGGACCGGATAGAAAAAACGGAGCGTTGAATTTCATCAGCGCTCCGTTTTCTTTTTCAATCGCTCTCCGGAACCGTCACGGGTTCAGAGGGTTCAGCGAATTTTCATAAATCTCGCGGACGGCATCGCGTCCCGCCTTATCCGGGGCAAGAGAAAGCAGGATATTCAATGACGGAGTCGTAAACACGAGATCGACCAGTTTATCAATATCCGCGGCGGTAAATCCTTCATCGCGGAGTTTTTCGGGTGCTCCGACGCTCACCAGCCACTTTTCAACCCCTTTAGCCGCGACGTCCGCCTCGGACGGCTCGCCTTTGAGTCCGGGAACCAGCGGGGCAAGAACATCCGCAAGCACAACTGACCGCTCCGGATAGATATGTTTGATCACGGCAGGCAGCAGCATGGAGAGTCCGAGACCATGCGTCAACTCAGGCTTAACCGCACTCAGCGGGTGTTCCAGAGCATGGGTATAATGGAGCATTCCGTTGTCAAACGAAACTCCGGCAAGCATGGACGCGTAAAGCAGATAATAACGCGCGGTAAGATCGCCCGGATCTTTCAGAACAGCCGGCAGATACTGCGCGACAAGAGCAATCGCCTCGCGTCCGAGCGAAATCGAATAAGGACTTGCAATCGCGCTGGTAACAGCCTCCACACAGTGATTGACCGCGTCGATGCTGACGAACCGGGTCTGTTTTTCCGAAAGCCCGGTCATCAGAGCGGGATCGTCGATAGACCACTCCGGATAAATGCAGTCATAAACGATCGCGGGCTTATATTCCGATTCCGGGATCGTCGCAACAGCGACACGGTCCGCCTCGGTTCCGGTTCCATGCGTCAGATTGACGGCAATAATGGGAACCGCATGTTCCGGAGCGAACTTGTAACAGTAAAGATCAGATGCATTATATTGTGGGTTGGCGAGAAGAATCGCGGCACTCTTTCCCGCGTCGATCGCGCTTCCTCCGCCGATACAGAGAACCGCCTGGGCTCCCGCCTCTTTCGCAAGCGCGACAGCTTCATCAATCTGCGTTGTCGTCGGATTCGGCGTGACCTTGTCGAAAAGCGCATAGTCAATCTTATGCGCGGCAAGAGCGGGAACGATCTGATCCCACGCACCGGTTTTTTTGTACGCGCCGCGTCCGGTGACGACCAGCAGTTTTCCGATCCCGCGCTTTTCAAGCGCCGCGGCGATCTCTTCGATCTTACGGATCGCTCCGCAGCCGAAATAGACCAGCGTTCTGAGGCGGAGCTCCGTTACATTGTTGATGTCCAGGCTGTTATGAAACATGATGACCTCCCGTTGTTTTCTGACCGATTATCATTATAATACCGGATTTAAAAAATTCAATAAAAATTCTGAAATTTGATATATTATCAGTAAAAAAAGTTGAACAAAAACCGCAAGCCAACGGCTTTACTATAAGTCGAGAGTCTGAAACTCCGATTGCACATGACTGTCTGTTTCCGATGCGACACACCAACTTCTGAAACCGAACTGCCAGAGCAGTCTCATATACATACAGCAAAAGACGGAGAATTGCGCCGGCTGCCTTAACATATTATCTTAATCCGTATCGCTGACAAGCGGTAAAACGGCACTGGAGCATATTTTCCGGACCACGGAAACAAAACGTATTCCCCATGCAAAATTACGATGGAAGACAAAAACGCACCCGCGAGCCTGCGTCCAATGATCACGAACATAGCCGTCCTAAATCCTTTTGCGCCGGGGCGGCAAAGCCTCCTTTTTACACGGGGCATCCGATATATCATTCCGTTCGTTACTGCCGCCACATTTTACTCCCCCCTTTTAATGCTATTGACATCTAATATGGTATGCCATAATACCACCCGGAAAAACTCCGGGATCGGCGGTAAAATGCAGAACGCCATTTTCAAATCGGGAAACAATTCTTCCGGCAAATGTTCCGTCGATTTTCAGCGCATTCACAACCGGCCGCACGGATGTTCCCAAGCGAATTGAGATTTGAACAGGATCTCGGCGTAAAAGCAGTTTGGCGTCACCATCCGCTAATTGCAATTTACGGGAGATATTCTGAAATTTGCTTCCGGCATTCAATACATCGGTAAGGTGCAAAAGTAACAAAGAACGACTTTGACTTATCGGCGTTGGCGTGCGGTCCAGACTGATTAAGGAAATCGACTGTGGGACAGTTGCCCCATGAACGGACAGCGCACCGGCGGAAACGGTCCCCTGATGCAGTGTTACGGAAAGAGTTCTGGGGGTGATAATCCGAAATGTCCTTAAACCTGCGTCCAATATCAATTCTCCGGTGAGACTTTGCGCGATTTTCCTTGTCCGCATCATACGGACAGCATGATTCAACGGAGCGCTTTCCAGAGGAGCCAGCCCCATCACTTGAGCATGAGAAAGAGAATATACATCATGCGGAACATTATGAGAAACGATTCCAACTTTTGTAAGCAGTCCCAATCGGCGGAATTCTTCCGGGCATTCCACCGGCAAAGACGATTTCCAATAATCGGCGGGAATTACAACACCACATCGCTCGTCCGCTTCTTTTACATCGCCGCGGCGGAAGAGAAACATGGTAAGGCGGTCGGAAAATTGTGCTAACGGCTCGTTGACCGTATCAAACGTTCCGGCAGGAAACGGTTCCAGCATTCCTTTCAGAGAATGGCTCCAGGCAAAATGATAAAGGGCGTTCCACCCCTGTAAAGCGGCGTATGCACCAATCAGCGGGCCTCCTTCAGAGCGGTATTGATTCGGATAACAGTATTTGTATTCCGTTACGCAGAACGGTTTTCCGAAAAGGCGGGAAGCAAACAGCTGACAGGGAATATTGTTTCCCATATTTGCAACGGCGGACGTCTGCTCATACTGTTTGGGATATCTCCAGGCTTTTTGCGGAAACTGTGGATGATCATGATATTTGTGGCTGTCCACAATATCCAGATCTTTCCGGATCAGAGCCAAAGGGAAGTCATCCTGCATATTTAAATCCGAACAAAGGGCTTTCAGTTTCAAATCTTCCTTTAGAAAACGAAGCTGCTTTTCAACGAGAACCTTTTGAAGCTCATGCAGGAATTCTCGAAAACGGCGATCCTTCCGGTTTGCCGACGACTTTTCGGCAGGATATTTTTTCATCATCCAATTTTTAAATTTCCGGATGTACAGAGCTTCAAGTTCCGGAGCAGCATTCCAGTAGTAATCCAGATTCCCCTCATTCACAAGAGAAAGCGAATATAGAACCGGATCTTCTATCAATGCGAGACCGGTATAGGGATTCTTGTGCGTAAGCCAGGCTTCAGCGGCACTCTTCCAGACCTCGAAGGCATTGTCGGAAATCGGCAAAAAGCCTTTCATGACGCTGGCAAAACGCGGTGATGAACAAAGCCATTCCGGCAGATTGTCTTTCGCATTGAATCCGCGAGATGTATAAAGATCAGAACAAACATAGAGTCCCCGTTTTTTCAGCTCCGCTATAAAAAACTCAAGGCGATCCAAACGCTCCTGATGCAGTTTCTGAGTCCCACGGGGAAATAACCAGTCGTCCTGATGATGGATCCGAACGGCATTGTACCCTATACGCCGTATCCGTTCCGCTAAAAACGGAGCATCTTTCTTATTGGGAAAATTTGCGGAAAAGCACAAATTCACTCCGACAAAACGAATTCGTTTCGCCGGCGCTTGAGAAAACGACAAATTTCCCTCCGGAGAAACTATCACGAACCCGTATTTTCCGGCAGGAGCATCGGTCATGCAGGAAAAATCCAAAGGAGATCCCGAACGGACTTCGTATGGGGTATCCAGAGGAATCCACTCGGAATTCGGGAAGAAACTTGTCTCAGGATCGTGCATTTCTAATGGGATACGAGCGGACCCGAGCGTGGCTGCGGGGATCATCCAACAACTTCCGGAGGCGGTTATGGAAAAGCGGATCCGTACAGGATCGCTACGGCGCAGTTTGAACTGACTCAGATACAACCCAACATTCGATATGGAATTCCGTCCGCTCCAGAATACAGAAGCGTTCTCTCCTTTGATCGGCGACCACCAGTTGCCGACGTCCCGGAACTGCTGGATTTCAAACATCTCATCTGTTCCATCCGAATACTCCACAGTGATCTTTCCGAGGACTCCCGGCATTGTCCATGCGGAGGCATGAAGCAGATAAAGAAACGCCCCGCGTTTTCCGTTGACCGGAACGACCGCTTCGGTCAGGAATTTACGACCGAGTACGATAGCAGCCTTATTGGTCTGCCGTTCATCAATGATTTGAAATTTCACCCCACCCATTGAGAGCAGACCTGAACGGAGCTGCCGCAGGTCGTTGGTTGCCCCCTGATCGGTCCATCCGCCTTTCCCGTCTCCGGCGATTTCATCCCGCAGTCCCATATTGACAGCGGGAGAAAGATCCAGCGGAGAAGAATCAATCGTTTTGACCGCCGCGCGGAATTCCAGCTTTGATGTAACCAACTCCCCGCTGTCAGGCGAGAAATAAAGACGCACAAGAAAGGAATCATTGCGAAATTTCCGTCCGTCAAGAACGGAAACAGTCAAATTACCGGACAACGTCACTATGGAACCGCTGCTTAACGGGATTTCCAATTTTTTTACATGCTGTTTTCCCAGAAGAATCCATTTGGATTCCTTGTAGTGTTCCGGCAGAACAAGCCGTTTTCCATCGTAAGTCAGAGCGGGAGTTTTCAAAGGCAGGACAATACCGAATCCCAGGCACGCCGCCGGGATTGGCGAGGACCGCTGGAAAATAATCCTGCATCTGAATTTTTGCGGTTCATTCTCGAAAAAATGATAAGTCAGTTGCTTTTTCCGTATCATTTCCATTTCGGAAACCTGTTGCCAGGTCGGCGTCAAAAGAGAGACTTGTCCCTGAACAGTCTCAAATGCGATACCTTCTCCAGGTGTATAGGTCCAGAATTTTTCAGCGGCGGAAACACAGCCGACCAGGCAGAAAACGATTGCATAAAAAATCTTCGGCGGCATAAAGCACTCCTTTTCAATAAGTTCCAGTCCAAAATGAAATATTGTAAGTATCCAGTCTGATATTTGTTCCCCGGTCGGAAGATGAATGTCCATCCAGCCATCCAACGTTTACAGCAGCACCTGATTCATGCCGCATGAGTGGAGGATTCAGCGAGGAACTCAACATCCCCCCGCGCGCGGCTGTCAGAGTGCTCAGGTTCATCACCCGAACCAGCGAGGAACGGGTTGCTGCAACGCATTCATAATCATCTATGATGAAAAATGCTTTTGATGCGGCTTTCCGTGAGGTTATCTTTCTCCATACAACATCTTCTTCTCTGTCACTAATCGTACCACCGGGATTTTTTGAACTCAGATTATGGTTGACACTGTAGCCAAGCGGCACTTTATTGGCATTTCCCGAGGATCGGTAGGACGGACAGAGAATTATATGTTTTTTTACTCTTTTGTTCTGAATCGGCTCCAGCATATTTCCCCCCGTCGGATGGTTCGGCTCCATGCTTCGGAGCAGCGTGCTGAACCAGCATCCGGACCAGTTGGAAGCACCGTTATGATAACCGCTGATAATGTAATCGTCGTTTTCAAGAGAATATTGAAGGGAAAAGGCAAGCAGCTGTTTCAAGTTTCCTACACAACTGATGGACTGGGCTTTCTCCTTCGCCTTGTTCAGCGTCGGCAGAAGCAGTGCCATCAGGATACATATTACAGAAACTACGATGAGAAGTTCCACAATGGTGAATAAAGATAACCGTGTAAACATTTTGTTTTTCATAACTGTTCCCTTTCTTTTATTTTGTTTTCCAACCGATATTGAGCGAACCGGATATGTTGTGTAAAATCAGACAGCGTCCGTATCCGGTATCTTCCCACTCCGGAGACAAAAACGTGTCGCTCCATAGACTGGATGGACCGGGATCTGTTCGGATTTCCACTTCCTCCAGCACATCGGGAGGCGGAAAAACACGAACATCAGCCTCATTCAGCCCAGTCACGCCAATCCGGTCTGTAATGTCCGGAGCATTCGGAAACAAAGTCCGGCAACTGACCGTTGAAGTTTTCTTTTGGCAGACAAACACACGATTGCGCAGACGGATTGTTTTTTCAAAATGAAACTGTCCGCTTTCGTTGGAAACCCGGATATCGCGCTCGTATGGGATCGGAATTCCAAGCGGAGTTGAAAAGTTGCCAATCGTTGTTGTATCCGGAACAAAACCGCTTAAAATGAACGCACCGCGATTACGGGAAAGTGTCATGACCGGAACTTTACCCGGTTCTGTCATATGGAAAGAAAAGCGCCAGCCGGTTTCTGCCATTGCACAGCGCAGAAGCATTCCCGTCGGATATAATTCAGCAGGTGAGCCGGTTATCAGGTGGTGACGCTGGTACAGGGAGGCTTCCGCGGGAAGCTGCTCCTTCCGGCACGGAAACAGAGCCCGCAGAAAAACGGCACATCCACCGTCTTTAAACATTCGCCTGGCAAGAATGACCCGTTTTTCTCCGGCGATTTCCGCTTCGGCCGAAACAATGGCTGATTCTGCCGTTTCGCACAGTCCGCCCCCGTTAAATACAGGAAGAATATGGCAGACAGATGAACACTTGCCATGTTCCGCTGTGTCAAACGTGAATTTGAGAATTCCTTCTCCGTTTAAACTTTCCATACGGCGAAGTCCCAACAGAGAACAAACATTTTCCGAAGCGTATTGCAGCGAACCGTAGAAAATAATTTGCTTTTTCCGAACCAGATTTTGTACAGCCTTGAATACCGATGCATTTTCCATTGCGGAAACCGGAATGATCAGAACCGAATGCTCCATCGGATCTTTCCCTTCCTTATGAAGACGCAGAAAATTTCGGGTACTGATTACGGAATTGACCGGCGCACCATTTTCCAACGCCTCCGCAAAAAAGAGCTCCTCAGCAAAAATGCAGTCCAAATGGCTCTGCTCCGCATATTCATCAAACGGATAAAGCCAAAGGAACGGCCCCGCCTCATCCGGACGTTCGCGCAATGCCCGCTGAAGAAGGGGAATCACTTCCTGCGGCACTTCGTCCGGCATACCGCCATAGGAATCGTCGCAGGAGAGGAACGCAAGGCGTGATGCGGTTTCCACCTTGCCTTCCGCGTTGAAACGGGAGGCAGAAACCGGCATATAAAGATCCCACGGCTCCCTGCCATAGCGGTCGAGCCAGGGACTGTTCATGAACCACGGATCATGAATATAATAGCGGAATGTAAAATCATTTCCCGGCAGTTCTGCTATATGACTGAGATATGCGGCCATTGAATAACCGGGATTATAGAGAATTGCGGCCATAGGCGAATTAACCGGCGGGGTAATTACGCCGGTCCGGTAAAGCCACGCCAGCGGCGCGGCGTCAGTCGCCATTTCAATTCCGGCGGAATAATTGCTTCCGCGAGTTTCAATGACTGTTCCCGGCGCGGCGGCAAGAAAATCCTTCCAGAACCCTGACATCCGTTTTGCAGCCTCATCTTTTTTTTCAGGATAAAACGTCTGCTTGTCAAAGAGAGCACCGGAAATACCCCACGTTTCAGTTCCGAATCCCATACCGTTGGAGAGCCAGATATAGTCAAAGCCGAGAGCCTTTGAAAATTCGCGGTATTGAGCACCGAGAAAGGTTCCAAGAGAGAGTCCCTCTGGAATGCCGTCCGGATATGACGCATAGCGGATACGATCTGCATGAAGCACAGAATCGCAGGTTACAAAACTGTTTGGATAGATGGAATGTGCCTGTGCAATCTCAGAATGACGGCGGTATTTAAAGTCGGAAACGGAAAATTCCGGGCCGTTATCGAAAGTTGCTCCGATACGGATTCGTTTTCCGGTTTCCTGTAATCCGATCTCCCGGCAAATTTCAATCAAATGTTTCAACCATGCATAAGAACGCGGAGAGGCATCAGGACGATATTTCGTCGGAAACCAGTTACCGCTAAGCAGTTGGCTGCGTCTTGGGTGCTTCGGACGGGGAAGCGGATTCGCGATTCCCTGCCAGTACCCCCATTCGAAACGCTGTTCGAGATCACCGGAAAATTCCAGTATTTCCGACCCGTCAGCGATCCAGAACAGGACGGAAACCCTCTTGGCGTCTTTCGTCAGAGAATGCCATTGACGGAACAATTTCCGAAAAACCATCCGCATTGATTCCTCGGAATCGTCCATAAACGGTTTTGCACTCAGTTCCAATGTCACGTTTTGCATCTGCATTTGGTATTTATCCTTATACTGCATTTAATGTATCTTTTATCATTATACCACATAAATACAGATTTGTCTTTGTTTTTTGGAAACTGGTTTTACAGGAAGAGAAACAAGTTTACGATTTTTCAGTATTTCGAAGCCTCGAACCGGGAGATGCTCCAAATTCCGCCTGGAAAACACGGTAAAAATAGCTGAGATCCCGGAAACCGCATCGGCTGGCGATTTCCGCGATATTCTCCCGTTCCGTTTCGCTGTGAAGCAGCCTGCATGCAGCCTCCAGACGGATTTTCTGAAGATGTTTTATGATTCCCACCCCGTAAGCAGCGCGAAAGCAACGCGTCAGATACTGCCTGCTGACACCAAACTTGCGGGAAAAATATGTCATATTAATTTGTGACGGATACTGTTCCTGCAACTCCGCCATGACCCGTTGCGCCAGCGTGAGCATGCTGTTTTTCCTGCTTTTCCGTTCACCCTCCCGGATGATCAGGCACAGCAGTTCGAGTAGTTCAAGCTGCAGAATGGACTCAAACATCTCTTTTGCCTGTTCAAATTCTTTCAGCATTTTCTGAACAAGAGACATTATAGCGGGAGAAGCGGTTTGAATGTAGTAACGCTCACGTTTCTCCTGTGGGAGTGACGGGCGTTCCAACTGGAAAAAATTCAAAAACTCGGCATTTCTGAAAAAAAGCGGTTCGGCAAATGCAAGAAAACTTTGTGGGAAAATGATATTGCAGACCTTGATCTTCTGCCCTGATGCGATCTTGAAATTCGTTACATCATCCGGGTGAATGACAAAAAGCATACCGGGAGTAAATGGATACGGGATTCCGTCAATCATTTCCGTTCCATGACCTTCAAGGAACAAGACTATTTTCCAAAAATTGCGCTGGTAACAGAATTTGCTGTCGCTGGAATTCGGGTGTTGTTCTACGAAAATACTGAAATGAAAATCCGGATCCCAGAAACGCACCGAACGAAGCCTGACTGTTTGAAGTTCACTCATGGAAAATTTTCCTTTTATAAAACATTAATATCGGATTTTTTTCATTTGCAAAATGACATAGCCGGGACAGCCGTATTTCTTTGGAAAGAGCTTTTTAAATCCCCATCCGCGGAACAGAAACGATTACTTCAAAAATCATTCGGGAATCGCCCCCGCCTTTCCTCCGCTGATATTCTTTTATTCATACTCTTCTTTCAAAATGAGTGGTTCTGCTTGTTCCCCAAAGCTGTCCGGCAAGTCCATAATTGTACCATTGAAACACTCTTCGGGAATCCCTGACGCAATCAGGGAAAATGGTTATATCCACCTCAAATTCTCCCACTCACTCGCCATGAAGACAGTCAGCAGCAAATGGTTTGCATCTGCCATCTTCGTCGGCTCCGATATTTTTTATAGGGCACATATCGGTCAGCGGAATTGCATTCACCAGAATACAGAACCAGAATTTCCGGCAATAACAGATTTACGCGTCGAGTTCTTCCTGTTTCCAGTCATCAAGCTGACGCGCCGCCATATTGAAATTGGCG
>URKJ01000061.1 GCA_900548385.1 uncultured bacterium | reverse complement strand
AGATGTAGCTCCGTCTCGTGGGCTCGGAGATGTGTATAAGAGACAGGAGGAAAAGCACTCAAACTGACGAAGAGGAACGGACTTGCCAAATTCGATCGTCTGCGCGTCAACACCCGGAATCTGGATTTCAAGGCGGGAACCACCTGTCATATCTCCGGATGGTTCAAAGCGGATCGGGAGGGGCTCGCCCAGATTCAGCTGACCAGCCCGTGGGAGAAAAACAGGAAACAGTGGTTCAAACCGGTCAGTTTCCGGGTTGACAAGGAGTGGAAACGGTATTCGTTTGAGTTCAGTGTTCCGGAAGCGACGCCGGATTCCACGCTGTCGCTTGGCAAACTCTATCTTGTGTTCGGATTATTCCAGAATTCCCTGAACGAACTCTATGCCAAAGACATCATCTGGGAGAGCGGAAAATGATGAATCGTCTCCTTCTCTTTCTTTTGGGGATCGGCGGAACGCTGTCTGCGGATGTCAACCCGATCCGCAACTCCAGTTTCGAACTCGGACGCGCGGAGTTCGGCATCCGGCGGTTCGTCCGTCCGGGACAACCGAAACTGTTTGGGGAACCGGTTTTCGACACTGCGGAAAAAATCCATGGAAAACAGAGTCTCCGGTTTGACAATCCCGGAGCGGACATGATTGAACTGGTCAGCCGGGAGTATAAGCTCGTTCCGGGAAAAGTCTATACGTTCTCGTGGTTTATGAAAAGCAGCGAGCCGGTTGACATCCGTGCCGGACAGTACGTCGGAGAGATGGTTACACCCACTTTCGGTGACTGGTCGATGTTCACCGCGCGGAGCTTCAGGACCACGACCGGATGGAAACGGTATTCCTTCTCTTTCACCGCAAAAGGGAAGCGGAGCTGGTACTTTACGCTTTTCCGCTGGGGCTTGAACGGAAAATCCGGCACTGCCTCCGTCTGGCTTGACGCTCTCCAGATCAATGAGGGAAATTCGCCGGCTCCATATAAACCTTCCGCTCCGGTCGAAGGCGCAATCTGCGGAGATCTGCGGGTCCGCTTTCCCGGAGAAGCGCTCTCCTGCGAACTGAAACTTGTCAACTATACCGATCAGGCGAGCCCGATCCAGTCCCGTCTCCAAATCCGGGATACGCTGATGCCGGAAATCGTTTTTCCCGGACAGACAATTTCCCGAACCGTTCCTCCGAACCGGACGCTCTCCGTTCCACTTGATACCGGCACGCGGCGTTTCGGACATTTCCGTCTTTCCGGAATTCTGGAAGGCGGCGGATTCCGCCAGGGGCTCGGCGACTGGTTCTTTACCGAGGTTCCCCGTCCGCAGAATCGAACCGTTGATCCGAAAAAGGAGTTCTCCACCGGCGTCAACAGTGATCTCGGCATTCCTGTCAGAGGGGTTATTCCGAACTCTTTCCGGACGATGAACGGCGGCGGTGATCCGGAATTCGCGGAGTTCCTGAAACGTTCCGGAATCGTCTTCCTGCGTCTTCATGACGGCGGACTGCAATGGAAAGTGATAGAACCGCAGCCGGGAGCATTCGACTGGTCTCTCTCCGACGACCGCTTTCAGTTTGCTCACCGGAACGGCTTTGCCCTGATGCCGGTATTCGGCAACATGCTTTATCTGCGCGACAAGGAGAGCAAAAAACGGGTCTATTCCCCTCTTCCCGACTGGCTTTTGAAATCTCCGGCGACAACCATTCACAAAATGAACGGCTTCTGGGACGGCGTCTCTCCCGATCCTGTTGCCTGGACACGCTTTGCCGCCGCCATGTCCTCCCGCTACAGAGGGAAAATTGCAGCTTACGAGATTACCAACGAGCCGAACATCGCTCTTCCCAGTGCGAAAGAATATATCCCGTATTTGAAAAGTGCCGCTCAAATCATCAAACGGAATGATCCCGCCGCTCTCATCATCGGCGGCGGAATCACCACCGACTATGGCGGAAAAGTCGATCAGTTTTTAACCGACATGGGCAAAAGCGGCGTCCTGAAATACTGCGACGCTCTCAGTTTTCATCCCTATGCCTCTCCTTTGGATTCTTCGCCGCTTTCCGCCCGAAGCGCTATCCGGAGTTTGCGCAACCTGATCGGTCTCTATGCGCCGAATCTCCCGATCTGGAATACGGAACTCCACTATATCGGTCCAGCTGCAAGTGCGAATTACGCTGTTGCCGGCCGCGCCTCTCATGCGCAGCATCTGCTCCGCCGCACGTTGATTGATCTGGGGGAAGGGGTTGCCCGGTCCATATTGGTCCACAGTGGCCAGTTCTTCCAGAATGAACTCGCGCTGCACTGGGAACTCGGCGACTATCTGGCGTATTCGGGCTATATTCCCCATGATCTCTATACCGGGCAGAGCATCGCTTCGCATCTTCTGAACGGAGCAGCCGTTCTGAAACGGCTTGACTGGCCCTCCGGCGCGACCGGTTATCTCTACCGGATGTACGACGGCAGAGAACTCGCGGCCTTCTGGAAAGCGCCTGATGCCCAGAAGTTCACGTTACACCTGCCTCAAGGTGACTATGAACGGCTCGATATGTATCTGAATCCGCTGAAGAGTTCCGGAGACATTTCCCTTTCCGAATATCCGGTTTTCCTGCGCGGGAAAAACCTCCGGGCGATTCTGAAACAGGCGGAACTGACCGGGGAACGTTCCTTCCGGATTCTCTCCGCCTTTCCGGTTCCGGACAAGGAAAAGAAAGTTCTGGTCCTGGAAGTTCAGAACCTTGCACCGAAAAAAATCCATGCCGTGATCCGACCGGATTTTTCGGATACACCGCAGTATGCGGATCTGGAAATCAACGGGAAAACGATTCTCCGTTTCCCGAATGCGGAACTGGCACGGCCGGGAAAAACAATCATTTATCTTTCCGACGGCGACCGGAATTTCGCCATACTCCTTCCCGCTTTTCAAAGACAGCTCATCCGGGACGGCGAAACAGGACGCGCCCCGCGATTTTCCTTCCGCGCCACCTCCGGACCGGACGGGCTTCATCTTGACATCTCCGTTGACGATCCGGAACGCGGACCGAGGAAAGCCGATGCTCCCTGGAAAGGCGATTCCATCGAACTCTTCTTCGATTCCGCTCCGCTTTCCGATCCGGAAAATCGGAACGCAGGGAAAACGGTTCGCCGGCTTTTTCTCGCTCCCCGCTCTTCGAACGGACTTCCGGAGTACAAGAGCGCAACCGGCATGAACGCTTCCGCCATACAAAGTAAAATCCGTGCTCTCCCCCGCGGCTATCATGCCGAAGTCCGGATTCCATGGCGCGAACTGGGGATGTCCTCCGCAAACATTCTCGGACTGGATATCAAAGTCAACGACACTGACGTCCGGGGCAAGACAAGCTGCTCCATCTGGTCCGGTACGAACGCCAACCATCGTTTGCGTCACCGTTATGGAATCTGGTATCCCCGGAAAGGAGAAAAACAATGAGAAAAATATACTTCACCCTGACAGAACTTCTCATTACGATCGCCATTATCGCCATACTTGCCAGTCTTCTTCTGCCGTCCCTGCATTCTGCACGGATGGCCGCGCTGGGAATTTCCTGCCGGAACAATCAGAAGCAGGTCGCTCAGCTCTATGCGCTTTACGCCGGCGAAAGCGACGGCATTATTCCGATTTCCAAGTGCGCCACACAGGAGATTCAATGGGGAGCGCAGTTTTTCCCCATGAACAAGATGCCTGCTTATCTCTCTTGTCCGGCGATCCTCTCACCGAAATACTCCAGCAATATCTACGGCTCAACCGTCATGCAGAACCTCGGCAGTTCCTACAACGCTTTTCATGGCAATCCCCGGGGGAGTGAAAGTGTCAGTGGCAGTTCTTCTCCTCGATGCTGGTTCGACACCCGGCGTTTGAAGCACGCATCATCCTACTGGATGCTGATGGATTCCATCTACCACACCGGAACCAATGCCGGGAAAGAAGCCTATAATCCATCGACTGGTTCGAATGCCGGTTACCATTTCCGCCATAAGGCGAGACTCAACGGGCTCTTTGCCGACGGACACGTTCAGGGCGCTTCCCACAGCATCGTCCGTTCCGACTGGCTGAAACTCAACAGCTGGCTTGCAACTCTTGCCGGACAGTTCCGGATGGAAAATTATCAAAACGCTTACTGAAAAGGAACTCTTATCATGAAACATTTATTCCATTCCTTTATTTTGATTCTGTTCTGCATGACATCTCTTTCCGCGCAGGACAATGCCGAACTGGAACAGCGGATCAACCGTCTATGGGAGTACTCCGCAAAAAACTTCCGATCTCCGAAAACCGGACTTTTCTACGGGAGAACGCTCCATAAGCTCCCGCCACTGCGGAGTTATCCGACCCGGGAGCAGTACCGGAGAGGAGAATACCGCACCCAGGGCTACAAGAAAGGCGATGAAAAAAGCGTCGGTTACAACCTGCATGGCGGCGGCAGCGGGACGGAAGACTGTTCTCTCTTCACCGGAACTCTCCTTGCCGCCATGTGCGACAAATACACGGCGACCGGCGATTCCTCCTGCCGCCGGCAGGCGAGAATGGCCTATGAAGGGCTCCGCTCCGCCGCGACCGCTCACGGAGAGCCTGGATTCATCGCCCGCGGAGTCTGCCATGAAGACGGGAAAACCATCTTTGCCGGAACCTCCCGCGATCAGTATACCAATGCGGTCTACGGGTTTTGGCGTTATTACTGCTCTTCCCTGTCGTCGGAACGGGAAAAAGCGGAGATCCGTTCCATTCTCTGTGCGGTTGCCGACAAGATGATCCGGGAAATCTCTCCTGAAAATAACTACTCGTTCCGTTTCGCCTACGGGCTTCCCGATGACCGCGGCGTGGCAAAAATGTATTCACCGACCCCCTCCTATGTCACCTTGCGTCTGGCAATGATTTATGCTGCTGCCTGGGATGTTTCCGGAAACAGAACGTATTATGACCTTTTTCTGAAATATCTCGACAATGGACTGACCGGAACGGAAAAATGGATTGAAGAACAACAGAAAGCGAAGCCGCGCCATGCCCGCTCTCCCGCCTATGTCGTTCTTCAGCAGGCCCATGCTCTGGAGCTTGCCGCAAAAACAGTTAAGGATCCGGAAAAAGGAAAACGGATTCTGGATGTTTTCCGAACCCTCTGCAGCTTTGCGGAAGAATCGCCGTTTTACGCGAAAGCCCGATTCCGGGATCTTGCGGAAATCGTTGGAGGACAACTGAAAATGCCGGGCTGGCAGTTTTCTCTGAAACGGCAGGAGGATCTGCGCCGCGACATCGTGCGTCTCGGTGCCAGAGGCTGGCCGGGAGCCAATTACACGCTGATTGGAGCTTACTGGTCCGCCAGAGCTGCAGGATACTTCAAACCGGAGCGGGAACCAAAACTCCAAATACCTGAATAGAACGACTTGAGCTCTTATTGAATATCAAAAAGACGGTAACGTTCACAGAGGAGGGCCTGGTAACGGACGATTAAAAACTTGAGTTTTACGACTTTCTGGGAAAAAGTCGTTCCGGATGTGTCAAGATTGTCTTGATGCACAAAAAAGATTAACAACAGGTAAAGTCAATTTTTTGAAATTGACCCGTTTCAAGCGCTGATGGCAAACAGTATCAGCAATTCAATGAAAAGGAGATCAGAATGCAGACATTTAAACTGGATGGTCATGCAGACAGTTTTCTGCCCGAAAACAAGGATTGGAAACTTGTCTGGAACGATGAATTCGACGGAACGGAGCTTGATACCTCAAAATGGGGATTCCGGCTCAATTTCTGGGGACAGCGTCTCAAAACCTTTACGACCGAGGGCGTGGAGCTGGACGGGGAGAGTCATCTGCGTCTCCACATGATCCGCAAAGGCGATGATTTCTATTCGCCTCATCTTCAGACCGGATCGCTTACTTACGATACTCCGAAAGACTCCGGCGGCTTCTGGCCGTTCGGCAAACTGGAAGAGCCGAAATTCATGCACCGCTACGGTTTTTATGAAATCCGCTGCCGTCTGCCGAAGAACCGCGGCTGGCACGCGGCGTTCTGGCTTCAGGCGCCGGGAGTCGGTTCGCACCCGGATGCCCGGTTTGCCGGGGTGGAGTGCGACATCATGGAAAATTACCGTCAGCATTTTGACGGCAAGATGATCGGCGGCAATCTTTGGGGCGGATATGGCAAGGATGCGCGCGGTTCCGGACATTTTTCCTGGGATTACGAAGAAACGGCGGACGGATGGCACTATTATGCGGTTGACTGGAGTCCTGACGGATACGATTTCTATGCTGACGGACGGTTGATCGGCAAAGTCGTGCCGCCGGAGCGTGAAGCGGAAAAGCACCTTGTCCTGGAGAAAGAGGGGTGCGGCTGGCTCAGAGAGGGGAGCGTTGCCGTCGGACCCGTTTCCCAGGTGGAACAGTTCATTCTGGTTTCGACGGAGTGTCATGGGTATCGCGGTCCCGGCTTCATGAGTGCGGGGACGGGTCACAAAGCCGGAACGCCTGCTCCGGTTCTGGAACAGGCCGTGCTTCCGGATTATTTCGAAGTGGATCATGTGCGGGTATTTGACCGCATGTAATTTGCAGTTTTTACGGAAAACCGGATACCGTTTCTCTGCGGAGCGTATCCGGTTTTTTTGTCAGAACAAATCCTGCTGAGTGAATTCCGGCGGGAAAAGCAGGTCGCGGACGGGCGCGAACGTTTTGCGGTGGAGCGGTGTGGCGCCGAGCGTACGCAAGGCGTTCAGATGCAGTTCCGTTCCATAACCTTTATGAATTTCGAATCCGTAACCGGGATATTGACCGGCGGCATGGATCATCCGGTGATCCCGGTGCGTTTTGGCAAGAATGCTTGCCGCCGCGATGGAGGCGGAGCGGGCATCGCCTTTTACGATATTCTGAGACGGGAGCGGGAGACCGCGGACCGGATTGCCGTCCACGAGAATAAACTGTGCCGGAGGGATCACCTGTGCCGCCGCCAGCGCCATTGCCTTCCAGGTCGCCCGGAGAATATCGGTGCGGTCGATTTCTTCGGCGGAGACTTCGCCGATTCCCCACTTGACGGAAGGCTCCGTCAGGAGAAGTTCCCGCAGTTCCTCCCGCCGGTGTTCCGTGAGCTTTTTAGAATCGTTCAGTCCGGCGGGAATGCGGGTGCGGTCGGTGAAGACGACTGCCGCGGCAACGACCGGACCCGCCAGACAGCCGCGTCCGGCTTCATCAATTCCCGCAATAAAAGAAAACTCCCCGTTCCAGAATTGAGATTCGAAAACGAGGAGTTCATCGGAGGCGGAGAGAAATCCGGACATGGGGCTCCCTCCGTCTTTGTCAAACCGCTTATTCCGCGGCCGGAGCTTCCGCAGCAGGGGCTTCAACAGCCGGAGCGGGAGCGGCAGCCGGTTTTGCGGCTTTCTCGGTGAAGCGGAGCTGTTCTTTGACTTTCGCGCCTTTACCGACTTTGTCGCGCAGGTAGTAGAGTTTCGCTCTGCGGACGCGGCCTTTGCGTTCAACCTCAATGCGGTCCACGCGGGGGGAATGCAGGGGGAATACGCGCTCAACGCCATAGCCGAAAGAGACACGGCGGACGGTGAAGGTTTCACGGATGTCGGATCCGTTCTTGGCGATCACGATGCCGGAAAACATCTGGATACGCTCGGTGGTTCCTTCAACGATCTTGGTGTAAACCTTGACGGTATCGCCGATCTTGAAGTCCGTTACTTTGTCTTTCAACTGCTTCTTTTCGATAGCATTGATAATCTTGTTCATTTTCATCCTCCGGGGAGTGTTTAATTGTTTCTAATTCAGGAGATCCGGACGGATGGCGGCGGTCCGTTTTTCAGATTCCCGGCGTCTCCATTCGGCGATCTTTTTATGATCGCCGGACAGCAGAACATCGGGCACGGCCCAGCCGCGGAATTCCGCGGGTCTCGTATATTGCGGATACTCAAGAAGTCCGTCTTCAAACGATTCGTCGATTTCGGATTCCGGAGAACCCAGCGCACCCGGCAGCAAACGGGTCACAGCATCGACAATCACCATAGCCGGAAGATTTCCGCTGGTCAGGACATAATCTCCAATCGAAATATCCCGGTCAACCAAAACCTGACGAACCCGTTCGTCAACTCCTTCATAGTGTCCGCAAATGACAATCAAATGTTCCTCTTTCGCCAGTTCGTGCGCCATTTTCTGAGTGAACGGCTCACCGGAAGGTGACGTGAGCAACACTTTTGTCTTTTCAGTTTTCAAAGATTCCACCGCCTCGAACAACGGTTCCGGTTTCATCAGCATACCGGCTCCGCCTCCGTAAGGCTTATCATCCACCGTTCTGTGATTATCATGCGTGAAATCACGCAGATCAACGGTGTTTATCTGCACAATACCCTTTTCCGCCGCCCGGCCGACAATGCTCTCGCCGAGCGGGCCGAAAAAAATCGACGGGAAAAGAGTGATGATGTCAAACCGCAGACTCAGTCGACCACCTCGACTGTGACTCGTTCCTGCAGACGTCCGGCGGCTCCGCCGACGAGAGAGCGCAGTGCGATGATCGTCTTGCCCTTCTTGCCGATGATCTTGCCGGTGTCTTCCTTGCGGCAGTAAATCCGGATCACACGGGTGTCGTTCTCTCCGTCTTCGGTCGTGACCTTGACTTCATCGGGAACGTCCACGAGGGCTTTTACCACATATTCCACAAAGCCTTCGAGATCCTTGAGTGTCGCAACATGTTCGGGGGCTGCGGATTTTTTTGCAGAGGATCCGGCAGACGCCTGACCTTCCGCGGATTTTCCGCCGCCGAATATTTTCTTTAACGCATCAAAAAACACGTCAACTCTCCATTCCTACTCAGGAGGCTGCTTCTTCGGCACCCTTCTTGAAGTTTTTCTTTCTCGGCTTGGCATCCGGCACGCCTCTCACTTTGGATTTGCCGGCTTTCGCACGATTCAGAATTGCTTTGACGGTTTCGGACATCTGTGCTCCGTTGGCGATCCAGTAATCCGCACGCTCGACATCAATCTTTTCGTCACTGTGTTTCGGATCGTAGTAGCCGAGTTCTTCAACCATGTAGCCGTCGCGCGCAGAGCGGATATCGCAAACCGCGATCCGGAAACTGATCCAGTTCTTTGCGCCTGTCTTTTTCAGTCTGATCTTTACCATAGTGGACTTCCTTCATCTCCTGCTTTGGTCCAGTTTGTTACATGGAATACCGACTCCGATATTCCGCGTTTCCGCCCTGTGGTCGCTGCATTCTTCGTCACAGGCGGCAATAAAAGACTTATAATATACAGGTTCTTTTCCATTTTACAAACGTTTTTTATGGAAGCATAACCCGAAATACTATAAATTTTTCATCTTTTTTTTATTCCAGAAAAGTAATATAGCACGATTCTGCTTTTTTTCAATGATTCTCCTGCATTCAGCGGAGAATAAAATCCGTCCAGAAACCCGTTTTCGGAAGTTCTTTCTTTTCCTGCGCGGGAAGCAGGATCGCTTCCAGGCTCTCTTTGGATATGACGCGCACGGAAGAACCCGCCGCCAGCGGATTGTCTCCCGGAAGAACGGTATCAACGACTTCCACGCCGGTGCGGAGCGTACGGACGATATTCCGCTTCGGATCCAGCGGGACCCATACCGAGGAGCGGAGACGGAAATCCAGTGTGGAAACTCCGCTTGATGCAATATCGACGTCCACCCGGCAGGTTTCGATTCCCCGGTAATTCTCTTTTTCCGCGATTTTTGCCTGCGCTGTGATTGAATCCGGGGACAGAACGAGTCCGCGTTTCCGCAGGGATTGCAGAACCGGAAGAGCGGAAATGTTCCATTTGTAACCGATTTGCAGCGGAGCGGAGCTGCCGAGTGTGTTGGAAAGCGTGTCGCCCGTCGGCGGGCGGAATACTGCGCCCAGAAGCGCGGCAGCCGACGGAGCGACCGCCTGACCGGTTGCTTTGTCGGTGAAGCGGGCAGGGGTGGAACGGAGATCGGCGATCACCGTTTTCCGGTTCAGAAGCGCGGAATCGAAACGGTTTCCGTTGAGAAAGCCGCCCGCGCTGCTGATCCGCAGTTCCAGACGGAGCGGACTGCCTGCCCGGTCGACCTCCAGAACTTTCAGATCCGCAAAAAATGTCGCTGTCAGAGATTCCTGTTTTTCCACGGGCTTGCCGGGCCCCGGAAGAATGAATTTATATTCCCGTTGTGCAGCCAGATTGATTTCCGCATTGAAAAAATCGCCGGTTTTTGAGGGGCGGACAAAGGAAAGCCGCTGTTCCGCCGCGGAAACGGTCAGAACAGTCAGGGCAAGAAGAGCGGCGGGAAACAGGCTTTTCATACGAATTCAAAGTCATCCATGCTGTCGAGTTCGGCGCGAATGAATTTTACGGCTTTTCCGATGGCGTTGGCACGGTGACTGATGGCATCTTTGACCTCTTTCGGAAGCTCGCCGAATGTTTTATCGTAACCTTCCGGGATGAAGACGGGATCATAGCCGAAACCGTTGGTTCCGCGGGGGGCGTCGGCGATGGTTCCGCGGACTTCACCCCGGAACAGCGCCACATCGTCGCCGCGGTAGGCAATCGCAATCACGCAGACGAACCGGGCTTTACGGTTGGTCTGTCCTTTCATGGCGTTCAACAGTTTTTCGATGCGCTGGGCATCGGTCGCACCTTCGCCCGCATAACGGGCGGAATAGATGCCGGGGGCACCGTTCAGAGCTTCCACTTCGAGACCGGAGTCGTCGGCGAATGCCGCCATATCGGCATAGGCGGATGCCTGTTCGGCTTTCCGCTCCGCATTTTCTTCAAACGACTTGCCGTCTTCGATCAGTTCCGGGAAATACGGGATCGTGTCCGGAGTTACGATATTGACGCGGCTGTTCAAATCCGCAAGCAGTGTTCTGAATTCCACGATCTTGTGTTGGTTGCCGGTGGCGGCGAGCAGCTGAAGCATGATAAAACCGTTCTCCTTGATTGATTTTGCTGTCATTCCTGTATTTTCATATTTAAGATACATCGGAATTTAATTTTTTACAGTATGAAAAAGAAAAAAAACGGATTATTTCAGGAATTGCTGCTTCCCCATTGTTTCCCGCATGCGCAGAGAGCAGAGGAAAACGGGAATGGCGAACAGTGTCAGGACCGCAAAGACCGCGAGATAGGAGTTTCTGCCGTAGATCAGGGCGCCGTTCCGGGATTCCGGCGGGAAACAGTTCATCAGAAATCCGGTCAGATTGCCGAAAAATGCCACTGCCAGATAGAAACTGAAATTCATAAAACAGATCGCCGGTCCGCTCAGAGACGGCGTATTCGTTTCCCGCAGAAGAGGAATCGTGATCGTCGACATGCTGGCGGTCAGAGAGAACAGGCAGAACACAACGGCGATCCAGCCGGTCCGTATGTCACACAGCAGCAGAATCGTCAGGACGGAAAAAGCCGTGACGCACATTGTTCCCGCAATGCGGCAGAAAATCCGCCGCCGGTTCCCCGTACAGCGGCTCAGTATGGCGAGCAGGAGTCCGGAAACCGCCGAAAGCGTACCCATCAGGGAAAGCACCCATGCCGCCGGATCAGGTGCAAAGCAGCAGAAATCTTCCAGAAATTTTTTACCGATCACCGTCTGAAGAACATAGTAAAGCCCGAAGTTGATTCCGCTGAACAGAAACAGAAAGCGGTTGTGCGGGATTTTGAGCACGTCGGTGAAATTTGCAAAACGGAGTGTGGCGTCTGTCCGGACCGGCGGCGGTTTCAGCGTGGAGGCGGTCAGCAGATAAAGCAGATAAAAGAACACGGATATTCCGCCAGCCGTGTACAGTACCGGAGTGAGCCCGAAGCGGTCGACGCAGAGCGCAAACGGGGCGTTTGCCGTGATTCCGCCTGCGTAACCGATCATGATGACCAGCGAGATCAGAAGACTGTAACTGTTGCGGAAAATGCGGATGGTCTCCTGTATCAGACTCAAATAAAGCGCACTTGCGCCGAGTCCTGTCAGAGCCCGGCTGAAATAGAGCATCGGCAGGGAATCCGACCATGGAAACAGCAGAGAACCGGCACAGAACAGCAAGGCTCCGCAGGAGATGACCCGCGTGCCTCCGAAGCGTTCGACCAGCAGTCCGATGAACAGCTGATTGACCGCATAGATGTACATGAATGCGGAGCCGAGTCCCGTAATCCACGGAGCGGAGACGTTCAGGCGTTCCTGAAGCAGATTGAATACCGTGCCGGGAATTGCCACCCGTTGAACGTTTGCAAAGAAATAGAGTGCCGTGCCGCAGAACAGCATGAACCATAGGCGGTATTTACGCGGCACTCCGCCGGAGAACCGAAGCATGTCAGTGTCCGATCGTCAGTACGACTTTTCCGGTATTTTTTCCGCTTTGCAGAATGGCGTGAGCGTCGGCGGCGTGTTCGACCGGCAGTACGGCATGGATGACGGGGCGGATTGTTCCCGCAGTGATCGCGGGCCAGAGCTCCCGTTCCAGATCCGCGAGAATCTTTCCTTTCATTTCGTTCGTGCGGCTGCGGAGCGTGCTGCCTTTGAGCGTGATTGCGCGTTTGAGGATGGGACGCAGGGGGATTTCCGCTGTTTCGCCGCCGAGAGTCGAAATCAGGATCCAGCGTCCGCCGACCGCCATTTTCCCGATGCAGCCGCCGAGCACAGAGCCGCCGACGCAGTCTAGCGCGACGTTGACGCTGTGGCGTTCAAAGAGTACCGACGGGTCTTCTGTTCTGCGATTGACTGCGTCATCCGCACCGAGTTTGCGGACAAACTCCGCTTTGTCGTCCGATCCGACGCTCGTTACGACGGTTGCACCCATGTGCTTTGCGGTCTGGATCGCAGCAATGCCGAGTCCGCTGGCCCCCGCCTGAATGAAGACCGTTTCACCGGGTTTCAGATCCGCTTCATACCGGAGGTTCAGCCATGAGGTGGCGAATACTTCCGGCAGAGCGGCGGCTTCCACCATGGAAAGACCGCGCGGGACGGGAAGGACCATATCCTGCGGGACGGCGATCTTCTCCGCGTATCCGCCGCCGCCGAGGAGTGCGCAAACTTTGTCTCCGGGCTTCCACCGGCTGTTCGCGGGGGCACGGAGAACGATCCCGGCTGCTTCGAGTCCCATCCATTCCGGCCAGCCCGGAGGAGGCGGATATTTTCCTGCACGCTGAAGCAAGTCGGCGCGGTTCAGTGCCGCCGCATGAATTTGGATCAGGACCTCGTTTTCGTTGGGAACCGGATCCGGAACATCCGTCCAGAAGAGATTCTGCCGTTCATCAACCAGGATTGCTTTCATATTCAGTTTCCTTTCAGTCCAAGAGTGCGTCCGCCGTCAACGATGAAATTCTGTCCGAGAATATAATCCGCTTCCGGCGAGCAGAGATAGGCGACCATGCTGGCGATGTCGCCGGGGCGTCCGATCCGGGTGGACCAGCTTTTTTCCCGTGCGGTTTTTTCCGCGAGTTCGCCGTGTGCGCGCGCCTCTTCCGGACGCGGTATGATTCCCGGAGAGACACAGTTCACATTGATGTTATAAGGTCCGAGTTCCATTGCCAGCGCTTTGGCGAGGGAAAAGATCGCGCCTTTCGAGGCTGCATAATCGACGCAGTTCACGAGTCCGCCGATTCCGACAGAGGAGCCGATGAAGATGATTTTCCCGGATCCCGCTCCGATCATGCGGTTGACGACTGCGCGGGTGCAGTAGATCGCGCTGTTCAGGTTCATTTTCAAAACTCTTTCGATCACGTCGATCTCCTGTTCGTGGAATTTCCGGCATTTTTCGCGGGCGGAGCCGCCCGCCGTGTTGACAAGGATGTCGATTCCGCCGAACCGGGCGGCAATATCGTCCATCAGAGTCTGTACGGCGGAGTAATCGGTGATGTCGCAGAGGAACGGGACGGCATTGCCGCCGTCAGCGCGGATGGTTTCCGCTGTTTTGGCTGCGGCTTCTCCGCGAATGTCGATTACCGCGACTGTGGCGCCCCGTTCTGCCAGTTTCCGGCAGATTTCCGCGCTGATGCAGCCGCCTCCGCCTGTCACGACAGCCGTTTTTCCTTGCAGTTTCATTGTCAATCCTCCGTTATTGTTCTTGTGTTAATTCCATTGAAAGACCGTTCCGAGCATGGCGGGGTCACCTTCCGCCAGACGGTTATAGATTTCCGGTGCCCGGGACGGTTTTGCCCGTTCCGTGATCAATGGACGCGTCTTGAGGCGTCCGGCGGAAAAACAGCGTAGAAGCATGGCCATATCGTCGCGCATCGTCCAGTATCCCGGCCGACTGTCCTGTTTCGGACGGACAAAATTATGTGCTCCGATAATAGTGATTCCCGGCTTGTGGACCGCATGGTAAAAATCCAGTTCGGAAGTCGGAGAGCGGGAACAGCCCGTGAGCGCGATTCTTCCCATCGGAGCCATACAGCGGAGACCGAGTTTAATTGCGTCGGGAGCTCCGGTTACTTCCACAACCGCATTGACGCCGCCGCGTGTCAGCTCCATGATCCGCTTTTCCAGCTCCGGTTCGTCGGGGGAGAATGCGTAATCCGCGCCGAGTTCCAGTGCCAGCCTGCGGCGTGCCGGGTTGAAATCGAGCGCAATCAGCGGGAATGCGCCGGAAAGACGCGCGCACTGAAGGGCGAAGATTCCCAGTAATCCCTGTCCCATGACCATGACCGATTCGCCGAGTTCCGGGCGTACCTTGCGGAGCCCCTGAAGTCCCATTGCGGCAACAATGGAAAAGACCGCTTCTTCCGCGGGGAGTGCAGGATCTTCAAGCCGTACCAGATCACATTCCTGTTTGAGCAGATGTGAGGCATGGATGCTGTGATAGACCGCAACACGGTCTCCCGGTTTTAACGGCGTTTCGTTGTTTCCGGTATCAAGGACCGTTGCAACGGCGCTGTAACCGAGATATTTCGGCCATCCCCTGTAGTCGGTCATATCAAGCAGGTTGGCGCGTTCCGTTCCCGGAGAGATCAGCGTACATTCGGTCCGGAGCAAGAGCTTGCCCGGTTCCGCGTGCGGAACTTCGAACGATTCCAGTTCCGCGCGCCCTTTTGCAATGAATGCGATACGGGTTCCTTTTGACATAGTTTTAACCCTCCAAAGGATGTTTCCGTTGTTTGAGCGGGAAGTCGATACGGCGGCCTTCCAGCTGGGAAAGATAGATTCCCTGAATCAGTTCGAGGACGCGTTGTGCGTCATAGACACTGGCGAGCGGCTGACGGTTTTCCCGGATCGCTTCGACCAGATCCCAGGCGGCAAAGCGGTTGTTGACCGCAAAGTAAGGCATCCAGCCTTCGGTGATGAGCGATTCCGCTCCGGGGATGCTCCGGGTCTCTGCGAGAGGTATTTCTTCGTACACCGCCGCGTCTTCCGGCGGATATTCGGAATGGGTCAGACGCAGTTTACGGTCATTGTCATAACGCATGCTGAGACAGCCGTCCGTTCCGGCAACGGTGATCCCCATGCGAACCTGTCCTTTTTCCCGGAACAGTCCTTTCCGGCTTTCAAAGAGTCCGCGGACGTTGTCCGGAAAATGGAAATGAGCGAAAATATTGTCTCCGGCAGCCGGGCCGATCTGCTCTTTGGTGATATTCCGGTCGGTCGCTTTCAGAGGCTTGCCGCCGCAGGTGACTTCGGCGAACACCGATTCCGGATTGCCGAACAGATAACACATGAGATCAAGAATATGAGTGCCGAGAACCGTCAGGTCCTCTCCACCGCCGCGTTCATCTTCCTTGCCGCGTCCGTAAACGGTGAGCGGCCGCCCGATCGCTCCGGCATCGATCATCTGCCTCATGGTGCGGAAAACAAGCGCATGACGGGCAAGATGGGCAACGGCGATCTTCACCTGAAAGCGTTCTGCGAGTTCCACCATGCGGTCCGCTTCCTCCAGCGTGGAGCAGAGCGGTTTTTCGATCAGCATGTGAATACCGCGTTTTGCCGCCGCTTCGACCGGTGCAGGATGATCGCCCGGAAGCCGCGACCCCAGAACAACAATATCCGGCTTTTCCCGGTCGAGCATTTCCACATAGTCCGTGTAATGGCGGGGAACGCACATTTCCGCCATCCGTTTTTCCAGATCCGCCGTGTTGGTGTCGGCGACTGCCAGCATTTCCACGGGGAGCCCGCGGTAAGCCAGATGAGTGCCGTGTCCTTTTAGTCCCTCAACGGATGTGTCGTAAATAATACCGATTTTCATGATTTCCCTCACTGATAATAACCGGCCGCCTGAAGCAGGGCTTCCTGCACGATGAGTTCATGGGCTGTCTCTTATACACATCTCCGAGCCCACGAGACGGAGCTACATCTCG
>URKJ01000060.1 GCA_900548385.1 uncultured bacterium | reverse complement strand
GGCAGCGTCAGATGTGTATAAGAGACAGGTCCATTACTATAGCATACTTATGAGCTAAAGCAAATCAAAACAGCAAAAAAGTGTCTTGCACACACAAATTCACAACGACATCTGCTGCATTTTCGGCGTCCACAGAATCGTGTCGGCAAAGCCGAGCGGAAATTGACGGACGTTGCGGTAACGGCCGTTCAGCGCATTCAGGGAAAAAGGAGCGAACAGGAAGATATACGGCTGTTCCTCATGCACCAGACGGTGAAAACGGTGATACAACTTCTGCCGTTCCGCCGGGTCAAACGTCACCCGGATCTGTTCGATCAGACGGTCCGCCTCCGCATTCCTGAACCGGATATGATTGCTGGAACCATCCACATCCGCCTGGCTGGAATGCCAGAGCTGGAACGGATCGGGATTGAGCCCGCCGCTCCACGCAAGCGCGCACATGTCGTAACTTTTCTTTTCCAGACGCTGGACACATACCGACCATTCGAGTCCGAGAAGTTCCATCTGAATCCCCGCTTTTGCCATCTCTTCCTTGATCACCGGGAGCATGCGTTTGTAAATTTCCCCCGCATTCGGATAAATCAGCGTGAACTTGAATTTCCGCCCGTCGCGCTCCAGAATGCCGTCGTTGTCGGTATCGCGCCACCCCGCTTCGGCAAGCAGTTTTTTCGCCAGTTCCGGAGAGTAGGAGTAAGGCTGAATGCTCTTGTCATAAGCGGGCCCCTCCGGAAAAAACGGACCGGACACCGGCCTTGCCAGACCGTAATAAATATCTTTTACGATGCGTGTCCGGTCAATCAGATGACTGAGAGCCACGCGCGTTTTTGCATCGCGGAACAGCGGATTCGAAAGATTGAAGCCGAGATAGCTGTAAACCAGCTGAAGGTTCTGAAACTTCCGCAGAAAACCGTTTTTCCCGAATTCCGGTGAATTCGTCCGATGCACCCACTGATCCGGCGTCAGCGGCGATGTGTCCAGATCCTTGGAAAGAAGAGCCTGAAGACGCGTATTCGGGTGCTGAATCACATCAAATGCCAGCTCTTTAACCGGCGGCATAACGCCGTAACGCTTCCCGTAATATTTTTCCCAGCGCGTCATCAGAATCCGGTGCCCCTTTTCCCATTTCACAAACCGGTAAGGACCGCAGCCGACGAGAATCCGGTTACGCTCGTGGTCGTCATTGAACCGCACCGGATCGAACGGACCGTCATAGGCATGATAAAGATGGCGCGGAAGCGGTGAAAGGGAAAGCGTCATGTCCAGAGACAGGAAGTAGCGTTTCTTCCAGATAACTTCAAACTCTCGGTCATTGATGACGCGGATGGAATCAAGATCGCTCAGGTAAGTCCGGATCGGAGCGGCGTCGACCTCCGGATTTTTCACGACGTCCACATAAAATTTGAAGTCCTCGGAAGTGACCGGCACATCCTTCCACTCTTTTTTCGTGACGGGATCGGTAAAATCATGCCAGAGAATCCCTTCGCGCAGTTTAACCCGGATCCGGAGCCCGTCATCGGAAACGCTCCAGGACTCCGCCATCTGCGGTTCAAATTTATTGAGATCGGCATAATTGCGGACCGCCAGCGAATCCATGACACGCGGCATCAGCTCCTGTCCGAGCGTGGCGTCGTTGTTGATAAGGTAGTTCATGTTCTTGGTATCCGCCGCGATCGAAGAAATGTAACGGTCGCCGGACTCTGCCGCCGGATCGAAGAATTCCACGTTCGCCATCGGAACCGCGGGCTTGGGAACAGCCGCCGGACTCCGGGGAGCGGAAGCGGTCTGAAGCGGCGCGGAGGATATTTTTTCCTGAAGAGTACGGACCGTTGCATGAAGATTCTCCAGCTCAAACCGGGTGCGGTCCAAAGCGGAAACCAGCGCATAGCCGATCACGGCCACCGCGATCAGGCACAGAGTCAAAAGAATATCGGCATACCGTCTATTGTTCATCACAAATCATTCCTCTCTGATACGAAGACGTATCTCATACGTTTTGGGGCGGCGTCCCTCCGGCGGAGCGATCCGCATGGACTGCATTTTTCTCAGAAGCAGAGCGACCGCGGAGTCAATCGCCGGATTCCGGGTCGTCTGCGCGGAAAGGACCGAAATCCCGCCGTGTCCGTCGATCCGGAATTTGATCAGCACCGACTCCGGAGCGGCTGCCGACGACACCTGCGGATCCACCCAGTAGCGATCGATCATGCGCAGAAGTTCGGAAAGCGTCGGGTCATAAATTCCACCGGTTCCCGCTCCGGAAGCCCTGCCGCGTCCGGAGCCGTTTCCGGAACCGCTCCCGCCGCCCGCGTTGCGCATGGCATCCGCCAGCGCACGAAGCCTTGCATTCCGTTCCGCCGCGTTAGACCCGCTCGACGGCGTGGATGTTCCTTTGGACGGTGTCACCCGTCCCGTCTGACGGTTCCGCTCGCGCCAGCGGCGGATTTGCTGAACCATATCATCCTGTTTGTTCTTCACGGAATCCGGTTTCGGTGCAGGTTTGGCTGCCGGATCCGTCTTTGCGGGAATGCGCGGCTTGACCGGCTGTTTCGGTTGCGGCTTGACCGGTTTCGGCTGTTTCGGAACGGGTTTCGGGAAACGGATATCCGGAACATCGGGTATATCCGGAACATCCGGAATATTGTTCAACGGTTTCACATCAGGGATCGGCGGCGGAGACGGTTCGGAAGAAGACGACGACCTGTTTTGCGAAGCATCCTTTGCAGGCCCGCCCCCGCCGGGATTGGAATCGCTTGAGGGGGCATCAACCAGCGCAACGGAAATCACTTCCTCCTCCGGCTTCAGCCACTGACGGAAAAAATACCACAGGGCCGGCAGCACAAATATACCGACATGCAGAATCACGATCAGGCAGAACAGAAACCGTTTCAGTCCTTTCCCGATAAAATCCCGTCTCAGTTCGGGATAAAGCTGCATGGGCTTGACAAATCCGGACATGACGCGTCACTCCTCGGCAGAGGTAATAAGAGAGAGATCGTTGAATCCCGCATTTTTGACACTGCGAAGCACGTCGATCACCGTTCCGTAACGCAAATCCGCGTCCGCGCGCAGGAAAAAGCTGTACTTTCTGCCACTGTCGCGCAGAGCGATAAGCCGCTGCACGAGTTCTTCCAGCGTCACGACTTTGCCTTCCAATACAATATCGCCGTTTTTACGGATGTTCACGACCTTGGAATTATCGTCCGGCTTGATGCTGGCGGCGTTGTAGGATGGCGGTGTCACATCCATACTGTACTCCAGCAGCGGAGCGGTTATCATAAAGATGATCAGCAGAAAAAACAGCGTGTCGATCAGCGGTGTCACATTGATCTGATCGAAAGGCGGATTGCTGAAACGATGACGCGCCATGCCTTAATCCTCCTCATCCCCGTAACCGGAAACCGGCGGGCGTTGCGGAACCGGCGCGGAATAACCGGTCTGCGCGGGCGGCGTGTAGGGTCTGCGCGGCGCGGAATACGGATTCGGAGCAGCCGGAGGCGGAACCGGTGCCGACGGCTGCTGGACAGGAGCCTGGTAAACCGGCTGTGACGGAACCGGCTGCATGTTCTGCACGGGAACCGGTTCCGCAACAGGAGCCGCATAGACAGTGCGGGAAGGAGCGGGCGCTTCCGCAACGGCGGACTCCTGTCTGCGCAGTTCCTCTTCCGCTGCGGCAAGTTTCAGTTTATTGATGAACTCTTCCACCTGATTATCCATGTAAACGGTCACCTGCTTGATGTAGAAGCTGATCGCGTTGTAGCCGATCAGCGAGGGAATCGCAACGAGAAGACCGAGCACGGTGGTAAGGAGTGCGCCGGACACGCCGGGAGCGAGAGTCTGAATATCCGGCTTGCCCTGCATCGCCATCTCCGTGAACGCAAGCATGATTCCCCAGACGGTTCCGAACAAACCGAGGAACGGACTGATGCTGACGGCGGTCATCAGCACGATGATCTTGTCTTCCAGCTTTACGATCTGATCTGCAACGGTCTCTTCCATTGTTGCCCGGACCACTTCGATTTCGGTATTGGAAAGCGGGCGGGAGCGCGGAACGCCGGCCCCGGTCTCGTCCCCGTTGATCTGTGCGAGACGGGCATATCCGCTCTCATAGATGCGGGCGACGGGAGACGGATCTGTTTCCGCACGGGTGCGGAGCGACATCACGTTCCGTTTCCGCCGGAACTCTTCCAGAAAGCGCCGGGATCCCTTATAGGCTCTGCTGAGCCCGATTCCTTTTTCCAGCATCAGAGTCCAGGTGGCGATCGACATCAAAGTCAGCAGGATCACGATCCCCTGCCCCATCATGTCCGAGTGAACAAAAGCGTAGTAAAGCGACCCGTCTGCAAGCGGCGGAAGAGAAAAAGAAGAAAAAATTAGGCTCATTCTGCGAAAAACTCCATTTTTGCTGTTTAAAAAGTAAAATCCTGTGCTAATTTAATGCACTTTGCATTGAATGCAACTTGAAGAATCAAAAAATTCAGCATATAGTTATAAAAAATTAAAATTTGCAGAAGGAGCAAAACAACATGAACAAGGCATTCCCGGTTCTCGGGTTCGACATTGGCGGAACAAAAATCGCGATCTGTCTGGCGATGAGCGACGGAACCATCATCGCAACAGGACGCGTTGACAACAAAATGAAGACTCCGGACGAGGTTCTTCCTCAGGCGGTTGCCGAAGGCGAACGCATCCTCGCTTCCGCCGGGATCAGCAAACAGGAATTGCGCGCCATCGGCATCAGTTCTCCCTCCCCGATGGATTTCGACAAAGGTCTCATCTGCAATCCCTGCAACCTCAACGGCTGGATCGACGTTCCCATCCGCGATTATCTCGGCAAGGCGTTTGAAACGGAAGCGTTCTTTGACAACGACGCCAACGGCGCCGGACTCGCCGAATGGTTCTTCGGCGCGGGCAAAGGCACGCAGAACATGATCTATCTGACCATGAGCACCGGTATCGGCGGCGGCATCATCGCCGGCGGAAAGCTCCTCCGCGGAAAACACAATCTCGCGGGTGAAGTCGGTCACATGAGCATCGACGTCAACGGTCTCAAATGCAACTGCGGACTCACCGGATGTTACGAAGCCTACTGCGGCGGCGTGGCAATGGCAAACAACCTCCGCCGCGAACTTGCGGACAAACCGGACAGCATGATCGTTCAGCTCGCGGGCGGCGATTACAGTAAAATTGATGCGATCTGCCTTGAAAAGGCCATCCGCGCCAACGACGCCTATGCGCTTGAGTTCTGGGATCGCGTCATGGACCGCAACGCTCAGGCAATGGGAGCTCTGATCAATATTTTCAATCCGGAAATGATCGTGCTCGGAACCATCGTCAAGAGCATGGGTCCGCTGTTCATGGATCCGCTGATGGCAAAACTGCCGAAATTCACCTGGAAGCAGAATATCGACGCCTGCAAATTCTCCGTTACGGGTATCGAAGGCAAGAGCGGCGGCGAACTCGCCGGCGCAGCCATCGCACTGAACTTCCTCTACGAACGCGGCGACTGGCAGCTGCCGTGGTAATCCGGATGACGGAGCTCCCATGCGAATTGATCTGAAAAGCAAATATTCCTGCAAACGGAAACGGGATTACATCACGCTGTTCGCTGTAATGATGTTTTCCCTGATCGTGCTGTTTGAGCTTTACCTGATCTTCTGGCTTCCGGTCCAGCTCCGGCGGGAAAACGCCATGGTCCTCCATGTCTCCCGCCAGAGGATCGCGGAGTTTGCCGACAGCCTCCGCGGCAGCTGCCGCGGACTGGGAAAGAAAGATTCGCTCGAAAAAGGGGAAGTCGCCATGATCCAGTCCACACTGGACGTACTGGCGATCTACATCCGTGAAAATCAGGAACACCTGAACATGTCCCAGCTGCGGGAACTGGAACAGACCATGAACCGGATCGCCCGGATCATTGACGGTTGGCGGAACAACCGTTTTCTGATCCGGCGGAACAGTTTCAATACCGCCCCGCTCCAGAAGGCGCTGGAAGAGAAACTCCACCGGTTCGACAAGCAGCTCCCGCAAAAGTTGAATTGAGGAACAGACCACACTATGCCGATAACCAGTAAACGGATCGAAGAAATTCTCAAACGGGCGGAAGGACTGAGGATCGCCGTGCTCGGCGATTTGATGGTGGACGAATATCTGATCGGCTCCGCCACCCGGATGTCTCAGGAAGCACCCGTTCCCGTGCTCCAGGTCAAAAAAAGCGACCAGCGCCCCGGCGGCGCGGCAAACGTCATGCGCAACATCACCTCGTTCGGAGCAAAAGCCATTGCATTCGGCGTTATCGGGAAAGACCCGGCGGGCGAAGCTCTCAAGCAGCTTCTCGCGAATGACTGCATCGACGCCTCTTACATCCTTGCCGACGAAACTCGCAGGACCACCAGAAAAATGCGCGTCATGACCGCCAATCAGCAGATCGTGCGCGTGGATTTTGAAGATGTCCATCCCGTTTCAAAAAACGTCACAAAAAAAATGGAAAGGCAGCTCACGGAGCTGATCCGCGGACACCGGGTCGACGCCGTGATCTTTGAAGATTACAACAAAGGTCTGCTCGACCGCACCACCGTTCAGCGCATCGCCGACCTCGCCCGGGAAAACGGTATCATCACCTCGTTGGATCCGCATCCCGGACACCCGATGAAGATTCAGCATCTCTCCGTCATGACTCCGAACCGCTCGGAAGCGTTCGGGCTCGCGGGTCTCTACTGTCACGACGCCGTTTCTCCGGTCGAAAAAGACAAGAACCTGAGAACGGTTGCAAACCGCATCCTCAAATCGTGGAATGTTGATTCCCTGCTGATCACTCTTGGACCGCAGGGCATGGCGCTCTTCCGCAAAGATCATCCGCTTCATGCGATCCCGACCAAAGCCAGAGAAGTGTTCGACGTCTCCGGAGCGGGCGACACGGTGATCTCCATCTATACGCTCTGCCGGGCAGCGGGTGCCGATGAACACGAAGCCGCGGAAATTGCCAACCATGCGGCAGGGATCGTCGTCGGCAAGATCGGAACGGCAGTCACCTCCCCCGGAGAACTCCTGACAGTCTTCCGCCGGAATGGAGACGGAGCATGACAAAACGCGAAACGGTCAACCGTGTTTATGAACTTCTGGAAGCGGAATACGGACCGCAGGTCTGCGCGCTTCACCACACAAACCCGCTTCAGCTGCTGGTGGCAACGATCCTTTCCGCGCAATGCACGGACAAGATGGTCAATATCGTAACGGTCGATCTGTTCGCCAAATACCATACTGCGGAAGAGTTCGCAAACGCCGATCCCGCCGAACTGGAACAGATCATCCGGCGCTGCGGCTACTACCGGGCAAAAGGCGCAAACATCATCGGGGCCTGCCGCAGGATCGCATCCGACTTCAACGGCGAAGTCCCGCACACGATGGAGGAACTCACCTCCCTGCCCGGAGTCGGACGCAAAACGGCAAACGTGGTCCTCGGCGACGCCTTCGACGTTCCGGGACTTCCCGTCGACACCCACGTCAAACGCATCACCAATCTGCTGGGGGTCGTCAACTGCGACGATCCGGTAAAGATCGAAACGGAGCTCTGCGCCCATCTCGCTCCGCAGCGCTGGAGCCAGTTTTCACATCTCGTCATCGTTCACGGACGGAATCTCTGCAAGGCGAACCGTCCCGCATGTGCCCGGTGCGTACTCAACCGGATCTGCAAACACGGGAAAAAACATGTCGTTCAAGCATAAATTCCGACAGATAAAAAAATTACCGGACTGGATCTACAAACCCGTCGTCTGGTTCCTCCTGCTCTGGCGGACGACACTGCGGAAAACCTACATCGACGAATCGGGGGAAATGGCTGATCCGCAACCGCCCGCGATCGGGGTCTGCTGGCACAACCGCCTGTTGTTCTTTCCCCTGCTCTTTCCCGAAAATCTGCGGAAAATGACATGTGCCGTCATCAGCGCGTCGCGCGACGGACAGTACATCGCCGATCTCGCCGGTCAGATGGGTGTCCGCAGTATCCGCGGCTCCAGCAAAAAGAAAGGCTATTCCGCTCTCCATGGAGTATTGGAAGCGATCGAGGCAAAGGATTTTGTCTGCTTCACCCCGGACGGACCGCGCGGACCGCGCTACCGCATGAGTCAGGGACCCGTTTACGCGGCAGGAAAACTGGGCGTTCCGGTCATCCCGCTCGCCATCAATTACTCCTCTTTCTGGGAACTGAAAAGCTGGGACCGTTTCCAGATACCGAAACCGTTCTCAACCGTCACGGTTCATCTCGGCAAAAAGATTTTCATTCCCCCGGAACTTTCCCCGGAGGAACTGGAAAAATACCGGGCGCTTGTGGAACGGCGCCTCAATGAAATATCTCTGGTTCAACCGGAACAATAACAGGAGGAGCCCCGCATGAAAACCGCACTGCTCTGCATCGGCGATGAACTTCTGAAAGGATCCACCGTCAACACCAATCTTGCATTCATCGGCGACAGACTGCTGGCGAACGGCATCATCCCGGAACTCTCTCTTGAGATCCCCGACCGCCGGGACGACATTCTCCGGGCGCTCGACTACGCATTCTCCCGCGCGGATACCGTCATCACATCCGGCGGACTCGGTCCCACCGCCGACGACCTCACCAAAGAGAGCGTTGCCGAATGGTTCGGGCTCCCGATGATCCGACGTCCGGAGGCGGAACGCGCAATCCGGGAATACTGGGGACGGATCAGCTCATCCGCCGCTCCGATCCATTGGACGCGTCAGGCGGAGATTCCCGAAGGCGCGGAAATCCTTCCGAACGGTTTCGGCTCCGCTCCCGGCATCCATCTGGAACGGGACGGCAATTCCGTTTTTCTGCTGCCCGGACCGCCGCGGGAACTTCAGCCGATGTTTGAACATTCCGTTCTTCCCCGGCTGAAGTCCATGCGGACGGAACCAGTTTATACCGATCTGCTCCGCATCGCCGGCATTGGTGAATCGGAGGTCGAAGACCTGCTGGAGCCCTGTCTGACTCAGGGGATCTCGGCGGCATACTGCGCAATGCCCGGACTTGTCAAACTTTTTCTGACTTCCAAAGATGAAATGCTTCTGAAACGAACCGCCGCGGATGCCCGCGGACTTTTCCGCGCCAACGTGCTTCCTCCGGACGTCACGTCTCTGCCGCAGGAAGTCTTGCGGCTTCTGGAACAGAAAAAACTGCTGCTTGCAACGGCGGAATCCTGTACCGGCGGGCTTATCTCGGAACAGCTGACTGCAATCCCCGGTTCATCTTCTGTATTTCTCGGAGGCGTCGCCTCCTACGCGAACGAGCTGAAAATGCGGTTCCTCGGCGTCTCGCCGGAAACGCTGGAACAGTTCGGAGCCGTCAGCCGCGAATGCGCGGAAGAGATGGTCAGGGGGATTTGCTCCCGGACACATTCCGATGCGGGGATCTCGGTAACAGGAATTGCCGGACCCGGAGGCGGAACACCGGAAAAACCGGTCGGACTCGTCTATATCGGAGTTCGTCTGCATGAAAAAACGGTCGTGCTGGAGTGTCATTTCAAAGGCGGACGCGCTCAAGTCCGCGAACGGACCGCCGCCAAAGCGCTGAACACCCTGCGCACCATGCTGCTGGAGTCCGGAAAATGATGACGCCGGGCATATTCCCGCCGCCGGAAAAGGCCGATGCCGAAGGGTGTCTCGGCTGGACTCCAACGCTGAATGTGCCGATGCTGATTGATGCTTACACGCACGGGATTTTTCCATGGCCGGTCCGCGAACGCGAGATCCTGTGGTTTACGCCGCCGGAACGCGGAGTTCTTTATCTTGACCGTCTTCATATTCCCGCCCGGCTTGCTCGGTCGCTCCGGCAGAAACGGTTCCGGCTGAAAATATCGGAACGGTTCCCCGATGTCATTGAACACTGTTCCCGCGTTCCGCGCAAAGGGCAGGAGGGAACGTGGATCACCGGAAAAATCCGGCACGCCTACCGCGCGTTTCATGACGCCGGATACGTTCACAGTTTTGAAGCCTGCAATCCGGACGGCGAACTTGTCGGCGGAATGTACGGAGTTTCGCTCGGACGTGTTTTCTGCGGGGAAAGCATGTTTCATCTGGAAACGGACGCTTCCAAATTCGCCTTGCTCTCCGCAATCGCCACTCTGCGCAAATGCGGGGTCGTCATGCTTGATACTCAGGTCATGACACCGCTCCTCGGACGGTTCGGAGCCATAGAGATCCCCCGTGCCCGTTTTCTGGAAGAGCTGAGCCGGAATCTGGGCGATCCAATCCCGGCGGAAACCCTGCGTGCCAACCTGACTCCGGCGGAGGAATTATGCAGTTGAACCGGAACCATGCCATCCCGCTGCTTCTGTTTGCCGGAGCGTTTCTGCTGTTCGCGGTCTACGCTCTGCGCGGACTTGCGGAGCCCTCCCTGCTGATGCGGCTTGATTCCGCCACTTATCTTGCTCCGGCACGCTCCCTGCTGAACGATTTCACCTACTCTTCCGCCTCCGGCGTACCGACCGCACTCCGTGTTCCACTTTATCCGCTTCTGCTTGCTGTCGCGCTGGCGGTCAGCGGAAAAAGCCTGCTGTTCTGCATCCTCATGAACTGTGCAGTCTCGGCAGCAGCGGTTCCCGTTCTTTATCAGGCGGCTCTGGAATTCACAGGGAAACAGCGTCCTGCTCTCATCGCAGCTCTGCTTCTGATGTTCTCCCCCACGGAAATCGCGTTTGCCCCCATGTTTCTCTCCGAAGGACTGTTCGTAACCATCGTATCTCTGGAACTGCTGTTCTTCCTGCGCTTTGTCCGCACCCGGAAAAACGGACCGCTCTGGTTTTCCGCGGCTGCCGGAGCGGCGGCGGCACTGACTCGTCCGCTGAATGTGTTATGGATCCTGCCTTGCGTCTTTGTATCGTTCTTTGTCCCTGGAACGGCGAAACAGCGGATCCTGCGGGCGGGGATCGCGTTTTTCCTCTTTCTTCTGATTCTCGCGCCGTGGATCATCCGGAACCATCATATCGGCTCCGGATGGCGGATCGACGAAGTCGCCGCCGATTCGCTCCGTCACAATGCTTCGGTGGTGGAAAGCCGCGTCAACCGGATTCCCGCGCAGTTTTACCGTGAACAGTACGCAATCACATTTGAAAAGGCATTCGCCGACAAATCAAAATTTCCGGACCGCGATTCCTGTCTGACTTACGAGGAACGCTACCTGAGTTCCATTCTCATGAAGCACCCCGGCACGTACTTTCTGCTCTTCTTCAATCCTTCAAAACTCGTGCCGGATATTCCGACATTTCTGGAAAATCTCAAGCTGACGACCGGCAGCCGCGGCACTTGGGATGTCATTGTCAAAGACGGTCTGTTCGCCGGAATCCATCATTATTTCGAGGGCAAACTGCATCTTCCGTTTCTGCTCACGCCGCTGATTCTGCTTCTTCTGGCAACCTATCTCGGAGCATTTGCGGAACTGCTGACCGCATTTCTTGAAAAAAAATGGATGATCCCGCTTTTATTTTTACTTTTCAGTGTATATTATCTGATGGTGGTCGGACCCGGCGGCTATCCGCGCTTCCAGCTCCCCGCCCTGCCGTTTCTGTGTCTGCTTTGCGCACAGGCGGCGGAACGTTTTATCAGAAGAAGGGAAAAAAAGCCATGAAATACATCGGAGCCCATGTTTCGATTTCGGGCGGAGTGGAAAACGCTCCGCTGAACGCAAAGGCGATCGGCGCAAAAGCATTCGCCATGTTTACGAAAAATCAACGGCAGTGGAAAAGCGCTCCGCTTTCGGCGGAGTCCATCGCAGCATTCAAAAAAAACTGTGCGGACTGCGGTTTCCTGCCGGAACATATTCTTCCGCACGACGGTTATCTGATCAACATGGGAAATCCGGAAGCGGACAAGCGGAAACAGTCGCTGGAAGCGTTTATTGATGAAATGACACGCTGTATGCAACTTGGACTGGACCGCCTGAATTTCCACCCCGGCAGCTCGCTGAAACAGATTACGGATGAGGAATGCCTTTCCCTGATCGCCGGCTGCGTCAATACCGCGCTCGACGAAACGGAAGGCGTAACGGCGGTCATTGAAAACACCGCCGGACAGGGCAGCAATCTCGGCTGGAAGTTTGAACACCTCGCCTATATCATCGAACGGATCAAAGACCGATCACGGATCGGCGTCTGCATCGACACCTGCCATTCATTCGCCGCGGGGTACGATCTCAAAACTCCGGAAGGGTACGAAAAAACAATGGCAGAATTCGACCGTATCATCGGTTTCCAATATCTGCGCGGTGTTCATCTGAACGACTCCAAAAGCAAACTTGCGGGGCATCTGGACCGCCACAACAGCATCGGCGCTGGCGAACTCGGCACGGAAACGTTCAAAATGCTGATGAACGATCCCCGGTTCGACAACATCCCCATGGTGCTGGAAACGATTGACGAAACGCTCTGGCCGCAGGAAATCCGCGAACTTTATGCGATGATCCGCAACTGATCCGGCGGAATCCAAACGGCGCGCAAACCCGCAAGCGGTCCCCTTTTTTCTTTGCTTTCCCCGGCAATCCCCGGACAACGGCAGCTCAGCGTTTCGGCAGAGATCATCCCGGCTCCGGCGGCGGTCCGTTTCCCGGATTTCTATTTACCGCTGTTCAACATCCAAACCGGGGAACCGCAGTTTCCGTCAATGGAAAAAAGCTCCTGCCTTGCGGAGTTCTTTGCGCAGTTCCACAGGATCCACTTCCCGCGGAGTCTTTCCGCCGCCGGCGGCCATTCCCGCAGCCATCCCGGCGGCCTGCCCGGTGATGAAACAGCCCGGAATAACCCGGATCGACGCCATGACATACCGGTCGCAGCTCACACAGCGTCCGCAGGTCAGCAGATTTTCGACTCCGCGCGGCAGAAGAATCCGGTAGGGAATGCCGTAGCTGTCCCCGGTTTTGTATCCGCTGGAGCGGAACAGTTTTTTATGCGCGACCAGTTCCTCCCTGCCCGGATGTGACGGATGAATATCCGCAGGGAAATTGTAGCGTCCGATCTCGTCGGGGAAATCGCGTTTGGCATCGTAATCCGCGCGGTTGAGCACATAATCGCCGAGAATCCGCCGGGATTCCCGCACGCCGAGCAGAGAACCGGAAGCAGCGATCTCCGCGTTTTCAAATCCTGCAATCCGCCGCCGGTAAAATTCCTCGTATTCACCGAGAAGACGGCGGTTTTCGATCATGCCGCGCGTCAGCGACTGCTCGTCCGTCGGATCAATGCCGAAAACATGGGAGATGTTGCCCACCGCCGCGACATCGGAAATCCGGGAAAATCCGGTGTGGTGATAGTCTTCCACGGAAAGTGTTCCGTCACGGAATGCCTCTTCCAGTTTTGCGAGCATATTGTCGTCGTTGTGGCTGAACGCCCCGCCCGCGCGGTAGGCGGCATAGTCAACTCCCGCCCAGAGAGAACAGAGCGTGGAAGGCATGACGTCCCCGTTTTCCCCGCCGAATTCAAAGGGAGCGCCCGCCAGAGCCGCCAGGTATCCGTCGCCCGTCGCATCAATATAGACGGGTGCTTTTACGGCGAAATTGCCGCCCGGAGCACTGCAGAGAAGCGCTTCGATTCTGCCGGATTCGACAACGGCGTCGCACATTCGGGTATAATAGAGAATATCGACTCCGGCTTCCGTAAGCAAATCCTCGTAAATGCGCTTGAGATGCTCGGCGTTGATCGTCAGGCCGCTTTTGAAACCGCGGACAGCGGCGGCGGACTGAAGACGGTCAAGAACTTTACGGCCGAACCCGTCCGGCAGAAAATGAATTCCATCCGAACACGGCATGAAAATCGGCACCAAACCCGCCGTGCTCATACCGCCCGGCACTGCAGTACCGTCAATCAGCAGGACTTTTGCGCCCCGTCCGGCGGCGGTGACCGCGGCGGCGATTCCCGCCGGGCCCGCACCTACGACGCAAAGATCGACCGTGTATTTCACTGGAAGGCGGCGGGTAACTGTAATCTCTTTCATTTCGGGAACTCCATTCCATTTTTTCATGCCGATTTCCGAACGGCGGAACTTCAGAGCAACGGAATGCCGGAGCAGGAAAAACAGCACCTTTCCGTACTGGCAAAGACATCCCGGCAGAGATAAGAAACCGGCAAATGATTTTCAACGACAAAACACCGGCTCGTCATTCATAATGAGCGGTGTAATATAGATTTCGTTTTTTTGTTTGTCAAGTCTGAGCCGCAGGGAGACGGTCTGTTTCCGCAACGATTCTTTCTGAAACGGATTCGGCTTCTCCTCTGCGGCGCATGGACAAAGTTCTCCTTTCCGGCGACTTTCCAATACCGGAGCGGTCAGGGGAAACGACGGGAAACGCACCGTCTCAGCGGAGAACCGGCCAGATTCTGCCGTTGGACGACTGTTCCAGTTTCAACGGCATTCCGAACGTCTCTTCCAGATTGGCTTCCGTCAGAATCTCGTCCCGGAGTCCCTGTTTGAAAATTCGGCCGTCTTTCAGGATCATGCCACGGTCGAAATTCTTTGTAATCTCTTCGATCCGCTGGGTGATGAACACCATCGTCGGAGCATTCGGACGGTTTGCGAGATCGTCAATCGCTTTCAGCAGAATCTCACGGCTTGTGAGGTCCAGAAACACACAGGTCTCATCCAGGATCACCAGTTCCGGACGGGCGATCAGCGCACGGGCGATCAGCGCTTTCACCTGTTCGCCGGATGACAGACGGTCAAAATAACGGTCGGCAATCGCCCCGCCCTGAATCATATCCAGCGCCGCACGGGCACGCTCCAGCTCCTCACCGGAAGCATCGCGGAAAAAACCGACGGTGGAATCAAGACCGGACAGCACCACTTCCAGCGCGGTCCAGCGGCGATAGCTGCTGTCCGCCGCCCAGGTGTTCAGGAAAGGACTCGCCCAGGCGACTTTCTTCCGGATCTCGTAAATATCGCACGTCCCGTAACGACTGCCGAGAACGGAAACCGTTGCCCCGTAAATCGGCCACACGAGTCCGAGCATCAGTTTTACAAGCGTTGTTTTTCCCGCTCCGTTCGGGCCGAGCACGAACCAGCGTTCGCCCCGTTTGATCGACCATGAAAAATCGTGCAGCGCCTCGAACCCTTCCAGCTTCACCGTGGCGTTTTTGATTTCGATTGCCAATTCTTCCTGCATTTCCATACACTCCTCAATTCAGCGGAAGCGCGCAGGGATAGCTCCCCAGTATCTTGACGGAATGCGCCAGCGCGTTCAGTTCTTCCACGGCTTTCGCGATCTTCGGATCGCTGATGTGCCCGATCATATCCACAAAGAAAAGATATTCCCAGTTCCGGCGTTTCGACGGACGGCTCTCAATCATCGACAGCGTCACTTCCGCATGCTTAAACGGAAGAAGGCAGTCATACAGCGCACCGATGCGATCCTTGATCGCAAAACAGATACTGGTCTTGTCCTCACCCGATGGTTTGACCTCCTGTCTGCCGACGATCAGAAAGCGCGTCGTATTGTTCGGGTTGTCCTGAATTCCCTGTTCCAGCAGTTTCAATTTGTAAACATCGGCGGCGAGTTCGCTTCCGATCGCGGCGGCGCCCTCTTCCCGTGCGGCAAGTTCGGCGGCGCGCGCATTGCTCGCAACAGCCACCTGATCCGCCTCCGGGAAATTCTCCGTCAGCCATTGACGGCACTGTCCGAGCGACTGCGCATGGCTGTAAATGACGCGGATCTGCGATTTGTCGCACCGCGCAAGCAGACACTGCTGCACGCGCATATTGATCTCCGCACAGATTTTCAACGGGGAATCGACCAGCATGTCGAGCGTATGGTTGACAACCCCCTCCGTGGAATTTTCCACCGGGACGCACCCGTAATTGCTGCGTCCCGCCTCCACTTCGTGGAACACATCGCTGATACTCGCTTTCGGGATGTAATCAATCGCATGGCCGAACTTCATCTTGGCAGCCAGATGAGTAAACGTGGCCTCCGGACCGAAAAACGCGACCTTGAGCGGACTTTCCAGCCGGAGCGCCCCGGACATGATCTCACGGTAAACGGCGCGGAGCGTGGAATCCGGCATCGGGCCGGCATTGATGGACTCCAGTTTCTCCAGCAGCGCCTTTTCGCGCTCCGGGACATAGAGCGGCTGTCCGCGTTCCCGTTTCCATTCCCCAACTTTCTTGACAACCTCGTAACGATCGTTCAGCAGCTGAACGATCTGCCGGTCGATCGCGTCGATCCGCACTCTCAAATCCTGAAGATCCATATCCGTTTATCCTTATTGAAATATTCTGAATTTAAAATTTACTGTATATCCGCATTGAATTCAAGTATCGGACTGGATTTTTTTACATTATAATGCTAAATTGTCCATCACGGAAAATCAACATCAAAAACAGGAGATACCGCAATCATGCAGAAAGAACTTGTAATCGCCGGGCGGCAGTTCGGAAGCCGCCTGTTCCTCGGAACCGGAAAATTCCCGTCCACCCAATCCCTCTCCGACTCCATCCGCGCCTCCGGCTGCGAACTGGTCACCGTTGCGCTCCGCCGCGTCAACCTCGCCGACTCCGGCGATGACATTCTCTCCGGAATCGACCGTGCTAAAGTGGAGATCATGCTCAATACCAGCGGTGCACGCACTGCGGAAGAAGCGGTGCGCATCGCCGAATTCGGAGAACGCGCCCGGTACAAATGGATCAAGCTGGAAATCCACCCCGACCCGAATTACCTTCTCCCTGATCCGGTCGAAACTCTGAAAGCGGCGGAAATTCTCGTCAACAAAGGCTTTATCGTTCTGCCTTATATCAATGCCGACCCTGTCCTTGCGAAACGACTGGAAGATGTCGGAGTTCACGCCGTCATGCCGCTTGCCGCACCGATCGGAAGCGGACAGGGCATCCGTACCCGCTCCATGCTGGAAATCATTCTGGAACAGTCGAATATCCCCGTTGTGATTGACGCCGGACTCGGTATGCCGTCCCACGCGGCGGAAGCGATCGAGATGGGCGCGGATGCCATCCTCGTCAACACGGCGGTAGCCGCCGCCAAAGACCCGGTCAAAATGGCATCGGCATTCGCACGGGCGATCGAAGCGGCGGAACTCGCCCTTGACGCCGAACCGCCGGCACCGACCTCCCGCGCTGTCGCCAGCTCGCCTGCCGACATGTTCTCATCGCCAATCTGATCCCCGTCAGAATACCGCTTTTGCAGACCCGTTCCGCGTCAATCATACGCGGAACGGGTTCTCTTCACTTTGGCTTATCGGCTAAAAAATCTAGTCCACATTTTTTTCAAAAAAAA
>URKJ01000059.1 GCA_900548385.1 uncultured bacterium | reverse complement strand
CTTCATTATGAATAATGCTTTTTATCATCGTTTCTATAATAGGCCAAAGTAAAGAACAACGAAACAAAAGTTTCGTTGTTCCGTGCTTTACTTCCTTATTCAAAGATCAATACGCCCAGAAAGGCCGACCATCGGTTCTATCACCATTCTCAGGAATTCCGGAGAATTTCCGTCCCTCTGTATGCCCGTCAACAAAGAGTACATTGGCACCGACTCCGCTCATATGTCTCAGCGGAGGTCTTCCCACTGCCCACATACCACTTCTCCCCTCTACCATCGGATTCCAATTTCCGCTCTTACGGTCCTCCATATCCGTGATCGCCAATTTTCTGGACGGCTGTTTCACCCGGTGGACAGTAACGGTTTTTCTCTCTACATACCAAGCGGCGTTATTCTCGTAATTGCTGATATAACCATTGATAGCGTAATGAGACAAGACCCCTCTGGGATTGTCTCTCAGCATATCTTCCTGTGCAGGACAACCGAAAATATCATGTGGACGGGAAGGAATTGATGCATTCGTCGTTTTCCAGTGGATATTATCCCCCAGTTCTTTTCCGCTTTTCAGTGCATACAGTCCATCCTGCCATTTTCCTTTTCCGTTCCAACAGCTGTTTCCGCCAGCCATCAGACCGCTATATTTTGGAAACTGCGCATTATTATTGTCACAATACTGAGCCAAAAGCAATCCAAGTTGCTTCTGATTGGACAGACAACTCATATCTTTGGCCTTGTCACGGGCCTTCGACAGAGCCGGTAAAAGCAGGCCTGCGAGGATAGCGATGATGGCTATTACCACGAGGAGCTCTATAAGGGTAAATCCACAAGTATGCCGTTTCATAATGTCCCTCCTGATCATGTTGTGTTTATTGTTTTTCATTATAATTGGCATTTTTTCCGGTTGTTTCTGCTGTTCCGCTCCCGCCGCACCCCGGCGGGAGCCGTCGATCATCTTATTTCATCGGATTGACCAGTTTCCCGTTCTCACGGTACTGATACATATTCTCCCCTACCTCGCGGGCTGCCCTGGTAAGCTCCCTGTACGGAGTATCGGCAATGTCCACGAAACCGATCTGGTAGCCTTCGCCGTCCCAGCGGCCGGTCAGCGGCTGGTCGCGGAACTGGAACCAGTGCACGCCTACAAAGTTCGGGTGCGCCAGCGCTCCCTGAACAAAACGCGTGTAACTGGTCGCCCGTTCCTGCTGGTCGCCAACCGGAGCAAGGCTCGAACTGAACATTCCCCGGTCATAAGTCCCGTAATGGAACTCGCCGACCAGAACCGGACGGCCGCGGAAATCGCCGTTGTTCACGTTGTAAACACTGTTGCTGTAAGTGTTGACGCTGACGACATCGCAATATTTCGCCGCGGCTTCCCAGGCGATGCCGCTCTGGCGGAAGCCGACGAAGCGGCAGCCGAGGTACAGGCGGTAAGGCGCAACCTTTTTGATCCCTTTCCGGCAGGTCGCAAAATAACGGTTGATGAATTTCTTGTAGAACGCATCGCGGTCTTTGCGGAATCCTTTACCCTTGATCCGGGTCTCTTTGGATTTGGCAAGATCATCCCAGCTCGCGTACTTGGTTTCCCAGGACGCATTGAGTTTGTCGATCGTTTCGTAGGTCTTTTTCAGATCCTTGATGAACTCCACTTTTGCGGGCTGATCCGGATCCGCTTTCAGCGTCGCGGGAATCACGTCGTTGAAACGCAGTTCGTTGTCGATGAAGTAGCCGATGCACATCGGGTCATCGACGGATTTCCGGATTGCAGGATCCGATGCCATACGGTCGCGGAGAATGTTGCCCATTTTCTCCTCAAAACGCGGATCGAACACATCATAGAACTTCGTCCCTTTGAAACGCGGGAAATCCTTCGCAAAATCTGCAAGCTGCATTGTGTAGGGAACATCGCCCTTGCGCATGTAGTTGCCGGATGCCCAGTTGCCGATGGTGTTGATGCCCCACGCTTTCAGACGTTTCGTCAGAACATCGTAGAAGTCGTTTTCGTAATCTTTTTTTCCGTATTTCTTCTGGAGATTGTAGTGCGTGAACGGAAGTTCGCCGTTGGGTTCATACTGCTTCTGCGTGAACCACTTTTCATGTCCTTTCGTGCGGGTGGCGTCCGTGTGAGTACGGAGAACATCCAGGCCCGTGGACCAGAAAAGATGGCCTTCCGGATCGACAAAATACCATTTGCCTTTGTATTTTTCCAGACGGAACCAGCCGGTCGCCTTGAGTTTCGGGCCGTTCGCCCAGCCGCCGAAGCGGTCCCAGGTCGCGGGCGCAGGCGTCTTTTCCAGTTCGGCAAGTTCGCGTTTGTGCTCGGCGACAAGATCGGCGTCGCTGTGAATTTTCTCCGGCCATTCGGCGTGCTTGTACTGACCGTAAACGTCGATGAACGGGAAATATTTATCGCCCATTCCGACCGATTTCCTCGCGGTGTCGGGCGTACCTTCGAGGCGGAGATTCGTGAGTTTGCAGTTCAGCAGTCCTTTCCGGCCGGATTCAAACGGCCACTGCATTTTGAACTCTATGCTGTTGATTTTGGACGTATCAAGCGGATTCTTGAAATTGCGTCCGCCTTCCGGAGCGGAAAACAGCGACGCGTGCGGAAGATAGATCCGCATCGTGCGTTTTTCGCCGGGATTCAAACCGATTCCGGTGTTGGTCTCGCGGTGCGGCAGATCAACGTGACTGGAGCTTTTCTTCCGGTCGCGCGAACCGCTCGTGATGTGCATCGTCATCCGGAGCTGACGGTCTTTGGAACAGTTTTCGACATCCACCGCAAGATACTTTGCGCCGGAAAAATCGAATTTGGTTCCTTTCGGCGGGTTAATCCGCAAACCGGAGTCCCATTCCGGCGTGTCGGACTGAATGCTGATCGCACCGTCCTTCATCGCGGTTTTCGCCCGGTACCGGGATTCCAGCTGCTCCGGCTGAACCTTCAGTTCGCCCGCCACAGCCGAAGCCAAAGCGGAAACCGAAAGCAGCAGAGCCAGTTTCCGAAGTCCTTTCATTCTGTTGTTCTCCTTTTTATTGTTTACAGAGTTTCTGTTAAATCATCCGAACCGAATTACGCTCAATCAGCCGCAACGGCATCTCTATGCGCTGAAGTTCTCCGCCCGGCGCTTCGAGCACAAGCTCCACCGCCTTCTCCGCAATCTGACGCAGCGGACTGACGATCGTCGTCAGCGAAGGACGCTGAAATTCCGAAATCCCCGGATTTTCAAACCCCAGCAGCGAAATGTCATCCGGAACACGCACTCCCGCAAGCTCCTGAAGCAGCCAGTTCGCCTCAATCACGCGCATATCTTCGCCCGTGACCCACAGCGCTGTCGCTCCGAAATCAAGAACTTGCTTGATCGCAAGATGCAGCGGCATCAGACTTGAAATATCGCAGATCTGATCATCTGAGACCCCCTGCTCCAGAAAAAAGTTCCGCAACCCGCGCATCCGGCCGAGACCCGTATAGTCCGGTTCATGGATCACCGCGACTTTCCGATGTCCTTTCCCGTACAGATATTTACCCGCCATGCGCCCGGTCGCTTCGCAGTCTATATAAACCGTGTGAAAATAAGCCGAATGATTATCGCTGAGCCACACAATCGGAATATTTTTCATCCGTTTCAGCAAGTCGATCGTACGATCTTCCCAGGCAATGCCGATGATGCCGTCGAACCAGCAGTTCTCCAGATTGTCGACCCGGTCTTCGGTCACCATTGTGATCCCTGCATCCATGCAGGAGAGCGCATAGCAGATGTTCTGCGTCAGCGTGTTCACATAACCGCCCATCACCGTCTTGTGCGGCGGCTCCGTCACAAGTGCAATCTGCTTGCTGCGGACTCCCACCCGCGGACGGTAACCAAGTTCCCGTGCCGCGGAAAGAACCCGGCTGCGTGTCTCCGGAGGGATCAAAAAACTGTTATTGAACACCCGGCTTACCGTTCCGCCGGAAACATTCGCACGTTGGGCTACTTTCGCAAGAACTCCCGTCGTACCTGTATGTTTTGTTGTTTTCATCTTTTTAAAGCCCTCTATTCTGATTTTTCCTTATTAATTATACAACAAAACCATGCAAAAGTCAATAGCCCGTTCAGAAAAAATTAATAAATTATGCAATTTTTGCACAAAACAATAAAGATAAATGATTTTTTTTGACAACGGCTTCAGAAAATTTATTGAAAGGGGGGTATCAAAAAAAGAAAAATCAGAATGTCCCGGTGCGCAGGAAACGCTCAATGCGCACCGCGGTCTCTCTCCGGAAGAGGATATCGGTATGAGCTCCGGGAAGCACCAGGTGATCCCGTTCCACACCGATGCGGGTCTGAGGAAGCCGAACGGCATGATCGTTCTCCGCCGCCAGAATACCGAGTTCCATCTCCGGAACCGGCAAAGCATGAACCGGAGAATCCGCACCGGAACTCAGATCGGGCAATGGGACCACGATCCGGTCCGCAAACGAAAGCCGGTTCAGCCAGTCAAACGCCAAGTCTGATCCGCGATTCGGCGGAGCGATCATTACAACCCGTCCGATCCGCCGGACGAGTCCGGGAACCTGCGAAAGAGCGGAGCGAAGGATCAGTCCGCCCATACTGTGGGTAACCACATCAAACCGGGGTTCGGAAAAGCGCGAAAGGATCGCTGCCAGTTCCGCCCCATGCTGTCCGACCCGCCGGATACGGGTCGGATAGTCATAACCGAAGCAATGAAATCCGTTCCGGTTCAGCCGATGAGCCAGAGGAAGCATGATCCAGGAGGGCATGAACAGCCCGTGGATAAAAAGCACAGAGCCGGAACCCATCCGGCTTTTCAGCTCAAAATTGATTCCGGCCCGAAGAAGTCCCATCGGAAACTCTGAACGTTTACCAACGGATCAGCTGCGCACCCCAGGTGAGCCCGCCGCCAAACGCCGTCAACAGTACATAATCGCCGCGTTTCAGCTTGCCGGCACGGTTCAGTTCATCCAGGCAGATACCGATTGAGGCGGAGGAAGTATTGCCATAACGGAAGATATTCACATAAACACGATCTTCAGGAACTGCGAGACGCTGTGCAACAGCGGAAATGATCCGGTGATTTGCCTGATGAGGAATCACCCAGGAAACCTGTTCCGGCGCAACTCCCGCCTCCGCAAGCACCTGCTTGCTGGCATTGGTCATCCCGGTTACCGCGAGTTTGAACGTCTCCTGTCCGCCCATCTTGATGAAATGGCATTTTCCGTCCACGGATTCATGACTGGCTGGCATGGCACTGCCGCCGGCGGGAAGATGCAGGATATCGCCGTAATTGCCATCCGCGGCTAATTTTCCCGCCACATAAAAATCCTGCCCGACGGAATCATCGCGCTCAAGCACAAGCGCCGCTGCGCCGTCGCCGAACAGCACACAGGTGCTGCGATCAGTCCAGTCGACAATGGAAGAAAGTTTTTCCGCTCCGATGACAAGAGCTTTTTTATAATTCTTTTTCGCGGAAAGTATGCTGTGCGCCACTTCCAAAGAATAGAGCAGACCGGAACAGGCGGCCTCCAAGTCGAAACACGGACAGTTTCCCGCGCCGAGTTTCCGCTGAACGAGCGCGGCGGTATTGGGGAACATCTTGTCGGGCGTCACCGTTGCAACGGTGATCAGGTCCAGTTCTCCGGGTTCGACACCCGCCATTTCCAAAGCCCGTTTCGCGGCTTCACAGGCGAGATCGGAAGTTGCAATTTCCCTGTCGGCGATATGGCGCTCTTTGATACCGGTCCGCGTCGTGATCCATTCGTCGGAAGTCTCCACCATTTTTTCCAGATCGGCATTTGTCAGAATACGATCGGGAACATACATCCCCGTACCTTTGATCACAATTCCCATGACAGTGAAGACTCCTTGTAAGATTCAGTGAGCGGGGGTAAATCAAGCGTTATTTTACCGCAATCCCGCATTCGTTTATACGTTCGATTATTCGATCCGTCAACCCGTATTTCAGATAAGTATCCGCAAGCCGGATGGCATTTTTTACCGCTTTCGGAGAGGAAGCTCCGTGCCCGATGATGCAGACACCGCCGATGCCGAGCAGCGGAGCCCCGCCGAATTCCTCGGAGTCGGAAATCTTTTTCAATTCCCGGAACGCCTCTTTCGCAAGGAATGCACCGGTCTGACGGATCGGATTCCGGGTAAACGCCTCTTTCAGCCAATGGAATGTCGCCCGTGCCAGTCCCTCCGACGCTTTCAGAATCGAATTTCCGGTAAAACCGTCGCAGACAATGACATCACAGGTATTTTTATGGAAAATATCATGTCCTTCAACGTTGCCGACAAAGTTGATCGGCATACCGGACAGGATCTTGAACACTTCCTTGGTCAAATCGTTGCCCTTGACATCCTCCCCGCCAACGGAAAGCAATCCGATCCGGGGACTTTCCACGCCGAACGTCAACTGCGCATAAATCTCACCCATAACGGCGAACTGCGCCAGATTGAGCGGTGTGCAGTCCGTATTGGCGCCGACGTCAACAAGAATATTTTTCCCGCCGACCGCAGGCATCAGACTTGCAAGAGCAGGACGGTCAACGCCCCGCAGAGTACGGAGACGCACTTTGGTTGCCGCAACCGCGGCTCCCGTATGCCCGGCTGAAACGATCGCATCGGCCCGACCGGCCTTTACGAGATCGGCACAAACCGTTATGGAAGATTTTTTCTTGGAGCGGATCGCATCCGTCGAATGATCGCTCATCTCCACGACCTGTTCCGCATGAACAAGCTCCACCTGAGGATGATTGACCAGACCGGCCTTTTCGAGATAAAAGGAGAGTTTCTCCTGATGCCCCACAAGAACCAGCCGGATCCCCGGAATCTCCTGCAAGGCAATCAGAACGCCCTCAATAACGACTCCGGGGGCATAATCTCCGCCCATTGCATCAACAGCGATCTTCATAACGATGCGCTTCTCCGCTCAGAAACATTACTGTTCAACAGTAAGAATCTGCTTACCCTTGTAGGTTCCGCAATGTTTGCAGACCGTATGGGGAGCCGCCGGCTCGCCGCAGTTCGCACAGAAATTTGCCTGAACGCCTTCATAGCTGTTCGCGGCAATGCGCTGACGCTTTTTCATCTTCGACATTTTTCTCTTTGGAACGCCCATTTTCTATCTCCTCAATATTTTGATAGTTCCTGATCTTTGCATAAGCCTTCTTTCTCCGGCACTATGCAGAAGAAGAAATATAGCATATTTTTTCTTTTTTTCAACCGTTCTTCAATTTTTTTTCATGGTTTCCGCAACATCCCGGATGATCCGTTCCAAGGGAATTTCCGCCTTCCATCCGGTCAAAGCACCGATCGCAGAGCAGTCCGGCGCACGGTGCAGCATGTCTTCAAACCCGCTTTCATACGCCTTGTCATACGGAATATATTCCAGTACGGACGAGGACCCGAGCTCCGAAATCACCAGTTTTGCAAGCGTTTCGATCGAAATGCTCCGCGTGGAACCGATGTTGTAAATGTTGCCGTACGCCTGCTCGCAGCCGATCAGTCTCCGAAGCGCACGGATCGTGTCAAATACATGACAGAAACAGCGCGTCTGTTCTCCGGTGCCGAAAATCCGGACCGGTTCATTCCGCAGGGCGGCTCCTACAAAGCGCGGCAGAACCATCCCGAACTGTCCAGTCTGGCGCGGACCGACCGTATTGAAAAACCGGACCACGGTTCCCCGCAGCTGCCTGTTGCGGCGATACGCCATCAGCAGAAATTCATCCAGCAGTTTGCTGCATGCATAGGACCAGCGGGAATGCGTCGACGGACCAATCACGAGGTCATCTTTTTCCGAAAACGGCAGCCGGGTGGATTTTCCGTACACTTCGCTGGTTGAAGCAAGAATGATCTCTTTGTCGTATTGCGATGCAAGAGCAAGAATACGTTCGGAACCATTGACATTCGTCATGATGGTGCCGATCGGATCGCGAACGACCAGATCAACACCGACAACGGCCGCCAGATGAAAAATCACATCCGCTTCCCGCACCATCTCTTCCAGTTCCGGCGCATGGATCATATTGGCTTTCACAAAATGGAAGCCCGGATTTTCCCGGACCGCATCAAGATTATGCGGGGAACCGGTGGAAAAATCGTCGATGGAAAAAACCTCATGCCCGTCCATCAGCAGATTTTCCGTTAAATGCCCCCCGATGAATCCGGCGCCGCCGGTAATCAGAAATTTCATCACGCCTCCTTTGCCGTCGTTTCAAGAGATGAACGGCCGATCCCGAACTTTCTGCCGATCGCCGCAACTATGCCAAACAGGATATAAGCATTAACCGCGACAAATGCCGTCAGCTCCAACTTCCAACAGGCAGCGGCAAGAACAAAAATCACAAGCAGCAGACGCTTCTTGTTGCGTCTCAGGGAAAGCAGCCATTTTGCAAAATGCGCATACTGAATTCTGCTGACCATCAGGAAACCAAGCAACGCACAATAAATGGGAAGGACAATCGCCAGATAGCGAATCTCAATGCCGAGCGAATTGTAATAAATGACAGTGGTGCAGATCCCTGCCGCGGCACCCGGAGAAGGAAGACCGGAAAACTTGTCGCTGCTTTTCTTCTCCACGATCGCATGAACGTTATAAGTTGCAAGCCGCAGAGCCGCTCCGCCGAGATAAATCGCGGAAAGCAGCCAGACGATGTAAAAATTATCCTCATTGAAATTCGGCAGACTGTGCGTCATGACCACGATCAGAGTTGCCGGAGCAACGCCGAATGTGACCATATCCGCCAAAGAGTCCATTTGAATTCCGTGCATACTGGCGGCATTCAGAATACGGGCGGCAAAGCCATCCAACGCATCAAAAATCATCGCGGAGAGGATCAGCAGAGCGCTCTGGGCAAGAATCTCCGCAGCATCGGTGGAACCTTCCCGGATGTACATGCGCTCATAAACACGCAACGTATTGATGATCGCCGCAAATCCGCAAAGCGAGTTGCATAAAGTCAGGGAATTCGGAACCGCTTTCAACCAACGGTTCCGCTCCAGGAAAGCTCGGATATTTTTTTTCATTTTGGCGGTTCCGCCTCGAAGTTGTTTCAGACGTTGTCACGGTTCAGGCGCGCCATCACCGTCAGGCCGCCCTGCACTTTGTCACCGATACGGACCGCGATTTCAAGATCGCTTTTTGCCGGAATATAGAGCTCGGTGCGTGAACCGAATTTGATCATACCGTATTTTTCCCCGCGCTGAAGCCTGGTTCCCGGTTCGGCTCCGCAAACGATCCGGCGCGCAATCGCTCCGGAGATCTGCTTGACCGCAATCGGATATTCTTTTCCGGCAACGGTGGCGGTTCCTGCAAGCATCAGAGATTCGTTTTCCTTGATCGCCCGGTTGTCGCGGGCATCATAGTAACACCCATCCTTGTGCTCCCGGAACTTGACGACCATATCAGCAGGCGCACGGTTGAGATGCACATTGAACACGGAAAGGAAAATGCCGACCCGGAGCATGTCGCGCCCTTCAAAGACCTCAGCAAGCTGCGGGCAATCCGCGGCACGGATCAGCTCAATATCTTTCACCAAACCATCGGCTGGCGAAAGAAGCAAGTCATCCTGCGTAGTGATCGAACGGGCGGGATCGCGGAAAAAACCGACGAACGCCGCCCAGACCGCAACAACCAGAATGGAAAGATAAAAACCTGCGTTGGAAGTGAAAAGGAATCCGCAGGAAATCGTCCCTGCCAACAGAACAACGGCAACCGCCGTGGCGATTCCCCATTCCCGTCTTCCGTATTTTGTCAATGTCATATTGAAAATTCTCCATCTTCTGGACCCGGCCAAGTCCGTTTATATTCGCGTGCCGGTCAATGACAACAACTCTTTGCGCGTCGAAATGTTTGCATGACAGAGCGCAAGAGCAAGCGCATCCGTCGCATCGTCCGGCACACCCGATATATCAATTCCGCAAATCGCCGCCATCATGGTTGCGACCTGCTCTTTCGACGCCTCTCCGCTGCCGACCGCCGCACGTTTTGCAGTTTTCGGCGAATATTCAAAAATCGGAATACTGCTTTCCGCGAGAGACGCAATCACAGCACCGCGGGCCAAACTCAATATCATCGCAGTGCGTATATTTTTGCTGACAAACGCCATTTCAACGGAGGCGGAATCCGGCCGGAACGTCCTGACGATCTCACGGATTCCACCTGCAAGACGCCTCAGGCACTCACTGTGAGGCAATTCCTTTGCATTGCGGATCAGCCCGCAATCAATCACCTCATACCGCCCCGGAGCGTTCAGGCGGAGAACGGCATAACCGGTTTTACGGATCGCCGTATCCACGCCCAATATCGTAACGGGTTCGAACGCCACTTAGTCTTCCTGAGCGGCGATCTGATCCAGCACGTCCTCTGCGATTTCCGCATTGGAGTGCACAGCCTGAACGTCATCCAGATCTTCCAGTTTGTCGATCAGGCGAAGCACCTGCTGAGCGGTGGAAAGCTCCTTGACATCCACTTTGTTATCCGGCTTGCGGATGATTCCCGACTCCGTCGGCTCGATTCCGGCACCTTCCAACGCTTTCTGAATCGCTTCAAACGCTTCCGGAGCAGCCCAGATCTCGGCGGTTCCGTCATCGACTTCAATATCTTCCGCTCCGGCATCCAGAACAACATCCATCAGCTTTTCTTCATCGGCATTTTCACCTTCAATCGTGAAATGGGCCTTGCGCTGGAACATCCAGGCAACGGCTCCGCTGTTCGCCATATTGCCGCCGGTACGGTCAAGCGTCATACGGACATCGCCGAGCGTGCGGTTGCGGTTGTCGGTCAGACACTCAATGATAAGCGCCGTTCCGGCGGGACCGTAGCCTTCATAGGTGATCTCTTCGAATGTGACATCGCCGAGTTCTCCGGCACCTTTCTTGATCGCGCGGTCGATATTTTCACGCGGCATATTCGCAGCACGCGCACCGGCAAGAGCAAGACGGAGTCTTGGATTGGCATCGGGATCCTTGCCGCTGGTTTTCACCGCGACCATGATCTCTTTGGCGAATTTTGAAAAGATTTTTCCTTTTTTCGCGTCAGCAGCACCCTTTTTGTGCTTGATATTTGCCCATTTACTATGTCCGGACATAATTTTTACCTCTTGTTGCGTTAAATATTCAGATAATTGTTGATATATACAGTAGCATCTTTTTTGCTGTTTGTCAACAAAAATCCGATAACAGAGTCATTTTTTTTGCTGCAACTGCTGCGCTTTCGTCTGAATCGCCTTGATCAGCTCCGGCATATTTTTTGTGACGATCTCCTGCGTCATCATGGTAATCTTCACCGTCAGTTCCGGCGATTTCTGCACAAACATCCGTCCGGTCGGGCTCTTGTAAAACGCAATCAACTGCCGCAGCTCCTCCGGCGTAAACATCTGGCAATAAACTTTCGCGACTTCCTCTTTCAAGGTCTGGTAATTCAAACATTTTTTATAAAACGCCTCCAGTTCCGGCCGGAACTGCACAAGCATGGGACTGGCCTGAAGCTGCGCATTCAGCATCCGCGCACTGGAGTCGTTCAACTGTCTTTCAAACTGCGACGCCTCAAGGACCTCATAGCAGAGTTTCAGATCGGCAGGAGCCGGATTCTGTGCAAACAGGACAAGCCCGGCAGCACAAAGAACAAGACAAAGCTGTTTTTTCATAACGATCATCTCCTTTTCTATAATAATTGACGTTGTTTCTCTAAACATAGTCCGCCGCAAACCAAAATGCAACCGGACAATATAAAAAACCGGGAACTTTATATATTCCATCCCGCCCTTTCATTCAGCGTTCAGATTCGGCTCTTCCGTTTCCCGTGATATACTCAAACCGCGAAATCTGTTTTTTCCCGGTCCGCGATTCCGCTTTTCTCCGGAACGGAAGCTCGTTCGTCATGCGATTTTACAAAAAAAGAATGCAGCGGATATTTTCAAAGCCAGAATCTCTGAAACCGTTTACACGACCACATCAACTCCAAGTTGGCGAATCCGGTCCAGGACTTCCGCATTTTCCGGGATTTCCGTCGTAACCAGATGTGCAACCCGGTGAATCGGGCAAATCTGCGCCATTGACTGCCGGCCGACCTTGCTGTGGTCCGCAATCACAATCAGACGGTTGGAACGGGCAATCATGACTTTTTCCACTCCCGTAATGATTTCCGTATCGTTGTACAACGCCCGCGCATCAAGCCCGCGCACGGAAAGAAGTGTCGTATCCGCATGATACTGCAACAGGCTTTCCTCCGCGCCGTTGCCGAGCAGAAGACCGCTCATCATATGGAGGCGGCCGCCGGTCAGCAAAACTTCCGACGTTCCTTTGTTGCGGAACCGCTGAGTCAGAATCTCGCACAACGGCAGTGAATTAGTAATAACCGTATTGCCGTTTTCCGGAAGAAGCATCCCGAGATGCGAGGTCGTCGTGCCCCCGTCGATAAACAAGGTCTCTCCGGGACAGATCAGCTGCATCGCTTTTTCCGCCAGACGCTTTTTCTCTTCAAAGAACCACTGCTCCCGCAGGCAGAACGGCAGAAGGAAATCCCGTTTTCTTACACGGACAACGCCGCCGTGAATCTTCTTCACCGAATGCGCCTCCGCCAGTTCGTTGAAATCCCGCCGGACCGTTGCCGGGCTCGCCTGAAACAAATCCACGGCGTCCTCCACAGTCAGCATCTCGTGATCACTCAGATACTCCAGTATCTTCCGCTGCCTGAACTCCTGTTTCATACATCCGTCTCTCCTGTTTCTGTACCATACATGCGGAAGCCGGGAAAAGCAAACCGTTTTGATATTTTTCAATCACAAATTTGCTTTTATATGATTTCTTTTACTCATTCCAATGATTATATTTGACTTCATTATCCGGCGACCTATATTAAACGGAAAACCTCAGAAAGGCTGCAATCATGAATCACGACACGGGAAACAGGATCATTCTCTGGGAAGCACACCGCGGCGGCGGGGGCGGAATCGAAATGCCGGAAAGCTGTCTGGCAGGGTTTGAATTCGGCTGGCTGCTCGGCGCCCGTCCGGAAGCGGATGTCAACCGCACCCGCGACGGCGTTATCGTCAGCGTGCATGACGACACGCTCGACCGCATCATACCGGAACTGCCGGAATCCATGAAAGGACGCAAAATCAGCGCAATGACGTATGAACAGCTCCGTTCGCTCGAATCCGGCAATGCGGCGTGCCCCGGACAGCACATCCCTTCCCTCAACGAACTGTTTGAACGCATGAAAAAGGATCCAGAGAAGCACATGATCCTTGACTATAAGAATGTGGACCTCCGGGAACTGGCGGAACTGATCGCGGCATACGGTGTTGCCGGACAGCTGACGTTCGCCTCCTGCCAGCCGGAGAAATGCCGCGAAATCAAAGCGCTGCTTCCGGAAATCCGCATTAAAGTATGGATCGGCGGAAGCCGGGAGGAAATTCTCGGAACATTCCATTCCCTTGCAGAACAGTCGTTTTCCGGATTTGAGGAGATCCAGCTGCATTTGAATGACCGTCCGGATCACACATCCGGCGAATGGCGGTATCAGCTGACGGCGGACGATATTTCCGGCGCGCTGAAATGTACCGCCGGTGCAGGCGTTCTGCTTCAGGTCCTGCCGTGGAAGTTTGAAAAAGACGATCTGTTCCGCATTCTTGAACTGGGAATCCGTTCGTTTGCTGTCGATTATCCCATCCACTTTATCCGCTGGAGCGCCGAATATTTCGCCAGACAGAAAAAGGAATCACGATAATGCGTTTTCTGACGGAATACACCGAACAGAGATCTACGGACTGTACCTGCGGGAAAAGCCATTCCATCCGCACCCGCGAAATCCGCATCGGTTCCGGAGCAATCCGGGAACTGCCGGATGTTCTGAAAAACTGCGAAGTCTCCGGACACGGGCTGATTGTGTACGACAGCAACACCTTTCAGGCGGCGGGCGCACAACTCTCTTCCGTTCTGAATACAGCGGGAATCCCGTTTCACGACCTGATTCTGCCGGGCAGCCACGTCCATGCGGAAATCCGGCACCTGCCCCGGATCCGTGCGGCACGGAACAGCAACGGATGCGGCTGGCTCATCGCGGTCGGCTCCGGTTCGATCAACGACATGGTGAAACTGACGGCGTCACAGGAAAAGCTGCCGTACATCGTTGTCGGAACCGCCCCCTCCATGGACGGTTTTCTTTCCGCCAATGCGGCGATTCTGGAAGACGGCATCAAGAAACAGCACGTCAACCTGACGCCTCCCGCCGGCGCGGTGATGGATGCGGATATTTTGAAAACCGCTCCGCCCGAAATGACGCTGGCGGGTCTGGGCGATGCGCTCGGCAAATTCACTTCGCTGACGGAGTGGAAACTGAACAGCCTGTGTGCAAACGAGCCGTACTGCCCCGTCACGGCGGAGCTGATCCGGAAAGAAGTTCTGGAACTACTGGAAATCGCGGAACGCGACCCGTTGAATTCCGAACCGTTCTTCAACGCATTGGTCAGAACGCTGCTGATCACCGGCATCGCCATGCAGATGCTGGGCAACTCGACACCGGCCTCCGGCGGGGAACACTATATTTCCCATGCACTGGATATGTATGGCTTTGCCGTCTCCGGCGATGCACCATCCTCCCACGGGCTCCAGGTTGCTCTGGGAACCGGAACTCTGCTGCAGGACTACCGTCAATTCTTCGTACCGGTCCGCGACCACACTTTCCGGATCGACCGGGAGCGTTACAAAAAACATATCACCGACTGGCAGGAGCTCGGAGTGGACCTTTCCGGAGCGATTCATGCGAAACTCGATTTTCTGACGCTGGTGCAGCACAACCTTGCCAACATCGACTCCGCGGAAATGCGGAAAGAGGCGGCTGCTCTCCTTGCGCTTTCTCCAAGAATCGAATCGGTCCGGCGGAAAACCGGACTGCCGGAAACGCCGGAGCAGATCGGCATTTCCGGGGAACTCTTCAACTTTGCCCGGACCCATGCCGTCGATATGCGGAAACGCCTCACGCTTGCCGATTTTTTTGTGCTCCATCCGCCGGACCGGAACAATCCGGGCGCATTCTCTTGAAAAGCAAACGTTCCCGCGCAATTTTCACATAACGGGCAACGGCGTTTGCTGTCAGCGGATGACAATTCCGTTGGAATCCGCGGAAACTTTGACGATCCCGCCTTTCTTTCCATCGCCGAAAAGAAGACGGTCCACCAGTTTCGCAAGAATCTCGTCGCGGATCAGGCGCTCCATCGGACGGGCACCGAGTTTTTCATTGAATCCGTGAACGACCAGCCATTCCACCGCTTTGTTGTCTGCTTTCAGTTGGAGCTTCTTCTCCCGCAGACGGTTCGCGGCCTCCGCAAGGAACTTATGCACAATCATGCGGACCGAGTCCTGCGAAAGCGGACGGAACCGGATGATACCGTCCAGACGATTGCGGAATTCCGGAGAAAAATGTTTACGGACCGCAGCCTCCGCACGGGAATCCGTCTGATCCGACGCCTGAAAACCGATCGCATGTTCGGAAAGCGATTTCGCCCCGACATTGGAAGTCATAATAATGATCACATTGCGGAAATCGGCTTTGCGGCCCGCGTTGTCGGTCATTGCACCGTAATCCATGATCTGCAGCATCAGATCGTAAATTTTCGGATGCGCCTTCTCCATCTCATCCAGCAGAAGAACGCTGTGCGGGCGGCGGATGATCTGCTCCGTCAGCAGTCCCCCCTGTTCAAACCCGACATATCCCGGAGAAGAACCGATCAGCTTGGAAACCGCATATTCCTCGGCATATTCGCTCATATCAAACCGGATCAGCTCAACGCCCAGCGCGGCTGCAAGCCGTTTGGCAAGCTCGGTTTTGCCGACACCCGTCGGTCCGGCGAACAAAAACGAACCAACCGGTCTGCCGGGATTGGCGAGTCCGAAACGGGACAGCTTGACCGCTTTCACCACCGCCTCAATCGCATGGTCCTGTCCAATAACGACCTTGCGCAAATCCTCATCCAGAGCACGCAGCTTGGAAGCATCGTCTCCGGTCACCTGGCTCTTCGGAAGCGCAAACATCTCAACGGCAAGATTTTCCACATAATCCGCCGGAATCTTCTTCAGCGGTTCGGGCGACATGCTGTTGGCGGCGCCCGCTTCGTCGAGCAGATCAATCGCCTTGTCCGGCATGAAACGGTCAAAAATATGATGACCGGCAAGTTCCACGATCCGGCTCAGAGCTTTTTTATCAAACTTCACATCATAATGCTTTTCATAAGCGGGCGCAATGCCCGTCAGGATCTGAAGCGTCTCATCCGGCGACGGCTCCGGAACGTCGATCTTCTGGAACCGGCGCGAAAACGCTTTATCTTTCAACACCTGATTGCGGTATTCCTCATGCGTCGTAGCCCCGATACAGCGCAGGGAACCGCTGTTCAGGGACGGTTTGAGAATATTGGAGGCATCCAGTGATCCGCTTCCGACCGCTCCCGCACCGATCACGGTATGAATCTCGTCAATAAATAAAACGGCGTCCGGCTGTTCAGAGAGTTCCCGGATCAGAGCTTTAAGACGTTCCTCGAACTGTCCGCGGAACTTGGTCCCGGCGGTGAGCGCCCCCATATCAAGCGCATAAATGGTCAATCCGGAAAAACGGGCGGGCACTTCGCCGTGCGCGACACGCACCGCCAGTCCCTCCACGACTGCGGTCTTGCCGACTCCCGGCTCCCCCACCAGCAGCGGATTGTTTTTCTTGCGGCGCGACAAAGTACGCAGAATCGCACCGAGCTCACGGGAACGTCCGACAACCGCATCCAGCTTGCCGTTCCGTGCAAGCGCCGTCATGTCGACCGCATACGATTCCAACGCGGATTTGCCGCGTACGCCACCGCCGTTCGGCTCCCCGTCCTCATCCGCCTCCCCGCGATCTTCGGGATGAACCATCCCGGTCACGGCGGAAAGCACATCTTCGATTTCGATCTCATTGCGGCGGAGCAGATAGACCGCAAAAGACTGCTCTTCCGAAAACAGCGCGACAAACAGATCCGTAATCTCCAGACATTCCCGGCCGGATGAAACGACCTGCTGCTCCGTGCGGGAAAAAATCCGCAGGACCGATGCGGAAAAGGAAATATCGCACTCTCCCACCCGCTCGACTTTATTCTCAAAAAACATCGTCAGCTCTTCGCGGAGCTCCTCCGGGGAAACCTGAAACATTTCCAGGAGTTCTATGGTCGCCGGAGTTTCCGTGAACTGATACAGCAGGTGTTCCGGCAGAATGTATTCATGACCGAGCTCTTCGGCGCGGGTATGGACCTGCTGCAGAAACATCTGTGTTTCTTCCGACAAATTCAGACTCATGTTCCCTCCTTGGATCGGGATTCAGGATTCAGGTTCCATCGTGCAGCGGAGAGGAAAACCGGCCTCTTTCGCCTTTGCGCGCACCCGCGTCACCTTCGTTTCCGCGATTTCGTATGTATAAATACCGCAAAGCCCTGCCCCTTTCCGGTGCACGTTCAGCATGATCCGCTCCGCTTCGGGCCGGTCCTTATGAAAGATCTCCCGGAGTATTTCCACGACAAAATCCATCGGGGTATAGTCGTCGTTCAGAAGCAGCACACGATACATCGGCGGCTCCTCATACTCAGCCATATTGCCCGTATCGTATTCAAACTGCTCCTGCCGGCGCGCCATGCGTTCACTCCCCGCAGTTGCTCAGGTAATCGCGGATGATCGCCGCCATGTTGTTGCGGTCGATCTTGATGACCTTTGTCTCCCGTTCGAAACTTTCGGCGGAATCGGACGCGTGAGCGGTATTGACCATAACGTCTTTTCCGAACTCGCGACGGATCGTTCCGTCCGGCGCTTTCGTCGGATCGGTCGGGCCAAGCACCGTTCGGATCTTGGAAACGGCATCAGTCCCCTCGTAGATCAGCACCATGCATTTGACTTTTCCCGGCGCGTTGAGCTCTTCCGGCGGGCAGCTGTCGGGACGGACTCCGGACATGAATTCCACAATACGGTTGAACTGGTCATCGGCAAAATCGCGCCCGACCGATTTTTCCAGCATGTCTTCGCATTCGTGCAGAACGATCTTATATTCACGTTCGAGCAGTTCCTTCGCCTTTTTCGCGATCACCGGCGCCAGTTTCTTGCGGAGAGCCTGTTTGACGGGACCGTAGAACTCCAAAGCCTCCGCAACCGACATCTGATACACCTTGCATCCGACAATGCGCAGAGAGGTGCGGCTGAACATGTCAATGATATTGCCCGGCTTGGTACTCGGACGGCTCCAGTTGTCCGGCTTGATGATGACCAGCGTGCGTTCGCGCCCCTCTTCGTCCTCCGGCCGGATGATATTGTCCACGATATTCTCTTCATGCTCAATGAAATCGGCGATGATCTTGAGACGTTCCAGACAGCCGTCGATATGCGGGGGCGTAAAGACCGCCGGCTCGAAATAAAGCAGCGATCCGTCACGGTTGAACACGAGGTTGCAGTAGGTGTCGCGGATCGTGTCGCCGTAAATATCTTCGCGGCGGTTCTTGGAATTCGGGAGCTGACCGACGACGTCATAAAGTTTCCGGCAGGCGTCCTCCCCGCGGAACAGCAGAAGCAGAAGCCGCTCGCGGCGCCCGTCTTCCAGCGGCATGAAATTGTCAAGCACATAATCGGAAAGGATCTTGGCGGCAAACTCGTCCCGCGCTCCGACGCGCCGTTTGAGGGACTCCGCATACGCCTCCGTAAACGCCTTGTCCGGTGCGATCATCCGGGCGGCAACCAATTCAAGCCCCGTGCGGGAAAGCAGACGGGCGATGATTCCGCCGGTTCTGGATTTTTTCAGCGAATAGGGCGTGATCAACACATACGAAAGTTCCACAGCCATTTTATCTCTCTTCCTTTCCTTGGACAGCCGGTCGGAAATCCGGCAATAAAAATTTTTATTCTTTTAAAATACAACAAAATTCCTGCTTTATCAAATCAAAAATAAGATTCCGTTTATTATTTTTTTATAAAATCTTACTTTCCTCCATATTTTTTGCGATA
>URKJ01000058.1 GCA_900548385.1 uncultured bacterium | reverse complement strand
GAGATGTAGCTCCGTCTCGTGGGCTCGGAGATGTGTATAAGAGACAGGTTGTGGAACCGTTCCGCCCGGCAGAGTCGGCGTCAGCCTTTCCAGTACGGAGAGATTTCCCGCAGCCGACTGATGACCGGCGGCAGTTTCTCTAAGACAAAATCGACTTCCTCCTCCGTGTTGTAACGGGAGAAGCTGAAACGGATGGCTCCGTGTGCGGCCGTATAGGGAACCCCCATCGCCCGCAGGACATGCGACGGCTCCAGACTGCCCGTCGTGCAGGCGCTGCCGCTGGAGGCGCAGATACCGAACATATCCAGAAGCATCAGAATGGATTCCCCTTCAATATATTCAAACGAAATATTGCTGGTATTCGGCAAACGGTGTTCGACATCTCCGTTCAGACGGGTCGCCGGCAGCTTGAGCAGTCCGGCTTCCAGACGGTCGCGCATGGCTTTGACGCGTGTGTTTTCCACGGAGAGGTTCGCTTTGGCAAGCTCCGCCGCTTTGCCGAGAGCAACGATGCTTGCCACATTGTCGGTTCCCGCTCTGCGTCCGCGTTCCTGATGCCCGCCGACGATGAACGGACGGAAGCGCACGCCGCGTTTTACATAGAGAGCACCGACGCCTTTCGGCGCGTGCAGTTTGTGGCCGGAAAGACTCAGCATGTCAATGGGAAGCCCGGCAAGGTTCATTTCCACTTTGCCGACCGCCTGTACGGCGTCCGTATGGAACAGGGCGCCCTGACTGTGCGCCAGTTCGGCGAGTTCTTTTACCGGATAAATGTTGCCGATCTCATTGTTCGCCCACATAACGGAAACGACCGCGGTTTCCGTGTCGATCATCTCCTTGGCACACTCCATATCGAGCCGGCCTTTGGAATCGACCGGAATATGGGAAACGGAGTATCCGCGCCGCTCCAGCTCTTTGCCGAGAGCGAGAATCGCGGGGTGTTCCATGCAGGAGACCACGATTTTGCGGCGTTTCGGGCAGAGGCTCAACGCGCTGTAAATCGCCGAACTGTCGCTTTCCGTTCCGCAGCTGGTGAAAATGATTTCGGAAGGCTGTGCGCCGAGGAGCCCGGCAAGCTGTTCGCGGGCTGTTTCGACATGCGCCGCGACCTGTCCGCCGAACGTATGAATGCTTGACGGATTCCCGTAAAGTTCCGTCAGAAACGGACGCATCGCTTCGAATGCCTCCGGAGCGACGGCAGTCGTTGCATTGTTGTCAAGATAAACGATCTTTTCCATGTTTCACGCTCACTTTGCTTCCACGACCTCAATGGAGTCGGAGACAAATTCGCGGAGCTTTGCTTCGACAAGATTTTTCAGAGTCACTTTTGCCGCCATGCAGGAGGCGCAGTGTCCTTTCAGACGGACAATCGCCTGCGTTCCCTGAATATCGACCAGTTCAATGTCACCGCCGTCGTGTTCCAGCTGCGGACGGATCTCACGGTCGATTACCGACTGCACCTTGATTACTTTCTGAACAACGGAGAGGGTATTGAAATCATCCACTTTTTCCGTTTTCTGTGCAGGTTCCGCCTTATGCTCTTTCCAGAGACCGTCGAGGATTTCCTGTATCTGATCAAGGCATGCGCCGCAGGCTCCGCCCGCTTTGGTGTACTGGGTGATCTGTTCGGCGGTATGCAGGTTGTTCTCCCTGGCGACACGGCGGATTTTGGTGTCGGTGACGCCGAAACAGTGACAGACGATCCTGCCTTCGTGATCTTCGGGATCGTCTTCCACTTTTTCATAAGCCTCGCCGTGTTTCGCCTTGTAATCGGCGATTGCCGCCTGAAGCGCCTCCATTCCCATCACGGAACAGTGCATTTTTTCTTCCGGGAGCTGACCGAGCAGCGCGACAATGTCCTTGTTGGTGACTTTCGCCGCTTCGTCGAGCGTCATACCCTTGACCAGTTCCGTAAGAGCGGAAGAGGAGGCGATGGCGCTGGCGCAGCCGAACGTTTTAAATTTTGCGTCGCAGATTTTGCCGTCCTGATCCAGCTTGAGATACAGTTTGAGCGCATCGCCGCAGGTGATGTTGCCGACTTCCGCCACGGCGTCGGCGTTTTCAATCTCGCCCACATTGCGCGGATTGAGAAAATGATCCATTACTTTTTTGGTATAGTCCCACATAGAGGCATCCTCCTCTTTCAAATTGGTTGTTTGCAGTATGGTAATTTACCACAGATACAGCGATTTAACAAATAAAGTTCCCAAAAAATAAAACTTTTCGTCAATCTCCGGTTCCGGAGCGGAGTCTGCAGGCGGTTCGGATGATGGACAGCAGTTCATCGGGCGGTCTCCGCATATCCAGCGGAATGGCTTCCGGATGCTGACCGCGAAACCAGGTGAGCTGTTTCCGGGCAAACTGCCATGTCGCCGTGGCGATCCGCTCCGCCAGTTCCCCGCGCGGAATTCTGCCGTCCAGAAAATCCCGGATCAGCGGGTAGCCGAGCGCCTGCCATGCGGTAGGCGCGGAAAACAACCCCTGTTCCCGGAGCCGTTCCGTTTCTTCGATCCATCCGGAACGGAGCATCTCTTCACAGCGGGCGGCGATCCGTCTTTTCAACTCATCCCGCTCCCATTGTAGAACAAATTGAACGGCGTCTTTACGGGGGCCGCTCTTCTTCCAGGTCTTTTGAAGCTCGCTCATGGATTTTCCGGTCAGCCGGTAAATTTCATAAGAGCGGATCAGGCGCCGCCGGTGCATGGAACTTTTCTCATAGTCGTCCGGGGCAAGCTGCCGCATGATCGCTTTCAGCCGTTCAAAACCTTCCGGATGATCGAATTCCGCATCCAGTTCCGCGCGCAAAGCCCGGTCGGACGGCATATCGTCGAGTCCGTAAACAACGGCACGGAGATAGAGTCCCGTTCCGCCTGCAAGGATCGGCAGTCGCCCGCGGGACCGGATTGCGGCAATCAGTTCTTCCGCCCGGTCACGGAAAGAAAACAGGTCGAACCGCTCCTGCAAGTCAAGAATGTCGATCAGATAATGGGGGATTTCCTGCTGTTCCCGTGGAGTCGGCTTGGCGGTTCCGGTATTCAAACCGCGATAAACCTGCATGGAGTCGGCGGAAATGATTTCTCCATGATACAGACGGGCGAGGGCAAGGGCAAGAGCGGATTTGCCGGATGCGGTCGGTCCCATGATGACGGGGAAAGGGGAGGGATCCGGCATGTTATTTTTTCTCTTTTTTACGCTCCGGGCGGATCAGCGAGGACAGGACAAACAGCGTTACGCCGCAGGTGATGCAGATATCCGCGACGTTGAACGCGGGCCACTGGTAACGTCCCAGGAAAAACGACAGGAAGTCCACGACTTCCCCGCGGAAAATGCGGTCCGTACAGTTGCCCGCGATGCCCGAACAGACCGCAAGCAGAGCAAAGATCCGTTCCGGGTATTCTTCTGATAAGTGGCGGAGAAAGAACAGAATCGCGGCGAATGCCGAAAACGAGATCGCCAACAGCAGCCAGCTGCGTCCCGCAAGAATTCCCCACGCTGCTCCGGGATTCGTTACATGAGAGATGTAAAAGAAATCCGGAATGACCTGTGTCATCGTTCCCAGAGGAACGGAGCGGACGATTATCTCTTTGGTCAGCTGATCCAGAATATAGAAAACAACAGCGACGGCAGACGCCAACGCTGTTGTTCTGCTGTATTTCGATTGCAGGAAACCGGACGGCAGGCTCATTATCTGCTTCTGCGGGAAGGATCTTCGAACGACTCGCGTTCTTCCTTGCACTTGGTACAGTATCTGGCATAGGGCTTTGCCGCCAGACGTGCTTCCGCGATCAGGTCGCCGCAGTCAAGACAGATACCGTATTCGTCCTCATGGATCCGCTGGAGCGCTTCTTCAATCATCTCCACCACGTCCACTTCGGAAGACATCAGACCGAGTTCCAGATCATGACGGGAGTTGTCGCTTCCGAGATCCGCCATATGAGTCGCCATTCCGGCGCGTTCTCCTGCGGAATCTTTCTGGGAGGACAACGCTTCATCCGCATGAAAGCGGACCTGCGTCATGAACTCGCTGCGTGCTTTCATCAGCAGATCGTAATAAAACTGTTTCTTGGTTTTGGACAGTTTATTTTTTGTCAGTCGTCTGACTTTTTTTTCTTCACTCATAGTAAAGTCTCCTTGCTCGTAAGGCACGTTTCCGTTTTAGTTGCGTCCTAAACTAACACGGTTTTTCATTTTTTCAAGAGGAAGACTCAAAAAATATTTTTTTCTTGCGGTTTTGTATTGCAAAAATCGGTTTGCGTTGTATTTTATGGTGTGATAACAGAAACAACGGAGGTATTAACTGAATCATGATGAACAGAAAACTTATTCTTTTTTCCGCCGCTTTTTTACTTGCCGGTTCTGCCTGGGCACAGAACGGTTCGTTCCGCAATACGCAGGAAGCGGTCCGCTATTATGAGGATCTTGTCGGCAATCTGGCTCAACAGGTCCGGTCCATGCAGGATGAGAACGCCCGTCTCTCCGCGTCCGTACAGAATCTTCAGCGTCAGCTGGAGTCGATCGCCCGCAGCAACGAACTTATGACGAAAGATATTTCCGAGCTTCGCAAGACGATTTCCCAGAATGCGGAAAAACGCGACAGACAGCTTTCCGATTTCGCCGCAAAACTCAACGCCGCGGCATCGGTTCCGGTCAATCAGCCGCTCCCGCGTTCCGGCGGTGACGGGTTTGTTACGGATTACGAGGAGTATGTCGTTCAGAAAGGCGCCACTCTGACCGCGATTGCCAAGGCTTACGGTGTTACGGTGGATTCAATCCGCCGGGCAAACAATATGAAATCCGACATGCTCCGGGTTGGTGAAAAACTCAAGATTCCCCGTAAATAATCCGGGGTATCTTCATGTCCGGTTATCTTGCGTCCCGTCCGTATGCGGAACGGCTGTTTCCTCTGCTGTTCGCGCAGTTTCTCGGAGTATTTAACGACAACGCATTCAAAATGCTCGCGATTCTTGCCGTGATCGGCTCGCAGACCGGATATTTCCGCGACGCGGCGTTCATGTTTGCAATGACGGTTGCCTATGTCTTGCCGTTTCTGCTGATGACGGCGCCCGCCGGCGCGGTGTCGGACCGCTTTCAGAAACGTTATGTGCTGATCCTCGCCAAATTTGTGGAACTGCTGGTGATGACTCTGGGAGCGTTCTGTCTCGGACGGACTTCGTTCTGGGGGGCTGTGCCGCTTCTGGCTGTGATGTTTCTGATGACTGCGCAGACCTCGTTTTTCAGTCCGGCGTTTCAGGCGATCCTGCCGGAGACGTTCACGGAAAAGGAATTGTCGAAAGCCAACGGCGATATTGGCATGGCTTCTTTCATTGCGGCGATTTCCGGCATCGGCGCGGCTCCGCTGCTCAAATCGCTTGCCGGTTCGATTTCCGTCGGTCTTTCCGCCCATGGATTTCCCGCTTTCAATGAACTGTATATTTCCGGAATATTCCTGATGCTTGGGTCTCTCCTCGGAATCGGCGCCGCTTTCCGGATCGCTCCGACGGCGGAGTACGAACAGCATTTCCGCAAACGGAGGACGAACGCGTTTCAGAGTCTGAAACAGGGATGGAACGCGCTGACCGAACGTCTCTCGATCTTTCTTTCCGCGTTCGGCGATGCGTTCTTCGTCGGTATTGGAGTCGCGATTCAGACGATCCTTGTGATGTTTGCCAAATATACGCTGCCGGAATTCGGCGGCGAACTTGAGATTGCCGCGCTGCAGCTGGCTCCGGCGATTGGCATGGGACTCGGCTGCTATCTCTGCGGACGGTTGTCCCGCAACACGATCGAACTTGGGTTTGTTCCGTTCGGAGCGATCGGAATCGCGGTTTTTCTCCCGCTCGCGGTATACTGTCCGGGACCTGCGGGGATGCTGGGGACGCTTCTTCTGCACCCGCTCTGTCTGCTGTGGCTGATGGCGGGCGGTGTCAGCGGCGGTTTTTTTGTGATCCCGCTCCGGGCGTTTTTGCAGCAGCGGCTGAATCCCGCTGCCCGCGGTGCGGCTCTTGCATTGTCCAATGCAGTCTGTTTCACGTTTGTTCTGCTGACTTCGGCGGTCGTATTTCTGCTGATGATCGGAGCGGAAAAACTGCCGTCCGGCACCCCTGCATGGGTCGAACAGACGGTTCAGTGGATTCCCGCGCTGACTCCGCCGCAGTTGTTCCTGCTGATCGCTCTTCTGACAATCGGAGTGACGGTGATCTCGATGATTCTCCAACCGCTTCTTCTGCTCCGTTTTCTTGTGGTTGCCATGACCCGTTCCCTGTATCGGCTGCAGATTCACGGAGCGGAAAATATCCCGGAGCATGGACCGGCACTGCTGGTTTCCAATCACGTTTCATTCGTGGATGCGATGCTGATCACCTCCTGTACCTCCCGCAACATACATTTCCTGATGCATGAGGATTATTATAAGAATCCATTGCTTCATCCGTTTGCCCGCATGATGGGATTCATCGAGGTCCCAGCCGCCGGGCCGCGCCGTATGCAGGAGATGTTCGGAAAAGTTCAGAACGCGTTGAGGGCAGGGGAAATCGTCTGCATCTTCCCCGAAGGGAAAGTCACCCGAAACGGGTTGACCGATGATTTCAAAGCCGGATATTCCCGTATGCTGCCGGACGACCTTGATGTTCCAGTGATCCCCGTGAGCCTTGGAATGCTCTGGGGGAGCATTTTCAGTTATTATTACGGCAGGATCAAATTCCGGATTCCGCAGGAGCTGCCCTGTCCGGCAAGTGTGTCGATCGGCAAGCCTGTTCCGAAGCCGTTTTCCGCGTTTCAGCTCCGGCAGGCGGTCAGTGAACTTGGCGCGGAAGCGGAATTGCATCCGCGGAAAGAGGAACGTACTCTGCATTATCAGGTGGCGAAACATGCGAAGCGGCATCCGTTCCGTGTGATTCTGGAAGACTATGACGGGAAGAAACTGAATCTGTTTCAGACTCTCGTCGGGGCGATTGTCCTTTCCCGCACCATACGCAAACTTGTTCCGGAAGAAACGAAGTATGTCGGCGTCATGCTTCCGAACATGGTCGTGAACGCAGTGGCTCTTCTCGCCGTCATGATTGCCGACAAAGTTCCTTCCCCGCTGAATTTCACCGTTTCCGATGAAACGCTCCGTTATTCCATCCGCAAGGCGGGGATGACACATATCCTCACCAGCCGGAAATTCCTGGCGAAACTGAATCGTCAGCCGCTTCCGGAAATGGTTTTTCTGGAAGATCTTGCGGCGGAAATTCCGAAAACGGCAAAACTCCGGTGGGCGTTTCTGGCGGCGGTGCTTCCCCATCAGGAGCTGATGAATCTTGTTTCTCCGGTTTCGCACCGCGATCTGTTCGGCACCGCGGTTCTGTTGTTTTCCAGCGGTTCGACCGGAGAGCCGAAAGGGGTTATGCTTTCGCACCGCAATATCAACGGCGATCTTTATTCCTTTACCCGCGTCATGGGGTGGACCAACCATGACAAACTGCTGGGCAATCTTCCGCTGTTCCATTCATTCGGTTTTACGACCGGATTCTGGATGCCGCTGGTGATCGCCTGCAAAGTTGTTTATGTCGTTTCTCCGCTTGACTGCACGATGGTCGGCCGCGCATTGAAAGAGCATCAGCTTTCGATTCTGCTTGCGACTCCGACTTTTATGCAGTCTTATCTCCGCCGCTGTACGCCGGACCAGTTCGATTCCGTCCGGCTGGCAATCGTCGGAGCGGAAAAACTGCGTTCGGATCTTGCGGATAAATTCGCAGAGAAGATGAACGGGCGTATCAAACTGGTGGAGGGATACGGCTGCACGGAACTTTCCCCGATCGTGTCGATCAACGTCGGCAGCTCCATTCTGGAACTGGGAAAAGACATCGGCCGTCCGGGCAGTATCGGCGCGGCAATGCCGGGCATCTGTGTCAAAATCGTGGATCCCGTTACCGGAGTGGAGCTCCCGCCGGATACCGACGGGTTAATGCTGGTCAAGGGACCGAATGTCATGCAGGGGTATCTGGACGACCCGGTGCAGACCGCCCGCGTTCTTGACCACGGCTGGTATGATACCGGAGACATTGCCCGGATGGATATTGACGGATATATCACGATCAGCGGACGGCTCTCAAGATTCAGCAAGATCGCGGGCGAAATGGTCCCGCATGAAATGCTGGAATGTATCATGAATGAGCTTTCCGGATCCGAGGAGCGTTGCATTGCGGTCTCCGGTATTCCCGATCCGGTGAAAGGAGAGGCGCTTGTCGTTCTGCATACCGACGAGCTGAAACGAACTCCGGAGGAGCTGAACACACAACTGCGGGATCGCTGTATTCCGAATCTCTGGATTCCGCGTCCGCAGAATTACTGGCGGGTGGATAAACTGCCGATCCTTGCCAGCGGTAAACTGGACCTGATGCATTTGAATTCCTTCATTGCGGAAATCCGCAAACAGCATCAGGAAGCCTGATTGCACATATAAAACGGCGTCCGCTTCTCCTGGCATTGGAAACGGACGCCGTTTTTCCAGTGGATTTTACTTCATCTTGTTCAGATAATCGTCCATGAGCTTGTTTTCCGGCCACTGGAAATCTCTTGGACAGCGGGCGATTTCATGCTTGAGTCCGTCATAAAGCGGCATCAGCTCTTCCTGTTTCATTCCCGTTGCGGCAAGAACCTTGGAGTTGTCCATGATCCGGTCGAACAGACGGTCATACTCAAGCTGCCATCTTGCTCCGGGACAGTACGGATCCGGATTCAGAATTTTAAGATAATCCTCCTTGTCAACCCAGACGGCTTTCAGGTTGCAGATATCTTTGTAATAATCGGCGATTTCACCCCAGGTATGATGCTCCGCTGTGGCGACGGTGAAGACTTCGCCGCGGGCTTTTTCATTAAACAGAAGTCCGGCGATCATACGCGCCACATCGCCGGCCCAGCTCATCGTAGCCTGAACATCACGAGCCTGTTCCGGAACAACAACCGCTTTCCCCGCAAATGCGCGGCCGACGGTATTCGGCGCTTCAAGAGTGACAAGCTGATAACGCATGAGCGAATAAGTGATCGCTGGACGGATAATGGTCCAGTTCTTCTTCGGCAATGCGCGGACGATGTTTTCGCCGCGGGCTTTGTAGATGCTGTAATCATCGGAGTTGCGCAGGATAAGATTGTCTGCTGTGTCAATCAGCCGGGGCGAACTCTCTTTGACCGGGTGTTCCTTATTGTCATAAATCCGGTAGCTGGAAAGATAGATATAATGATCGGTGTTGTCCAGCATCTGCGGCAGATAATAGGGGAGGTCGCCGGTGGGGTAGATCATGAAATCGACAATGCCGTCGTATTTTTTCGCCAGCAGCTGACGCAGTACATCTTTGTCCTTGGCGTTCGCTTTGAGATACGTTACGTTTGGAAGCCCGCTTGTCACATCGTCAAAGGAAACGCCATCCACCTGATACCCCATTTCCGCAAAACGCGGCACCAGATATTTGCCCATCGCGCCCGTCGCACCGAGAACTAAAACTTTTTTTGTCATGCTCCAACCTCTTTTTTCGTTTCATAAATGAATCCGCGTCTGCGGAATTCCTTGCATACAGTACTTGCGCCGGAAGCCGTTTGCAACCGTCTCCGCTTTTCTTTTCAGAAAAAGACCATGCAAACCGTGGCTCTGTTGCAAAAACAAACCGTCTTATTATGCAAATGAAGCAAGATTGAGACGAAAGCGGAACAACGATTCCCGCTTTATTGCATTGACGCCAGATATTCGTCCATCGCTTTGTTGACCGGCCATGCATGATTTTCCGGGCAGCGGGAAATTTCGAGTTTGAGACCGTCGTAAAGCGGCATCAGGTCCTCCTGTTTCATCCCGGTGGCGGCAAGGATTTTGGAATTGTCCATGACTCTCTCAAAAAGCCGTGCATATTCCAACTGCCATCTTGCTCCGAGCCAGTACGGATCCGGATTCAGGATTTTGAGATAATCCTCCTTATCCACCCAGACGGCTTTCAGGTTGCAGATATCTTTGTAATAATCGGCAATTTCCTCCCAGGAATGATGTTCGGATGTCGTGACGGAGTAAGTTTCCCGCAGAGCTTCTTCGCGGAACAGAAGCCGCGCGATCATCTGAGCCACATCGCCGCCCCAGCTCATCGTAGCCTGAACCTTTCGGGCCTGTTCCGGAACAACGACGGCTTTCCCCGCCATTGCACGCCCGACCGTATCTGCCGCTTCCAGTGTTACAAGCTGATAACGCATGAACGAATACGTCGTGGCGGGTCGGACAATCGTCCAGTTTTTTTTCGGGAGACCGTTCAGAATATTCTCGCCGCGGGCTTTGTAAATACTGTAATCATCGGAGTTGCGGAGAAGAACGTCTTTTGTGGAATCCAGGAGCCGGGGCGAGGTTTCTTTGACCGGATGTTCCAGATCATCATAGACTCGGCAGCTGGAAAGAAAAATGTAATGCTCGGTATGATCCAGGAAACGCGGCACGGCAAACGGCAGTTCGCCGGTCGGATACCACATGAAATCGACGATTCCATCGTATCCGTTTTTCAACAGCGATGCAAGAACCGTTTTATCTTTTGCATTGGCTTTGATATAATTTACATTGGGCAGATCGCTGACCTTGTCTTCCACGGAAACGCCATCCACCTGATACCCCATTTCCGCAAGACAGGGAACCAGATAACGTCCCATTGCACCGGTCGCTCCGAGAACAAGAACTTTTTTGCTCATACTTCACCTTCTGTTTTTCGTTTGCAGACTTTTTGGCTGATATGGTAAGAATACTGTCTGAATCACTTTTTGCAATAATCGCAGAAACTTTTTCTTGAAAAGCTGTATGTAAAGAAATGACATTTTACAGGGGAAGACATTATTTTATGCAAATGAAGCAATAAACAGTCAGCTGTCAGGAAAAGGAGATGCCAGGAATTATCCGTGATATTCTTTTGAGATCCGGAGCGCGGCATCTTTGACAAGAGCCGCCAGTTCTTCGGTCCGGTTGCGCAAATACAATTCGGATCCGGAAATGCTGATTCCGGCAACTGCATGTCCAGTATAGTCCAGAATGGGCGCTGCAAGGCAGTAAACGCCGATTTCATGTTCGCAATTATCAATCGCATATCCCCGTTTCCGTATTTCCGAGAGATCCCGGAGCAGGGCAGGGGCGGACAGCAGCGTGGTGTCTGTGTACTGTTTCCATTCGATCATTTGCAGCTGTTCATCCAGTGTTTCCGAATCCAGAAACGCCAAAATCGCCTTGCCGATCCCGGTGCAGAAAAGCGGAGAGTAATTTCCGATCAGCGATCCCATCCGGACCGACCTGACGCCTTCCACTTTATCGACATACAGGATTTGATGGTCTTTCAATTCTGCCAGATGTACGGTTTCCATTGTTTTTGCGGAGAGTTCCGCGAGGAGAGGGCGGGAGACTTTCAGCAGAGGATTCTGAGCCGCCGCAATATTCCCCAGCCGTGCGATTCCAAGGCCGAGTGTATAAGTGGAAGCCGAGCTGCGCAGGTATCCGTTTTCGACAAGGAACTTCAGCATCCGGAATGCCGTGCTGACGGGCAGTCCGTTCCGCTCGGCTATTTCGCGTCCTTTCAACCCGTTTCGACTCCGGGCAATTTCTTCAATAATATCAAACAGTTTGGAAAAACTTTTATCCCCATTCTTTACTGTATCTCTCTTCCGGATAGCCATATCCCCGAATCCTTCGTAAACTCCTGCATCTGTAAAAATCAAAATATTGTATATTAGCACCATTTTTCGCTCTTTCAATCACAGCAACTATTTTTTTATTTTATCCGATATAAAACGATATATATCAGTATAAAACGGCATTAAATATTTCCTCTTTCTTATCTGATAGAAAGCTCAACCAGGATAAGAGAGTCATTATAATAGAGAAGTTACAGTTGAAACCTTTACATCCAGTTTGTCCATTCGGCTTCATCAAAATTCTGTTTCATCAGCAGAGAATAATCTTGTTTTACAGCACCATTTAAAACGTCGCATAATATAAAGGTTTATGTTTGATTTTAATCAACATAAAACTCTATTATGCGATATTTAATCTCCTGTTAAGGTAATTAAAACAAACCAAAACAGGGGACAGAAAATGATTGATTTCTCGAAAATCTCGCCGTATGCCATCTTAATTGTCGTAATTGGTCGCTTCTCGGAACCGTTCAAATCAGAGAAAAACAATAAGTGGTATTCTACTTTCCTTTTTGAGGGTGGTAAATTTCTGCTTGAAATGCCACAGGATGTTGCGCCCGGGACTCGCATTCGTGCGGTATTTGAATCTGATCCGGAAGTTTTAATGGATTCCCGTAATCGTTCGAAAACTTCTTTTACACCTGCTAAGGCCTTAGCGTTTGAGCCTTTGAAGTAAACGCACCGGTTAACCTTCCGGTAGGTTCCGCAAAAAGGGAACGCCGGTTTGCCATTTCCGGGATCGCAAAAAATGGCATTTTCTTTTTTAACTTTAGCAGGGGTTAAAAATGCTTACTTCGTATCAGCGCAAAGCGGTTTACCGTGACCGCGAGAATATATTTGCATTCTCGAAATTACACGGTATCGGGCAGGGAAAAACTTTCTTTTTTACTTTGACTTTTAAGGATAATTGCAAATCCCGTAAAGAAGCGGGGGCACGGTGGAACATTATGAGAACGGCGATACAGAAAAATTATCTTGATTTCCGTTATATTCTTGTAGCGGAACGTCAGAAGCGGGGATCCTGGCATTTTCACTGTCTCTGTTTTATTCCGGGGCTTTCCAGTATGAGACAATTTATTACTTTCATTAATGGTTTTTGCTCTGTTTCTCGCCAAAAATTTGGTTTTTGCAAATGTACATGGACACATGGTGAAGATTATAAGGGGGTTGCCTGTTACATGACCAAATATCTTAAAAAATCAGAAGAACATCGGGAAAAGGGGGTTCGGTATGTTGCCTATTCCCGAAACTGGTGTCGCGTTGTATTTCTTCCGTTTTCTTGGGTCGGCGGTTCTTCGGAAAAATGGCGTTTGGCATGTTCGCAATTCAAGCTTAATTTTCCCCGTAGTTTCAATATGTTTTATCGCAATGCAGATTACAATCGTTTGACCACGGTTATTAATCATTGGCAGAACAACGAACAGGATCAGGCAATAGCCGGTTATTTTGAATTCAAACATCCGCTTTTTCAGGAATCATTACGGCACGATATGTATGATTTGAAAGTTTTTTTCCATGACAAAAAACGCCTTTTAGAAACGAAAGATGATTTATTGGAATATAACCGGATCAGGCAAGTTTATTATGATGCTGAAATAGCGCTGCAGGAGTTTTTCTCTATGAAAGAACATGAATATGATATTGAGGAGTTCGTCGTATGACAAATTTTAGTACGCCTTTTTCTTATTTCGTTTTCTTGTCGTGGTCATTTTTTATGATGGCTCTGATTGTTTATATTATCGTTTTTAAAATCGCTTATGGGTTGCGGTTAATGGAGAAAATGTGAGTTTATTCTTTTCGGTATGGAGCCGAAAAACTCACAAAAGGAACGTCAAAAAGAGGAGAAAAATTATGTTTGACGGTCTGAAAAAAGTAGGTTCTGCTTTCGTTGAGAAGGTCGGAAATGTCGGAAAAAGTACAGCAATCATCGGGCTTACCGCTGCCACTGCAGTTTCTGCAATGGCAGAAGAAACTGTTTCTGGATCAATGACTCTTCCGGAAACTGGCGTTGATGTTCCGGAATTGGTGAAACTTGCCGTTACTTCGATGGGGGGAGTGGTTTTGGCTGTTTCTACGGGATATGTGGCTTTTCTTCTTGTGAAGAAAGGTCTCAAGTGGATCGGTCGCTGTCTCGGCTGATGAACTGACAGGGAGAAATACACAATGGAAACGCAAGATTATTCGGTTTTGTTGGATATGATGAAACAGATAATATTTCTGTTGCAGACATTGTGTATTTCTTCTTCTTGTTTATGCGGAGTTGCATTTATGCAGATGATTATTCATACAAAAAATCAGAAAAACATAATTTAATGGTTTGATGATGTTTCGGAATATTTGTTTTCTCCTGATTCTTTGTTCTTTTTCAGTTTATGCCGATACGTTCACGGTACCGGATTATTTTTGCAGTAAAAATTCCAGAGTGACATTTTCGGGATCAGCCTATGGATCTTGTCCATCGGCACCCACTCATGATCCTGCATATTCGATTTCTTATGTCATTGTAAAATCTTCCGGTGAAACGGAGACAGGAATCTTAGATGGAACCATATCGGGTAATACACGTTCCTTTACATTTGATTTTTCATCGTATGTTTCTATTAGCTGTTCTTCTTTTTGCCGAGGTTGTGGCGGCAGTCATGGAACAGTTTCTTTTTCTTCTTACATACCTTGTGAGAAAAAAGAGTGTCCGGTTCATGGAAATTATTGTGGTCTTCATGATGATTCAGGATTGGATCACACGAAATGTAATGTCTGTATTGCGGAAGGTGGATATGGATTGAATGACAGTTCAGGTTCCTGTGATGCAGAAACTTGTCCAGTTCATAATAAACTTTTTTGCAAAACGCACAAGCTCCCGGAAGAGCATTATTATGGAACCAAAAAACATAGTAATGATGTAACACATATAAATTGTTTTCAAAATGAGAATGATCTGAATTCATTTCTTGTTGAGACTATGTGTGAATATTGCGGTGATTTTAAATGTGATATTTGCCGTCCGGATTACCATAAAGGCTGTAATGTCTGTTATAATGTAGCAGATTATGCAAAAGGTACTAAAGATTGTATAAAAGCGACTTGTTCGGAACATAATGCAGTATATTGTACGGCTCGTTCTCATGAGAATAAACGCAGTCATTGGGAAGGTATATTGGACCATGGAAACGGAGTTTCTCATAAAAAATGTTTTGAATCAGATAAAGAACGGTTGAAGTTTGAAACTCCGGATTATTGCGAATATTGTGAGGAGTTCAAGTGTGATATTTGCCGTCCGGATTATCATTCTCTTTGTGGAATTTGTGTCGGGATTAAAAAAGATCAAGGATGGGGGAAAGGAAAAGCGGGGTGCGTTGAGTCAGTTTGTCCCTTTCATAAGGAACGATATTGCAGTGGACACAATTATCCGGAACATTGGGTCGGGACTTTGACCCATGCAGGAGTAAACGGAGGAACGATAACACATACTGACTGTTTGGAAAATGAATCTAAACGGGATGATTTTCAGACAAACAATATCTGCGATTATTGCGGTGAAATAGATTGCAAGATATGTAATGCATTCGATCACAGCAAATGCAATCATTGTATTAATGAGGGCGGGGCAGGGCTTTTAGATTGCACAAAAACAGTCTGCAGTGTTCATAATAAAGAATATTGTGCTACACATAATCCTAGTCACTGGGTAGAAACTCTTAATTGTGGTTTCGCAAAACACACCCGCTGCTTCAAGACACAGGATGAAGCATTGGAATTTTTGAAAACAGAGAATTGTGAGTATTGCGGTAAAATTAAGTGCTCAATTTGTGGCGGTCATGACAAGTGTCAAGATTGTGTTAACGGGAATCCTTGCACACCTACTATTTGTCCGCACTGCAAAGAAACTTATTGTATCAAGCATCATGCTCATAAAACACTGTCATGGACTTGTGACGGACCGGATTGTACGCCCGGCGTTCCCGGTAAGGGAGGAAAGTTGCATACATTGTGTCTGAAAAAACAATCAGATATAGATAACGAGTCTTCTGTTTGGGCGGAAATCCGGGCGAAATGTTCAAAGTGTAGTTTGATTGTTTGTCATATCTGCGGTCATAATGAACAATCTGTTCCGGATAAGGAATGTCCGGAGCTTGACGATTGTCAACCTGTCAGATGTACGGTCTGCGATAAGATTGGCTGTATGGTTCATGATCCACATTTTGCTCTTGAAGTTACCTGTGAAGGGGCAGGGGGAAAAAATTCCAAACCTGTAGCCCACGAGTCATGTTTCAAAACAGAATTGCTTCGTGATCAGGAAAGAAAGAAATATAGTAATCTTCCCCGATGTGCAGTCTGCGGTGTTTTGAAGTGCCCGACTTGCGGTCATAAGTGCGCTTGTCCGAATACGAAACTTTGTGATGTTCGTCCTTGTAATCAGACGAAATCAGACGGTACAATCTGCCGGAATTCTTATTGTGTAGTACATAATGATAAATGCCCGGAATGTGGTTATATCAATCATGATGTGCCGGGAACATTTTGCCCTAATACTCCAAGTTGTGTTTTGGTTAAATGTGAGGTTAAGAAACTTGATGGAACTGTCTGTGGAGAACAGTATTGCAAAGTTCATCAGAAACATTCACATAAAGTCAATATTAATAATGATGGTGAAGAAGAGGAAACGATTACTACAGTTACATTAAAGGAAGTTGAGGAAAATGATTTTTCATTGGATGCGGAAAAATATCCGGCTCTTTCGGAGTTAAAACGTAAATTGCTTCCCGATTTTTCGTTTTTGAAAAACCGGGTTTCCGGGACGGAGGTTTTAACATTCAATCTTGGTTTGGAAGGTGTTTTTTCTACAGATGTGGTTTTGGATTTTTCAGATGAAAGATTGGATTATCTTCGTATCTTCTGCTTTAATCTGTCGCGGTTGGCTTTTGCTTTATTTTTTGCTTGGTTGATAATACTGGCACTGCGTCAGTGGTAATTAACAGGAGGAAGAGTCATGCAGGAAATTTTAGATTTAATCAAGGCAGGTTTTGATGCTCTTATTACATATATAATAGAAGCATTGAAAAGTTTTTTTGAATGGATATTGGATTTTTTTCTGGAGGGGATTAACCTTCTTCTTACCCCGGTAATAGATCTTATTCCGGATTTATCTGGTTATTGGGGAGATAACTTTTCCGTTTTCTTGTATCATGCTTCACGGTGGGTTGATCTTTCTTTGCTCTCAACTCTTGCAACTTCGTATTTTGTTTTCATTCTTGCCATGATCTGCGTAAAACTGATTATTAAACTTTTCATTCCGACGGTAGGTTAATCCATGGCAATGAACAGTGTTATTACAATAACTACAGGAGTTCCGGGCGCTGGTAAAACTTATGTTCGAGCAGCCCGTTTTCTTGTTGATGATTTTCTGATAAACTCTAATGGAATTCATATCAGCAATTTTCCTTTGAATATTGACGCCATTTCAGAGACTGTTTATAAAAAGTTGCACCTTGGCGGTAAGATTTCCCGTCTTTTTGGTATTAAACATAATAAAACAACATTAGATGATATAAAAAACGGATAGAAATCATTCCTGATATTGTTCTTCAGTCTTGGAAGTGGGAACGGTCGGGACCTTGGGATTATTTTCGGGGGCGTGATTTGCGTTATTGCCATATCGCTATTGATGAGATTCACAATTTTCTTTCTGACAATAAATCTTCTGAATATCTTCAGCGCTGGGATGATTGGCTAGGTGAAGTTCGGCACATGGGCTGTACGTTTGAAGGATTGACCCAGGACATTACCCAGGTCGCACAATGTCTAGTTGGTCGAGCTTCGATTCGTCTTGAAATAGTTCCTTTGGAAACAGTTCGTGATCCATATTTCAATATTCCTCTTGGAGATTGGTATGAGTTGAAAGCCTCTTTGACTGGCGAATATCATAAAACAGTTTGTGAAGTCGAAAAACGGAAAACTGATCGCAGATTTGTAACGAATAGTACACGTCGCTTTTTGGTTGTTCCTGAATATTTTAAATATTATAATTCGTTCTCAGCGTCATTATCAGAAAAAGCTGATGGTGTACAGGATGAAAATAGAGCTCCTCTATATGAGTATCAGAAACGCAGTCGGTTAAGTTTGCTTTTTTGGTTTTGCCGACGGAATTTTTTATCATTGTTTTTCCGTTTTTCCTTTGTAATTCTATTTCTCTGGATCGCTTTTTTCGGTGGCTTTTCTTTTCTGTTTGATGGTTTTATTTCTTATATGAATTCATCTGTTAAGTCGAATAAGTTGGATAATCCGCAGAAAGACAATGCTTCTGTATTTCCTGCAAAAGATAATAGCTCCTTGGTTGTTCCTGTGACGGATTCAGAACTCCAAAAGTTGAAATCTGATCGGGAAACAGAAAAGAAACGTCTTGAGGAAGAGAAGAAAAAGAAAGCAGATGAGGAGCGTTTACGCTTTGAGAAAGATTATAGAATTTCTTTTTTGACTGAGGACTATGTGATTTTCGCGAATGGTAAAGGTTATAAATCAGGAGATGTTATTGATGATGAAAAAAATCCATTGTGTCACGGTAAGCGAGTTGAGAAGATTAATTTTTCTGATCGTGCTGTTAGTTTTGGCGGTTCTTTTGTTTTGCGGATGTAAAACCGATGAACGGTTCAAGCGTGATCCGTTCCATCAGCTTTATTCTTATCAGCTGAAATCGGTATCTCCAGAGGGTAGAATTGCCTCTGCGGTTCGGCTTTATGATTTTTCTGCTTCTAAAATGCCGTTTTCGTATTTTATGCGCTGGTTATCAGATGTGACCGGCTTCGGCATAGTCTGTGCTTCAGGCATTGAGAATAAAGATTTTTCAGCGGAAATTAAGCAGGGTTCCGTTGATGACATATTAGATGCTGTATCCAGAATGCTTGATCTGAATTATGTTCGTATGGGTAATACTTATTTTATCGGGAAAACCCGTAAAGAAGATAGAGGTGTCTATGTTAAGCGTGTTCGTTATGTCGTTATCAACGATTTAAAAAATATTATATCGACAATGCTTTCGGATCATGGGAAATGTTCCGTTTCCGGAGATGGTGTTTTGGTCGTATCGGATTTGCAAAGTATTTTAGTACGGATTTCGGACACCGTTTCAAGATTGGAAAACAGCGCTCCAGGTACATGGATCATTCAGTTTTTTATATTGAATCAGAAACGGGAATTTAACCTGAATCTTGGGGGGAGGGTGAATACATCGGGGAAAATTGCTTATGAATTGACAAAAGGTGAAACAGGTTCCGGATTTGATTTTTCTGACGCTTCTAATTTGGCACAAAATATAGATTTGGTTTTGCAGTCGAAATCTGAATTTGTGAAAGTTGTTAGTTCTCCTGTTCTTCTTTTGCGGGATGGTACAAGCGCGAATTGGCAGGACGGTTTAACAGTTCCGATTCCACAGAAGACAGTATCAGATTCGGGAACTGTTACAACGAATGGCTATACGAATATAGATACGGGGTTAAACTTGACTTGTTCGCTCCGCGAATCGTTGAAGGGAGCTGTTTTGACGGTGAAATACACCGATTCTGATATAAAAGGATATAATGATTATCAGCCGATAATTTCGAAATCGGAATTAAATGTGAATGCCGATGTGGAATCTGGTCGGATATATCTATTGGGTGAATTGTTCCGCCGAAATGGTAACAGGGCTCTGGATCAGTTGCTGGATTTTTCCAATACAGATAATTATACACGGATTCAGCTATGGTGTAGAGCGTATCAGATAAATAGATGCATTGAAGCCGGTTTATACAGGGGAGGGGAAGCGTTGAAAAAGACTGGTCGGGTGATTCTAGGTCAGGGTGTAAATTCATTTTTCCGGAACGCGTTCCGCGATTGAGCCGGAAGCGTTCCGGAAAAATGATGTCGTAAAAATATTTTCAGGAATTCTTTTCTTGGTAATAAAGTCCTTCAAGGTTGCATTTATCGCAGTATATGTAGAAATTTTCTTTTTCTTTTCGTATCTTCATTACTTGATTGCATTCCGGGCAGTGATGTTTAATTGCTTGGTTATAGTTGCACCGGTAGCAATGCCAGTAATAGTTTTTCAATTTTCCCCATAATATTTTTACAGCAGATCCACAGTTTGGGCATGCGGATAATGGCTTTATTTTTTCTTTCTTTTGCGGGGTAGGGGGAATATATTCCTTTGAAGGTTCATTTATGCTTAAAAAGAATTCTGCAATGTCTTCTTTCTCTTTATCCGCCAGGTCCATAATGATTTCCAGAGATAAAGAAAACAGTGCTGTTTTTTTTCGATAGGCTTCTATTATTTCTTTTACTTTTTCTACGACGAACTCCGCTTTTATAACTTTATTCTTGTATTGATCTTTTTGAGGACGTACGATTTCCGGGCAGGAACTGGATACAGCTACCAATGTATCGAACTGAAAATCTTTTGCTTTTCTTTGAATTCGGATTTTATTTTTCTGAAATAGTTTTTCTTCGTTGTCCGTCAATATTTTTCTTAAAATATTTTTTTGTTCTTCAGCCTGCTTTACAAATGATTTTTCACCTTTCCATTCGCCGTTAAAAAATCTTGAAAACTCGCCTATTTCATTATATGATATTTTTGTTTTTGCGCTTTTGGATTCTATAATAATAAAACCATATCTATGGATAATCAGATGATCTATTTGCGTATACTCACCATTGTATAAGAATCTCAGATTATTGAAAACTTGAATATCTTTATCCGATGAAAATTCCTTTTTCAGATAGTAGGCGATTTGTTTTGAAGCATCGTATCCTGCTTTAATTAGTTTATCATCAGTATAGAGAGATTCTAATTCCTTGCAAATCATGATATATCCTTTTTGGTTACAGTTCCGCAATTTTAAATCTGTCTCTTATACACATCTCCGAGCCCACGAGACGGAGCTACATCTC
>URKJ01000057.1 GCA_900548385.1 uncultured bacterium | reverse complement strand
CGAGATGTAGCTCCGTCTCGTGGGCTCGGAGATGTGTATAAGAGACAGGTTGTACTCGGAGGAAATATTTCACTTTGACTGAACTCCTTATAACGATTGCGATCATCGCTATTCTAGCTGGAATGCTGCTTCCAACTTTGAACACAGCCAGGGAAAAGGCGAGACAGATTAACTGTAAAAACAACATAAAACAGTTGGGACTTGTTTTTTCTACTTACTCCATGGATTACGATGATTATATGTGCGAGGTCCGAACAGTATGGATGGGGCAACGTACTTACGAATATCAAAATCAGGAGTATTTGTCTTATATCAAAAATCTGCATATGCTCTTCTGCCCGAGTGATAATGTCGAACGCCGTTATACTGATACGGGGGGGAAATTCAATGTGGATTGGAAAAATGGCTTTTATTGTAGTTACAATACGCAGAAATCAGCATCTGGTTTTGTTACAATTACCAATGCATCCAGCGTCTCTGCACATGGGGAAGCGCCTTTTAATGCAAATTGCCGTTATTATTTTGTTCCAAAGCAAGGGACAGTCCGTCATCCCTCGACCTTCCTGTACGTTGTGGAAACGTGGGGAACTACGAATTGCGTAAAGAACTATTCGACAGATGCAACAATAGGAGATAATTTCAAAAATCCAGATTTCTATCCTCGCACAAATCGAGGTGGTCTGGTATCTTACGATGTGAATCGCTTTATGCATAAAGGCGCCGGGGCAAACGTACTTTGGGCTGATCAGCATGTCGGAACTTTCACATCAGGAATGTATGAGAGAGCAAAAAGCCTTTCGTACGGGTGCGAGTACATTAATCCGAATTAAATCATAAATTTCTGATCATGAAAGCAAAAATGAAACAGATAATTTTTTTAATCACATTCAGTTTTTCTGCCATGCTTTTTGCCGGATTTGAATATAAATGCGAATTCAGCCAGGATAACGGGGTAAACTGGCTGAACGATTTTCCGCTCCTTTCCGGTGGAAAACGTCAGGTATGGATACGGATTTCCGGACGTGTTGTAAATGATGATCTTGATTACATTGTAGGCAAGCGCGTTGATTCCAGGATCATGGGGAAAAAAAATTATGCTTCAGCACTTCACGGGAAAGCAGACTGGGCAGGCAGCTCGGTTTTCGTTCAGCTGCCGGACCAGGCCAAATGTGATGTCCGCCGTCCATTTACTTTCCTCTACAAAATGGACTTCTCTGAAAGAGCGGAAGTAAAAAAAGAAAAAAAAGAGATTCCCTCCGCAACGAAATGGGAACCGGGAACCTATGCAATGCAGTTACTTCTACATTACGCGAAGCAAAAAAGCAAGGAAGAAAAAATGCAGCTCGTTCTTGAAAAAATAACACTGATTATCACTATTGAGGATTAAATATGAAAAAGTTATTTTTATTGCTGAGTTTGTGGGCTATTTCGCTTGTTGCCGCAGAATACCATTTTGATGCAGCAGAACTCCAAAATAATGAGCGTGATACGTTCTGGAAGCTATCGGGTATTATTCCCGGGAAATATTATATTTCCATTGATTTTCCTGTCGGAAAGGACCCGGGAATGGAAGCTTTTAAACGGGTCTTTCAGCATAATGGATTTTATTTTAAAACAACTGCATCCGGGTTCCGTTTTGAAAACGGGCAGTATCACCTGACGGCAGTTTCCTGTGAGCCGCTCAGTCTTGACAATGGCGACCTGATTGCCGTTTCAATTGTCCGAAACAAACATCTGAATTCGCTTACTCTTTCCTCTGAAAAACCTGAAATTCAGACTCCGCAAATGATGATGCGTCCGTGGAACGAAGAACTTGAAGACAGATACCCTGTTGAAGATTCTTATATGACTCCGAAGAAGCTGATGTTATTCATCAAAAATCTTTCAGGGAAAAAGCGCACGGTTGACTTGAATGTCTGGATTCTGGATTACTTTGGAAACAAAGTATTCCAATGCGATAAACAAGTGGAACTTGCCGGAGAAAAGAAAAATCTATATTCTATTCCATATAAACTCGCGCCAAGCCGGAGTTACCGGGCTTATGTGACACTTCATGATGACACCGGATTCAAACGTACCTATTCTTTGGGATGTACGGCTAATGATTTCAGTGGGATGGAAAAGTGCTTTTGGCTTAATGAAGGCTGGGAAATGGCTGAAATTAAAGATGACGGCACAGAAAAAACTCGTATGCTGCAATCGACCTTACCAGCCAACGCAAAATGGAAAAAAATAAAGCTACCGGCCATATGGAGCTCGCATATTGTATTTTTCCAGAACACATTTGTATTGCCGAAAGAATTTGAATCCCAGCGGTACTTCATGCACTTCAACCGGCTTGTCATGGAAGGGGAGATTCAGATCAATGGGCAAACGGCTTATCATCACACGATCGCAGAAGGGTATGCTCCGTTTGAATTTGAGATTACAAAATACCTGAAACCGGGAGAAAACCAGATTTTCATTGCTGCCCGGGGACGGATTGCCGGAACTGTACAAAGTACGATCCTGAGAAAAAATGTCTCTGTCCATGGGGAGGTTCGTGCGGAAAATCATCTGAAACAGGGAATGAGCGAGATTCACATAACAGGAACACCGGCAATCCCGCTTGGAACGATTCATGTAATGACTTCGTTCCGGGACAAGACAATAACACTGGATTTGAAGGTTCCTGAAGGAATGGGCATCCGGAACCGCGTCCTTTTTGAAGGGCGTGAAGTTTTTCATTTCGAAGGAAAGACCGGACGATGGGATAAGCCGGTCCTATGGGGTCCCGAAAGTTTTCCATTGCTTCAATTGGAAACAACTTTGGTTGATGCGGACGGAAAAATTGCGGATGTTAAAAATACACGTTTCGGATTCCGGGAGATTTGGGCAGATGGCCCTGATCTTGTCTGGAACGGACATGTCACACGCATGGCAGCGCAGGCCGTTGGAGCCTGCGGCTGGCAGCGGTATGCAGGATATCCGGCGGATCCCGGACAGCAGCGCAGATTCTCGTATCGGGATCTGATGCGCGGTATGGTCCGTACCATGAAGGCGGGCGGAGTCAACATGCTCCGTCACCAGTATGGAGATTCCATTACACCTGAAATCTGTGACGAGGAAGGAGTGCTGATTGCCTGGGGCAGTATGGTTCCCTCGCAGCCCGCAATGCAGAAATTCAAGAGCGATGAGTACTGGAACAATGTCACCCGCAACAACCTCCGGCAGATTGATCTTGAGTTTAATCATCCGAGTGTTTTCACCTGGTATACCGGGAATGAACTTTTTGCGACCTCCATGAAACTTCAGTGCAGCCGTATTACACCATTGGTTCAGGCGCTGACGAAGGCTGATCCCACACGTTTCGTTGAATCCGGAGCCGATCTTGACCTTTTCGGCGCGATGAAAATACAGAGCGTCCATTATCCGATTCCGGTGACGGATACACAGCATTTTCCTCCGGATGTCTATTACTGGCGGAATTTGAATGATGTCTTCGTCAAGGGGGAAAAATTTCCCAAGGGGCAGACGCCTTATGTCGGCTGTGTGTATGGTCCCCGGAAAGCGACATACGGAATGAAGCCGATGGTTATCAACGAATACGGCTGGATTCAATATTGCAAGCCGCCGCACTGGATGACTGCGGTTGACGGAGATAAAATTTACGAAAGCAGTTACCGTGTGGAAACGATCCACGAGTATATGAATAAGAAATCCGGCGAAGGACACCGCGATGCGGGAGCTTCCGTGCTCACTCCGTGGCTTGCATTCAGCGCGGGGGATAAATCTTGGCAATACCCATGCGTTGAGGCTGTAATCATCCAGGAATATTCCAGTTTTTATACCGGAACAAAACCGAAATTTGATGTCAATTATTTTCGGGACCGTTTCGGAGAAAAAGATGTTGAACTTTACTGGAGTCTTGAACGGAACGGAAAAAAGGTTGCCGGCCGCAGTGAAAGAATCCACTTCAAAGACTGCATGACAATCCGCCGTACGGTTTATCCTCCGCTGGACAAGGCGGGCATTTATACCTTCCGCACCGGGCTCAAGGGGGAATGTGAGGCTGTCCGCACTCTTCATGTGTATGACCGGCTGCCGCAGGCAAAAGGCATGATCATTACGGCAGAGACGAATCTGGATGCCGTAAAAAATGACATCCTGAGGACCGCTGAGAACGGAGGAACCGTGCTTGTCCTTCCACGTAAAGATTATCCGCTCTGGTTGCCCGGAGAAATCCGCCTTTCTGCGCGTACTGCCTCCATCAACTACACATTCCGGCCGGGGAGTCCCGTATTGAAAGGGCTTGTTCCGGAACAGCTCAGCTATTTCTATCCGGATCACAAAACGGGGACCGAGTATTTCCTGAAACCCCGCGGCGGCAACTGGCGTTCTCTGGTGGAAGCAGGCGGTCCGAACGGATTAATCTATGTTGGACTTCTGGAGATTCCTTACGGTAAAGGACGTATTATTTATTCCCGGCTTGATCTTGATGTAAAAGTCAATCCGGTTGCAGCAATCCTGATCCGGAATATCTTTACGCCACGCCCGGCAGAAGAATTCAAAAAGACTGCATTGGTGGGGAAATCCGGATCCGTTTTTTCGCATTTGCTGACAAAAAACGGAGTTCCTTTTGACATTGTCAAGCCGGACGGAGTTCACAGTTATCCGGCCGCATTGGTTGACGGGAGTTTGAATTTCACGGAAGCTGAACTTAAATGTCTGCGCACATATCAGGGAAAAATGATTGTCTTTGACCCGTCTGAGCAGTTTGGTCTTACATTCAACACCAAGATTCCGGATGCGGTGAACGGACGCGCTTTTCGTATTGCTTATGAACCGTCTGTTGCGGGTGTTACGAACTTTGACCTCTTCTGGAGAAAGCAGCAGCTGATCATTCAGGATGCTGCTCCGATGTATGGTGCGCCGGATTATCTGGCGGCTCCTGTCTGCAAAAAGGAAATTACCGGAGGTGCGCGGCTGTTGACCTATCCCGGAGTCCTTGCGCAAAGAGGAAATACGTTATTCACCACCATTGATTTTGAGGCAAAAGACTCCTATGCCCGGGAAAATGCCGGACGCATTCTATCCACCCTGCTGACCAATGCCGGTATTCTGGTCGAAAACAGGAAAAAACCTTTGACCCCATCGGTTTTTATGTTCAAAACAGTTCCAATGGATTCTGTGCTTGACCGAACATTGACGGATGAAACAGCAAATGACGGGAAAGGAGGCTGGACCGATCAAGGGGCAGAACACGACTTGCGGAAGTTTCCCTATAAGGCGGGAGTCCACGATTTCCGCGGAGTTCCATTTAAGATTGAATATCCGAATGCCTGTGTGATCCTATCCTCAAAATTCAGAAAGTTCGGTCATAATGAAATTACGGTTCCGGTCAATGCAAAAGCGGACGCTTTATTCCTGCTTCACACCTGTGCCTGGACATCCAATGCGCACCATTACTCCATGATCGTCAATTACGCAGACGGCACAACACGAGAGATACAAATGACAGGGGATGTCAATCTGCGCGACTGGGGTTCTTTCAACGCAGATGCTCCTTTTGACAAAGAGTTTGAAACGGAAAGCATTTGTGCATGGAGCATTCCGGTCCGGCACGAAACGTTCAGTTTCAGAGCTCTGTACCGGACAGGGTGGCGAAATCCTTCGCCATCCGTCCCGATCAAATCCGTTACCTTCCGCAGTATGAAACGTGCGGTTCCGATCCTTTTTGCGCTGACCCTTGCAACGGAAAAGAATAAGGTAAAAACCGGGAATGCAGCTGTTTCAACGGAAGTTCTGTCTGAAGCAGTTCGGGAAAAATACAATAAGCTCACGGACCGGGCATACGAGGCTTATCAGGCGAAACAATACAGGAAAGCGATTGCGCTTTATGAAGAAGCTGTTAAACTCGCCCCAGGACAGCTTGCAGCTTATGCTCCACTTGGAGCCTGCTATGAGGCGTTGAATGATTATCAGTTGGCCCTGAAAGTCTATCAGCGCAGTATCGCTGTAGATTCCAATCAGCCGGATATCCTTGCGCTGATCAAGCACGCGGAAAAAGCAATTCAAGATTCCAAGCAGAAGGATAAATAATGGTTTCGTCAGAAGTTCGCATGTTGGGAAATGTCCCAACCCTGTTTATCAACAGACAGCCAGTTCCCGGGATGGCATATATCACTTATTTCCGGCAAGATGCCCGGTATCAGCAGTTCGCAGATGTCGGATATCAGCTCTTTTCAATTCCAGTTTATTTTGGCGACCAGGGAATCAATACTGTTACCGGTATCAAACCATTTGAGCAGGGAATTTTCTCAGAAAAAAACCAACCGGATTTTTCCATCCTGGATCGGCAGGTTCAGCAGATCCTTGACATTCTTCCAAATGCTTTTATTCTTCCTCGAATCAATATGTCAATGCCACGATGGTGGGAGGAGGAAAACCCGAATGAATGCTGCGATACCGGGGTAAACGGCGGCCCGCGGCGCAGCTGTTTTTCTTCTGAAAAATGGATCCATGATACGCTGGACATGCTGAAGCGTTTTATAGGATATGTAGAATCTGCACCTTATGCAGACCGAATTTTTGCTTACATGCTAGCGAACGGAAATACGGAGGAATGGTTTTCCTACGATCAGTGCGGCTCCATTGGGCCGGCGGCCCGCAGAAAATATCATGGCGATGGCAGCCCTGAAAATCCGGAATTCCGCCGTTATTTGAGCCATGCCGCAGCCAATGCAATCTGCCGTTTTGCAAAGGAAACGAAAGAACAGACGGGAAGACACAAGGCTGTCGGCTGTTTCTATGGGTACACTTTTGAGGTCCCGTTTTGGACCTCAAATCATCACGCTCTTCGCGAAGTGCTGAATTCGCCTGATGTGGACTTCCTTTGTTCTCCGGCATCTTACACGGTTAGAAATCAATCCGGTATTGATTGGCCGAACATGGTTCCGATTGATTCTCTGCAGAACGCAGGGAAACTTTATTTCATGGAAAATGATACCCGGACCAATCTCTCAAAATTTTTGAAAGACTGCCATCCGGGAGCATGTCTCGAACACACCTACGATCAGCCGATCTGGCTCGGCCCGGATTCAGAAAAAAAATCTATCCATCTTTTGCGTATGAATTTTGCACGTCAGCTTGCAGATGCTCATGCATCCTGGTGGTTCGATATGTGGGGCGGCTGGTATGATTCCCCTGCAATGATGAAAGAACTGGGAGAGTATTTGAATATTACAAAAATGTTTATGAAAGATCTAATATACAAGATCCCGGCGGAGTGCGCTTTGTGGATTGATGAAGCGGCGTTTGCATACGCGGATCCGTCAAAAGAGCATTCTTTGGCGAAACAGAGCCGTGTAAATGTCGGGCAGTGCGGCGTTCCTTTTGACTTTTACGAGATCGGAGATTTCTCCGACCGGGGTAGCCTTTACAAAGCCAACGTATTCGTTGTCCACGCGGAAACCTCGGCGGTAACAAAAGCTGTGGAAGTCTGTCATAAAAGGGGAATACCGGTTATGATCATGCATCCGGATGAGGTCCCGTCCACTGATGAGATCCGCAAATTCTGTGTATTTGCTGGAGCCCATTGTTATTGTTCTTCTGGGGATGCGATTCATATTGCCCCGCATTTTGCGGCAATTCATGCAGCTTCGGATGGTCCAAAGAAAATCCGGCTGAAACATACACTCAGAATCATCCCCTTACTGGATTCCGGAAATGAATTTGTCTCCGATGTAATTCGCATTGAAATGAAAACCGGAGAAACAAAACTGTTCCGCCTAGAGGAAAAGGAAAAATAAAATGCTGAAAGACATTATTCCAGTTGAATCAGCTATGTTACAAGTTGACTATTTTGTCCCGGTTCATATCATTGCATCGGAAAAATGTACACAGCAGGAGATATTGCTGAAACATCATAGTGGACAGGCCACAGTTTCCGATGTAAAGGGCTGTTGCTGTATTGCTCCGAACGGATGGCTTCTGCTTGACTTCGGGCAGGAAATCCATGGCGGAATCGAACTAGTTTCCGGAACATTTCCGGGAGTTCCGTTTGATGGCGATGTCGACAAGGGGATTCATCTACACGTAACTTTCGGGGAATCGGTTTCCGAAGCATTTTCAACGCCGGATTACTGTCATGCTACTCAGAATATGGAGATCAAGGTTGTGCCGTGGTCAACAGTCCCCTGCGGTGAATTGGGGTTCCGTTTCGTTCGTATCGTCAATGTCGATTCAAAAGATTATTTTGTCCAAGGAGTCCGGGCTCGTTTTATACATCGGGATCTTCACAGGAGTGCCTCTTTTGAATCCTCGGACCCTGTTCTGAACCAAATTTGGGAAACCGCTGCAGATACGCTGGAATTGTGCATGCAGCGTTATTTGGTTGATGGGATTAAAAGGGACCGACTTGTCTGGATGGGGGATATGTATCCGGAGATCGTTACATGCGGTCTTCTTTACGGGAAACAGAAAATCGTGGAAGAAAGTCTTGATTTTATCCGAGACCATACACCCTTGCCGGAATTTATGAACGGCATGTTTGCCTATACGCTATGGTGGATCCTCTCCCATCGGTGCTGGTTCCGTTATTTCACTGATCTTGCTTACCTTGAACAGCAGCACGAATATTTGATCGGTATTGTGAAGATGTTTGAGCAGATGATTGACGGCAATGGAGAACCGAAACCAGAAAATTTCGGGATTTTGGATTGGGCTTCCAATTATAAAAACGGAGATTCATCCCCCGGTTTGAAGGCCCTGTTTTCGATAGCCATGCGGGCCGCCACAGAATTGTTGAATCTGCTGAACGATCCTGAAAACGCTGAGAAAGCGGAAGTCATGGCAAACGCAATTCGTCCGCAGCCAGTCACGCCAAGCGTCAGCGGAAACGCCTTGCAGGTTCTAGCCGGATTAAGACCTCCAGAAGAAATGTACAATACTTTTTTCAAAAAGGTCTTGCCGCACGGACTATCAACTTTTCTTGGCTGTATTGCGTTGGATGCCTGTGTAAAGGCCAAACATAAAAAAGAGGCTTTGGAACATCTCAAACAATACTGGGGCGGGATGCTTGCACTCGGTGCAACGTCGTTCTGGGAACATTTCGACCTTGAATGGATGGAGAATGCCGCACGGATTGATGAGATCGTTCTGTCGGGGAAAAGAGACGTGCATCTTGAGTGTGGTACCGGCTGTTTCAAAGGTTTCCGCAACAGCTACTGCCATGGCTGGTCCTGTCAGCCGGCAGAGTGGCTGATCCGGAATATTCTTGGTCTTACCTTTGTTTCGTCCAATACGGTCTCTTTTACTCCAGATTTGTGCGGTCTTGAGTATGCCAATGGCAGACTGATGACATCATACGGCGAAATTTCTATTGAATTGACAGCCGGGAAAAAAATGCAGCTGATCCTTCCGAAAGGAATTCATTGCTGCGATTCAAAAAAACTGAATCTATGCAAAAAGTGATTTTTCAATAATGTTTCAAATCAAAAAACAAAAAATATGGATCGGCGATTTTCATGGTCAGTGGTGCGAGCCATGGGCAAACCTGCCATTGCTTTTGTCCGCCTATTCTGTTTGTGGTTTCGATTTTTCTATGTTCAACACCGGCGATACTTCTCTGGATGGACCGTTCAATACATTGGTGCGGAAACTGGATTTCCCGTTTCTAATTCCGCCATATTGTCATGAACTCATGTATGATTGGGGCCACCTGATGGTCTGCGGTATGGATGATGATTATGAACCGCCGAAAATCGACCGCAAGGATTACAGAGAGGTTTTGCGTAAACTTAAACCGCATTGTCGATTGATCTCTTTGGCGCATCCATACGAAGCTTTCATCCCGAAAATGGGGAAACTGCTTGATGAACATTTATTGGACTGCATTGCATTCAACGATCCATCCATGAACGAATGGTATCAGGCTCGTTTGAAGGCAGGGAAACATACTCCGATCGTTACGGAACTGGATTTTCACATGACCGCCGGCAAAAGGAAATCACTAATCTCATATGCATCGGGAACGGATGCGAACCTTGATCTTGCACCAGTCAGTGAGCGCTACACATTGGTATTTTGCGATGAGCTCACTGAAGATTCGATTTATGATGCTGTCAAAGTCGGTCGGAGCTGTGTCGATTTGAATGGAAAACTTTTCGGGCCGCCGGAACTGGTGCATTTTTTGGAAGACTGCGGATATTTTGAACAGAAGGAAGTGGCAAGACGAAAACGAGAAAGTTTGAAACTCACTCTTCCTGCCGGACTTATCCCGCAGGAGGGCGAGGCTTTTACACTGATTGCAGAAGAAAACGGCAATAAATCCGTAATTGATATCCCAGCACTGGATAATGTTTCCGGCAAACCTTCTTTCTTTTACCCGGTCAAAGTTGGAAGACAATGCCGTACGGTTCAAGTCATGACCTCGCAACAAGCATGGATTTTTCCTGGGTTTAAGGAGAATAACCCGATTGTAACGATTCGTATCTGCAATAACAGTCTTACTGTACTTGCCGCCGGGAAATTTAAATTACTGCTGGATGGAAAAACGATCCTTGCAGAACAAAAATACGAAGGGATTGGTTGCTGTTCTTCCCGCGACTTCATCATTCCGCTCCCGAATGGAACACTGAATGCCGAAATCCCGCATAAAGTCATGTTGAATCTGAAACCGGAACACCTTTCTGCAAGACAAATTGAACGGGATCTTATTTGTATCAGGATCCCGTATTCAACAGAACTTTCTGTTGCGGACTTCGAGTCTGCAACGCCGATCAGGCTGAACCGTGAAGATCTGCTTGATCCGCTTTGGCTGAGCAGCTGGAACGGTCCGGAAGACAGTTCTGCGGAAATACGGATGGTCTGGAATGAACGCGTTCTGCATATCCGGGCTGAAATCACTGATACGGTCCTTGCGCCATCAGCTAAACCTCAATTTCTCTTCATGGGAGATTCTCTGCAATTCGGATTCATTCCATTTGAACGCAGTGATGTTGACAGTTTTTCATTCTATCATTTCATCTCGACCCGCGGCGGACAACCAGACGGCAAAGAATTCTGTGAACTCGATAATGTGCCGAACGGAACTATTTTGGGACATCGTCCATTGCCATGTAAAATCCCCCGTGAATGTTATCGTTTACGACAGGTCTCAGACACCCATTCTGTGTTGGAACTCAATCTTCCGTGGAACCTGATGCCGCTCATGCGTCCGAAAAAAGGATTCAATTTTCTTTCACACTTCATTTTGTGGGACAATGACGGCAATGGGCTGAAAGCGTCTTTGAGCTGGCCGAGACCGGGCATGTGGTACAAACCTGATGCCCCATCGTGGGCTTGTATGGAACTCTTTGAAAGGGAATAAAAATGGAAACGCTGAAAATTGATTTACAGCAGACTTCTGAACTCAACCGAATCTGGAATTTCGGCATCAATACCTGTCATGCAAAACTTTGGGAAAGGAGCGATTTTGTTTCCCACTTGGCAAAAGAACATAGGGACCTTGGATTCCAATATATTCGCTGTCATGGAATTCTGAATGACGATATGGGCGTGGTTCGCGAGGATGGCTCTTTCTGTTTCGATGGCGTTTTCAAAATGGTCGACACCATGCTAAAGGCGGGATATATGCCTTTCATGGAACTTTCCTCCATGCCGTCCCAGCTGACTTCCGGGGAAAACAGTGTTTGTTTCTACAAATTCAGAACGGATCCGCCGAAAGAGTGGACCCGCTGGTCTGATTTGATCCATGAGTTCATGCTTGCTCTAACAGCACGTTACGGTCGCGAAAGTGTCAAAAAATGGTATTTTGAAGTCTGGAATGAACCGGATATTCCATTTTGGAATGGCACACAAGAAGAATACTTCAAGCTGTATGACCTTTCACGGAAGGCGATCAAAGCGGTTTGCCGCGAATATCGCGTTGGCGGTCCGGCAACCTCAAAAACAGCGTGGATCTCAGATTTCTGCTACCATGTTTCCAAATCATCGACGGATGATCCGGAAGACGGCATACGCTGTGATTTTATTTCTACGCATGCCTATCCCAGTGATGTAGCGTTTCTGGATGGCGCAAACGGAGCCGTTCTGTTGGAGGAGGCATCTATCATGCGTACCTTGTTTGCAAAAGCAAGAAGTACAATTGACACAGTTCTGTCTCCGGAGATCCCGCTGATCTGCGGAGAATGGAACTCGTCTGCCGGGCCGTTGGCATTCAACCATGATGAGTGCGGCAACGGTCCATTTGTCTGTAAAGTCATGACTGAATTATCAGAGATCTGCGCCGGAAGCATGTACTGGAACGCCACGGATATTTATGAGGAGTGTGGTTTTCATCATCAACCGTTCCATGGCGGATACGGACTCTCCAATGTAAATGGGCTGTACAAAGCGGCCGGACATGCATTCCGCTTTCTGAATCAGCTTGCCGGGAGAAAAGTTTATTCAGAGTTTGAACACCGTTCCGAAGAATTCGGAGCCGTTGCCGCGCTGGATGGCAAAACCTTGCATGCATTAGTGTGGAACTATCGCCGTCCAAACGCGGAAACGCGCAATCTTTCTTTTCAAATTTCCGGTCTTCCGGAAATAAAAAACTGTCAGATTGAAAAAGTTTTGCCGTGCAAAGGCAGTGCATACGAACGTTGGCGGGAGCTGGGAGCTCCGGATTTCATTGATTTGGAAAACCTGAAAGAACTGGCTGCCGCTGCCGAGGTGATTCCGGAAAAAAATCCGGAATTTCCCGTGGCATTGCCCAGCGGGGCCATGGCAATGCTGACATTCAACTTAAAATAAGGAATCTCTGCTATGGGTTTGGAAGCTGAAGTTTACCTTTTTGATATTGACGGAACATTGACCCGGTATAAAGACTCTGTCCGGGAAGAAAACTTTCTGCACGGGAATTTCCTTTTCCCTGTTTTACGGGACATCATGGTTGAGCGCGGAATGTCCCGCAAGGATGCGGAAAACGGACTCCTGCGTGTTACGAAGGAAGTCCTGTTCTGGGACTATACCGATTTTATTGCCGAATTTGATCTTCCTGTCAAGGAAACGATTGAGCGGCTTTGGCAATGGCACGTTGAAAATATTGATGTCTACGACGATACGGTTGAAATGGTGCATAAATATCATGATGCGGGGAAAACACTGCTGGTCGTCAGCAATAATCCGTATCTCGGCTGCTGCCTGAAATTGAAGCGGTGCGGTCTGGCGGATGAATACGGCTCAAAATACTTCCACCGGATTCTCGGAACCGACAAGATTCGCGGCTGCAAACATGCGGATGGCGCATGGAAGCGTGTTTTAAGTCAAATCCCCGTCGATCCGGCAAAAATCTGCATGGTGGGCGATAGCCCATACGAAGATTGTGAGCTGCCGAAACAATATGGTGTAGGCTCGTTCATTACTTTAAGGAGGTAATTGCCGATGGTAGCACTGTTTAATTTCCTTGCAAAACAGACGTCCGGTGACAGGAAGGCTTTCCGGCTCGAATTCAACGGTAAAACCGGTTTTCCCTTGATTCCGGCAGATATGGCGGGTCTGGTCCCGGAACGCCGCCCGGACAGAAACGATGAGCAGACTCTTCAAGGAATCCGCAAGGCGTGGAAATGCGATTTCACCTCTGCCGATATCAGCAGTGCGATCCAGTTCAATATTTCCGGAGATTCCTATTCCGGAGGTTTTGCGCCCGGTGAATCCATGATGAATTCCGGAAGTGTGCAAAAACTTAACTTCGTTTCATTGGATGAAATTCCAGATGGACGAATTCTCATTATGAGAGACGAACGAGGACTTGAACTGAAACAGACGTACCGCTATACGGAAGGTGATCGTTTTATACGGATTCACACATCCATCACAAATCATGCTATGGAGCCGGTCAATTTGGAATACCTGGCGACCTTCGCACTAGATCAGCTTTCCCTGTTCCAGCCGGATGCCGGTACAGAATGCTATGATTTGATACGTTGGCGCAGTAACTGGAGTAATGAAGGACGCATTGAACCGAGACCGATCGAGGAACCGGGCTTGATTCCGCTTGAGTTTTAACATAACCGGTTCATAAAGGTTGGGAACGATTGTTTACCCGCTACCGGTGTGAAGTGCAAAAGAGTTTCTTGAACTGACAGAATCAATATCAATCAAACAAGAAAAGTTGATAGCAGTCAACAACCTATGGATACATGGGTAAGGGAATATCTGCTCTGAAAGTAAAATTTTTCATAGAAAAACGAGAAAAGTTACGAAAAAGACTTGACAAAACCTAACATAGAAGGAGTAAAAAATGACATTACTGGATTGGCTGATTGTTATCATCCCCATGTGCGCCTTGCTGGGAGTTGCTTTTTATGCGAAGCGATATGCCGGAAATGTAACAAACTTCATCGCAGCAGGACGGGTGGCCGGACGCTATGTGATGTCGGTTGGAGACATGACAGCAGGACTTTCTGTCATTATACTTGTTGCCGGCGTAGAAGTCAATTATCAGACTGGTTACGGTATTGGATTCTGGGGAAATATTGTTGCTCCGATCGGAGTCGTTCTGGCTTTGACGGGATATTGCACCTATCGCTGGCGGGAGACCCGCTGTCTATCCCGCGGTCAGTTTCTGGAAATGCGTTACGGCAGCAAGACGTTCCGTGTTGTTACCGCTTTTATCAGTACCTCCGCTGAAATGATCACCAATGCCATCGGCCCCGCCATTGCAGCCAATTTTTTCATCTACTATTTGAAACTGCCTCATGAGATCATGATCTGCGGTGTACCGCTGCCCTGCTATGCGATCATTGTCGGGCTATGCCTGACTCTTGCTCTGCTCATCATTTGGCCTGCCGGCCGTATCTCCCTGTTGATTACCGATTCCATTCAGGGAATCCTCTGCTACCCGGTTTTTGTGCTGATCGTTGGATTTGTGGTGCTGAAATTTTCATGGGATATTGATATGGCGGACATCCTGTTTGACCGTGTTCCGAAACAGAGTTTGATCAATCCTTATGATGTCAGCCAACTCCGCGATTTTAATTTATTTGCGCTGGTGGTTTCAATTTTTTCAAGTTTTTTGAATCGTGCCGCCTGGTTTGGCAATGACACCAGCAATTCAGGACGCACCCCGCACGAACAGAAAATGGCGGGAGTTCTGGGGGCCTGGCGCAACGGTTTTGCTTTGGTGATGATTCTTGTGCTGGCCGTTATGACGATTGCCTTTATGAACGGCGGAAATTTTGCCTTCAAGGGCGAAAAGAACAAGTTCAATATTACCAATAATGAGGTCCGCCGGTCGCCTTCTGCGCGGGTTTTGCAGAAAGTCGTTCCTGATAAGGCTCTGCGCGAAAAAACAATCGCGGCAATTCAGCAGCTGCCGGACCAGCATCGCCAGCAGCCGGATATGAACACAATTCCTGCCATTGATCCGGATAAGCCCGTATGGCGGACAATCACACGCGCGGATGGTTCACAGTATTATGAGTTTACCCGTCCGCTTTCTCAACAGAAAAATTTGGATACTCTCTATTTTGACACCGTACGGAAAACACTGGGGGATACTCCGGAAGCCCGTCAATATTTCCAGGAATTCCGTACGCTCTTCCAGCAGATGATGATGCCCACTGTGCTGAGCGATCTGCTTCCCGCGGGAATGATGGGCATCTTCTGTCTGCTGATGGCAATGCTGCTCATCTCCACGGATGACAGTCGCATCTTCAATTCCGCAGGGACATTGGTGCAGGATCTGATCCTGCCGTTTTACACTGCCATCAAAAAGGAACGGATATCCCCCGAAACACATCTTGCCCTGCTTCGCTTTACCACGCTGGGCGTCACCGTGTTCTTTTTCATCGTTTCGCTCTTTTTCAGGAATATGGATTACATCAATATGTTTACCACATTGATGTGTGCTTTCTGGCTCGCCGGCTCCGGACCGGTGCTGGTTTTCGGACTCTATTCCCGCTTCGGCAATATCACCGGAGCATGGTGCTCCATGATCTTCGGTTCCGGAGTATCGCTGCTGGGATTGATCGGACAGCGCACGTGGGCAACCTCCATTTACCCCTGGCTGGAGATGCACGGGTATGTTCCTGCCTGCGACAGAGTGCTGCGTGCGGCTTCCGCGCCCTTTGAGCCGTGGATCCACTGGCAGATGAATGCCGTGAAATTCCCGTTGAATTCCTATGAGATCTTCTTCCTCTCCATGATTCTGGCACTGCTCAGCTACATCATCGGTTCTTGTCTTACATACAAGCCATACGATCTGGATCAACTGCTTCACAGGGGAAAATACGCGGATGGTCCGGTTCCGGAGCGGACTCCATGGACCTTGCGCACCATTTTTTCCAAACTCATCGGAATTACTCCGGAGTATACCAAAGGCGACCGGGTGATCGCATGGAGCGTCTTCGTCTATACGTTCATCTATAAATTGCTGTTTACCTTCATCATGGTGATGGTCTGCAATCTCTTCTTTGAGTGGCCGAGAAGCTGGTGGAACTGGTATTTTTATCTGACCTCGCTGGTGATTCCTTCGCTGATCGGCATTGTCACTACCGTTTGGTTTTTGTGGGGAGGCATCCGGGATTTGCGGCAACTCTTCATTGACCTTGAAAACCGCAAAGAGGATATTAACGATAACGGACAGATTCTATCTACTGATAAAGAATGAAATTGTATACTTGTTGCCGGGATTATAACTAAAATAATAATAACAAGAAATCTTATATGAAAATCACAGCAGCCAAAAACTATTTGTGCAACAGTTTCCGCACTAAATGGGATTTGTTAAGACCGGAACAGACCTTGCCAACATAGTTGCGTTTCTCACCGGCGTGGAGAGTTTCAATATGGCCGACGAAATCATTACTTGCGATTCCGGATGTTCCAGTCAGTATATGTCGGAAGGTGTAAACTGCTAAATATGGTAGTATCCATTATGCATAACAAGACGAATATGGGCAGTATTCAAGATTTTTTGCATATTTTCTGACAAAACAAAAGGAAGTTATGTATGAACGCTACAGACCATGAGACAATCAGTAAGGTGGGGATTGAGTTTCTCTCAGGAAAATCACGCATTTTTTGGGAAACGCAGAAGGAACTTATAAAAATAGCATCTAATTTCTGTGATATTTTCTGGCCTTGTGAAGCCTCTAACTCGGCAATGTTAGAGAAATACCCGGATTGGGCGCTCTATTGTAAAATTGAACAGCCTGATGGGAAAATTGTTCCGATTCATTCTTTTTTTGATCCTATGAGCAATGAGCAGTTTTGGAAAACATATCCATGGTGCCTCAAAAAACTTGCTGACGGGATTTTTTCCTCGCTCAGAAATAATGATATTGAGCTTGCGGCAAAATTTGTCGGTTCTTTTTCTCATATTGTTGGCGACACCGGACAACTTGCACATATTTTTGATCTTCAGCAGATGGCTCCTTTCTTTCTCAAGCGCAGTGAAATCGAACACATTCACAGCAAAATGGAAGCTCTTGATGGCATTCCCTGTCTTTTGGATCACCACGAACCGATTTGTTTAGGCAGGAATCAAACAGAATTTGTCTGGGGTACGGTCCATGCGCTGGCAATCATGCGTCGCGAGAATCAGACACAGGTCTTTCCCATGTGGGACGCAATCTCTAAAAATAATCTAAAACAGGCCCGTGAAATTGCTGGAAATGTTGTGGGACGCTGCAGTGCACTTTTTTCAGATATTCTTTTCACGATTTGGTGCATAACTGCTGACCGTATTCCGGTCCTGCCGGACAAAGTCTGCGTTTGTGACTTGGAATATATGAACAGCGAATGTGACGGTATGTATAACGGGCTTCCACAAATTGATGGCCACCCGAATCCCCGTATCAGGGTTCCGTTAGATGTCGGCGAGGGCGAAGGACGCGGGATCGCTCTTCTGCCTCACATGTACCCGAACTGTCAGATTTTACGTCAGGCATGGGTTGAGTATTTGCTTCCGCCCGGCGGCTTTAAGACGATTTCGTTTGTCTGTGGATTAAATAAGGGAACATTGAATCAGACTGCCGGGATTTTTGAAGTCCTGTTAGATGGGGAAAATGTATGGACTTCACCGGTGGTTGATGAAAAATCTGTTCCGGTTCATGCTGAAATCAATCTTGGAAATGCCACCATTGTGCGCTTGATGGTTCGTGATGTCCGCGACATTTCACAAGCTGCCGATACAAAATTTTTCCATCCGGTATTTCATTCAGTCTGTCTTAATCGGTAACAGGAATAAACCCTCAGAAAAGAACTTGAAAAAATAAATTTTCATGGTATATTATTTAATATTATAAAATATGGATTTGTTTGTTATGATTCAAGTTATTGATCGTGCATTTAAAATTTTGACTAAAATAGCTGATGACCCGAAAAGGGTTTGGAAAATCAGTGAACTTGCGGAAATTATAAATGTTCCGGCTCCAACATGCTTTCATATTGTAAACAGCATGGTGCAAATCGGAATGATCGAACACTTGGGAATGCGCAAAGGATATCGATTGGGAGCGGGAATCAATCAGCTTTGTCACAGCAATATTTATACGGCGCAGATTGCACAGGTTGCGGAACCGATGTTCCGGAAATTTGTCCTTGATTTCAAAGGGTTGATTGAATTTATTGTGCTACACGATTTTCAACGCCATATTTTGTGCCATGCTTCGCCGGAACATATTCTTCGCGTTGATTACAATCTTCAAACGGTGGATGACGTGATACGCACTGCCTCCGGTCAATATTTACTGGCTCATGAGTCACATGAAAAACAGAAAAAATTTTATGAATATGTAATGCCATACGACTTGCCGAAAGAGGCAGAAGATTTTTGGCCTTATGGTCTTGAATATGAAAATTACTTGCGAGCACTTGATGAGAAAAAAGGCAAACCGAATGTGATACGGGAAAATATAAAAGGAAAAACACAAATCATTTTTCCTGTATTTTCGCAGAAAGGGGAAGTAAATGCAGTTGTTGCTGCCGTTATCCCGGCATACAATTTTCAGGGAGCCTTCCGCGAAAATCTTCTGGCTGATCTCTTTCGCATCAGTAATGAACTCTCCATTGCTCAATCCAATTAAGTCGTATCATCTGCCCTCGGTAAGCATACTTGCCTATTTCTTGCAAAGCAGTCTGCTTTTCCTTACTTTTTCTTCTGCATTTTTCCGTATGCGGCTGTGTACCGAAATCCGCCGGAAATTGAGTATGAGCTCTGCCGGACTGTCAACGGGCGTGTAAAATGGCCGAAGTAATTTGTCGCTTTTCTTTGATCTGCTTCACCATTCTTCAGTTTTGATTTTTTTCTTTCTCTTTCTTCTGTTTTTTTCCTAGAGGGTACATTTTTTCTGGTGCCGGATATATTCCCGATGGTGTATGCCCAGTGAGCCCCATGGTAAAGGGTGTATGCCCAGTGAGCCCCATGGTAAAGGAAAATATCGGCGATAGAGTTTTGAAAAGATTAGAACAGGAAAAGGTGATGCCATCTGGCGTTTGAGCACCAGACGGCGTGTATGCCCAGTGAGCCCCATGGTGAGGGGGATATCGCGGTGGAGCTTTGGAAAAAATTAGAGCCAGGAGAAAAATGATGCCGTCTGGCGTTTGAGCGCCAGACGGCATTCCCCGCTTCATAATAATGAGCCTGAGCTCATTGACTATTTTGCTTCTCCCTTGGGGATCAGAGAATCAATCTGCTCTGCCGGAGTGGAATTCAAACGCGGCAGAACGTCTTCGAGCCACTTGCGAAAGCAGATGCCGTTCGCTTTGCATGTTGCGGCGAATGAATACAGAATTGCGAGCCGCTGCCCACCGGCTTCACTTCCGGCAAAGAGACAGTTCTTTCGTATGATCGCAATTCCTCGATTGAGGCGCTCAGCCGGATTGTTGTCGATGTTCAATCTGGAATCCTTCAGGAACTTTTTGAGTTCCGCTTCAATGTTCAACGCATAAGAAATGGCTTGCGCGACCGGTGAAGATGGACGCTCCGACTCCTTGAGAACCCGGCACTGCGCAAAAAATTCCTGGACCAGCTTCTGAGACTGCCGGCGTGCATTTTTCCGCTCTTGAAAGAGGGCGGTTTCCGTGCCCTTCTTTTCCGCCCGCTCTTTTGCAACACGCTCAATTTGGTAGAGTTCCTGTATAATTTTCAACAGAGGCTCAGCTTTTCCATATCCGTTTTCAACGGCTTGCAGAAAGCGCCTGCGGGCATGTGCCCAGCAACATGCAACCTCGCAGTCCAGTTTTTCATAGGCCGCGTAAGAGTCTCTGATGATTGTTCCGGAGTAATCTCCGAGCAGACTTTTTGCGACATCCCGGGATCGGGACGGTGAAAAGTGAAAAGCGATCATCGGCGGCCCGACTCCAGTCAATCGACACCACAGATATGCTTGCTTACACTTCTTTGCCCCCTTGACCATTAGTTTGATGAACGTTTCATCCGCATGAAGGATATCGCACTGCATAATCCGGTCAACCATCCGTTCATAAAGGGGCAGCAAGGCATCTGCCGTGCGCTTGTAGAGATCTTCCAGAGTGGATGGAGCCACCGGCAATCCATCGTTGCTGAACATCCGTGCCTGACGTTCCAGAGGGATAGCATTTTCCACCTTGTCCGCCGCCACTTTTGCTACGAAAGAAATGTCATAACGAGTTCTGCCGCTGACCGAATCGAAAACATCTCCCGGAGCCGGAGCCGTAACTACACCGCGCAACGCATCAGAGGGATCGGCATATTTGGCCCGCTTGAAATGAATCACATATAATCCGGTGCGGTAAGCGATTCGTTCGCTTTCCTCGTAGCCGATCAAAGTCATTCCCTGCCGCTTTTCTTCCGGAACATCAATGATGCGTTCCTCGCGCGGCAGGTCAGATGGAATTTCAGAAAGAGCATTCGGCTGTCGGACTCTACGTTCGTGTTCCGACACCTTCTGAGGAGCTTTCTCAATAGGAGCTTCCTCCTCTTCTTCAGGAAAAAGCGATGGAGTTTCATCCTCAGGAATATAATGCTCCGTTTTGGAACCGAACATCTGGCGTCTGAACCACGCTAACTCATTGCTGAGCTTTTCATTCTCCTCAGCCAAATCCCGGATGGCGTGTCGCGCCTCATCCAAAGTTGTAACCACCGGTAATACCATAATGAGAATATACCGGATTCCTACTCAAATTCAAGTCCAGTCAAGACTTTTTCGAGTATCTTTTGTAATAGCGATGCGGTTTGATCCCGGACAGGAGCGCTGCAAGTTCTCGACTGGACAATTCAATCCGCCCTTCCGCCGATTTGGGAAGGTGAAAGGCACCGCTTTCCAAGCGCTTCATCCAAATCGTAAAGCCATCTCCCTGCCATTGCAAAATCTTCACCATTTTGCGACTGCGACCGAAAAATACGAAAGCGTGACCAGATTCCGGCTCCTGCTGAATATATTCTTCCACCGCTCCTGCAAGGCCGTCAAACGATTTGCGCATGCTGATCGGCGTAGGGCAGTAGTAGAACTTTATTGCTCCGCTGAAACCGAACATGCCAACGTCCTCAATACCGTCAAAACATTGAGCAAGGTCGCTTGATCGAAATCACACGTAACTTGAATTTCAAAACCTGCGGCGTGAAGGCTTATTCCGCTGTCGGAACCGTTCCGGGCTCCTCCTGCCGCCAAAGGAACTTCTACAAACTCCAACTCTCCGGAGGCAGGGAATTTTCCCTCACGCTCCTTCTTCAAGATCCCTATCCAACGACGTACATTCTCATACGGCAAATCTTTCAGCTCGCAATATTCCTGAATCGTTAAACCGCCATCCCAATATTCCGACAACTGTTCCCGCCAGTAGTCACGACCACGTCTTTCTCGTTCCATATACTCCTCCAAATTTAGAGTTCCGGAGGCAAGGTAATCTCACATCGGGAGGATTTCTAGATGGGGCTCACTGGGCATATACCTTGAGCCGGAAAAATCTTTATGGAGCTTTTCCGCACATCGACGTTGACGGATTCGAGCCTGGGCTCGACGACAGTTCGGTCTCCTGCAACACTCTTGTTGAGGATGTTTAGATGAGTGATGAAAAAGATCGCCACAGTATTTGCAAATGTTTTTGGATGGCTCTGATGTCATATGCTTCGCTTCTGTTCGCATCTGTATGCTATATAATACTATGCTACAGCTATGAGGCGACTTACAGAAACATCACTGGAAAGCTCCTGAAAGCAAGAGAAGAAAAAGACGCAGACAAAAACTATTTCTGGATTGGAAGTCAGGAAGGAAATAAAAGAAATTAGAAAATAAATGCAAAACTAAAAGAACGAAATGGATCGAAAAAAAGAAGAAAAACGAAATCCGGCGGATTTTGGTGCGCAACCGCATCCGTACAGCCGTTAGGAGTATATTTTTAATTTTTCCCGTTTTTTCCGGAAACAATTTGCTTTTTTCAGAAAACAGTGTATTCTGTCTCTTATACACATCTGAC
>URKJ01000056.1 GCA_900548385.1 uncultured bacterium | reverse complement strand
CATACGAGATGTAGCTCCGTCGCGTGGGCTCGGAGATGTGTATAAGAGACAGGTGGTATATCGTGTTTCCGATATGGAAATGACGGTCTTTCAAAGAGATATGGACGATTAAGAAATATTAAACATAACAAAAGGTTTTTCCGGTTTCCGTGCCGGAAACGGAAAACGCAGAAAGGGAAGGGTAGACAGAGGATGACAATGGAAACCATGAACTATTCCGTGAGCAGCAGACGCTCAGGGCTCGCCATGAAGCTGGCGGTCTTTGCGGCGGTCTATTCGCTGGCGGTGGCATTGCTGGCCGGTTTTACCGGCGGCGTCTATGACTGGGCGGGGTATGGCGCATTCGGGCTCGGTACGATCCCGTTTGCGGTTGCCGCTCTTTTCGCGGTCGCCGCCGCCGTTTACGGCATGCTTGCCGGAAACGCTTCGGAAGAGGAATATGAAAAGGAACTTCTGAAAAAACGCAAGGAAAACACGACAAGCATCCTTGATGTTTCGGAAGATGTCCGCTTTACCGCGGGCAGAACGTTCCGCAACTATGCGAAATATGCTCCGTCTGTTTTTGCTCTTCTCGCTTTTCTGCTGATGGTTCTCGGACTTTGGGTTGCATGGCGGATCGGCGGAACGTTCGGAGAGGCGGGCCCCGCCCTGCCGAAAGAACCGGTTGCGGTTTCGTTCGTCTGTGTGGTGATCGCGGTCTGCTCGCTGTTTTTCGGTGCATTTCTCGCCGGACAGTCCCGGATCGCGGAATTCCGCTGGCTCCGTCCGGTTGGTGCGTGGATGGTTGCCGGATCGGTGATCTTCCTGCTCGCTCTGGTTCCGTCGGTTGCTCTCCGCTGGGAGAATGCGGGACTGGAACTTCCGTTTGCCAAGATCGCGTTTGCGGTGATCGCGGTGATCGCGGCGGAACAGCTGTTTGTCTTTATTACGGAATTTTACCGTCCGAGAACGCAGAAAGAGGATCGTCCGGTTCATGAAAGCCGCCTGCTGGCTCTGTTCATTGAGCCGGGCAGCGTTGCCAAAAATATTACGGATGCCCTGGATTATCAGTTCGGATTCAAAATTTCCGGAACATCGCTTTATCAGATGTTCTGCAAGGTTGCGATTCCCGCGCTTGGCGCGTGGCTCCTGATCCTCTGGCTCTTCACCTGTGTGGCGGAGGTCGGACCCGGTGAGCTCGGACTCAAGACCCGGTTCGGCAGACTTGTTTCGGAGAAGCCGCTTCAGCCGGGAGTTTATCTGAAACTTCCGTGGCCCTGCGATGCGATCGAACGGATCGCCATTGACAAACCGCAGACTGTGACGATCGGTGCGGTTCTCAAAGCCAGAAACGAAGCGGGAAAATCCCTGCGGACGATTCTTTGGAACAATGAACACGGAACAGGGGAAAATCCGTTCCTTGTTGCCAATCAGGATGCGGGCGGCGACATCAGCGGCGCGGTTTCCATGCTCAACGCCTCTCTGCCCGTCTCGTTCAAAGTCAACGCCGACCGGATTCTGGATTATGCATTCAAATTCAAGGATTTGAAACAGTATGTACACGATATCGGAACCCGCCAGGCTACGATCTATTTTGCCAGCACCGACTTCATGAACGACCTTTCCACGGGCAGGCTTGAGATTACCCGCAAACTGCATCAGCAGATCCAGCAGGCGGTGAATCAGCGCGGACTCGGCATCACGATTCTGAACGTCGATCTGCTGGATACGCACCCGCCGCTCCAGGACGTTGCGCCCGCGTTCCAGAAAGTTTTTGTCGCGGAAGAGGAAATGGCGACCGCTGTCATCAAGGCGGAGGCTTACAAGACGAAGACGCTTGCGGCGTCCGAGATTGAGACCATCGAACTTGTGCAGCAGGCGGAAGCCTACAAATATAAAGTCACCAATGTTTCCAGCGCGGAAGCCCGCCGGTTTGCCAGTCAGCTGACCGCCTACCGGCAGATGCCGGAAATGTTCAAACTGCGCACCTATCTTGATTTCCTTGAGGTGGACGGTGCCCCGTTGCGGAAATACATCGTTTCCGCGTCGCTTCCCTATCAGATCATTGAGCTGAACGCGGAGGAGAAGCCCCGCACCGATCTGACCGATACCGATCTTGGCGATTTAAAGTAAAAAATAATATAAAAATTAAGGAGAAATATAAATGGCAGATTCACACAAAGGACACGGGATCAATATTCCGATTTTCCTCCTCGGCATTGTTGTCGTGGCAATTTTCGGAACCGCGATCTTTTCCTATCAGGTCAATGAAACGGAACGCGCGGTTGTTCTGACGTTCAATAAGATCACCGGAGAGAAAGGGCCCGGACTTCATTTCCGCTGGCCGCTCCCCATTCAGAAAATCGTAAAATATGACATCCGTCTCCGCTGTTATGACGGCAACATCGGCAAGCTGGAGGAAATCCGTACCGCCGACGGCAAGAACATCACCGCCGGCATCTATACGGTCTACCGCATCAAGGATCTCGTGAAATTCCAGACTTCCGGGGGAAGCATCGCTGCCGCGGAGGACGATCTTGCCAGTCTGATGAGAACGGTCAAGAGCGCCGTCATCGGCAAATACGATCTGAATCAGCTGGTCAACTCCGATCCGAAAAAGATCATGATCGCCCAAATGGAAAAAGAGATGCTGGAACTGATCGCGCCGAAAGTGAAAGAACTCTACGGACTTGAAGTCATCGCTGCAAACATCAAGACGATCGGCGTTCCCGAAACCCCGGCGAAAGCGATTGCCGAACGCATGATTCAGGAACGCGACGCCGCGGCCGCCAAATACAAAGAGGAAGGCAATGTCCGGTCCCGCAAGATCATGACCGAAGCCGATACCGCAAAGCGGAACGCGCTGACCCAGGCGGAAGCCAAGGCGACGGCTCTGCGGGCGGAAGGCGACGCCGCCGCGGCGAAACATCTTGCGGTCTTTGCGGAAAATCCCGAACTTGCAGTTTTCCTGAGAAAGCTGGAATCCATGAAGCGCCTGATGGGCAACCGCACGACTCTTGTTCTCGATACCAACTCCGCGCCGTTCGACATCCTGAAATACGGCGGCGTCTCGCTCGAAAAACCGGCGAAAAAGAACTGATAACGGAGCGGAAACACTATGCAGGATCTTGAAACAAGAATCAAAGCGGAGCGGGCCGCGGAGAACAGTGCGTTTTCCTCCGGTTTCGAAACGCTGAACAAAAGCCTCAAGGCGGTGTTTTCACTGCTGATCGTGGCGATCGCCGTACTGCTGGTATGGTTCTTCATATTCAGCGGTTTCTTCACCGTCCAACCGGATACCGCCGTGCTGACGTTCCGGTTCGGAAAGTTCCAGAAAGTCTGCACGGAAAGCTGGCATTGGGTATTTCCTTATCCGGTCAGCCAGACCGTGAAGGTCAAGACCAGTCCGTTCAGCATCGACACGTCGTCGTTCATGCCCGCGAACAAGGCTCTGATCACGAACCGCAAGGAAGCAATGGCGAACGGTGCGCCCGATTCACTCAAACCGGGCATTGACGGTTATCTGATCACCGGCGACACCTGTATTGTTCACACGGATTGGAAGATGACCGCTCGCGTGGTCGATCCGGAAGTCTACTATAAAACCTGTCTGACTCCCGCCAATCCGGAAAAAATGGATGAACCGTTCTCCGGTCCCGACGGGGAAAGCCGCGGGACCCGCGGTCCGCAGACTCTGCTCAAGGCGATCCTTGATGACTGCGTTCTCCGGGTGACGGCGGGATGGACGGTCGATGCCATTCTCTATAACAACAACAACAGTGCTTTCCGTTATATGAAAGAGGTTGAGACGATGGTTGCCAGACGCGTTGCTGATCTGCGGATCGGTGTGGAAGTCCTGCGTGTGGATTTGGAATTGAAGAGTCCGCCGCCGCAGACGATCAATGCGTTTGACAACGTGCTCCACGCCCAGCAGCAGAGCAATGCCGCCATTCAGAAAGCGGAGGCCTATAAAACGGAACAGCTCGCCCTTGCGGAGTCCGATTCCGTCCGCATTATTTCCGAAGCGGACAGCTACAAGAAGCGTATCGTTTCCGAAGTTGAGGCGGATGCCGGATATTTCCGGAGCATTCTTGCGGAATACAGAAAGAGTCCGGAGACCGTAACCGTTACGCTGTTTTCGCAGGTGATGGCTGATGCCATGGCGAACGTGAAAGATAAATTCATTGTCAACTCTCTCGGCAATGGCCGTCAGGAAATCCGTCTCAAGCTGAATCCGGAGCCGCTGACCTCGAAAGAAAAGAAAGAAGCTGAAGAGAAGAAAGAGGAGGAAAGCAAATGAGCTGCTGCTGCGGACATGACCACCATGAGCATCATCACGAGGATGCTTCAATCTGCGTTTGCGGACAGCCTATGGGCGAGGGCGTCGGGCACTCCCGTTCGATGGGCCGGGCCGGATTCGCTGTCGCCGGCGGTTTTCTGATTCTGAACTCTTTCCTGCTGGAATGGTTCTTCCCGAATCAGGAATTCGCTTCCGAACTCAGTGCCGTGCTCGGTGCGATCGTTCTTGCTCTGCCCATTGTCTGGGTGGCGATCAAGGACCTCTGCGCCGGACGCGTTTATATGAACGAACTGGTCGCGATGGCTCTGCTCGCATCGTTTGCGGGCGGCGTGTTCCGGGAGGCGGGCATCATCGCGTTTTTCCTGCTGATCACGATCATCATTGAAACCCGTACCGCATCGGGCGCCCAGCGCTCGATTGAAGACCTGATCCGTCTGACTCCGCATACCGCACGCAAACTTGCCGACGGTGAATTTGTGGAGACCGAAGTGCTGGATCTTCAGCTTGGCGATATTATCAACGTCCGTCCCGGTGAGAATTTCCCGATTGACGGTCAGATTGTCAAAGGCCAGAGTGCCGTCAATCAGGCTTCGATTACCGGAGAGTCGCTTCCCGTGGACAAGGGGATCGGCGATGAAGTTTATGCCGGAACCATGAACCTGTCCGGTGCGATCGACGTCAAGGTGACGAAGGTCGGCAACGATACGACGCTCGGCAAGGTCAAGGAGATGATTCTTGCCGCCGAGACCAGCAAGACGCCGATGGTGCGCATCATCGACAAATACGCCGGTTTCTATACGCCGACGATTCTTATGCTTGCCGCTCTGACCTGGTGGTTCTCCGACGGTGACATGAACCGCGTGATCACCCTGATGGTGATTGCGTGTCCCTGTGCCGTGGTTCTTGCGACTCCGACCGCAGTGGTCGCCGCGATCGCCGCCGCAGCGCGTCTGGGTATCCTGATCAAGAATGTCGCACACCTTGAACTTGCTTCCAAGGTGAAGAGCTTTGTATTTGACAAGACCGGAACCCTGACGAAAGGGGAACTGGAAGTAGCCCGTCTGAAACCGGTGAACGGTGTGGAACCGGCGGAACTGCTGCTGACGGCGGTTTCCGTGGAAATCGCCAGTAATCACCCGACGGCGCTCGCTCTTCAGCGTCTCGCCAAAGAGGTCGGAGTTTCTCCGGCAAAGGGTGATTCGTATGAGGAACTGCCCGGCAAAGGCGTGGAAGCTCTGATCGGCGGCGTCAAATGCATTGTGGGACGTCCCGCATGGATTCAGTCGCAGGGGATCGCTCTTCCGCACGATGAAAGCGAAGTCGAAGGCATGAGTGTGGTTGTGGTTGTCCGCAACGGCAAGGCGCTTGGCTGGATCGGTTTCCGCGATCAGATCCGTCCGGAAGCCGCACAGATGGTCAAGGAGCTGAAAGCCGAGGGCATCCGCCAGTGTGCGATGGTTACCGGAGACCGTACCGCGGTTGCCACGATGGTGGCAGGTAAAATCGGTATCGATGATTTCCGCGGAGACTGTCTGCCGCAGGGAAAAGTAGAATATGTGGAACAGGCGAAGAAAGCCGATATTGTGGCGTTCGTCGGTGACGGCGTGAATGACGCGCCGGCGCTTGCCGCTTCCGACCTCAGCATTGCGATGGGAGCCATCGGAAGCGATATTGCGATCAACAGTGCCTCGATCGCACTGATGACCAACGATCTGCGCCGGATTCCCCTGTTGATCACGCTGTCGAAGAAATCGGCGTCGGTGATCAATCAGAATCTTGTGTTCGGCATGTTCTTTGTGATCTGCGGTATTATTCTGTCGGTATTCGGACAGATGAGTCCGATTCTTGCTGCCGTTCTGCATACTCTCAGTACGCTGATCGTCATTTTCAACAGTGCGCGTCTGGTGAGAACCGGCGAGGAGATCACCCGCGCGGAAAACACCGCGAAACAGTAACTTTTGCAAGTCAGGAGAGTTGAGATGGGAAACGTTGTGGAAGCGGTCGGACTTACCAAGGAGTTCCGGGATTTCTGGAACCGGCCGAAAGCGAAGGCGGTGAACGATATTGATTTTGAAGTGCGGGAAGGGGAGGTGCTCGGCCTTCTCGGTCCGAACGGATCCGGGAAATCCACCACGGTGAAAATGCTGCTCGGACTGCTTTATCCGACCGGCGGCCGTCTTACCGTGTTCGGAAGGTCCCCGCGCGACGTCGATACCAAAAAGATGATCGGCTATCTGCCGGAAGAGACGTATCTTTACAAGTACCTCACGGCGGCGGAGACGCTTGATTTCTTCGCTTCTCTTTTCAACCTTTCCGCGGAAGAGCGCCGTCTCCGCACGGAGCAGCTGCTCGACATGGTCGGACTCGCCCATGCCCGCAACCGTCAGGTCGGCGAATTCTCCAAGGGCATGGCGCGCCGTATCGGGCTCGCTCAGGCGATGATCAACGACCCTTCGTTTCTGATCCTTGACGAACCGACGTCCGGACTTGACCCGATCGGCTGCAAAGAGGTCAAGGACCTGATCCGTCTGCTGAAAAAACGCGGCAAGACGGTGATCGTCACCAGTCATCTGCTCGGCGACGTGGAAGATGTCTGCGACCGCGTGATCATTCTTTACGGCGGCAAAATCCGCGCTCAGGGACCGATCAACGAGCTCCTGACCGTCAAAGGTTCCAGCCGCATCACCATGCCGGATCTTCCCGAAGCGGCGATGGAGCAGATTGTTTCCATCATCAAACAGAACCTGCACGGCGGTTCCTATACGGTCGACCATCCGCACATGAGTCTGGAAGACTTCTTCCTTGACGTCGTCAACAAGGCGAAACGTGAAAGTGTGGAGACTTCCGGCGCGACTTCAGGCGGTGAAATCGCGGAATACCTCTCCGGCGATGCCGTCGATGCAAAAGAGAAACTTGAGATACTCGCCGGTTTGAAGACTCCCGAACCGCCGAAACCGGAGATTTCCGAAGCTCCGAAAATCGACACGGAACGGCTGACGAGTCTGGAAACGGAGGAAAAAGCTGTGGAGGAGAAACCGGAGCCGGAAGCGATGGACAAAGAGAACCTCGAAGAAGCCAATAAAAAACTCATGGACATCCTTTCTGCCGGAAAAGACGAGTAATCGCGGAGAAATTGAAATGACTTCCCTCTTAGCAATTATCAGACTGACCTGCCGGAGCGCGATGCGCTCCCATGTGTTTCAGTTTCTCCTGTTCATTCTGCTGCTCGGCGTGTTTCTGGTGCCGAACACGATCAAAGGCGATGGTACTCCATACGGTTATATGCAGGTTTCACTGGAGTACAGTCTCTCGTTTATCACGGTGATGCTGATGCTCTCCGGCGTCTGGCTCGGATGTCAGACGATGACCGCCGACGTGGAAGACTGCCGTCTGCATTTGATCGTCGTCAAGCCGGTTTCGCGTTATGTGGTCTGGCTCGGTAAATTTGCCGGTGTGCTTGCGGTGCAGACCGCGCTGCTGCTGATTTCCGCCGCGGTGATCTATGGTTTCATTCTTTATCAGTACAACCGTCAGAGCTTTACGCCGGAAGAGCGTGCCCGTATGGACAACGAGGTCCTCACCGGACGCCGCGCCTATATGCCGGATCTGCCGGACCTGAAAGAGATCACGCTCAAGGCATTCAACGAAAAGAAAAACGCACAGGGACAGCTGATCTCCCAGACGCTCACCGGAACCGACCGCACCAAGGCGCTGGATACGATTTACCGTCAGATCATCGCTGCGATGGCGGAGATCAAGGTCGGGCAGACCCGTTACTGGACCTATTCCGGACTTCCGGAACAGCTTGCTCCGAAGAGTTCGTTTTTCGTCCGCTACAAAGCCTATTCCGGCACCATTGATCCGCAGCAGAATCAGGAGCACGGGTACGGCGCATGGGGCGCGGTTTTCTCGTTTCTGGAGCAGCCGGATCCGAAAACTCTCAAACCCGGAGAGAAAGCTCCTGATCCGGTTCCGCGGCAGGTTTATTTGCAGCGTCAGCCGGAACAGATCCTGACTTCGGCGGTCAACGAGCTGGAAATGCCGGCGGACAATGTGATCGTCGGAGGGAAAGCGGTGATCGGCTTTACCAATATGGCACCGAACGGGAAACCGCTTCTGATTCAGGTTGCCGACGGACCGACTCTGCTTGTCAGGGAAACCGGGTTTTTCGCCAATTATTCCCGCGCGGTACTGATGGTGTTCCTCGGAATCATGGCGACCGTGATCGTTTCCGTGGCGCTTGCGTCGTTCCTGTCGATGCCGACGGCTATTTTTATTACGATTTCCTATATGGCGTTCGGATTTTTCGCCTCGTTCCTGATTTCCAACGAAGCGATGTACGGCGGGCTCGACATGCCGGCGATGGACCTTTACGGGTACTGGCTCGGACGGCTCCTGCATTTCACGGTTATTCCGCTTCAGAAGTTCGGGATTTCCGATTTTGTCGCGAACGGAGAGCTGATCGAACTTTCCGTGATCGGTTCCGCCGTTCTCTTTCAGATCATTCTGAAAGGAGTTCCGCTGGCTCTGCTCGGAGCGTGGCTTTATAACCGCCGCGAGCTTTCTCTCGCCGCCGTCAGGAGGTAAGCAAGATGTATTTCAGAAGATTCAAAATATGGTTTTTCGCGATTGCCGCGTTTGCCGTTCTGCTGACGGCGACGACGCTTGTTCAGAAGCGTCTGGATGCGATCGTCAAGCAGGACAAGCTGGTTGACGAAGCCAGCATTGAGGGACTGCCGCCGATGGTGGCATTCACCACGGTTGCGCTCGGCGGATTCCGGGGAGTGCTTGCCGATATGCTCTGGCTCCGCATGAACGGACTTCAGCAGCAGGGGAAATACTTTGAAATGGTTCAGCTGGCGTCGTGGATTACCAAGTTGCAGCCGAAATTTACGGGTGCGACGGCGTATCTCGCGTGGAATATGGCTTACAATGTTTCCGTGACGTTTACGTCTCCGGTCGATCGCTGGCGCTGGGTTCAGCGCGGCATTGAGCTGATCCGTGACGAGGCGCTGAACTACAATGCCAACGATCCGCTGCTTTACCGCGAACTCGGCTGGATCTATCAGCATAAGATCGGCAATATGCTCGACGACGCCCAGCGTTATTACAAGTTCATGATCTGCAAGGAGATGATGAAGGCATACGGCGGAGCGGAACCCGACTGGGCTGCGCTTGCCGCCGCGCCGAAGACCAATTCCGAATTCCGCAAACTTCATGCGGACGCCGCCGCGCTCTGGTCGGCTCTGAAAGGTGCCGGATTTGAAGATCTTGATATGCTTTCGGTCAAGTTCCGTGAACTCGGCGAACTGCCGGAGACGCTTGCCGCCGCGTTGAAACCGGAAACGAAAAATGCACTTGACACGTTTCTGCGGAACCGCTGGCTCCGGGAATATTACAAACTGCGTCCGGAGATCGTGATTGAGATCAACCAGAAGTACGGCACGCTGGACTGGCGGCTTTCCGATTCGTTCGCCATTTACTGGGCGACGCTCGGCATTATGTACAGTCCGGAGCGGCAGAACATTGATTGCGACCGCATGATCACGCAGTCGCTGAAGGAGTCGTTCATCGCCGGGCGTATTCTGCTCCCCGGCAAGGAACCCACGATGAATTACATGCTGATCCCGAATCTGGATCTTGTCGATGCGGTCCGGAAGACGTATCTTGAGGCGTATGAACGCAATCATACCTCCACGTTCAAAAGTGCGCTTGACAACTTCATGAAAGACGCGGTTGTCACTTTGTACAGCTACGGCAAGTATGCCAAGGCGCGCGAGTATTTCCGCATCATCCGCCGGGAGCGCCGGAATGATCCCCGTTATCAGGACTTCGACCGTTTCATTCTCCGCGAATGGACCGAAGATGTCAAGGACGGCAATTACAAGCAGGTGCATGAGCTGATCAGCGGTCTGATCTTCCAGAGCTGTCTGCTGCTCGGCTATGATGATCCCGATGGCGCGCAGGCTCATCTGAGGCTTGCGGAGATTGCCTACAACCGTTTCCAGAAGGAGTATGACGACGAGAAGGGGCGCGTTCGCCTGCCGCCGTTCGACACGATGAAAACGGAGATTGCGCGCAGCGTGGTGCAGAATTTTCCGGCGATCGGGGAACGCGTCAAAGCCTATATCGCCAATGCACAGGCGGAAAAAGCCGCCGCCGGACAGCCTCCCCGGAAGTGACGGAGGCTGTGCCGAAAAACCGGATTTGCCGCGAATATGCGAAAGATCATCAGCAGACCGGATGTCATGACGCTGCCAAAGCTCGGACTGCCGATCCATGTCCGTTCCGTTGGGTATAACGAGGCGGAGTGCGGGTGGGCGGAACATGCACCGGGGGAGCGGAAACAGTTCGTCCAACTCTTCTGGGGCGTTCGCGGGATCGGGGAGTTCGTGTTGGAGGATTCTGTTGTCCGGCTTCTGCCGGGAGAGGTCGTGTACCATCTTCCCGGCGAGGCACACCGGCACCGTTCCGTGGATTCCCGGTCGCCGTGGTGTTATTACTGGATCACGTTTGACGGTCCCGGTGCGGCGGATTTCATGAATTCCTACGATTATCCCCGGACCGGTTTTTACGCGGGGGAGTGTCCGGTGAAGCTGTTTGCGGAGATCGAATTGCAGCTGAAACAGCGGACGCCGTATGCGCAGAGGCATGCGGTATCGGTTGCGGCGGAGATCCTCGCGCTTGCCGGGGAACAGCCGTGCGGTCCGCGGGATAACGATCTCGTCAAACGGTTTATTGAACTTGCCCATGAACGGTTTCAGGATTCCGGCGTGACGGTCGGTATGCTTGCCGGAGAGCTTGGGGTGCACCGCACTACACTGAACCGGGTCTTCTTCCGTTCCATGTCCATTTCGCCGAGCGCTTATCTGGATCAGATCCGCATACAGCGCGCTCTTTCCCTGCTTCGGGAGACCGAGCGGCCGATCAAGGAGATCGCCTATTCCTGCGGCTTTCTTCATCCCAGTTATTTCTGTTCCGTGATCCGGCGGAACACCGGAATGACTCCAGCCGGATACCGCCGTCACTCCGGTTTGGATTGACCTGCATCAAATTTGCTATCGGTACATCCGGATTTATATATTTTCTGTTCTCTTCGCGGCAACCGTCTCTTGAAATGGTTCATTTTTGATATTATACTATCGGGGAAAACTGATTTATAACAGATCCAGAAGGAGAAAGCCATGTTTTTTGCCACCCGGTTTGTAAGTTCGCTTGAAAAAGTATTCTGTACGCCCGATCTTCCGGCGGAACGGCTTGACGCCGTCAGCGGAGCGCGCGGGGAGACCATTGCGTTTCAGCTCGCGTGCAGGGCCGGGGAGAATCTGATTATCGAATTTGAAGCGGAATCGCCGTTCGGCGAGGCGTTTTCTTTCCGGGAAGTCGGACTGGTTCCCTGCGTACTGCCTTCCATGCCGAACGATCCTTATGTGCTGACCCATACGCCCGGACTGTTTCCCGATCCGCTTCTGCCGCTGGAAAACAACCGGATGCGTCTTTCCCGCGGCAACTGGCATGCTCTCTGGTGCACGGTCCGCATTCCGGAAGAGATGGAGCCGGGCGAATACGAGATTTCGTTCCGTGTCGTGACGCCGCAGGATCTGCTGATCTGGAAAGAGCCGGAAATGGAACACCGGACCGCCATCCGGGTCCGTGTTCTGCCGTTCCGGCTTCCGAAACAGAAACTGCTTTCCATCAACTGGTTTTATGCGGACTGCGTCTCCGTCCGTCACCATGTTCCCTGCTGGACGGAGCGGTTCTGGGAGTTGCTGGAGCAGTATTTCCGCAACATGACCGCTCACGGCAACAATGTTCTTTACACTCCGCTCTGGAGCGTTCCGCTGGATACCGCGGTCGGACGGGAACGGCCCACTGCCCAGCTGTTGGAAATCGACTACCGGGATGGAGCATATTCGTTCGATTTCTCCCGGCTGGAGCGCTGGATCGACACCGCCCGCGCATGCGGTTTTGAGTTTTTTGAGATGTCCCATGCATTTACCCAGTGGGGAGCAAAAGCGACGCCGAAGATCGTGGTCCGTGTGAACGGCGCGGAGGAGAAGCGGTTCGGATGGCATGTCGCCGCGGACGATCCCGAATACCGGAATTTCCTGGCTCAGCTGATGGCGCGCCTGATTCCCTTTTTCCGGGCAAAGGGGCTTACACCGGAGAATACATTCTTCCATGTGTCGGATGAGCCGTCGGAAAACGTACTGGATTCTTACCGGGCTGCTTCCGCTCTGCTTTGCGGGCTGATCGGCGATTATCCGGTCATTGATGCGCTTTCGCACGTTGAATTTTTCCGTGCGGGGCTGATCCGCCGTCCGATTCCGACTACCGAAGTCATTGAGGACTTTATGAAGGAGGAGATCGAACAACGCTGGGTCTATTACTGCGGCAACTGGAGCAACGGAGTGCCGAACCGTCAGTTCGGTATGCCGTCCGCCCGCAACCGTGTGCTTGGAGTCCTGCTCTATGTGTATCGTCTCGACGGTTTTCTGAACTGGGGGTACAATTTCTGGTTTACGCAGCATTCTCTGGATTGGGATATTGATCCGTATCAGGTGACGGATGCCGGACGCGCGTTCTGCGGCGGCGGTTCGTTCATGGTCTATCCCGGCAAGAACGGTCCGGTGGATTCCCTGCATTATGAAGTATTTACCGAGGGGCTTCAGGATTTGCGCGCGCTTCAGCTGCTGGAATCGCGGATCGGCCGTGACGCCGTGCTGGCGATGATTCAGAAGGACGTCGGCTATCCGGTCACGATGTTCCGGTATCCGCGCGAAGCCGCATGGCTGTTGGATCTGCGCGACCGGGTCAACCGGAAACTCACGGAAACAGAGGAGCTATAAGCGCTCCGCCAGTCTGCACGCGGCGGAAAACAGATTGCGCTCCGCATTCCGGCGGATCTCTTCAAACGGCAGGCCCGGTTCACAGCACGGGACCGCGCGGTAAAATCCCGCTCCGGCATTGTTGAGAATACAGCCGGAAAGCAGGATGCACCTGACATTCCGTTTCCGGCAGACGGTCTGGATTTCGGAACAGAGTTTGCCGGATTCCGTCTGCGAGTCGGTGCAGCCTTCTCCGGTAATCACATAATCCGCACCGTCGATCAGAGATTCGAAGCCGGTCAGATCCATTGCGAGGCGTGCGCCGGATTCCGGGAGCGCTCCGCAGAATGCGCGCAGTCCCATGCCGAGGCCGCCGGCGGCTCCGTCGCCGGGAAGATCGGCGGGGCTCAGAAGGCGTTCCGCGACCAGCTGACGGTGCAGATTGGCGAGTCCGCTTTCCAGAATGGGGAGCATTTCCGGCGTCGCGCCTTTCTGCGGGGCGAATACCGCTGCGGCGCCATCGGGACCCAGCAGCGGGTTGGCTACGTCCGAGGCGATGCGGATCCGGCACTCCCGGAGACGCGGATCCGCGTGCAGCGTATCCAGATAACGGATTGCGGAAAGAGTTCCGCCCGCCAACCGGAACATCGGTTCCTCCTGTGCGTTGTAGAACGAGTAACCAAGCGCTTCCGCCATTCCCGCGCCGCCGTCGACGGTTGCGCTTCCGCCGATTCCGATCACGATTTCCCGGACTTCCGCATCCAAAGCGGCGCGGATCAGTTCCCCGGTTCCGAATGTGGAGGTTTGCAGCGGATTGAGTTCCTGCCGTTCCAACAGGGCCATTCCGGAAGCCGCCGCCATTTCGATGACCGCGGTTTTTCCCGCGATGCCGAACTCCGCTTTGCGGAGACGGCCGAGCGGATCATGAACGGTTACGGAACGGAATGTGCCGCCCAACGCATGAGTCAGCGTCTGTACGGTTCCTTCGCCGCCGTCGGCAAGGGGGAGTTCCGCAATGGAGGCGTCCGGATGCACGGAGCGGATCGCCCGCGCCATGATTTCCGCCGCCTGCCGGGCGGTCAGAGTTCCTTTGAACTTATCAGGAGCAAGGACGATTCTCATGCGTTCCAAGCCTTGTCAAGCACCTCGTGAAACACGGTCTTGCATGTTTCCGCAGTCACGCTCCGGGGGGCGCTTTCAAGTTTGACGGGATTCAGGAGAGCGTCTTCGGCAAGCTTGTCGATCATTTCCGGCCCGCATCCGGTGAGTCTGCCTGGATCGGTCACGCCGCCGCAGCGGTGAATGAATGCGCAATAAGAATCGACGATCTCTTCCGCCGTACTGCCGGGGAAGGCCGTTTTCAGGCGCATGGTGCGTTCACGGACTTCGGGAACCGCGAGATAGTACCGCCAGAAGTGCGGCAGAAGAGCGGCGACCGCACTGCCGTGCGAGGCTTTGCCGCAGAACGAGTAACTCAGCAGGTGCGGCAGGGAGGTCGGCGCTGTGCGGATCGCCATTCCGGCGAGTGTCGCGGCGGCGGAGAGACACGCCCGCGTTTCCGAGGTCGGCGCCGTCAGAGTTTCCGGCAGAGCGGATACGATCAGCCGGATTGCTTCCAGCGACCATGCTTCCGCACCGGGAGCCACTTTCATCGCTTTGAAGTTCAGGAAACTTTCCACGGCATGGACGAGTGCATCGAAACCGGTTTCTCTTGTCAGTTTTTCCGGCGCGGTCTGCGTGAGTTCCGGGATTACGGCGGCGATCTCCGGAATGATGACAGGATCGGCGATGAGTTTTTTAACGCCTGTTTTGGAATCAATGATGTTGGAGTACGGGGTGACTTCGGAGCCGGTTCCGGCGGTCGTGGGGATGGCGGCGATCCGGCGGAGTTCCATTCCCGCAAAACGGGTGGATGCCACATTGGCGCCGAACAGTTCGTCGATGTCGGCTCCGGTCTGCCATGAGAGATATGCGGCTTTTGCGGCGTCTATGACACTTCCGCCGCCGACGGCGAGGACGGCATCCGGCTTTTCGCGTTTCATGGTTTCGACGATCGCGCGGACGCAATCTGTATCGGGTTCCGCCGGAACATGTTCATGACGCGGCAGGTTGAAATCCGGTTTCCCGAATGCCGGGGAACGGAGGAGCATCCGCAGGGGAACTGCCGCCGAAGCGCCAGCCATGACAAGCAGGATTGTTTTCCGTTCCGCCAGCAGAAGGCTTGCGCTCAGCTGAGAGAGGGCGTCGGGCCCGAAAACAATGGCGGTATCGGGATAGGTCTCCATCAGCGTTTCCGCGTTAAAGACCGAAGGATGAATTTCCAGCTCCATAACAAGAATCCTTTCTGGTAAGTATTGCTGTGGAAATGTACTGCATTGATGCTTCTTTTTCAACCCGCGAGCCGTAATTTTCCGGGTATCTGCGTGTTTTTCCCGCTGTCAGGCGCGGAAATACGGCAGTTCGTTCCGGCTGCGGAGCAGAGCGCGTCCGGTTTCGATCATTCCTTTGCGGTTGTCGCCGGAATAATCCGGCAGAAAGATCAGTTCCGGCAGAATTTCCGGCATGAACAGCTTTTCGCGCCCGGCGAGAATGAATTCCTGCTCTCCGGCGGAGATGTCGCGTCCGGCGATGATGATGAATTCCGGATCCAGCAGAGCGGTGACGGCGCGCAGAACAGGCAGAAGCATTTCGGCGATCCCGTGCGGTTTGCTGATGATGTTTTTCTGCTCCTCCCAGGTCCGGTTCTGGATATAGATGATCTCACCGGCGAATCCCCGCGTGCCCCGCAGCAGATGACCGTCCACAATCAGGCCGCATCCGGGCAGGTGTTTTTCCGGAAATCCGATATATGCGAGATTGCCCGTTCCGCCGGAATATCCGACCGCCGCCAGATTGATGTCGTTGTCAATCGCGACCGGAAGCGCGAACCGTTCCTGAAGAATGCGCTGGAGCTCAACGCCGAACAGTTCGTCGATGTCGCCCCAGTTGCCGATCGTTCCGTTGTGGACGACGCCGGGATAGGAGACGACGAGCACGCGGACGTTGTGCCGTCCGGCAAGCCGCTTCTTGAGAAAGGAACAAACCGTATTCAGCGTGATCGCGGGCAGGATTTCTTCTTCGTGATGCCGTACGGCTCCGGTGAGGTCCGCCAGAGAGAACCGGAGAAAACGCCGTCCGTCTTCGTAGGAGAGCCCCAGCAGAGCCATCAGAGCGTAGTCGGGATTATAACGGAAGTATCGCGCAGGACGTCCATCCGAGTTTTTGCCCGATTTTTCTTCGGTCACTTCTCCCTGCTTCAGCATTTCAAGCAGGATCGTGCGGCAGGTTCCCGGACTCAGACCGGTCCGGCGCGCAAGGGTGTCTTTGGTCCAAAGCGCACCGCCGTGCAGAATTTCGCGGATCAGTTCCGCGTTATGCTTCCTGACCTGCGCCGTTCCGCCCATATCCGTTGCTCCGTTTTTTGAATACCCATCCTTCCAGGAATATGATCAGGGAAAACAGCACCAGCGAGGCGGGGATCAGGTAAAACGAGGATTTCAGCCCGAACCGGTCGCCGAACACACCCATGATCCAGGTGAAGAATCCGCATCCGGGGACGCCCATCGCGGAGAAATAAATGTACAGCATGGTGGAATCGAGATGAGGCAGCTGATGCACACCGTAAACCTGAAGAGTCGGCCAGTAGGGTGCAATGCCGATCCCCGCGAGGAACAGAAGAAGAAACAGAACCGTGAACAGAAGTCCGCGGGAGGGGATGAGCTCCGGCGACAGGACGGTCAGCATCAGAGTGACGGGAATCGTGCCGATCCCTGCCCACAGGAGGATATGTTTCAGGTTCTGCGGACGGGCGAAGTAACCGAACCCGGTCCGTCCGATGAACATCCCGAGCGCGATTGCCGCCGTTCCGAGTCCCGCCATCCATGCGCTGGCGTTGAATGTCAGCTGAATATAGGCGGCTGTCCAGAACGTCAGGCAGAATTCCGCCCCCGCGCCCATGAACATTCCAAGGCAGTACACCCAGAAACGGGGAGTTTTTACGATGGCGGAGGTGTAACGGCAGATGTCTTTCATACTGATTTTTTCCGCGACTTCCGGGTATTTCCTCTGCGGATTTTCCCGCCAGAGGAACATCAGGGAGGTCAGCAGGGCGAGAATACCCGCCGTTCCGAGGATCACGCGCCAGTTGACTCCGAGTGTCAGCAGACCGCCTGCGCCGAGTACGCAGATTCCGATGCCGATCGACCAGAACGCGTGAGAGATGTTCACATACCGTTCCGGCGCGTTCGTGTGCAGATCCTGTACAAACGGTGTCGCGATCCCTTCGCAGATTCCTTCGCCGAATCCGGCGATCAGCAGACAGGGGATCAGCATCCAGTAGGCGGGTGCGAGGGCGCAGAGCAGGATTCCCGCGCCCATGAACAGCATACAGTAGCCCATGGAGAACCGTTTGCCGATCCGTCCCGCGATTCCGCCGCAGAACAGCAGCGCCACGACGATGGCGATACTGCGCATCAGGTGCAGGACGCCGCCCGCCGCCATTCCGCCCTGATCCAGCGGAAAGTTCAGGTCCCGTCCCATGGCGACCAGAACGATCGGAATGGACAGAGAGCAGAGTGCGTAGTTGGAGAATGCGGAAAATGCGGCGTAATCGTACCGCCCCAGTTTCAAGCCTTTGGAATACGACATGGAGTCTTTCTTTTCTGTTTTTTATTTAATAGTTAATTTAAGTTTTGAATAAATATATATTCCCTTTTTTAAAATGCAAGTCCCAGTTGATATTTTCCATGATGCCGGGGAAACTTTTCTTATAATTTCGTCATCTTTCTTGAAATTTGCCGTTTTTGCATCATCTTATCCGCATGACGCGGAACCGCCGGGTTCCGCAGAAATCATCGTATTGACAAGGATGTTCTTCACTTATGAAAAAGACACTGATTCTGTTTGCCGTTCTGACCGCATTGCTGTATCTGATTCCGCTGGGTGTGCGGGATCTGTTTTCGCCGGATGAGACCCGCTACGCCGAGATCGGGCGTGAAATGGCGGTATCCGGCGACTGGATCACGCCGCGTTTGAATGGCGTGCTCTATTTTGAAAAACCGATCCTTGGCTACTGGGCGTTTGCCGGAGCGCAGAAACTGTTCGGGGAGAACGCGTTTGCGGTTCGGCTCCCGTGCGTGCTTGCCACTCTGCTAAGTGCGCTTGCGCTCTTTTTCCTGACGCGCCGTTTTTCCGGAACCGGGGAGAAAGGCGGGCTGCTTGCCGCAACCGTTTTTCTGCTGACGCCGCTGGTGTTTGCGCTCGGTATCGCTGCCACGCTGGACCCGATGTTTTCTTTCTTTCTGACGCTTTCCATGGTGTGGTTTTATTATGCGGCACAATCGCATAAAACGGAGCGGATGGTCTATCTGTTTCTGTTCGGGCTTGCGGTTGGAGCGGCGTTTCTGACAAAGGGGTTTCTGGCGTTTGTGCTTCCCGGTCTCGCGATTTTCGTATGGCTGACGTGGTGTCGCCGCTGGAAAGAGATGCTGACTTTGCCGTGGATCCCGCTGGCCGGCGTTCTTCTGGTCTCGCTTCCGTGGGCTGTCATGATTCATTTGGAACAGCCGGAATACTGGAATTATTTTATTTACGATGAACACATCAAGCGGTTTCTTGAAAAGGAACAGCACCCGGAACCGTTCTGGTTTTTTATTCCGGTTCTCTTTCTCGGCCTTGGCTGGCTGTTGTTCCTGATGCCGTCTGCTGTGAAAGGGTTTGCCGGGAAACAGCTGAATGACGGTTTTATCCGCTATCTGATCTGCTGGTTTGCGCTGCCGTTTCTGTTTCTGTCGCTTTCCAGCGGGAAGCTGGCGACTTATATTCTTCCCTGTTTTGCTCCGCTTGCGGTTCTGCTCGCCATGGGGCTCTGCCGGTCGGTTGTGGAGAGACGGGACGGAAAACCGTTGAATGTTCTGTTGTATGTGTTTGCCGGAGTACTTGCCGTCGCCGCTGTGGTAATGAGTGTGATCCAGCTCAGCGGGGTGCGCTGGGCGCTCTTTCCGGCGGGGGAGGGATGGAAATGGTGGCTGTTCTGTTTGGCGGGACTTCTTCTTGCCGGGGCGCTTGTTCTCAGTGCGCGGGAGAGTGAGAACCCGTGGCGCAAGCTCGGATTCTTTTTCGCCGGGTTCTGTCCGCTGCTGTTTGTGATGCACTTCGCTCTGCCGGAGCTGGTGCTGATGCGCAAGACCGCCTGTCCGCTTTTGGAACGGGTAAAGGCGCGGATCGGCCCGGAAACGAAACTGATGTCGTTCCGCTATCCGTTCCAGGATGTGAACTGGGTGTTCAAGTCGAGCGATGTCTATATGTACCGTGCGCCGGGTGAGATCCGCTGGGGGATGGAACAGGATCCGGAGATGAAGAAACGCCGTCTTCTTGATATTCCGGCGACCAATGAGCTGATCCGGCAGAGACGCGGGAAAGGCGGGGTGCTTCTGGTGCTTCCAACCAAGATTTACCGGGAGGACAGAAAACTGCTTCCGGAGCCGGAGTGGATCGAAACAAACTCCAGTCACCGGAAGGGCTATTCCGCAGTGAAATTCTGAATCCGCTGATGCGTGATCAGTCGATGATCTTGTTCTCTTTCAGCCAGAAAACGACATCTTTCGACCACGGATGAGCATTGGTGAACGGGAATTTCGCCCGGAGTCCGATGCCGTGTCCGCCTTTCTGGTAGATGTGCAGATCATACGGGATATTCTTTTTTGCGAGAGCCGAGGCGAACCGCATACTGTTTTCCGGCAGGACGCCGCGATCCGCCGCGGTATGCCAGATGAAACACGGCGGGGTATTGTTCCGCACATGAAGTTCCGCGGAAAGTTCCTCAATGAGTTCCGGATTCGGTTTTTTGCCGATCAGGTTGTTGCGGGAACCGATATGTGTGATTCCGTTTTTCATGGAGATGACCGGATAGCAGAGAATCCCGAAGTCCGGACGGGAGCTGACGCGGTCGATCGCATTGTCCGCTTTCGGATTTCCGTTATCGAATTTGGTCAGCAGGGTTGCGGCGAGGTGCCCGCCGGCGGAGGAGCCGATCACGCCGATCTTATCCGGATTGATTCCCCACTGTTCCGCATTGGCGCGAATGGTGCGGAGCGCGCGCGAAACGTCGGTCAGCATGACGGGGTGACGGTATCCCTTGGAGCCGAGACGATACCGCAAAACGAATCCGGCGATGCCGTTCTGGTTGAAGAATTGCGCATATCCCTCTCCCTCGTGTCCCGCTGCGAGTCCGCCATATCCGCCGCCCGGACAGATCAGGATGGCGGGCATCGGTTTTTTGGCGTTCGCCGGAAAATACGCTTGCAGAGTCGGGATGTCCTGCGGCAGTTTGCCTTTTGCAAATGGAGCATCGCCTTCCCAGAGCCGCATCGCTTTTTCTGGAGTTGTCGGGACCTGAGCCGGAGAGTCGGCGCAGACGAGAATTGCCGCGCAGAGTGCGGCCATGCAGAGAATGGGTTTCATAAACAGCCTTTCTGATTCTGGTTGACGGTTTCCGACAATATAGAACCATCCGGAAGAAAAGCAAGCGGGATTGCGATTATTTATCCGGGCATCCGGGACAGGGTGGCGTAATGTCTGCCCGATGCATCCGCAAACAGTTTCTTGCAGACATAATAGAGAATTGCGCCGTTGGCTGCTGCCGTCAATCCCCAGGAGATCGGATAGGACAGCATGAGATTTTCCATAGTCGGGTCCAGCGGAAAGATGAAGAGTACCCAGAAGACCCGGAGGACGCATACGCCCATCATCGTTACGACGGCAGGCAGAATTGAGTGTCCGAGCCCGCGCAGAGCCCCGCTGACAATGTCCATGATTGCGCAAAGAAAATAGGTCGTGAACAGTACTTTCATTCTCAGAAGTCCCCATGCGATCACCTCCGGATCCGGATTGTAGATCGCAAGCAGCGGTTGTCCCGCCCAGTAGAATCCGAATCCCATCAGCAGATTGATTGCGATGGAGCAGGCCATGCAGTAAAGGATGCTTTTGCGGATCCGTCCATATTTTTTCGCACCGAAATTCTGGCCGGTGAAACTGATGACCGTCTGATGATAGGAATACGCTCCGACGTATACGATCCCCTCCAGACTGATGGCGGCTGTGCTTCCCGCCATTGCCACAGAACCGAACGAGTTGATGGAGGATTGAATGATCAGATTGGAGATTGAGAAAAATGCTCCCTGAATTCCTGCGGGGAGGCCGATCCACAACATACTGCGGAGGATCGGACCGTCGATTCGCAGCATACTGCGTTTGATCCGGCACGCATCCCGTGCCTCGCTCAGATTGCGGATGACCAGATAGGCTGCGACCATCTGGGAAATAACCGTTGCAAGAGCGACACCCGCGACTTCCATGCGGAAAACCAACACGAACAGCAGGTTCAGAATCACGTTGATGATTCCCGCAATGACAAGATAATACAGGGGGCGTCTGGTGTCGCCGGCCGCCCGCATGATTGCACTTCCGAAATTGTAAAGCAGCGTGAATGGAAGTCCGAAACAGTAGATCCACATGTAAATGCAGGATTTCAGCAGAATGTTATCGGGTGTCGCAGTGAGAACGAGCAGCGGCTTGGAAACGAAAAGCCCCGCGATGGTCAGTAGAACGCCGCCCGCCAGAGAGACCGTGATTGCCGTATGTGCTGCTCTGCTTACATTTTTCCTGTCTTTAGCGCCTAGATAATTCGCCACGAGTACATTGGTTCCGACGGAAAGCCCGATAAAGACGTTGACGATCAGTGCAGTGATGAACGTGGTTGCTCCGACAGCCGCCATTGCTTCGTGGGGAGCGAAATGTCCGATCACGATAAGGTCTGCCGCATTGAACAGCAGCTGAAGAATGCCGGAGAGGATCAGCGGTACGGAAAACAGTACGATTTTACTGAACAGCGGTCCGCGGCACATGTCGATATGATATTTATCCGTCTGCATTGGAGATGTTTTCCTGTAGATGGTATGAGTTGGCTTGGTTTTGCGGTAATATATAATGCAAATCTTGTTTTACAAGAGCGGTCCGTCGCAAATCAGGTGACGTTTTTGTTTGGAATGTGGTGCAGGCATGGAATGGGAAGGATCATATTGCTTTTCGCGACAAACCGCGTAAGCGGGGGAGGGGCTGAATGCTCTCACGCAAAACAGTCATTAATCCGGAAAGTTTGCAGGGAAATAGCAGAAACAGGGGATTTTTATGCTTTTTCCGCGGTTTTTTTGTTGTTTTTACGGGGAAATCGTAATATTTTTCTAAAATTAATTTGACAAATCGTCTATTGGTGCTATATTTCGGGCTATTCGCCTCAGGGTTGGG
>URKJ01000055.1 GCA_900548385.1 uncultured bacterium | reverse complement strand
AAGTCGTCGGCAGCGTCAGATGTGTATAAGAGACAGGTACTGTATAATGAATTTAATACACTAAACAGCTACTTTTTGACGAAAAATGAAGACGGGGCTTTTGAGCTGCAAAGAAAAGACGGCGATTCAAATAAAAGTTTCTCTTATCACTTGCACTTAAAGGCAACGCTTGAAGAAGCTATAAAAGATAATAAGATTGAACGTTATCATTTTATGTTATTGCGCAATTTGTACGAAAAAACGGCAAATTACCTCGGTTATCCAAGATGGTCGGAATTGCTGCCTGATGATAAAACGACTTATTATAACCGCGTAATTCAATTTACCAGTCATTCAACGTTATCAAATGAGGCAATAGCAGAACCCACCGATTCAGAAAAGCAGATTGTTCGCTTTTTATTGAATCATTTGATTACGAGTTATAACTTTTGGCAGGAGACCCACGATGTGCAACGATAAAGTCATTGCAGAATCCAATAATTTCATTGTTCTTGACAAGTATGAAAAAATTGAACAGTCCGGCGCAATCTATCAAACCGAGGCGGATCTGGAACGGGAGCTGATTGCCGATTTGCGGAATCAAGGATATGAGTTTCTGCCGGATGTCAAAAATTCGGAAGCATTGCTTGCCAACGTTCGTATTCAGCTTCAGGCGCTTAACAATATGACTTTCCTTGACTCCGAATGGTTTCGCTTTGTCGAAACCTATTTGGATAATCCCAACGATTCGATGATCGACAAAACCCGCAAGATTCACGATAATTATATTCATGATTTTGTTTTTAATGACGGACATATCCAAAATATCTATTTATTTGACAAACAAAACCTCGCACGCAATAAAGTGCAGGTCATTCAGCAATTCGAGCAAACCGGAACTCATGCGAACCGCTACGATGTAACGATTCTGGTCAACGGCCTGCCGCTTGTCCAAATCGAACTGAAAAAACGCGGCATTGCCATCCGGGAAGCATTCAATCAGATTCATCGCTACAGCAAAGAGAGTTTCAATACAGAGAATTCCCTTTTTAAATATTTACAGCTTTTTGTGATTTCCAACGGCACCGACAGCCGATATTTCGCCAATACCACCAAGCGGGACAAAAACAGTTTCGACTTCACGATGAACTGGGCGCAGAAAGATAATGAACTGATCAAGGATCTTAAAGACTTTACCGCAACCTTTTTGCAGAAAAAGACTCTTCTGGAAGTTATTCTGCGTTATTCCGTTTTTGATACCAACAACACGCTTTTGGTGATGCGCCCTTATCAGATTGCCGCAACCGAACGGATCTTGCGGAAGATTCAAGGAGCTTATCAAGCCAAAGTTTGGGGAAAACCGGAGAGCGGCGGCTACATTTGGCATACAACCGGCTCCGGTAAAACGTTGACCAGCTTCAAGGCGGCGAGACTGGCAACGCAACTCGATTTCATCGACAAAGTTTTTTTTGTGGTTGACCGTAAGGATCTTGACTACCAGACGATGAAAGAATACCAGAAGTTTTCACCGGACAGCGTCAATGGTTCCGAGAGTACAGCTGGTCTGAAACGCAATATCGAAAGAAATGACAACAAAATTATTGTCACAACGATCCAGAAGCTCAACAACTTGATGAAAAGTGAAGAGTATTTGGAAATCTATCAAAAGCAAGTTGTCTTCATTTTTGACGAGGCGCATCGCTCACAATTCGGCGAAGCACAGAAGAATCTTAAAAAGAAATTTAAGAAGTTCTATCAATTCGGATTCACGGGAACCCCCATTTTTCCAGAAAACGCTCTGGGAGCGGAAACAACAGCGTCTGTATTTGGCCGGGAACTTCACTCTTATGTGATCACCGATGCCATTCGCGATGAGAAAGTGCTGAAATTCAAAGTCGATTATAATGATGTCCGCCCCAGGTTCAAGGCGATCGAATCCGAACTGGACGAATCAAAACTGACCGCCGCCGAAAACAAAGAAGCCTTGCTGCATCCGGAGCGTATTCGAGAAATTTCTCAATATATTCTGGATCACTTCAACCAGAAGACGCATCGCCTGATTGCCAATGGCAAAGGTTTCAATGCGATGTTTGCCGTCAGTAGCGTTGACGCCGCCAAAATGTATTATGAAACGCTTAACGACTTGCAGAAAAATTGTTCGCAAAAACTGAAGATTGCTACGATTTTCTCATTTGCTGCCAACGAAGAACAAGATGCTGTTGGAGATATTCTTGACGAAAGTTTTGAAGTATCCGCGATGAGCAGCAGTGCCAAAGAATTTTTGGAAGCCGCTATCAAAAACTACAACGATATGTTTAAAACGAATTTCAGCGTCGAAGGCAAAGCCTTTCAAAACTACTACCGGGATCTCTCAAATCGGGTAAAAAGACAGGAAGTCGATCTGATTATCGTTGTCGGCATGTTCCTGACCGGATTTGATGCCCCGACACTGAATACGCTTTTCGTTGATAAAAACCTGCGTTACCATGGTCTGATACAGGCCTATTCCCGTACCAACCGCATTTATGACGCCACCAAAACATTTGGCAATATTATCACGTTTCGGGATCTGGAACAGCCGACCATTGATGCCATTAAGACATTCGGAGATAAAAATGAAAATCTCAGAAATGTGGTTCTGGAAAAAAGTTACAAGGAATACATGGATGGCTTCTCCGATGCTGAAACAGGAGAAACCAGAACCGGTTACATAGAGATTACCCGGCAACTGCAACAGCGTTTCCCGAATCCGGATCAAATTGTCTCTGAAAGCGACAAGAAAGCTTTTGTAAAACTCTTCGGCGAATATCTGCGCGTGGAAAACATTTTGCAGAATTATGATGAATTTGCCGCGCTTCAAGCCTTGCAAAACGTTGATATGGAGAATTCACAAGCTCGCGAGAATTTTAAAAATCGCTATCACCTTGACGATGAAAAAATCGGCGAAATGCAGAAAATTACAGTTCCCGATATCCGCATCATTCAGGATTACCGTTCCACTTACAATGATATCAGAGACTGGTTGCGCCGCGAAAAAGCAGATAAAGGAAAAGAAAAATCGCTCATTGTTTGGGATGACATTGTTTTTGAAGTGGATCTGCTCAAATCTCAAGAAATCAATCTTGATTATATTCTTGGACTTATTTTTGAAAAGAATAAAATCACCAAAGACAAATCCGCTTTAATTGAAGAAGTTCGCCGTCTGATTCGTTCCAGTATCGGGAATCGTGCAAAAGAAAGTTTGCTGGTCGACTTCATTCATCACACAGATTTGGACAATATACAGGACAAAGTTGGCATTATTGATGCCTTTTTTACCTTTGCTCAGGAGAAACAACGGCGTGAAGTTGATGATTTGATCGTCAGCGAAAAACTGAATGAGGCGGCGGCAAAACGATATATTAAAACGTCATTAAAGCGCGAATATGCCAGTGAAAACGGAACCGAACTCAACGCGGTATTACCGAAAATGAGCCCGCTAAATCCTCAATATCTGCCGAAAAAGCAAAATGTTTTTCAAAAGATATCCGCCTTGGTTGAAAAATTCCGTGGCATTGGAGGTTTACCAGGAGATAAAAATGACTGTGAATAATATTAAAACAAAATTAGTCAATGTCGAACTCTTTGACGGGACTCCGAAGGGCTTCCGGCAGGTTGAATTTGAAACCGAAATCATTAAGGCCGTCGTCGTTCCCCGGGCGCAAGCCGGTGAAATTGCTTCGCACATCAACGAACAGACTATGGCCGTTTATTTGCTCATAGGCGAAGACGATGCCAGAAAAATCAAAGCCTATGTCGGTCAAACAAAACGCACGCAACCACGAGCACAAGAACATCGCAAAAAACGTGATTGGTGGAATGAAATTATTTATTTTATCAATCGCGCAGGGAACGGCTTCTCTGCCGTCGAATTGGACTATTTAGAGTGGTTGTTGGTAAAAAAGCTATCCGAAGCAAAACGCGTCATTCTCGACAATAGCAACAAAGCCAGCAAGGAGGAACCCGTCGCGACCTCGGGGAAGAAGGCAAGTTTTATTGCTTACTACAACCAGATTGTGATGTTGACCGAGTTGCTGGGACTTGACATTTTCAATAAAGTTTATTCCACCACCAGCACCGAAATTCGCTTCTTCTGCAAAAATAGCAAAGGCGCGAACGCCTCGGCATTCCTGCGTGATGACGGTTTCTATGTTCAACCGAATTCTGAGTGCGTATTGCAACTGACTGCTTCCGGCAAAAAAAGCAGCTACATTCAGCCAACGCGTCAAAGGTTATTGGAGGAAAATGTGCTGAAGAATGATGGCCCCAAACTCATTTTCGCACAAGAGTACAAATTCAAGACTCCGTCCGGCGCCAGTGATATCATTCTTGGCACACCATCTAATGGCTGGATCAATTGGAAAGATGCAACCGGAAAAACACTCGATGAACATTTCAGGACAGAAGAATAAGCCTATCATGAATTGATATTTCTACGCAAACAGCATTGCGAATTTTGCCGGGAGTACCAAGAATGAAATTCTCAATGCTCTGGTGGCAGAAAATTCCTTTGATCTCGCAGAGCGGATGTGACCGAAGACAGATTCTGTGCTAGTTCAGGGTTATGCGCTCGATTTCAAGAACTTTCATGAAGTCAGTCGGGATTTGGTAATTGCACCGGTTTTGATTGCGAACGAAGCGCCGGATTCTTCCGCGACACAGGAATTTTGTCTTTATGACAATAAGGTTGTGTATAGAAATCTGAATGGTGGGCGATGAGAGACTCGAACTCCCGACATTCACGGTGTAAACGTGACGCTCTAACCAACTGAGCTAATCGCCCGAATAAATATGAATGGTGGGCGTAATAGGACTCGAACCTATGACCTCCACGATGTCAACGTGGCGCTCTAACCAACTGAGCTATACGCCCATTCTGTAGTCGATACGCTAAATATATTCTACTTTTTCCTTTTTTCAAGTCGAATCCGCGAAAAAATCGTATTTTTCCAACTCTCCAACGATCCAAAGAATCCGTATTTTGAATATTTTTATGCATAATATTCGAATATTTTTCATTTTTTTATTTTTCCCCTCTTGTTTTTGCCGGAAAATATTGTATAATTAAAAGAGAGGAGAAAACTGCTGAAATGGCAAATGAACGAAAAAAAATCACGATGCTTGACATTGCAAAAGAGGCGGCCGTCTCTCAGAGCACGGTCTCGCGCGTGATCAACCGGAGACCGGGAATCAACGAAACCAAATACCGCAAGGTTTTGGAAGCGATGAAACGGCTCGGCTACGAACTGCCGCAGACTGTTGAGCCTGCACGCAAAACGGTCTGTCTTGTCCTCTGTCCGTTGCCCGAACAGAAAAATATTCTGGAAATGGATTTCAATATTCAGGCTCAGGAAGGCGTTCAGACGGTGCTCGGAAACAGCGATGCAGACCTTATGCTTCTGGTTCAGCCGGCAGGAGCGGAAACGCTGCATCTGCCGCCCGGAAAGCTCCAGTCAATCTCCGGATTTATCTTTCTGGGACCCGTCGGCAGCCCGGAACTGCTGAAAGAACTGGAACGCGCCCGGATTCCTTACGTCACGGCACAGGGTGGAACTCCTTTGCGCTTTCCACACGATTGCGACCGGGTTTGTCCGGATGAATTTGAAACGGCACGCAAAATCTGCGACTATCTGGAAGCACACAACCGGAAACGGATCGGCTTTATTCTCTCCCGTACGTTTGCGCACCGCCTCGACGGGTTCCGGCTGGAGACCATGAAGCGGGAAAAACTGGAACTGCGGGAAAACGACATCATGCTTCTGGAGACAACCAACAACGAAGAACACATTGAAGCAGCTTATCACTATATCAGGCGGGGCGACCTGCCGGACACCCTGATCGTCAGCCACCACGGAGCCGCCGTACTGATCCGTTCCATCTTCAAATTCAATAATATCCGGGTCCCGGAAGACGTCCTGATCTTTTCCTATGCCCATACCGTAGAACAGAACCAGCTCCCGTGCGTACTGCATCGCGCCTACCTGCTCGGCTACAAAGCAGCACGCAGACTTCTGGAAAAACTTGCGGATCCGGATGACGTCCCCGGCAAGGTATTGATTCCATCGGAATTGATCAATATAAACATAACTTGAAAACAGGGAGAAAAACAATGAAAAAGAGACAGAGAAACTTCACTCTTACAGAACTGCTGATCGTTATCGCTGTTATTGCAATTCTTGCCGGAATGCTTCTGCCCGCGCTGAACAGCGCAAGATCAAAGGCACATGCAATCAGCTGTCTCTCCAACTTGAAACAAATCGGTCTGATCATGAACCAGTATGCCGACGCTTTCAATGAATATTTTCCATTTGCCACCACCTGGGGCACCGATCTGAGCGGGCACCCGACCTGGAACAGGCAGCTGCTCGACGCAGGATTTGTCAAAACAGGGCCGAAAGGCAGCTATCCGGAAACCGAAATCCCTTACGGCGCAGACTCCGGCGGACTGCCGTATGGAATCTGGCGCTGTCCAACGGTTCCACCGCACACTCACACAAGCAGCGGACTGGTTCATTACGGAATGAATTCCACCTTTCAGCCGAACGGGACTCCGCCGTTTTTCGTCAAACGCAGCTCCTTTCCGCAAATCAAACCCGGCATTTACCGAAACACCACCGAATTTCTCCTGATGGCGGACAACGATGCCATGGACGACAGTGATACGACCTTTACCGGCGTTGTATATCCCGCCAATCCCCCGACCATTGCAAACCCGGCATCCCGCGCACGGACAATCGGATACCGGCATCAGGGAAGCGCAAATATTCTTTTTGTTGACGGACACACCGGAAGCTGGCGCTACAACGGTCCCATCGCGCGGAAATACTGGGCACATTACAACTGACCCAAAAGGAGACAGACGTGAAAACAATCATTCTGACGGCGGCGCTTATTCTGTCCGCAACCGCACTTCCCGCTCTTGAAAACGACGGCAGAATTTATGATTGCGAAACATTCAAGCCATGGGGCTATCCCAAAGGCTGGGGATTCTGGTGCGATAAAAATTCCCGGAAGCCGGAATGGAAAATTTCCGCCGACGCCGCCGAAGGGAAACAGGCGCTTCAAATCACGTTTCACGGATGCCGCGCTTTTCAAGGCGTCTCCATCGACCTGAACCGGATGCCGGAAGATGCGGACTGTCTCACATTCTGGGTCAAAGTCATTTCCGGAAAACCGCCTTCCAATCTGCAGCTGATCGAAAAAAGCAAGAACGGCAAGGGAAAGGAATTTTTCGGTTCCCCGTTTGCACTGCCGGAACCCGGCGTCTGGAAAAAGATCACCGTTCCGCTTTCCTCGTTCCGCTACACCCGGCAGAGCAATTATCCCGGAAACAACCGGAAAGCAGATGCCGGTCATGATTTCATATTGCACCTGATCGGTTACACCAAAGACAGCGGAACTCTGCTCATTGATGATCTCCGCTGGGGAAAAACCGGAAACATTGCCAGAAAAATGGACAACGGAAAAAAAACAGGCAATCTGCTGCAGGGCGATACCAGTTTTGAGACGGGAACCGGGCCATGGATGTATTTTTCCGGATTGAAACAGTTGCGCGGACGAACCGGCGAAGGAGCCCACGGAAACAACTGCCTTGAGATTCTTCCCGGCTCTTCCATGGTCATGAACAAATGGATCTGGGAGCTTTTCCAACCGGGGAAAACGTATGTATTCTCCTTTTACGCGAAAGGGGAACGCGGACAAAATCTCACGGTTGCGGCGATCAATCTGAAATGGCGCTGGCTGAAAGGGCAAACGTTCAAGCTGTCGCCGGAATGGAAACGCTATTTCATGGTCATTCCGCCGCAGAAAAACAGTGAAACGGCTTATCTCGGCTTCCGGACAGCCGGACTGCAAAGCTCCATCCTGATTGATGCTGTACAGCTCGAAGAAGGTAATACGCCATCCGCCTACCAGGCACCGGAAGCGGCAAGCCTTTACAGCACGGTCGGCGAATCCGGAGAGATCATGGCAGAGGGGAAAACCCCCGTTCTGACCGTATCGCTCCGCAATAACGGGGTCTCCCCGGAACGTCTTCCGCTCACCCTGAAAGCGGAGCTGCCGGGGAAATGGCAGGACCACCGCAAACTGAATCTGAAACCGGATCAGCTTCAAACGCTGAAGTTCTCCTGCCCGTTCGCCGGAGAAACCGGGTATTATCCGCTGGAACTGACTCTTTCCGACAAAAACGGAACGATCCTGAAACACCAGCCATCACCGTTTGTGATCGTGCCGGAATTTCCGCCGCCACAGAAAGACAAAGGCTTTTTCGGGATTCAGGACAGCCCCGTCCCCAGAGAGGTTCTCCCGCGAATCGGCGTTTCGTGGATCCGCAGCGGCGGGCCGCGCTGGTTCGATTCGGAACCTTCTCCCGGTGTCTTCCGGGATATGCAGGCTGCCAAAACCAGACAGTATGCCGGCTTGAATGTCCAGTACAGCATGGGAAATATCGACCGGGTTCCTGTCTGGGCCCGACTGCCGGGAAACGAAACGGCGGAGCCCTCCGCAATCCGGATGTTTGCGGAACAGTTCATCAAAACAAGTCCCGATACAGTCCGCTGTTACGATTTTCAGAACGAACCGGACTTGACTCTGCTCCGGATGAAGAACATGAACATGGAAAAAGCCGTTCAATACTACTCGGATATGCTGAAAGCGATTCACCCGGTCATGAAACAGCACAACGCCCGGCTCATGATCAACGGATCAGGCGGAGCCGATGGTTTTGCCGCCGGAGTGTTTGAAAAAGCGGCGGGAGCCTTTGACATTTACGCACCCCATCCCTATACGTTTCCCCGTTCGATCGGCATGGACAGCCGTTACTGCGCCTCGCCGGAGAGCGGCGACCTGGTCCGCAAGCTGAATTCCGCAAAAGAGCTCATCCGGAGACACGGCGGCGGTCAGACGCTCGCGGTCGGCGAACTCGGCTGGGCTCTCGACGGTACCGCACCGTTTCACTCCGTCCAGGCGAAACGGTACGCCGCCTATCTGGCACGGACGTTTCTCCTCGCACGCACGGTGCCGGAATGCTCCTGGCTGATCTGGTATTCAGGAATGGGATGGCCGGAAAACGGAAATTACGAATACGGCGTCTGGCGTAACGACAACGGGCTCCGTCCCCTGCCCGCCGCGGCGGCATACGCACAGGCCGCACGGGAAATGGAGGGAGGAACCGACTTCAAAACAGTCTCCGGCGGCGATATCCGGATCATCCGCTGGAAAAAAGACGGAACGGAAAAAATCGCTCTCTGGAATATCGACGAAACAATGCGGGCAATCCCGTTTTCCGTTGAAAACGTCTCTGTCCGGGACATATACGGTTTCACGGTTCCGGGCGGCTCTTTCCGGCTGGGAGAAGCGCCGTATTACCTGACAGTAAGCGACGGACACGGTAGCGCTGTCGTGTCCGCCCTGCTGAACAATATCGCCAGACAGGCACCGGTTCAGGTCACGCCGTCACTGAAAACCGTTACGGACATGCGCCTCCTTATCCGCAACAATCTGCCGCACGAATGGAGTGGAACTTTTTCCGTAAAGGACGGCGGCAATCTTGATCTGAAACTTGCCGCAAAAGAGATCCGTAATACAAGCATTCCGGTTCCGGAAGTCCAGCCGGAACAGCCGTTCCGGACGGAATTGACGATCCGCGACCGGAAAGGGACCGAATTCCGCATGCCGATCCGCATGCCGGAACTGATGCGGGTCAGACAGGTCCAAATCAAAGACTGGAAAACCTTTGATTTCCGGAAAGCGGGACCACAGATCGTCCTCAAAACCCGTTCCGATGTTTTTCCGCCGGACCCGTTCATCAAATGGAGCGGACCGCAGGATCTTTCCGCGAGCGTATTCCTCGGCTGGGACCGGAATTTTTTCTATCTGATGGCGGAAGTTACGGATGATGAACACAACAATCCCGGACGCGATGCCGAACTTTGGAAAGGCGACTCCATCCAGTTTGCATTCGATACGGAAAACGACGCCGTTCCAAACGCGGAATATGACAACAACGATTACGAATTCGGCACAGCCTCCGGCTCCGGACTCTGGTGCTGGCACGCCCCCGCAGGAAAACAGACGGGAGCGGTCGCCGGAGTGAAACCGCTGATTGAACGGACTGACGGAAAAAGGATCTACCGGATCGCCATTCCCTGGAGCACTCTTGCCCCGCTCACACCGGAAACCGGACGGGTCTTCGGATTCGCTCTTGTGATCCATGACCGTGACGGCATGGTGCGCAATTACCACATGGCGTTCGGGCAAGGCATTGCCAACGGGAAAAATCCATCGCAATTCCGGAAACTGCTCCTGAGCAAGTGACCATCCACAGAACGGGTATTCATAGATGCCGGAATACGGCGATTCTGTAGTTTTCGGTTTTACTTTTCCTTGAGTTTCAGGTTCGCTTCAAGATTTTAGCAAATGCATGCAGGACTAAAAAGAGTGTGCATTTACTTTTAATGCAATCCTCATATTCGAATATTTTTCATTTTTTGTTTCCCCCCTCTTGTTTTTACCGGAAAATATTGTATAATTAAAAAGAGGAGAAATCTGCGGAAATGACAAATAAACAAAAAAATCACGACATTGGACGCGATGAAACGGATCGGTTGCAAAGCGGCGCACAGTTTTCCGGGAAACCCGCGGTTCCGGATGACGTCCACGGCAAGGTATTGATTTCAACCGAAATTAATCAATATAAATATAACAGGAAAAAACAGGTATGAAAGAAAAGAACAAATTCACCCTCATAGAACTTTTAATCGTAATTACTATTATAGCAATACTAGCCGGAATGCTTCTTCCGGCATTGAACAAGGCCCGGGAACATGCAAAACTGAGCACCTGCACCGGCAATTTGAAACAGGTATCCCTGTATCTTCAGAGCTATCTGAATGACTGGGACAACTACTATCCGAACTGGATCAGCTGGGAAAGCGATTTGGATTTCTACCGCTATCCGAACATCAAAGCCCGTTATGACGCATACGCTGCGGACAAAAACATCATCCTGCGCTGCCCTGTCCGCAAGCTGTCGAATCAGGACTATGAGGCACTCAGCGGACTCGGCGTCGGCTGGATCATGTACGGCACAAACTATCTGAACATCAGCGCATCGGGACCGGAGAAAATTCAGAAGATCGTCTCGCCGTCCAGAAAACTCTATCTTGCGGAAAATTCTCCGGAACAGGGAGCCGGACGCGTCATCAACGCCTACACGGCAAAATACAATCCCTATCCCCGGCACGGTGAACGGGATGCAAACTGTCTCTGGCTCGACGGCCATGTTGCCAGACTGCCCGCCGCCCAGCTGGTCGGCGCCACTGCTTCCGCGACTTACTATAATAAACTCAAATAAGCATCAGAAAGTTATCCTATGAAAATTTTTCTTTCATTGTTCGCGGCATCCGCTCTGACCGCTTTTGCGTCATCCATTTCCCCGGTCTATGAATGGGACTGGAAACGCGAAGGAGAAAGTGGTTTTTCCGCAAATGCTCAAATCACAATCCGCCATGACAGAGAAAATGCTCTTTCTTTCCGCACGGGTTCGGAAAAAGGAGGGCTGCAAGCCGTCACAGGTCCCGACCTGGATTTCGGCCCGGCGGAAAATTTTGAACGGTCGTTCCGTATCCGGACCTGCTATCGCGTATTCGGGAAGGTGGATTTCGCCCAACTCCGGATCCGGGGAAAAGATGGACAATGGCTGGAAGGCGACCGGAAAATTTCGGAAAACATCTACCTGCTCGCTTTCCGCAACGCGGAAAAGACCGGAGAATGGATCTCCGAGGAACGGACCTTCTATCTTCTTCCGGGAAAAAGAGAAGGAAAACTTGTGTTCTTTCTCTCCCCGGTGAAAGAGGGGGAACTGCAGGTCCGCTCGCTGACCATTGAGGAGACCGGCAAAGAACGGACCCGCTTCATTCCGAACGGCGGAGATCCTGTCATTCAGGAAGAATCGGGACGCGTGACCGTCCGCATCCCGGATCCGGAGAACGTTCTCCGGGCAACTCTGAGCGCAACCGACGAGGAAGGCAATCTTCTCTTCTCGAACCATCTTCCCGCGGGCAGTCCGACCGGAACGATCATTCTGAAGGAACGGGGATTCTACACGCTCCGATGCGATCTTCTCCGGCGGGACGGGAAACAGATTGTCGACACCGCCACATTTGCCGTGACCGGTCCGCCGCTTCCAGAGGAAATCCGCAAACACTCCCGCTACGGCATCTGTCTCATCTACGCAACGCCGGAATGGGGAAAGAAGCACAACTTTTCCATGAATTACAACGGCTGGGGACTGAGTGAAATCTGCCGGAATCCGGATGGTTCGCTCCGTTACCGGCGCAACCCGGGACGGGAGCTCAACTCCAAAGCGCTCTTCCGTCATGCCGCGCTGTTCGGGTTGCCGGGATTTCTCAACAGGGGAAAAACAGACGGGGGAATCTATCCGCCGGAAGACTGGAACATGCTTTCCGAAGCGGTCCGTCTCTGGGTGCGCAACACTCCCGATCTTCCGGACGTCGTCAACGTGTTCAACGAACCCAACAGCCGTTGGAAAGGATCGTGCGAAGAGCTGATCAAATTCCACAATGTGATTTCGGAGGCGGTCAAAAAGGAACGTCCGGATCTGAAAGTCGGCGGTCCCGGCTTTTCACGGATTAAATCTGGAGAGTTCAAGCAATATATTCAGGGCGGAATCCTCAAAAACATGGATTACCTGATCATGCACGCCTATGTCTACGCCACGCCGCCGGAAAAGGAATTCATCCGGAATATCATTGAGCTTCAAGAATTCATGAAGACAACGCCCTATGCACATCTTCCGATTGCGTTCACAGAGTTCGGCTGGTGCAGCGAGCCGGGCGACTGGCAGAAACCCGTCGACGAGCTGACCAAAGCCCGTTATCTCGCCCGTTCCATTCTTCTCTGCACCGTTCGGAATATCAATCATCTCATGTACTTTGCCGCAAAATATTATCCACGCCGCGATCAGTATGCCTACAGCATCGTGAAACCGGATCTCTCCCCCCTTCCCGCGATGGCGAGCTATCAGACTCTGATCCGGGAGCTCGCTTCCGTCAAAGGAGGCGGACGATGGATCCGGATAGCTCCGGACGTTCATTTCTGCACCTTCCGCCGCGGTACGGAAACCGTTTCCGCCGTCTGGTGCCTGAATGGAACGCGGGAACTTGAATTCCGGGGAGTCGCCCCCACCAGCCTCCGCTCCATGACGGGAACCCCGCGTAATACGGACAAAGGAAAAATCTCGCTTTCTCCGAGTCCTTCCTATGCGGTTTTTCCGGGAACGGAGTTGGCGGAGGCACAGCTCAGCGTCGTCCGGAAACTTCTTCCGGAAACCGGATTCCGGCTTGACGGGGATGCGTTTCTCCTGCCATCCGAACTGCTTCGCCGCGCGGACGGCTCTTTCGTTTTCCGCCGTGGCGCCCCGTTCGGAGAATATGCCGTTCCCGTACGCCGGAACGGAACATGGACTTTCCACCGTTTTGAACTGATGGATCCGGTCCGGAGTGAACTGACCAATGTCCACTGTTCGAAACACACAACAGAACTTTCGTTCCGTCTGTCGACCCGCTTTCCCGGAAAAATCCCTGCCGGCCTGAAGCTGACTTTGGACAATAACCAGACCTTTTCTTCAAAAACAGTTCTCTCCGCGGAAGGAGTCACCGTTTCCTTCTCCATTCCGAATCTCCCCAACGGACACCGGCAGACGGGAAAACTGACCGTTTCAGTCCGGGAACCGATAGCATGGACCTTCTCCGCCCCTGTGGATTTCACCCCCCTGACGGTGCCTTATTTCAAACGTCCTCCGACCAACCCGTGGAGCTCTCTGGAACCGATCCCCGTCCACCTGTGGGGACGGGATGAAATCAAACCGGAAGAACGCTCTTCCGCAAAAGCATATTTCAAGCTCTGGGCAGAGGAAAAAGGAATCCATCTGCAGGTTTGCGTCGAGGACTCCGTTCTTGTCAGAAGCAGAACATGGGAAACGTTTTGGAAAGAAGATTCCATTCAGGTCGCATTCGATGCCGATACGGATAAGGAATGGGATCCGAACAATTTCTTTCACTCTCTCAACGGACACCGGATTGTGGAATTCGGTGCAGCGTTCGACCACGGGAAAACACTTCCGACCATGCTCTATTTCCTGAGACACGCGGAAAATCTTCCCAAAATGCCGTTCGCGGTCCGGAAAGCCGGAAACGTCCGGCGGGATGAAAAAAACGGACAAACCGTCTACACCCTCTTTTTTGAATGGAAATACCTCGGCATCAAAACGCCTCCGGAACCGAATTCCAACCTCGGCTTTTCCCTGCTGATCAATGACCGCAATCCGGAAAAACCGCGGAAAGTCTTGAACTACTTCAACGGAATTTTCCATAAGGATGCGACCCGCTACGGCAAAGTGCGTCTTCTCCGTCCCGCCCCCTGAGCTGAAATTTCGATAATATTCAAAATTTTGTGACGGGACGTGTTGTTTGACAAAACCGCATCAAATGGAGCGGGTCGCAGGATCTTTCCGCGAACGTATTCCCCGGCAGGCACCGGAATCAGGCTCCTGCCGGAATCCATGAAAGTTTTCCTGCCGCTTTCGTCCGGAGGATCACGCTCCGCGTTGAAAACAGGGAAACCCACTTGCCCCGGATACAAAAAAGCGGCGGACAATGCCGCCGCTTTCTCCGGACCGTTTCCGGTCGCTTACTCCCATTCGATCGTTCCGGGAGGCTTGGAGGTGATGTCGTAAACCACACGGTTGACCCCCTCCACTTCACGGATGATGCGCTCCGTCATCACATCAAGCAGCTCCCACGGAAGACGGACAACCTGAGCCGTCACGGCATCCACGCTGTTGATGGAACGGATCGCAATCACATAATCATACGTCCGCTTGTGATTCTTCATACCGACCGTTTTTACGGGCACAAAAATCGCAAATGTCTGCCATGTTTTGTGATACCAGCCGGATTTCAGCAGTTCTTCCGTCACGATCGCATCCGCTTCCCGGAGAATCCGGAGCGTGCTTCTGTCGATCGCTCCGAGATGGCGGACGCCGAGAGACGGTCCGGGGAACGGATGGCGGTCGAGCAGCTCGGACGGCAGCCCCAGCAGGCGGCCGACGGCACGGACTTCATCCTTGAACAGGCGTTCAACCGGCTCCACGAGTTTGAATTTCATATCCTTCGGAAGCCCGCCCACGTTGTGGTGGCTTTTAATGACTCCGGCGGGATTGCCGTCCAACGGAATGCTTTCGAGAATGTCCGGATAAATCGTTCCCTGTCCAAGGAACGGCGCGTCGATCTTTGCGGCGGCTTCCGCGAATACGTCAATGAACTCTTTGCCGATGATCTTGCGCTTCTGTTCCGGGTCCTGAACGCCCTGGAGCTTGTCGAGGAAACGGTCGGAAGCGTCAATGTAACAGAGGTTCATGTCAAAATTTCTGGCAAACACTTCCTGCACCATTTCGGGCTCGTTCTTGCGGAGGAGTCCATGATTGACGAATACGCAGGTCAGCTGTTTACCGATCGCCTTATGGATCAGTGCGGCAACAACGGAAGAGTCAACTCCGCCGGAAAGACCGAGAACGACTTTTTTGTCGCCGACCTGTCCGCGGATGTCGCGCACAGCCTCTTCCACGAACTTCTCCATCGTCCAGGAACCGGTACAGCCGCACTCCTTCATGCAGAAATCGACAGCGTTTTTCACCTGTTCCGACGGATCGGCATGCTTCTCTGTCGTCAGCTTGAACATGGGCAAACCAAGAGCGGAGAACTTTTTCAGTTCCCCGTCATGGGCGGGTGCATCAGAATCGGCGCAGACGATCAGCCCGACCGGCTTCTCCTGCATGAGCCTCTCCGTGCTCACGGTGTACGGCATGACCATCGTGTAGATGTGACGGTCACGGATCGCGCGTGCTATCTTCTGAATATCGTCACAGACGAAATTCAGCAGCACGACAGTTTCAGGTGTTTGTTTCATTCCTGTCTCCCAAAGTTGAAACATGGTTAATGCGAATACATGTTTTTACGGATTCGTCCGCTGCCGGGATCTATTTTTTCAACGAAATATAATGTTTCTGAATCTCCGGCGTGCGGACCGCGATATTGGCGAGATGATCGCCGATCCGCTCAAGCTCCCACAGCAGTTCAATAAAGATCACACTGCCCTCGACCGAACATTTTCCCTCGTTCCGGCGGGAAACATGCTCCATCTCGTACTGGCGGGTCAGCTGATTGATTTCGCGTTCATTCTCCATCGCCACGCTCGACATTTCCGGTTCGCCTCCGGTATACGCCATCTCGTTGTCCGTTTCGTTCATCATCGACTGAAGCGCGGCAAGATCCTTGCGTTTGGTGTAGTCTTTTTCATACTTTTTGGTCAGCTTATTGATCCGGCGCTCGCTGGCAAGGGCGGATTCCACACTTTCACGGTCGGTGCTTCCGAGGGCGAGAGTGACATTCTTCGCCTGAAAATCCAGCAGTTCCCAAAGCGCTTTCAGGTCGCTCCTGGCAATATCCGACAGCCCGATTCCGCCTTTGGCAAGGCGCTTCGCCAGTTTCAGAATGGTTTCGGAATGGTCGGCAATTCGTTCGGCGTCGTTCGTACAGTGCATCAGCAGAGGAATCAGTTCAGACTGCGGACGCGTCAGGTGCTTCCGAGTGATCTGAACCAGATAGTTGGTTACGTCGCTCTGCATCGTGTCAATCATCTTTTCTTTCTCTTTCAGCTCCTTGAACGCGTCGGGATCATAGTCCGCCTCCATAAAATGCCGGTTGACCGCCTGATCAATCATAGTCCATGCCTCCTGCACCATACGGCGGATTTCCACGACCACCTGCTCCAGAGCGACTGACGGCGTGGCAAGCAGATTCGGTTCCAGCGCATGAATCTCGTTATTGGTATCGTCGCGGACCGGCAGCAGTTTTTCGCACAGGCGGGTGAACAGCCCCATGACCGGCAGCAGAATCAGCACGGTAAAGACATTGAAGAACGTATGTGCCATCGCAATATGCCGTTCGAGTCCCTGCGGCACGGCGGTAAACACGTTTCCGGGGGTAATTGCGTTGACGAAGTAGAGAAAAACCGGAATCCGTTCCGGACCGTACGGGATATAGAAGCTCACAATCAGCAATACGGAACCGAGGCAGTTGAAAAGGAAATGGGCGACCGTCGCCTGCTTCGCCACCCGGTTCGCGGTCAGCGAGGCAAGAAACATCGTAACCGTCGTTCCGATATTGGTGCCAAGCAGCAGCGGAACCGCCGTATAGAAATTGAGCAGACCACCCGCCGCAAGCGCCAGCATAACGCCGAGAACGGCGGAGCTGGACTGGATCAGAAACGTTGCGACGATACCGATGAGAATCGCACCGAGAACGGCGGGAAACGGCATGAAACCGCCCGGAGTCGTCGGCGCACAGTCAAACGAACGGAACAGACTGACAAACGTCGGAAAATTGCCGAGACCTTTCAGCTCCGCACTCATCATCCCCATGCCGAAGAACAGCAAACCGAAACCGAGAACCGTTTCCCCCCATCCCCGGACATTTGATTTTTTGGACAGCATCAGCAGAAAACCGATCGCCACGCACGGAAGAGCGATTCCGCCAAGATTGAACGAGATCAGCTGTGCGGTAACAGTCGTACCGATATTCGCACCGAAGATGATCCCGACCGCCTGCTGGAGCGAAAGAAGCCCCGCATTGATGAAGCCGACCACCATAACCGTCGTTGCGGAACTGGACTGAATGACCGCCGTCACCAACGTTCCTGCCAGAATCGCCACAACTCCGTTCCGGGAGAAAAACTGAAGGATCTTCTTCATATTCTCGCCGGCGATCTTGAGCAGACCGTCACCCATCAGTTTCATGCCGAACACGAAAAACGCGAGTCCGCCGATCGCGGAAACAATCACGGTCAGCAGATCGAGTCCAAGCACGCGAACATGGCTTGCCCGGAGATAGAGTCCCGTTTTAGGATCCGCGACTTCCACGCCGACCCGGTATTCTCCGGTCTTCTTGCCAAGACGCACCTGCGTAGAGGCAATTCCTTTGTCATCCGTCACCGCTTCGGGCGTCAGCACACGCGCGGTGTTTTTGAATTCCGGACTGGAAAGAACGGAAAAGTAAACCGGAACATTGGCGGCGGGAGTCCCGTCCGGCTTCACCAGCTGAATCGTCACCGGCTCCGGCAGCAGTTTTGAGGCTTTTCCTTCCTGCTCTCCGCCCGACAGACGGGCTCCGACGATAAAACGAACCGTTTTGCTTTTGCCTTCCGCACCCGCCGGAGTGATCTTCAAATAATTATCCCCGACCTCTTTTCCCGCTTTGATCTTCACGGACGCCACGCCGGTGACATCCGTTCTGACGACCTGTTTCTCCAGAATCAGACCGGAACCGTCAACCGGGGTCAAAATGAGGTCACAATCAGGCATGGGCTGGGATTTGGATGAACCGCCGAACAGATGTTCGCCTTTCGGAACGCCGAACACTTCGATCCGCAGCTGTTTTTCAAAATCATGGCCAGGCAATGCGCATTGGTTCTCCCCGGAAGTGACCTTTACACTCGATACCGTCAGCGGTCTCTTGTCCGAACAGCCGGAAAAAAACAGCGGCAGAATAAAAAAACAGAGGGCGAAAAGCATTCCGGCGAAAGAGCGTCCTGGCATAAAGAATCCTGTGTTTGTTATTTTGGGATCTTGTTACTATAGAGTATGGTAATTTAGCACCGGAATGGAAAAATCTCAAGTCAAAAAACGGATTTTTCTGAAAAAAGCCCGGAATGGGAAAAATGAAAAAACGGAAAAAAACAAACGGAACAACGACACAAATTTTATATTTTTTGGCACAAATTTCCCTTGTGAATACGGAATATTCTGCTATAATCTGTAATAGGAACCAGAATGGTCGGAACTCATAAAAAAAGGATTCTTCCGAAATGAAATTTACAAACGGCTTTTTCCCCATCGGCGCCACTTACGCACCGCTTCCGAAAGCAACCGAAGTCCCCGTCTCCGAATGGTCCGGCGATCTCGAAAACATGGCAAAGCTCGGTTTCACCACATTCCGGCTGTTCATCTGCTGGGACCGTGTGGAGCAGGAACGGGGCAACTGCGACTTCTCCCGTATCGACCGCTCGTTCGAACTGGCAAGACAGTACGGGCTGAAAGTCATTGCAAACGTCGGCGGAACCTTTACGAACCTCCAGGCAATCTACCCGCCCCGCTGGCTTGTTTACGATCTCAACTGTACCCTCCTGAAACCGGCTCCGGACGCATCGGAAGAACTCCATTTCAACCGCTTCAAACTTTGCTATGACGATCCCGTTTATCAACGGGAAGCGCGGACTTTCATCCAAAAAGCGATCGCACGTTACAAGGATCATCCGAATCTCATCGCATGGTCCGGCTGGAATGAACCGCGACTTGCGGAATGTTACTGCAAGCACACGGTCGCCGCTTACCGCGAATGGCTGAAAAATAAATATGGAACACCGGAAGCGGTCGCCGCCGCATGGAGTTCCGAATTCCCGATCCGCTTCCGCTCCTGGGACGATGTGTTTCCGCAGCCGAAAGCCAGTTTTGAAGACGGCGGCTACGTCGCGTTTCTCGACTGGCGCGCATTCCTCGCGTGGAACCGCACCGACAAATTCCACACGGTCCGCGGCTGGATCCGGGAAGTCGATCCGGAAACTCCCGTCCTCTCCCACATGTGCGGACCCTACGACATTGACATCTTCGGTCAGGAGGATATTCTCGGCACCAGTATTTACACAATCCATGCACAGGGCAAGACCGGAGACTTCAAACCGTATGAATTCACAACCCGGCAGAATCTCCACTTCATGCCGGAGGGACGCCGCGCGCACCGCGCCGATCCGGAGGGATTCTGGTGCGTGGAAACGGAAGCCGGGCCGGTCTCCTGGGTTCACAACCTGATCCCGCGATCCTATTCCCCGCGCAAAATGAATGCCCGCGACGTTCTGTTTGTGGCGCACGGAGCGCGCGCCATCCTCCGCTGGCTTTACCGCAGCCGCGTTTCCGACGCACAGGCAGGCGAATTCAATATGGTCGGCTGGGATGGACGCATCACCGAACGGGCGGCGGAATTCGGAAAACTGGCGGAATTCCTGAACCGTCACCACGATCTGTTCCTGCATCACACCGACGAACCTTCCGGCGTGCTGGTCCTTGACGTCCGCGACTGCGATTCCCTTTCCGCCGCCGAAGGCTACGGTTACCGCTACACGAACGAAATGCACAACCTCAACAACGCACTGCTGCACATCGGCGTGCGTGCCCGGTTCTGCAATGCGCGGCAGATTGCGGAGGGAATACTGGACCATGCCAAAGTGCTGATCGTCCCGTTCCGGCCGCATGTGGACCCGTCCATGGCGGACCAGCTGCGCGCGTTTGTCAAAAACGGCGGGACTCTGCTTGCGGAATCCCCGTTCGCCACCAAAGACATGCGCGGAATCCACTACGAAGTTACCCCCGGCAGACTCACCGACGTGTTCGGCGCTCAGGTTTACGATCTGGAGAAACTGGACGAACCGACCTGCGGCGGCATTCCGGCGTTCGACTTCCGGGCAAAAATCGAATGTCTCGACGGTCAGGTCGAAGGACGGTTCGCCAACGGCGATCCCGCCATCGTGACACACCGTTTCGGTAAAGGAAAAACGGTTCTCTACGGTTCCGATCTGTTCGACGCCTATCAGCTGGAAACGCCGCTGCACGGCTCTGTCAATCCCCGCAATATCAGCTGGGCGGAGGGGGAAACACTCCGCGCCGAACTGCGGAAACGCCTGTTCGACGCCGGAGTACAGCCGACTCACGAACTGCTGGACATCGACGACGATTCCCGTAAGAACATTCAAGTACTGTTCCGCCGCCTCCCCGACGGCGGACGTCTGCTGTTCGTTCTCAACATGGACGACAAACCGAACCGGTTCGCTCTGCGGTTCCGCGGAATGGAGCGGTTTTCCGTTCTCGGCGACTCCGAAAACGGCGGCTCGGCGGCATTCTCCGGCGGAACGCTCAATTTCCGTTTCCGCGAATGGGGATGGAGCATTCTGAAAGCGTGATCCGTAACACCGCTCCGGCATAAATCCGGCGGGAGACACGGAAGATCCGGTAATCCCGCCGGATTTTTTTATTTTTCCGGTTGACATTGCGTCATACCGGCTGTATTAGTTCACCATGACCTACTACGAACTGCTGGATGTTGCACAGAACTGTGATTTTCCGGCGCTCCGGAAAGCCTATTACAAAAAGGCCCGCGAGTGCCATCCCGATCTGTTTGCCGGTTCGCCGGAGAAAACAGAAGAATTCAAACGTCTCGTCGAAGCCTTCAACATTCTCTCCGATCCGGAACGCCGGTATGCTTACGATCAGCGCATCCGCGCCCCCGTCACCGTGTTCCGGGTCCAGTCCGAAACCATCATGGACACCGATTCCGACGACACTCTCGAAGAGCTGATCGTCGGAAACTCCCCGCCGGAGGACGCGACACTGATGACATTGTTCCGCGATCTGGAACGGACTCTCGTTTTCATCACCTGGCGGGAAGCACGCAACTATTTTTCGGAACGACGCTTCAAAGCCTCCGCACGTCTTTTTCAAAAACTCGTAATGCTGGCACCCGACAACATTCTGTACCGGGTCTATCTCGCCCGCTCCCTGACTCCGCTGAAAGAGTACGGGAAGGCGAAGCATCACTACAAAGCCGCAATCGCCATCGGCGAACGGAGGCGCCCGCCGCAGAATCTTTACACGGTCCGTCAGGAATTGGACTCGCTTAATCGAAAGAAAAATCCGCTGCTGCACCGCATCATCAGCGCCCTGTCCCCGAAAAAAGACTCTCCGCTCGTACTGACGGATGAACAGATGCTGCGGGAAACCACCCGAACCATCCAGAGGATGATGGACGAGCAGGAACGGCGGAAGCGCAAAATGCTCGGCGAATGACGGTCAGAGCGTCTGCGTCTGTCCGGAAAACCGTCTGACGCGGGCAAGCCATTGCGGTTCGGCGCCGCACAAGCTGACTTCGGAATCCGCGGCGTTCTCATCGCGGAACGAATAACGGACCGGATAGATCCAGACGAACGGATTGTCATCGGGATTCTCGTTCTCCCAGACAAAGTTCCGCCCGGAATCATCCAATGCAAGAAGCATCACCTTATCCCGGTTCCGATAGAAAATCTTAAACACAACTTCCCCGGTATTTCTCAACTTGGCGATCACGCGCTTTCCGGAGCTCGGATACTCCCGTCCGTTGATGTAAACGATCGTTCCCGGCGGATACCAGGGAGTCATGGAATCGCCGGAAATCCGTATGGCTAACATCCCCGTCCGGTCACCGAATCCCGGCGCCTCCCCGTGTTCCAGAGAACTGGCATAGTCGTCAAACGGCTCCAGTGTGCTGTCGAATCCGGCAGCCTGCGCGGTCGAAATCACCGGAACCGCTTTCGTTTCCATCGGAGACGCCGTGTTTCCGCCCCAGCATGACCGCGGCTCCTCCACTCCGGGAAACCCCGGCTTCATGTAGGGAAGAATACAGGGCTCCAGTTTTTCCCAGGTCTCCTTCTCCATCTTTTTAATGTCCCCGCGGATATACTTGCTGATATGCTGTTTCCCGATCCCTGCGCGACGCGCCAGTTCACTTTGCGATCCGGCCGCATCCGCGGCATTCCGCAGCGCCTCCTGAATATTCCGGTCGATGACAACCATCGTTCCCTCCAATTTACACCAATTTACAACAGTATACTCCTGTCTCTTATACACATCTCCGAGCCCACG
>URKJ01000054.1 GCA_900548385.1 uncultured bacterium | reverse complement strand
CTATTAAGTCGTCGGCAGCGTCAGATGTGTATAAGAGACAGATGACATTCAATACGATAAGTTTATTTGCAGTAGATTGTCTATGGTCCAGGTGCTGGGCACCTGGTTCGATCCAACTGAATAAGTTGGTCGGCGGTAGCCGAAACAAAAAAACGCTTTTTTTATGCAAATCTATTTGACAAATTACTCTTGATGCAGTATTAGTATCACAGGTTTTAGAATGTCGCATAATATATATTATGTTAAGTCAAGCGTATTTCTCCGGGTAGGGGATGCGAGGGACTGCATGTTCATTATCAGCAGGTTATGTCCATTTCATCGTTAATTGTCAATAAAATGTTGATACTTATTGTGGCTTTTGAACATAACTGTGCATATGTTTAAGCAGTCCGACTTGTGATGTCTGAAAAGCGGTTGATGTCAACCGTGAGAATCTGCAAATAAAACGGCAGGATCTGTAAATAAAAAATAAAAACGGGCAGGGGTTAAAGATAATCAACACCCTGCCCGGACAAACATGGCGATTTTCAGCGAAGATAAGGATTGAAAGATTTCTCTATTCCGATCGTACTTTCTTCACCATGTCCGGGGAAGATACGAAGATTTTCCGGAAGAGTAAGGAGCTTTTTCCGGATGGAGGTCATAATGGTATCAAAATCGCCGCCGGGAAGATCCGTGCGGCCGATTGAACCGCTGAACAATGTATCTCCACTGAACAGTGCATTCAAAGATTCAAACCAGTAACAGACTCCGCCACGGGTATGACCCGGAGTAGAAATCACCTTGAAATCCGGATATTCCGGCGGCCAGACTGTCGGCGGAAGTCCCTGAGCCGGAGGAAGAAACGGAAGAAGGGCGTTTTCACGGCTTTGATAAAGCGGCTGGTCTTCCGGAGACACGAAAACCGTTTTGATTCCCAGTTTTTCGGCGACAGCCCCTGCCCCGCTGATGTGGTCCACATGCGCATGAGTCAGGAGAATTACATATTCTCCGGTTGGAAATTGCGGAATGTTTGCCAACAGCTTTTCCGGATCCCCGCCGGGATCAATAATGAAAAGCGGCCCGTTATTCCGCGGATATACAAAATAACAGTTCGTTTCAAAGACTCCGACAGATTCCACCAGGATTGTCGGAGCGGAGCAGGTTTCCGTATCCATAAATCCCCTTTCCCTTTTCTTGTTATAGTGCAAATAAAAAAAAGACCTGTTTTGCAACAGGTCCTATAGATTTCTTGTTATAACTGTGCCGCTTTTTTCTGCCACGAATCTTTCAGCTGCACCGTGCGGTTGAATACCGGAAGCTCCGGTGTGGAATCCTTGGCATCCGGGCAAAAATAACCGGTCCGCTCGAACTGAACGGCAATGCCCGGTTCGGCGGAGGCAAGTGCCGGTTCGATGAAGCAGTCCACTTCCTTTAAAGATTCGGGATTCAGATAATTCCGGTAATCTTCGCCATCGGGAATTTCACCGACATTTTCAATCGTAAACAAACGGTCGTACAGACGCGCTTTGGCTTTTTTCGCGTATTTTGCCGAAAGCCAGTGGATCGTGCCTTTCACCTTGCGTCCATCCGGGGCGTTACCGCCTTTCGTTGCGGGATCGTATGTACAGTGGATCGCTGTAATATTGCCGTCGGCGTCTTTATCCACCGAAACACAAGTTACCAGATAGGCATAACGCAGACGGACTTCCTTGCCCGGAGCGAGACGATGGAACTGTCTGACAGGCTCTTCCATAAAATCCGTCGCTTCGATATAGAGCTCTTTCGTAAATGGAACTTTACGGGAACCCGCAGACGGATCTTCCGGATTGTTGACGGCGTCCATCTCCTCGACAAGATCATCCGGGTAGTTGTCAATGATCAGTTTGACCGGGTTCATCACCGCCATGAAACGATTTGCGGTTTTATTCAGCTCTTCGCGGATGCAGTAATCCAGAAGCGCGACATCCGTCAGACTGTTGAATTTCGTCACACCGACTTTTTCGCAGAAGCTGCGGATGGCTGCGGCAGGAACTCCGCGACGGCGGTAAGCGCAAATTGTCGGCATGCGGGGATCATCCCATCCAGCCACCCTGCCCTCTTTCACCAGTTCCAGCAGCTTGCGCTTGCTCATGACGGTATAGGTCAGGTTCAAACGGGCAAACTCGGTCTGCTGCGGATGACTCGGCGTTTCAAGAGCATCCAGAATCCAGTCATAGAGCGGACGGTGAATTTCAAACTCCAACGTGCAGATTGAATTGGAAATTCCTTCGATTGAATCGGAAAGGCAATGAGCGAAATCGTACAGCGGGTAAATGCACCATTTGTCGCCGGTCCGGTGATGGTGTGCATGGCGGATCCGGTATATCGCGGGATCGCGCATATGCATGTTCGGCGAAGCCATGTCGATTTTCGCCCGGAGAACATAAGCACCGTCCGGGAATTCCCCGTTTTTCATCCGTTCAAACAGAGCAAGATTCTCTTCAACTGAACGATCCCGGTTCGGACTTGCCGTTCCCGGCACAGTAAGCGAACCTTTGTATACTTTGAATTCCTCATCGGACAAATCACAGACATACGCCTTGCCGCGCTTGATCAATTCAACCGCATACGCATACAGTTTGTCGAAGTAATCCGATGCATAAAACAGATTGTCGCCCCAATCCCAACCGAGCCAGTGAACGTCTTCCAGAATAGATTCCACATATTCCGTATCTTCCTTCGTGGGGTTGGTATCATCCAGACGCATGTGGCATTTTCCGCCATACTGTTTTGCCAGACCGAAGTTCAGACAGATGGATTTTGCATGACCGATATGAAGATAGCCGTTCGGTTCCGGAGGAAAACGTGTCACGACATGACCGCCGTGCCGGCCGGTTTTCAGATCGTCGTCAATGATCTCTGTAATGAAATTTGATGAATTTTCGGTTGCTGTATCCATGCCTGATAAACTCCTTCAATTAAATTCATATAATATAAATGAAGTTTGGCAGTTTTCCAGTCACTATATTTATTTTCTTTCAAATTCCGCGCTGATCAGGGCGGCTGCGGCGGAAATCAAGGCGGGCGGCTGCGGCAATTCCTGACCGTTGCTGAGATAAGCGTCATCGGACCATTCCGGACTCTTCCGCAGAACGGCGTTCAGTTCCAGAAACGAGATTCCGCGCTCCCGCTTCAGTTTGCGCAGGGACTCATGTAATTCCGGTTCTCCGGAGTTCCGGAATTGACGGGGACGCTGTGGAAACGGTGTGGAAAGGATGATCGTCCGCATTTTTCCTGCTCCGGACAACTGTTCCAAAAGCAACGACAGCATATTCAGTTCCTCGCGTCTGCCGAGAATGCCGTAGCGGTCCGGACCGGGCGGAATCAGAATCGCACCGTCGGCTTCCGTGGAACCGATCAGTTTGCGTGCCGCCGGAAGCGTCTCCATGACGAAACTTCCCGAAGGCAGCGCACTTTTGCTCCATGGCAGGAATTCCAGTTCCATTTTGTGGGCGGAAAAGTGCGCGGAAAGCTGATCGCGCAATCCGGGAAGATCCTCGGCAATAACGAGAATCCGTTTGTGCGCTTTCCACTCCGAACCGAGTTTCCGGGGGAGTTCCCAGGCGCGAATCTCATGAAGAGAGGCACGATGCAGAATCGGCAGCAGACGGCGTCCCTCGGCATCCAGCAAACCTTCCGGGGAGGTCTGGAGCTCCTCCGGCAGCTTGGATACCGGAAGAATCCGCAACGATTTCGCGTCCGCCACAAGACCGGGCAGAATCAACCGGAAATCCGTTGAAAAGTCCTGTTGTATGCCCCGTCCGTCCAAAAAGAAGGCTTTTTTCAGAATACGGTTTTTCGCATAGCGGTCTTCATGCTCCATCGGGATGGCGGAAATAGACAGGTACTCTTCCGAGGTGTGAAATACCGGATTCATTGCCGGGGACTCCACTTTCAACAGAGCTTTGTAATCCACTGGCAGACCGGAGTTGATTTCCAACGTTATTGAGGCATATTCATCGTCGTACAGAAAATGCGGAGCCCACAACCGCAGGGAAAGATCCGGCCGCAGCGGAGCTTTTGTTCCCGTGCGCGGCTTCCGGATGATCTCCATCGGCAGGAAATCCGGATTTTCCGGAACCAGTTTCAATACCGGCGTGGATGGATCCCGCAGGGCGAAAACATTGACATCCGATTCAAAACGTTTTTCATCCAGCATCCAGTGATACGGAAAACTGCTTCCGTTCAGCACTTGATAGCGGTCCAGCGAGTAGGCGTGATGCTTTGCAGTATAAAGCGCAAGCGAATCATCGCGCAGAACAACCGGGTACAGTTTTCCGTTCCGGTCTGCTGAATACGAGGGAAAGAGCGGAATCGCCGGAGCGAAATCATCTTCGGTCAGCAGACGGAATGCCCCCTGCCCCTTTTTCCGCCAGGATACTGCCGCCCAGTTGGCGATCGGTCCTTTGTAATAGAGAAATTCCAGAAAGTGTGATCCGCGGGAGAGCGGAACGGTCAGAATATCGGAGGAACCGATCGCATAGGAATTCGGATTCTGAAACTCGCCGAACCGGCGCAGCACCGTTTTCCCGTTCAGGCGGAAAATACGGGTGGAGTTGGTATTCAGGCGGAACTCATATTCTCCGGCTTCCTCGATGGCAAGATTGCCAAAGAAACAGGTAATGAAGTTGCGGTCGGTATCAAATGGTCGCTGCGTGAAAAAGATACGGGATGCGTTGCTTCCGTGACGGTTGCGGAAGTGGTTGAAAAATACGGATTCCAAGGTTTCCGATGCCACGGAACGGATGGAACGGTTTCTGTCGGAAAGCTGTTTTTCCTGTTTCCGGAATTCGGCAGCGGATATTTGTTCCGGCGGTTTCTTCCGTACAAGCGCCTCGTGGAGCCGGGTCAGATAATCGGTCCGGGCAACGGCAAAAGTTCCGGTTTGACTCCATAACTCCCGCCGGTTGCGGATGAACGGCGAATTCTGTTTCAGACTGTCTATTGTTCCGACCTGCTCCGGAGCGTTCGGATAACGGCGGCTGACATCGCGCTGGCGCAGCCGGTAATCCGCCGGAACCGGATTCTGCTGCGGATCCCAGCACTGCAACGGCTGGTGTTTGGAATAACCGTAATAAATGTAGTAGGTTTCTTTTTTGTCCGACGACGGGAGAAGCAGATGATCCGCATCGTATTGATGAACCGGAATTTTTTCGCCCCGGACAGAATAGACCCGGAGCCCGTTGTCCACCGTTTCCGGCAGACAGATTTTCCTGAAATCCAGATAGCCGTATTCCCCGGTGACATCATGTTCAACGGTCAGACGGTACATCGCTTCCGGTTCATGCCATTCGGCGGCGGCAAGCGATATGCCTAATAAAAACAGAAACAGTCTTTTCATCATTTCCCCTCCCCGATCCGGATCATTTTAAACGCCAGATCCAGTCTGATCTCCGGAGCTTTCAGCCAAAGTTCGCCGCCTTTTGTCCAATCTATGAGGGACGATGATATACAATCACCGCTCATTGTGTCAAACCAGCGGACCAGATAATGACCGGAAGACATGTTCGTCTGCATATGAAGAACAATCCGGGAAGACAACGGAACTTCCGACTGTTCGTTACGATAATTCTTCAATTCGTATGCGTTGTAAAACCAGCCGAACAGGGATGTGGCGCGTCCGGGGTATTCCTGTTTCAGCCACAAACCGCCCAGTCCGTAATCGGGGAATGCCAGTTTCCGGACCCGCTCCGGCAGCCGCTTCCGGAGTTGTTTCAGAAACGGTTGATAGAGTTTTGCTTTCCGGGAAGAGATCCGCATAACACCGTATTGCAGATTGCCCCGGGTCAGATCAATTCCCTCAAGATAACGGCTGAATGCCTTGAAATGGGGATACTGGTTGTTAATGTGGATGAAATCATGCCACCACAGCAGCGGAGTGCCTGCGTGGCGGGTGAACAGTGCCGCCCAGAGTCCGCCGTGAATATCGGCTTTGAGCTGGGAAGTCCCGCCGGCGGCATTGGTACCGCCGTATTCTGTAATCAGAACCGGTTTGAGAAGCGGATTGATCCGTTCCTGATGAAGCTGCATCTGATTGACAATGGGGATCCGGTTGTTGCGGTATGCGTCACAGCAGATATGGGACAACTCCGGCGGATCGACGGCAAGATCCCGCCATCCCATCAGATTACCAATCTCTCCACAGATGTGGGTGGCAACAAGATAGCGTGCCTGTGTATCCCGTTTTATGTCGTTTGCTGTCATTTTGTGCCATTTAATCATTTCATTTCTTCTTCCGTGCGCATTCGCCACCAGGTCGACTTCACTCCAAAGTTCCATGGCGAATATTGCGGGGTCCGCGCCCCAGCGGGCGGCAATATAGCGGTTGCGTTTACGGGCATAGGCGATTGCTTTCGGATCGCTCCAGAATTCATCGGCGGCCTGAAGAAAACCATTGTTGGCTTTGGCGAAAATCCCTTTTGCATTATAGGGGGAATCATACCATTCCGGATCGCAGATATCGGCGACTTTTCCGTGATTGTCCAGTACAAGGTTGATGTTGACGCCGTACCGGCGGGCGAAATCCAGCAGAAAATCCAGTTTCCAGGCGGTTTGGAGATTGTAATGACCGAGTCCGTAAAAACCGTTCCGCGAGGCGCTCCATTCAATCGAATAGGTCCACGACGCCATCCAGACTTCCATCAGGTTGATTCCGTTTTCGGAACAGCGGAGAATATAATCTTCATAATCCGCATTGCCGCGGTCGGGAAGATGCGGAAAACCACAGGCGCGTTCGCTGCGCTGATCGGTGTTGGAATGTATATTGATACCGACCGGAAAATAAAAACGTCCATTGTCATATTCAAAATAACGCGGATTGCGTTTACTGATCCGGATGAATCCGCGCTCCCTGGAATCCTGAACGCGAACCGTCCGCCATTCGCTGTAAAAAGGCTTGTTTCCGGCAGCCGGATCCGTGATTTTCAGCCGGATTTTATGTTCGCCGGGTTCCTGCGGCGTATAACGGAATTCCCAGAACGGCAATCCCTGCATCCGGACTTGTTCCGCAGTGAAATGAAATCCGCGCAGACAGTCGGAGGAATAGAACGCCGGCCATGTCTGAATTTTTCCCTGCGCGGAAGGAAGAAGTACTTCAAAATCAACGGCGACCTCTTCGGGATCAAACGGGTTGAAATACTCTTTGCTCAAATTAAAGCGCGAGATCAGACGCTTGAACTTTGTCCCGGTCTCCGGAAGAACCCAGTCTTTGATCAACGGCGGTTGTTGATCCCGTTCTCCCTCAAATACGGGGGAACGCATTTGAATGACGGCATTCTGTTTTTGCTCTCCGTAAAGCGAAATACCGGCGGCGAATATTTTGGAGGCGAAAAAGCCGCTCCATGCGGCATGGTGCCCCATCGGAAACAGCGAACGTCCCGGCTGGTCGAGACGGACGGAAAGACGAGTCCATTCGCCCGGATTCAGCCGGTATTCCCTGCCGGACTGAAACCAGGCACCGTCCTTATCCTTCAAAAAGATCCATGCTTTGAGCGGATGCGTGATTTCATCCGCACGAACTTCCATAATCAGCTCCCCGGCGGCAAAAGCGCGGCGGTCCGGAGCAAACAGGAACCGCGGCTGTTCTTTATAAAGCAGAACACCACCGGGAAACTCCGCATTGAGAATCGCAGCTTCCGCGGCGGTCTCCGGAACTGCCGCAGCTCCGTTCCGCTCCGCCTTCCAGTCGCCGGGGAACAGATAAGCGGCATGCAGAAGCATACAGGAGAAAAGGAACAAAAAGACGACATGCGTTTTCATGCGGCTCACTTCTGCGTCCACGAATTCACTTCCCATGCGGGAGGCCCGCTGTAAAAAATATTGCCGTCATAAGCAAGATTGTAGACGGGAGTGTTCTCCCGTTCCGGACTCATGCCTTTCATGTGCCAGAAACAGCGCAGGACGGGGAATGTTGACTGGCGGTCACGGAAAAATGTGGTATTATCCTGAAAAAGTTGTTTTTGCGATCCGTCCACCGAATCCGCCATTCCGGCCGGAGCCATATTTTTCAGCTGATAATATTTCAAATCCCACCAGGTTGCATTTTCGGCGGCTTCCGCCAGTTCCCAGGAGGCTTTGGCATACGCGAATTCGTAGAAATAGCTGATCCGCAGTTTGGTTTTGGGATCATCGCTTTCAATCTGCCGTCCGCTGTCCGCCGTACAGGGGAAGTCATAAGCCTCTTTGAATTTCCGTTCATCGGTACTGTTGCCAGGCACATTCAGTTTCCAGTCATCATTCGGATAGGAACTGTTTCTGGCGTTCAAATCCCGTTTGCATTCAAAGACTTGCGCGGAGGAGATATAGGTCGGGAACAGATCGGAACTCCACATGGGCATCTTGTCTTCACAGTCCGAGCGATAGGTCATGAATGCGGTTCCGAACTGCTTCAGATTATTGATACAATGCAAGTCGATCGCTTTCTGCTTTGCCATGTTCAGAGCGGGAACGAGAATCCCGATCAGGATAGCGATGACGGCGATCGTTACCAGAAGTTCGATAAGGGAAAACGGGTGCTTTTTCATTTGATGGATTCTCCTTGAAGTTGGTTAGCGCATCCGGAATCGAGTCCGTGCACGGTTTTTTCCCAATAAAACGGTTTCGTGAAAATTTGCAGGAATCCTTTCCATGCTCCGCAGGAAATCAGGATCCAGTAAAACGGCATCAGCAACGCATGGGGAATCAGATGATAGAAGCGGCGTTTCAGGACCGCCGCGACATGCACCGCAACCAGAAGGATGTTCGAGAAAAACAGAAACACCGTTCCCGCACAGAAAATCTGCGAAATCAGCGACCAGAACGGACTCTCGCCCGGGCCGATGTACAGCATCGGCCACGCGCGCCATGTGATTCCTGCAAAGTTCACGCCCTGATAAACGCTTTCGCGTGTACTGGAGGCGATCAGCAGGGAACTCAGGCTTTCTCCGGCGGTGAGTCCGTGAATCAGAAGGAACAGATAGAGCAGAGTCAGCGGCCAGTAAACCAGATTCGTCAACATCATCAGCGCCGCGCCACCGACCGCCATATAGCCGCCCGCGGCACCGTAAAGGCCAAGTCTCCGGATCGTGGCAAACGGATTCCGGTAGTGGGCAAGATGAGTTTGAATGAATCCCTTGACCCAGCGGGAACGCTGCCGCATCCAGTTCCAGAGACGGGAGTTCGCCTCTTCCATTGTCGTGGAGTCAAGCACCGTTGTACGCCAACGGTTTTCGTAAATCCGGATTCCCAGTTCGCAGTCCTCGGTGACATTGAACGGATCCCAGCCCCCGATCATCCGCAGGTATTCCGTGCGGAAATGATTCGAGGTCCCGCCGAGAGGAAGCGGCATATTGAATTTCTGCCATCCGGCGAGCACGAGATCGAAATAAGTGGTGTATTCCACCGTAAAGAATCCGGTCAGCCAGTTCTGCCGGGAGTTATAGTAATTGAGTTTCGCCTGCACACACGCCAGACGCCGGGAGGTGTCGCGCCGGAACACCGCCACACTCTTCCGGAGCTGGTCCGGATCGGGAATGTCCTCGGCGTCATAAATTACGCAGAACTCTCCCCTCGCCTCCCGCAAGCCGAAGTTACAGGCGCGCGGCTTGGTTTTAGGCTGAGCGTCGGGAACCCGCATGATCGTGAAATTTTCCGGCAGATGCGTTTTCGTGAGCTCGTTGTAAGTCTCCATGTCATCGCTTTCCAGAAGCAGTTTCACGTCCAGCTTGTCCGATGGATAGTCCAATGCGGCAATCCGTTTCAGAATTTTTTGGGCAACTTCCGGCTCTTTGTAAAGCGGAATCAAAATCGTGTAAACCGGCAGCTCCTTATCGGAAAGCGCGGCAAGTTCTCCGGAGGAAACTCTTTCTTCGCCATAACCGAAAACGGTATAGACTCCCGCGATCAGACGCATCAGAACCGCGCCCGCATAAAGCAGCATCAGCACGCCGCAGACAAGAAACACAAAAAGGTCCCAACGGTATTTCAGGAGGAACAGCAGAAAAAGCACCAACAGAGAGTAGTACAGTTTCTGCTGCCATGTCGTGGTGACTGCCGCGCAGGTTTCGGGGTGCGTCTCCGCAAATGCGCGGGTCACAGGATCCAGTTTGTCAAATTTTGAGTGTTTCTGTGACATCATTCCGCTGCGGAAAACCTTTCCACTCCGTATTTATTTTTATATTTTGGAATATATGACCGATTCAGATATGTGAAGTTAATTATAGCAACATTTCCGGGAAAAGTCAAGCAAAAAAAGAAGGTTTTTCCGGAAATGTTGCTTGTTTTTTTCCGGATGACGGATAAACTATAACGGATAATGGGACATTGCGGGATGGAACACATGGAAAACTTTTCATTGATCATGAACGGAATCCACCGGACCGGGGAACTCTTTCCCCCGGTCTCGCACATTGCATACAACAAACAGGATTTCAATTCCCGGCGGGATTTCCAGTATCGGCAGACGGTGAATTTCGGAATCGTTCTGTCTTCGCCGGAACGGAAAACCGGATACCGGATCGACGGGCAGAGCTTTGAATGCCCGGTTCCCGCGTTTGTCTTCACCTGTCCCGGACCCCGTTATGCGGCGCTGAACGGCGGCGCGGTGGAAAAGATGTTTTTCTCCTACCCGGACAGTATTCTGCCGATGTTTGAATTTTTCCGGCGTCCGGACCGGGTGCTGATTCCTTTCCGTAATGATTTTAACCTGGCGGGAATGATCCATGAGATTTTTCAGCATTGCAAGACGATCCGTCAGCCCGGCTCTGCCGACCGGATTGACGCCTGCTGCATGCGTCTGGTGCAGGAGATACAGTTGAGCGCAAGCCTGCACCTGGAGTCCGCCGGAAACGGGGATGCGTCTGCAATCTATCCGATCGCCTCTTATCTGGACTTGCATTTTGCGGAAAACCCGGATATGGAAGAGATTGCTCAAAAATACGGAATGTCGTACCGTTCTTTTCTGCGGAAATGGAACCGGCTGTTCGACAAAACTCCCGCAGTCTATCTCCGGGAACGGCAGCTGGAGGAAGCACGGCGGCTGCTGGAGGAATCTGATTTGAAAATTTATGAAATCGCCGCCCGGACCGGATTTGCCGATCCTTATTATTTCATGCGTTTCTTTCATTCAAAAATGAACTGCACTCCGAACCAATACCGGCGGCTGTACAAAGTCCGGGACTGAACGATTCTTCAAGCCCCGGACTTTCATGGAACATCAAACGATCAGCAGTTCGGTCTTTTTATCGAAGAGATGTGCCGTCGAGAGAGAAAGGGCAAGGTTCACATCCTGTCCGATCGCGACCTTGCGGTGCGCGTCAATGCGGGCAATGCAGGTGTTCTTGTCTCCGGTATCAAGATACAAATAGGTTTCCGCCCCCATCGGCTCCATGACTTCGACTTTGGCTTTGAGGCGCTGCGGATCCGGTTCCGCCTCCGCCCGTTCAGACCCGATTTCTTCCGGCCGGATTCCGAAAACGACTTCCCGGTCGATATACTCTTCCGCCTTGGCGTGCCACTCTTTCGGCAAACGGACGGAGACATTCGGCGTTTTGAAGTACAAACCGGACGCGTCTTTTTCCACATGTCCGTAGAAAAAGTTCATCGGAGGCGTGCCGATGAATCCGGCGACAAAGATGTTCGCGGGGGTGTCGTAAATGTGAAGCGGGGTATCGACCTGCTGAATGATGCCGTCTTTCATAACACAAATGCGGTCGCCCATCGTCATCGCCTCAATCTGGTCGTGCGTCACATAGATCATTGTGGTTTCAAGGCGGGTGTGCAGCTTGGAGATTTCGGTGCGCATCTGCACGCGCATTTTGGCATCGAGATTGGAGAGCGGTTCGTCGAACAGAAACACTTCCGGCTTCCGGACGATTGCGCGTCCCACGGCGACACGCTGGCGCTGTCCTCCGGAAAGAGCTTTCGGGCGTCTCTGGAGATAATCGTGAATGCCGAGAATCTCGGCGGCTTCGTTCACCCGCTTGTCGATGTCGGCTTTCGGGAGTTTGCGGAGTTTCAGACCGAATGCGAGATTGTCGTATACGGTCATGTGCGGATAGAGCGCGTAATTCTGGAAAACCATTGCAATATCGCGGTCTTTCGGCGGAACGTCGTTGACGACACGGTTTCCGATAGTAACGGTTCCGGAACTGATCTCTTCCAATCCGGCGATCATCCGGAGCGTTGTGGATTTTCCACAGCCGGAGGGCCCGACCAGCACCATGAATTCCCGGTTCCGGATTTCAAGATCGACATGTTTGACAGCGAGAACTCCGCCGTCATACATTTTGCAGACATCCTTTAAGATTACCTCTGCCATTTCTCTGTTTCTCCTTGGAATTTTTCAGAAAATAAAATAAAACAAACTGTCGCGGGATCTGTCGTATCCGGCGGTTTGCGGCACGCCGGGGATCCAACGAATCATCTTTATTTTTGCAATATATGCCTGTTTTTCCAAAAAGTCCAGAAGCAATATAAAAAAAACGGAAAATTTTCCGGCAAATATGATCCGTAATACTGTTTTCCAGTGCAGCGGTGCCTTGTTTTTCCATTTTTTGATGGTATAGTATGAAAAAACAGGATTTTTACAGATGGCATTTCAGATCGAAGACAAATTGGTGATCGGAGTTGCATCCAGTGCACTCTTTGAACTTGATGAAGCGGATTCCGTTTTCCGGGAAAAGGGATTGGCGGCATACCGCGCCTACCAGCTCGAACATCAGCACGATATTCTGAAAAAAGGCGTGGCGTTTCCGTTTGTCAAACGCCTGCTCGCCATGAACAAATACTATCCCGACAGTCAGCCGGTGGAAGTTGTCCTTCTGAGCCACAATGATCCCGATACCGGATTGCGGGTGTTCAATTCGATTCAGCATTACAAACTCAATATCATCCGCGCGGCGTTTACGACCGGAGATTCGCCGTTCAAATATATTCCCGCGTACAATGTCTCCCTGTTTCTTTCGGCAAATGCCGCGGACGTCCGGCAGGCGAACGCCGAGGGGTACGCCGCAGGACAGGTGCTCGCCAGCACGTCGGAGGACAGCGAAGAAGACGAGGAACTGCGGATCTCGTTCGACTTTGACGGCGTGATCGCCGACGACAGCGCGGAATATGTGTATCAGAAAGCGGGGATTGACCGTTTTTATGAAGCGGAAAAGGCACGGGCGGCGATTCCGCACTCCCCCGGTCCCCTTGCCGATCTCTTCGCCAAACTGGCAAAACTCCGCGATCTGGAAGACGAACGGGCAAAACACGAACCGGGTTATAAACGGCATATCAAAACCGCGATCGTCACAGCCCGCAGTGCGCCTGCGCATGAGCGGGTTGTAACCACTCTCCGGGCATGGAACATCAATGTGGATCAGACGTTCTTTCTCGGCGGAATGGATAAGGGGCGTATTCTGGCGATCCTCAAGCCGCATATTTTCTTCGACGATCAGGTCGATCCGCATTTGACGTCGGCAAGTCATTTCACACCGTCGGTTTATATCCCGATCAACGGCGGCACGCTGAAATAATTTTCACTCTTCCGTCATGAAGAAGTCCACTCCGGTTTTCAAGGCTGCATTTCTTGCCTCCCTGCCCGTTCTGGCGGGATATACCGCCATGGGGTGCGCTTTCGGGATTCTGCTCGGAGCCAATGCGGGACTCGGCGCCGGATGGAGCCTGTTGATGAGCCTGACAATCCTTTCCGGAAGCATGCAGTTCGCCGCCGTGGATATTCTCAATGCCGGATTGCCGTTTTACAAAGTCGCATTGCTGACCTTTTTCATCAATATCCGTTATGCAATGTATGGTTTTGCGCTTATCGAGCGGTTCCGCGGCAAAGGGTGGAAAAAACTCTACATGATCTTTGCCCTGACCGACGAAACGTATGCGCTTCAGGTCGAAAACAAAGTCCCGGAAGGCGGCGATTCCACGCAATATTGCTTCACGGTGGCTTTGCTGAATCACTGCTACTGGATCGCAGGGTGTCTGCTCGGAAGCATTGCGGGACACTGGATGACATTCAACAAAAAGGGGATCGACTTCGCCATGACCGCGCTGTTTCTGGTGATCCTGACGGAGCAGTGTCTGGAAAAACGGAACCGCATTCCCTCTCTGATCGGCGGAGGAGCCACGCTGATCTGCCGCATACTGTTCGGGGCGGAACACATGCTGATTCCCGCCATGCTTCTGATGCTGACCGGATTTCTTGTGCTGCGGCGCAAGCTGGATTATGAGGAGACTGCCGCATGAGTTTCCGGTATCTGTTCGGAGCCGTGATGATAATGGCTGTTGTAACGCTTGCTCTCCGTGCGTTTCCGTTTCTGCTGTTCGGCGGACGCAAACCGCCGGAACTGGTGCTGTATTTCGGCCGTGTCGTATCGCCCGGAGCAATCGCAATGCTTGTCGTTTATTGTTTCAATTCGGTCGATCCTCTTGTATGGCCCTGCGCGGTCCCGGAGCTGCTGGCTTCCGCCGCCGTGGTGATTCTGCATTTAAAACTGCGCAATCCCCTGCTCTCCATTATCGCCGGAACGGTTTTGTATATGATTCTTGTTCAGATGGTTTTTATCTGAATTCCTCATTATGCTCCGGTTGTGCTTGTACCCTGATGTCCCGAAGAAACATTCCGGAACGTCCGAAACACTGTTTTTTTTACAAAAATAGTGTTAAGCCGGGAGCCGTTTTATTCTCAAGGTCCGGATAACAATAAATTTTCTGTTTTTTTTTCAGAAAAGCATTTGCTTTTTTGCGAAGATATAATATATTAAGCACCATCAACCGCAAGGCACTGCCCAATGGTGTAACGGTAGCACAACTGATTCTGGTTCAGTTTGTTGAGGTTCGAATCCTTATTGGGCAGCCATTTTTACCCTCTATCAAACGTCTGAACTCCCTGAAAAAAATCTAATCTATCCGTCTTTTCCTTGTATTATTCCTTTCGGGCAGGTTATTAAAAGCGGTATCTGCAAATCGGTTTGAACTGGATTCATACCAAACATTATTTTAGCGGCAGCACTCGCATATTGCTGTTCCCCTTGTTTTTTTACTTGACTTTTCTAAATAAGGGGATATTGTAAACAGTAAACGGAGAGCTGTTATGACGAATTTTCTTCTTGCACTGATTGCTTTGAAGCTTTTTGACAACGGTCATGGAAACAATGTCAATATGACCTTTAAAGATGTAATAACGACTTCTTTGTGGTGCATAGCTATCGTCCTTCCCATTTTTGCCGTTTATCATTTCGGGTTTGATTTGGTGTTTTGCGTTTCCTGTTGGTTTTTGGCTTTGTTTATACTGATAAAATCAGGTATATCGGAAAAACGGAAAATAGAGAAAATGAAAGGAGAACAGGCAAAAGAAGAACCGGTAAAAGATGAATCGACAAAAAAAGGAATTCATCCGATTTATAATTTTTTACTTTTTGTTTTCGGGCTTGCCTTTGCTGTTGTTCTGCTTATGTTTTATGCCGAAACCCGTCCATAAATTAAAAAACGGCGCATTACACGCCGTTTCATGCTTTGGAGAGTTTTCCACATTTTTGAAAAATTTTCTTGATTTTCCGGAAAAACGGATTAGACTATTGCAAACGTCCGGGACACGGACGGGAAAGTACTTCAGAAGGGAAATTTATGAAACAGACTTATTCATTTGCTCCGTCTCCAATCGTCTGCTGCCGGCAGATCACGGTTACTCTTGATGACGATATCGTGGATTCCGTTGAATTCATGGGAGGCTGTCCCGGGAATCTTACCGGAATCTCACGGCTGGTGAAAGGACGCAAAGCGGAAGAGATCGCCGCGTTGCTGGAAGGCGTCCGCTGCGGCGGAAAACCGACCTCCTGCCCCGACCAATTCGCCGCCGGACTGAAAGAAATTCTGAAAAAAATTCAAAAGTCCGCTTGAAAAATAAAATTTAAGAATTATTATTAATTAATCAAAATGGAAACAATTCCATCAAACCAACATCAAGGAGGAAAAAATGGTTGATTTCAAAGACAGCAAGACCGCAAAGAATCTCGCATATGCTTTTGCGGGAGAATCTCAGGCCCGTAATAAATATACCTATTTTGCCAGTGTAGCCCGCAAGGAAGGCTACAATCAGATCGCCGCGATTTTTGAAGAGACCGCCAACAATGAAAAGGAACACGCCAAGCTCTGGTTCAAACAGCTGAACGGCATCGGCGACACAATGGCGAATTTGGAATCTGCCGCCGCCGGAGAGCATGAAGAGTGGACCTCAATGTATGCAGATTTCGCAAAAGAGGCAAAAGAAGAAGGTTTCGACGATATTGCCCGTCAGTTCGAGCGCGTTGCCGCAATCGAAAAACATCACGAGGAGCGTTACCGCAAACTTCTTGAAAACATCAAGAAAGGCGAAGTCTTTGCCCGTGTTGCTCCGCAGAAGTGGATCTGCCTGAACTGCGGTCACATCTATATCGGAGAAAAAGCTCCGGAAATGTGTCCGACCTGCAAGCATCCGAAAGCCTATTTCCAGATCGAAGCGGAAAATTATTGATTGCTTTCCTGTCCGGAAACAGTGAGCCCCGGTTTTCTGATTCAGAAAACCGGGGCGTTTCGTATCCGCTCAATATTCCCATTGACAGAGTTTCAGGTTCACACATCCGTTTTCTTTGAATGGGATTCCTTCTTCTTTCAGTAAAAACTCCTGTTCGTGCCAGCAGGGAACCAGCCGTCCGGCATGATTGACCACCCGATGACAGGGATAGTTTCCGTAATTTTCCGCCTGATTCAGCACGTTGCCGATCAGCCGAGCGTTCCGTTCCCTGCCGATCAGACAGGCGATCTGCCCGTAGGTCGCCACACACCCTGCGGGAATCTCTTCCACGACGGACAAGATTTCATAGATCAGTTTTTCGTTCAAGACCCGGCTGGAACGTCTGAAGGGATTTTCGTTCATGAAAGCACCGTTTTCCGTTTCGGAATAAACAAACAGCCCGGTTATACGATCGTGTAACCGCCATCCGCCATCACGGTGGCGCCGCGGATATAATCCGACTCTTCACCGGCAAGAAACCGGACCACATTTGCAATCTCTTCCGGTTTTCCGAAACGCTTCAACGGCTGAAGAGCCAGAAATCCGGCGAGTCCTTCTGCTTCGTTTCCGGTATCGCGGGCGCCGTCATGCAATCCCGGAGTGTCCGTCGTGCCGGGAGCGACGGCGTTGACTTTGATGTTGTGCGGCAGAAGAGCAATGGCGGCGGCGCGGGTCATGGAGCTGATCGCTCCTTTGGAGGCGTGATATGCCAGATACCCCGGCGAACCGACGACTGCAAACGTGGAGGAAAAGTTGACGATCGCTCCATGGATTTGCTTTGCAATCATGTAATTCGCGGCTTCCCGCATAAACTGAAAGGTTCCGGTGACATTTACATTCATAACCCGCTCGAACTCCGCGGTCGTGGTCTCCAGCAGCGGTTTGTTGAGCTGCCATGCGGCATCATTGACCAGAATATCAAGCCGTCCGAACGTCCGGTCTGTAAAATCCATGACATTGCGGACATCCGTTTCCGATGCCACATCGCAGGCGACAAACGGCGTATTCAACTCCGCCGCCAGAGCGTTGCCGCATTCCGTATCCATATCCGCGATCACGACCTTGGCGCCGTCTGCGGCAAACCGTCGAACTATCGCTTCTCCGATCCCTTTCGCTCCGCCGGTTACAATGGCAACTTTTCCCGATAATGATTTCATTTTAATTTCTCCGTTCTGTTGATGCAATCATAAAATAGTATAACGCACAGTCCTGTTTTTTCAAGGCAAAAGAACCATCCGGCATATTGAAAAAGCGTAAAAGCAAGATATATTTACCGGAATAACCGGAATGGAACGAAAGATGAAACAGACGAACTCGGCAAAAAAAGAATATTTTCTGCATATCAGGGCGGGGCATCCGCAGAGCCGCTATCTGCGCGATCTCTGGACATACCGGGAACTGTTTCTGATTCTGACGTGGCGGGATATAACCGTCCGTTACAAGCAGACGTTTATCGGGCTCGCGTGGGGCGTGATCCGTCCGCTGCTGGGAATGCTCGTGCTTACCATCGTGTTCGGGAAGATCGCCAATCTGCCCTCGGACGGGATTCCCTATCCGCTGATCGCCTATTCCGGCATGCTGATCTGGCAGTTTTTCAGCAATACCGTTTCCATGGGCAGCGAATCCCTGCTGATCAACAACGGACTGGTCGCAAAAGTTTACTTTCCGCGACTGATCATTCCGGCAACAAGCATGGCCGTCTGTCTGGTGGATCTCATGATCTCTCTTCTGCTTTTTGTGCCGCTGTTTTTCTGGTACCGTTACATCCCCGGCTGGCGCCTGCTGTTTCTGCCGCTGTTTATTCTGCTGGGGGGGATGGTTTCAATGGGGGCGACCTGCATTCTCTCGGCATGGAATGTGCGGTTCCGCGATTTCCGCTATGTCGTTCCGTTTGCCCTGCAGTTGGGAACGTACATTTCCCCGGTCGGCTTTGTCGGCGGGATCGTTCCGGAACAGTGGCGGCTGCTGTACAGTCTCAATCCGCTGGCGGGGGTCATTGACGGCGTCCGCTGGTCGCTGTTCGGGACTCCGCTTTATCTTCCCGCGGTCTGGCTTTCCCTCCTGTTGTCGTTTCTGCTGCTGATCATAGGGTATTTTATGTTCCGTTCCATGGAACGCCGTTTTGCGGATATCATCTGACAGCGGAGCGATAAACAAAGGAACCTGAAAATGGATGTAAAAATTGCGCCGTACAACGGTATGCCGACCGTTTATCTGAATGACCGGCCGGTCACCGGGTTGATGAACTGGAATCGTTATCCGAATGAAAAGGACACTGCACTGTTCCGCGATGCGGGAGTCAATTTTTATTCGTTCATGGGAAATCTCTTCGTGGAAAACGACAATGTTCCGGATGAAGAACGAACCACCCTGGACGGAGCAATGGACCGTATGCGCATGACCCCGGAAAACATCGACCGGACCATGTCCATGCTGATTGCGGTCAATCCGGAAATCAAAATTCTGCCGCGCATTATCCTGAATGCTCCTGTCTGGTGGCTCAAGAGCCATCCGGATGAAGTACAGCTCAACTACGACGTCAATAAACGGAAGTACGTCACGGCACCGCGTCCGAACATCGCCGCGGAATCGTGGAGATCTCTCTGGACGGAGACGCTGGCAAAGACGATTGAGCATTTCGAATCGCGCTGGAGCGAACATATCATCGGCTACCACACCGGAATGGGACACTGCGGCGAACATACCTATCAGTGGTGGGATTCCATCTGCGAGTTCAGCAAAGCCCAGAACCGCGCGTTCCGCATCTGGCTGAAGCAGCAATATCCGGAAATCGGTGAGCTCAACCGCCGTTGGCATACCGGATACCGTGATTTTGAAGAGATTCCGCTTCCCGCAGCGGAACGGTTCGTCAACTACACCGTTCGCACCCCTGCCTTGCTGCTGCCGGAAACGGAAGCCGACCTGATTGATTTTCAGAAATTCTCCTCCGATCTGATGGCGGATACAATTCTGCTTGAAGCAAAAACGGTCAAACAGACACTGAAAAAACTTGGACGCGAAAAGCTGTTCGGTGTGTTTTACGGTTATATCAACCTCGTCGGCAATTCCACGCAGACGACCGTCGGACACAGTGCACTGACCAAGGTCCTGCGTTCGGAGAATGTCGATTTCATCTGCGGGCCTCTGAGTTACGGCGCCCGGCAGAACGGCGGAACGGTTCTACCGCAGATGATCCCCGGAAGCATCATTGCCAACGGCAAATTTTTCTATAATGAAGACGATACCGGGACTCACGTCGTCCAGCGGGAACATCATGGATATATCCCCGCAACCGCGGAAGAGTCGGTCCATGCGGAACGCCGGAACTTCATGGAGACCTGGCGGGCCGGCGGATCCCAATGGTGGATGGACCTTTACGGGACCAACTGGTTTCTGGATGAGCGTCTGCGCGAGGAATTCAGCCGTCTGCGCGTATTCGCGGAACAGCATCTTGCCGACCGGAGGAGCAAGGCGGAAATCGCGGTTTTTGTTTCTCTGGAAAGCAGTTTTTACATGCGGGACACCCCTGCCCCGCTGACCGGAAACCTGATCGAACAGCAGCTGTTTGAAATCGGCGCGATCGGCGCATCTTACGACCTGTTTCAGGAAGAGGACATTCCTCTGCTGATTCAAAGCGGACGGCTGGAACAGTATAAATTCTGTATTTTCCTCAACAGTATTGCGATGTCCGGCCCGATCCGCGATGTGGTGAAACGGCATGTCGCATGCCGCAGCCGTTCCCTGCTCTGGTTTTATGCTCCGGGGTATATTCACGACGGGAAGCGCAGTGCCGCAAACGCGGAAGAGCTGACCGGCATCCGGTTTGCCGGCGTCGAACAGGGAATCATGCCCATGCTGACTGAAACCTGGATCAACGGAATGCGGATCTCCTACGGACTCACCCGTGCGGTCTACCCGCGCCTGACGGCGAACGATCCCGCGGCGCGTTCCCTCGGTTATTTTGTCAACGGCACGACGATTGTCAATCAGACGAACGGCAACGGCACGGCGCTTGCGGAAAAACAGTTCGGCGACTGGCGCAGCATCTGGTCCGCCTCCCCCGAACTGCCATCCTGCATATTGACGAAATTTGCGAGAGAAGCCGGGGTGCATATCTATTCGGAACGCGGCGATCAGGTATTCACCGGTCCCGGCTGGTTCGGACTTCACAGTAAACTGGACGGCGAACTGACCGTTCCGTTTGCTCAGGCGGGCCTGTTTGAAAACGTCATTACCGGAGAAAAAACAACGGTTCCGTCGCGTGAACTGCATCTGAAGCTCAAACGCGGCGAAACCGTGCTGTACCGGATGTTCTGACCGGGATCAGTGAAAATTCATACCGCCGTTGATGTCAAGGCAGAGGCCGGTGAGATAGCGTCCGCCCTCGCCGGAGAGAAACGCGGCGGCAAGGCCGACATCGCGGACTTTTCCAAGACCGAGCGGAACGGTTTTTGCCAGCTTGGCAACGCCTTCCGCTCCGTGAGTCTGAAACAGCAGCTCCGTTTCGATGATTCCAGGAGCGAGTGCGTTGACCGTGATATTATACGGTGCGCCGGTACGGGCAAGCGTGCGGGTGAATCCGAGAATTCCCGCTTTGGTCGCCGCATAGTGGACATGACCGAACAATGCGCCGCGGTAAGCGACGATCGACGACATGTTGATGATCCGCCCGCTTTTCTGTTCCCGCATGATCTCCATTGCACGTTTGCACATGAGGAACAGACTTTTGAGATTCGTTTGAAGGATGAAATCCCAATCGGCTTCGGATGTCTCAAAGATGTCCTGAGCCTTGGTGGTTCCGGCATTGTTGACCAGAATATCCAGACGTCCGAACCCGGTTTTGATATAATCGAACAGGACGTCTGTATCTTCCCGTTTTCCCACATCCGCCTGAAACGGAACCGCCGTTCCGCCCTTTGCGCGGATCTCCTCACAAAGGCTCTCCGCATGGGCGGCGTCCGTCCGGTAATTTACGATCACCGCCGCGCCTTTTTCCGCCAGCACCTCCGCGATTCCGCGACCGAGGCCGCGTGAAGCCCCGGTCACAAGTGCGATTTTTCCCTCCAGCTCTTTCATGACAAATCCTCCGTTTTTTTGCTTTATTCCGATAAAATAACGGTCCGGGAAATAAATACAACCGGAAAACCACGATGATTTTCATAAAAAGAACAAGGCGTTCACAATGCGAACGGAAGAGTGGTGATTCGTCTGCAATATGAACTTTTTCCGTCCGTTTTTTCCGTTCGGAATGGCGAATAAATAATCCGGTTCCGGAAAAACAGACTTGATTTTTAACATGCGCCCTCTATATTGTCATTATCCCCCCGCTGTCATACAGAATCAGACAACAAAATAAAAAACTATGGAGGGAACGACCATGAACAGTCTGGAACACACATCAATCGGGATCCGGGCGCTGGACCACAGCAACGATGCACTTCTGCGGGACATCGCGGAACTGGAACGGAAGCTGAAAACCGGGCGGATGAACATTGACCACTCATTCCGCAAGGAGATCCTCAAACTGATCCGTAAGTTTGAACGCTGCTTTGCCGAGCAGGAACGCTGGCTGGAAGAACATCAGTTTGCGATCCTCGAACTTCAGCGGAAATCTCATGCGTATTTTCTGGGCGAAATCGGCCGTGCCGCTTCCAGTCTGGAAACAAGACGCGAACGGGCGGATGAGCTGACGGCATTCCTGAAAAACTGGTTTGCCTCCTATGTGCGCAATATGAACGGTCCGCTGAAAACCGAAGCGTTTCAGAAAGGACTTGCCGAAAACGGGCATCTGACGTATGCGCCGGTCCCGCTTCACCGCATGGAACTGATCGGAACCCGTGTCTGGCTTCCTGCCGCACGACAGTAACACAATCCCGTATCGGGTCAGGAACAGGACGTCCCCGGTTTGTTTGATCTTCCGGGGACGTCCTGTTTTATTTTTTTCATTTTTTTTGAGAAACAAACTCCGCGAAAAACAGCTAACATTGATTTGTCAGCGTATTTTTCCCCGCTTGCAAAATGAAAAAAAGCCGTTATTTTGTCTTTCAGAACATTCGGACAGGGGGTCCGGATGAAACTTATCAAACTGGGGGGATTGAAAAATGCCTGAATTCTGTTCATCACTGCCGTCGTCCGTTAAAGCCGAACGCAAACTCACCAAAAGCGAACTGATCCGCGCGATCCGTTACATGATCGCCGCAGAGTATGAAGCCGCGGGGCTCTATACTCAGCTGATCGACTCCATCGACTGCGAAAGATCGAAAGCAGTCCTGGAGGATATCGCCGATGAAGAACGCGTTCACGCCGGAGAGTTTCTCCGTCTGCTGAAAGAGCTTGCACCGGACGAGTTCGCCCATTACGATGCAGGAGCCAAAGAAGTGGAAGCACTTCTGAAAAAGGTCGCTGCAAAGCAGTAAACCGGGAGATCGATTATGGCAGACAACACAAAAAAACTTGGAGTGATTCCATTGGCGGCTATCGTAGTCAGTGCCATGATCGGCGGAGGCATTTTCAGTCTTCCGCAGAACATGGCACAGGGCGCGGCTGTCATGGAAGTCATTATCGCATGGATCATTACGGGGGTGGGCATGTACTTCATCGCCAACACCTTCCGCATTCTTTCCGACGCGCGTCCCGACGCCACCGCCGGAATTTATGCTTATGCACGTCTGGGATTCGGCAAATTCGCCGGATTCCAGATGGCGTGGGCATACTGGCTCTGCAACATCTTCGGAAACGTCGGTTATGCCGTTCTTCTGATGGATGCTTTGGATTACTTTTTCCCGGGAACGTTCAAGGGGGGAAATAACATTCCGTCCATTATCGGCGGTTCCATCATGATCTGGGTAATGAACATCCTCGTATTACGCGGAACCAGACAGGCGGCATTCATCAATACAGTAGGAACGATTTTCAAACTCGTGCCGATTCTGCTGTTCATCGTCATCATGATATTTTCTTTCCGCTGGTCGGTCTTTACGACGGACATGTGGGGACATGAAGCGATTGCCGCAGACGGTATCCGTCCTCTCGGCTCTCTGCTTTCACAGGTCAAATCGACAATGCTTGTGACTCTCTGGGCGTTCATCGGTATTGAAGGCGCTGTGGTGGTTTCTTCACGGGCGAAAGACCAGAAATCGGTCGGAACCGCTACTCTGTTCGGCTTCCTCGGCTGTCTGGTGATCTACGCACTGCTTTCGATTCTGCCGTTCGGAAGGATGTATCAGCCGCAGCTTGGCGGACTTGCAAATCCGTCCACGGCGCCTCTGCTTTCCGATGTTGTCGGCACATGGGGCGGCGTTGTGATGAACCTCGGCGTGATCGTGGCGCTGCTCACCAGCTGGTTGGCATTCACCATCATGATTGCGCAGATTCCGCAGGCGGCAGCTCTTGACGGAACATTCCCGAAGATCTTCACGAAAGAGAACCGGAATGAGACACCGAGCGTATCCCTGTGGGTCACCAGTTTCATGATGCAGGTTGCCATGATTCTGGTTTATTTCGCGAACAACGCATGGAACACCATGCTGTCGGTTACGGCAGTGATGATTCTGCCGCCGTATCTGGCGTGCTGTGCATATCTCTGGAAGATGTGCGCGACTCACCAATATCCGGCGAAAGCAACGGTCAAGGCAGGGTTCGCCCTTGTCTGCGGTGTCGCCGGAACGCTGTATGCGGTCTGGATGATCTATGCGGCGGGGCTCACCTATCTGCTGATGGCGTTCCTCTTCCTGGTCGTCGGTATTCCGGTCTATATCTGGGCACGGAAAG
>URKJ01000053.1 GCA_900548385.1 uncultured bacterium | reverse complement strand
GTACGGGTTTTCGATTTCTCCACGGATGATGCGGGCGAGTTCGATGAGCTGATTGTCGTAACGTCCGTTCATGACGCCGGCGTTGATGTCGTGCGTTCCGGCCTCGTAAACGTCATTGCCTTCCAGAAGAGTCAGCCGGAGATGAAGCGGATCAAGACGGTAGCGGTCGGCGGGATGTTCCAGCGGGCAGATCTCGATCGACCCCTTTGTGCCGCAGACAATCAGGCGGCGGTGTTTCATCCCGTCGACTTCGGTGACTCCGGTGCGGACCGTTGCAACCGCGCGGGGATATTCCAGTACGGCGAGTCCCGTATCGAACAGGTTGTCGTTCCGGGTTTTGGACAGGTACGGAGTTACGCGGAGTGGACGCCCCAGCAGGGTAACGACAAGGTCGATGAGGTGTCCGGCAAAGATATAGATTGCGCCGCCTTTGAACTGGGCAAGCCATTTGCGGTAAGCGTCGTTGTGACCGTCATAGCGGTTCATGACCGCGTGGACTTCAAAAATGTCCCCGAGCCAGCCTTTGCGGACGGCATCGAAGCAGAACTGAATGGCGGGATTGTTGCGGTACATGTAACCAAGCTGAACCGTGAGATGTTTTTTGCGGAAATCGTTTATGAGATCGCGGAACGGTTCCAGAGCTTCGCCTCCGGGTTTGTCCATGTGAATATGCAGATTGCGGTCCACGCACTTGCGTGCCGTCTCCAGAAGCTCAAATCCGTCCATTTCCACTGCGACGGCTTCGAGACCGGGCGTGCTGAAAAGTTCTTCTTCTGTCATCCACGGCAAATCCCGGTACTCCTTGAATCCGCCGCGCAATTCCCTCCATTTGGGATCGGGTTCCACAATACCGACGACTTCATAGAATTCGGAAAGACGGCGCAGCGCCGCCATCTTTTCCGAAGCATGGTTGTGTCCGATCCCGATTTGCCCGATCTTTATCCGCTGGAATTTTGAATTCATGATATGAAATCCTTTCGTTAGCTTCTGCCGGAGATAATGTATCGGCGGCGGGATTCCATTGCAAGGAAGAAAACAGTTTTTCTCTGAAAAAGAGAATGTAAGAATCATCGTATTTACAGGATTGTTTTCATTATTGTGCAAATGAGTCAATCCGATAGCCTTTCAATTTTTTTTATAATTTCATTTGCATTTTTACAAGATGCTCTTATATTAATTGCAACAAAAGGATTTTAACACAATGAAACGTATCACATACAACATGGCTGTTATGGCTTGGTGGCGTCGCGGAGAGTCAATCTGCGGCGGCTGATGCGTATTAAATTGTAAGTAAATCAGTCGTTCATTAACGGCGGATTGACGAACTTGAAAGAGTTTTTCAATCCGCCGTTTTTTTATTCAAATTTTTCAGGGAAAGCATAAAAACCAAAATTGCAAGGAGTGAAAATGCTGAAAGAACTTGACTTCAAAACGTTCTCCGGACGTTGCGAAACCGGTGCGGTTGTGCCGGTCTACCGCGAATATCTTGCGGACATGGAAACCCCGGTGTCGGTGCTTGATAAATTCAAAGACGACGAGGATGTGTTTCTGCTGGAATCTGTCGAAGGCTCCGAGCGCTGGGCGCGTTACTCCTTTATCGGAGTCAATCCCTATGCGGTTCTCATGGAACTGCCGGACAAAGTCGTGATCGACGATAAGGAGAAAGGGCGGCTGGAGCTTCCGGGAGCGGACGGCTTGACCGAACTGAAAAAAATCCTCAATATGCACAAACTGGTGGAAACCCCGGATCTGCCGCCGCTGACCGGCGGAGCGATCGGGTATGTGGCGTATGACGCAGTCCGCAAGTTTGAACCCAGCGTGAATCTGGAATTCGAAGAGGGTACGCCGCTTCTCTGTTTCATGCTGACGGATGAGATGATCATTTTTGACAATATCCGCCACACGATCATTCTTTCGGTCTGTACGAAACCTTGTGAATACGGTTCGCCGCGGGAAGCCTATGACAGCGCCATGCGGCGGATCGAAGCGCTTCATGTCCGTCTGAACGCTCCGGCGGTGCGGCAGACCGAGCCCGCATCGAAGCGGACGATGAAACCGTTCCAGCCGGAGATGACCTGTGAAGAATTCAAAGAGGAAGTGGAAGCCGCCAAACGGGCGATCCGCGACGGAGAGTGCATCCAGATCGTGATGTCGCAGAAATTCTCCACGGAGGCTCCCGCAGGGGCTCTTCAGCTTTACCGTGCGCTGCGTCTGATCAATCCTTCTCCTTATACGTTCTTTACCAAGTTCGGTGACCGGACGCTGATCGGGGCGTCGCCGGAGGAACTTGTCAAACTCACCGGACGCACGGGGTCGGTCCGCCCGATCGCCGGGACGCGTCCGCGCGGAAAGAGTGAACAGCAGGATATTCAGCTTGCCGCCGACATGCTCAACAGTGAGAAAGAGCGCGCCGAACATATCATGCTGGTGGACCTCGGCAGGAACGACATCGGACGCGTTGCGGCGAAAGGTGCGGTGCAGGTCAAGGAATTCATGACTGTGGAACGCTATTCGCATGTCATGCACATGGTATCGCATGTGGAGGCGGAAATTGATGAGCGGTACGACTGTTTCGATCTGTTCCGCGCGGCGTTTCCTGCCGGCACGCTTTCCGGAGCGCCGAAGATCCGCGCCATGCAGCTGATCGCCGAATATGAACATTCGCCGCGCGGAATTTACGGCGGGGCGGCGGGATATTTCAGTTATTCCGGCAATATGGATTTCGCCATCGTCATCCGCACGATGATTCTGGAGGGGAAAAAACTCACCATGCGGGCGGGCGCGGGAATCGTTGCCGACTCCGTTCCCGAAGAGGAATATCAGGAAACACTCAACAAATCCCGTGCGGTTTTCAAAGCGGCGGAGCTTGCCGCCGGATTGAATTGAAAGGAGCTGAGCCATGATTTTCATGATTGACAATTACGATTCTTTCACTTACAACCTTGTTCAGTATTTTTATATGCTGGGGGCGGATGTGACGGTCCGCCGCAATGACAAGGTCACGATCTCAGAAATTGAGGCGCTGAAACCGGAGGCGCTGGTCGTCTCTCCCGGTCCCGGCAATCCCGATTCCGCGGGGATCTCTCTGGAGGCGGTTGCACATTTCGCGGGAAAACTGCCGATCCTCGGAGTCTGCCTCGGACACCAGACGATCGGGCAGGTGTTCGGGGGGAGAGTCGTGCATGCAAGAAATCTCATGCACGGCAAGACAAGTCCGGTCACGCACGACGGCAAGGGGCTTTTCGAGGGGATTCCGCAGAATTTCAAAGCGATGCGGTACCACTCTCTCGCTGTTGAAGCGGCAACTTTGCCGGATTGTCTGCAAATCTCCGCCCGGAGCGATGACGGCGAGATCATGGCGATGCGCCACCGGGAGTTTCCGATCGAATCCATTCAGTACCATCCGGAGTCGATCGTCACCGTTACCGGCAAGCGGCAGCTCGGTAATTTTCTCCGGCTGATGAAACAGTTCAACGAGGGGAAACGCTGAAATGCTGAGTCGTTATATCAACAAACTCATGGCGCGGCGGGATCTGGAGGAACTTGAGGCTTTTGAATGTTTCTCCCGCATCATGCAGGGCGATTGCGCGGAAGTGCAGATCGCCGCGCTTCTTACCGCTCTGCGTCTGAAAGGGGAAACGGTTGCCGAGATCACCGGCGCCGCCCGTGCCATGCGTCAGAAAGCCGCATTCATCGACACGGGGATGGCCGATGTGCTGGACATTGTCGGGACGGGCGGCGATTCACTCGGCACGTTCAATATTTCCACGACTTCGTGTTTCGTCGCCGCCGGAGCCGGAGTGACGGTCGCCAAACACGGCAACCGGGCGATTTCCAGCCGGTCCGGAGCGGCGGATGTGCTTGCGGAGCTCGGATTCAATCTCGACGTGGAGCCGTCCGTCATGGAATGCTGCATTCAGGAACACGGGATCGGTTTTCTGTTCGCACAGAAAATACATCCTGCAATGCGTTATGCCGCTCCGGTCCGGAAAGCGCTGAAGATGCGGACGATCTTCAACCTGCTGGGACCGCTGACGAATCCGGCGGGTGCGCGCAATCATCTGATCGGGGTGTTCGCTCCGGAATATACGGAAGTCTTTGCGGCGGTGCTGAAATCGCTTGGAAGCCGGCATGCGTTGATTGTGCATGGAGCGGACGGTCTTGACGAGATCAGTCCGGAGTCGCCGACACGGGTTTGCGAGTTGAAAGACGGCATGATCCGGACTTACGAACTGTTTCCGGAAATGGTGCTGGACAATGTCTGTTCCCTGAGCGACGTGATCGGCGGGACTCCGGCGGAAAATGCCGCGATCATGCTTGATATTCTGCGCGGACGGGAGCGCGGCGGAAAACGTGCGGTCGTTCTTCTCAATGCCGGAGCGGCGATCTATGCGGCGAACGCTGCGAAAACAATTCAGGAGGGAGTTCGGAAAGCGGCGGATTCCATTGACTCCGGTGCGGCTCTCAAAAAACTGGAACTTCTTGTGGAGGCAAGCAAATGAAAAACGAATCCATTCTCGAAAAAATTACGCAAGCGCGTGCCAATGCGCCGCAAGCTGTTCCGGCGGCGGAACTGAAAGCGAAGATTGCCGGAATGCCGCCATGCCGTGATTTCGCCGCCGCATTCCGTGGTGACGGAATCCATGTGATCGCGGAGCTGAAAAAGGCGTCGCCCTCCAAAGGGCTGATCCGTGCTGATTTTCATCCGGTTGAGCTTGCAAAGGAGCTGGAAGCCGCCGGAGCCGCCGCACTTTCGGTGTTGACCGAACCGGACTGCTTTCTCGGTTCGCTCCGGTATCTGGAGGAAGTGCGCGGCGTGGTTTCGATTCCGCTTCTGCGCAAGGATTTCATTTCAAACGAGTATCAGATTCTGGAAGCGCGGGCGGCGGGTGCGGATGCCGTTCTGCTGATTGCGGCGGTGCTTGAGGAAAACCGGTTTACGGAACTGCGCGGATTCGCGGAGTCGCTCGGACTCACCGCGTTGTGCGAAGCGCATAGCAGGAGCGAAGTGGAAATGCTGGTCCGGGGCGGTGCCGCGATGATCGGAGTCAATGCCCGTGACCTTGCCGATTTCTCCGTTTCGCTGGATACGTCGCTGAATCTGCTGGGGGATATTCCGTCCGGTATTATCCGGATTGCGGAAAGCGGGATCCGGTCGAAAGAAGACATTCTGCGTTTTCGTGACGAGGGCGCCGACGGTTTTCTGATCGGCGAAACTCTGATGAGAGCGGAACGTCCGGGGGAAAAACTGAGGGAGCTGTTTGCATGAACGCGCTCAAGATATGCGGAATCAATTCGGCGGAGTTCGCGGGCGCGGCTGTTTCTGCGGGGGTGGATTATCTCGGATTCATTTTCTGCCCGGAAAGTCCGAGGCATGTTTCTCCGGAGCAGGCGGAGCGGATTCTTTCGCGGATCGACCGGACGCACGGGAAGATCGTCGGTGTGTTTGTCGATATTTCCGGAGAGAAGATCCGGAAAATCGCGGAGCGTCTGCATCTGGATGTGATTCAGCTTCATGGAACGGAACCTGCGGAGCTTGCCGCTTCCCTGCGCGGGGATTATGAGGTCTGGAAAGCCGTTTCCGCCGGATTTGATCCGGCTTATCCGGCGGATGCGTTTCTGGTGGATTCCGGCAGTCCCGGCAGCGGAATGCGTTCCGACCGCACACTGGTGGAGCGGGTTCTGGAGGCGGGGAAACGTCTGGTGCTTGCCGGCGGATTGTCCGCGGCAAATCTTGCCGAAGCTGCCCGGATCGGGGCGGACGTCCTGGATGTCAACAGTTCGCTGGAGGATGCGCCCGGACATAAAAGCATTGTCAAACTGAATGAACTTATTTCAATTTATCAAGGAGTACAAAAATGAAAACGGATTCCCATTACGGAATTTACGGCGGGCAGTATGTCGCCGAAACTCTCATGACTCCGCTTGCGGAGCTGGAACAGGCATATTCGGATGCAAAGAACGATCCGGCGTTTCAGGCGGAGTTTGACCGGCTGATGAAAAATTACGTCGGGCGCGAAAGTCCGCTTTATTATGCGGAGCGGTTGACGGAGCTTTGCGGCGGTGCCAGAATTCTGCTCAAACGTGAAGACTTGAATCACACCGGCGCACACAAGATCAACAATACCATCGGGCAGGCGCTTCTTGCCAGACGGATGGGAAAGAAAAAACTGTTTGCGGAGACCGGAGCGGGAATGCACGGCGTTGCCACCGCCACAGTCGCCGCGCTGTTCGGGATGGAATGTGAAGTCTTCATGGGGGCGGTTGACGTGGCGCGTCAGGCTCCGAATGTGGAACGCATGGAGGTGCTCGGCGCGAAGGTCACTTCCGTAACCGAGGGCAGCGCCACGCTCAAAGATGCGATGAACGAGGCGATCCGCCGCTGGATTACGGAGGTTGATGAGGCGTTCTATGTGATCGGAACGGTCGCCGGTCCGCATCCGTACCCGATGATTGTCCGCGATTTTCAGTCCGTGATTGGACGGGAAGCCCGCAGGCAGTGTCTGGAACAGTACGGCAAACTGCCGACGGAAGCGATCGCATGCGTCGGCGGGGGGAGCAACGCAATGGGGCTGTTTGCCGGATTCCTTGATGATCCCGCCGTCCGGCTGGTCGGTGTGGAGGCAGGAGGGAAGGGCGTTGAGACGGGTGAACATGCCGCCAGTATCAACGGCGGACGCATCGGGGTGCTGCACGGAAGCAAAACGTATCTGATTCAGACTGATGAGGGACAGATCGTGGATACCTACAGCGTTTCCGCCGGGTTGGATTATCCGGGAGTCGGTCCGGAACATTCGTATCTGCATGATACCGGGCGCGCGATCTATACAACGATCAATGACGAAGAAGCTGTTCGCGCATTCGACATGCTGTCCCGTTATGAGGGGATCATTCCCGCTCTTGAGTCCAGTCATGCGGTTGCTGAGGCGTTGCGCCGGGCGCCGGAGATGAGCCGGGACGACCTGATCGTGGTATGCCTTTCCGGGCGCGGCGACAAGGATATGCAGAGCGTGAGAAATTATAAAGCATCAAAAAAAGGAATCTGAACATGAACCGTATTCAAACACTGTTCGCCGCCGCGAAAGCGTCCGGCAAAAAGATTTTCACCGCCTATCTGACGATGGGATTTCCGGATATGAAATACAGTGAACGCGCCGTGGAAACGCTGATCGACAACGGCGTGGATATTATCGAATTCGGGGTGCCGTTTTCCGACCCGATGGCGGACGGTCCCGTGATCCGTCTCGCCGGTCAGAAAGCGCTGGAGCATGGAACGAAGCTGCAGGATATTCTTGACTGCATTGCGCGTCTCCGCGTCAAGTATCCCGAAACGCCGTTTGTCCTGTTTTCGTATTACAATGTCCTGTTCAGCCGCGGACTCGAAGCGTTTGCCGCCGCAGCCGAATCGGCCGGGGTGGACGCCGTGCTTGCCGTGGACGTGGTCTATGAGGATCGCGGGGAGCTGCTGGATGTGCTCCGCAGGCACAATATGACACTGGTGCCGCTGGTCGCGCCGACGACTCATCTTGATCGCGTCGCCGAGATCGCGAAAGAGCTGGAAGACAGCTTCCTTTATGTCATCACGGTCAATGGCGTCACGGGTGCCCGTGCCGGGCTTCCGCCGGAACTGAAACAGCGTCTGACCGACATCAGATCCGTTACCGGAATGCCGGTTCTCGCCGGATTCGGAGTCAGCAATCCCGAACAGGCCGCCGGGATCGGCAAGGACGCAGACGGATTCATCATCGGCAGTGCAATCGTCCGGATTCTGCTGGACAACCCGGATGAGACCGGACTGAAAAAACTGGCGGAATTTGCAAAAGCATTCTGAGTACCGGGGCGGGGTGACGGAACCGTTCCGCCGCCCCGTCCGCTTTATTTTCCCGTATGCGGGAAAAGGTGCTCTTTGCCCAGTTCACGGATTGCGGCCTGCGTCTGTTCATCAATGCCGTGTGTTCTGCCGTCCGCATTGTAAAAGAAATGTCCGAGTTCTTTGAAATGGTAGGATTCCCATTTTCCGACGGACGGACATGCGAACTGCTCCGGCGTGGGGATTCCCGCCCGCATTTTTTCTTTCAGTTTTTCCAGGTGCTGCTCGTAAACGCCGCGCGGAAAAACGTTGTGTTCCATGCAGACCTTTGCCGCCATTGCAACGACTTCGCCGAGAGCTCCGAGGGTGCGCATGACACGGGCGGCGGAGAACGCCACATGGGAAAGGCTGATGAGGCGTCCGCCGAGAAACAGATTCTTCACGTCCCGCGAATAGAGGCAGCGGTACGGGACCGGAGTGAATGACGGGATTCCGCGATGGTAGGCGCATGAGCGGAACGGCTCGGTGAAACGCTTCCGGTTTTCCGGTTCGGGATAATGCAGGTCGATCGACCAGGAAATGGAAGCGGTTCCGTCCGGATATGCCGTTTCATTTTCAATATCGTTCTGAGTCATGATATGATCGCCCAGAAAACGGCGGCTTTCGCGTTTTCCGCCGCAGGGCGAGATCCAGTCGATCCGACGGTTTGCCCATTCCGCTTTGCGGGCAGAATGGTTTTTCAGGAAAGACCAGTTGGCGAAGGTCGTCATCAGCGAATAATCGCGGATGTATTCGGCTTCCTCCGCCTGATTCCGGTATTGCCCGGTTTCGGTTTCCCAGTCTCCACCGGTCAGATAATAACAGTTCGTTTCGTTGAATTCGATGCCCCAGTCAATATCGGGGAACGGAACGGGGCGGTCTTCCTCCACGCTGGTCCAGAGCACGGAGAGTCCCATGACTTCGTTCGAGGACTCTTGCGGCGCGAGCGATTCTCCGAATACACTTTTGCCTTCGGTTCCATAGAGATACCCGGCGCCTGCCGCCGCGGCAATGGTGCCGTCGCCCGTGCAGTCGGAGAAGAGACGCCCGCGGTACCGGGTCTCTTTTCCGGTAATTGTATTGCGGGAGATGACCGCCCGAATGAGCATGGGATCGTCCGGATCGGTTTCGACGGTTATGACCCGTTCATTCCGGTGCAGTTCCGCTTTGCCCTTGCAATCGGCACGGAATGCGTTTGCTTTCCGGATGTCTTCGTACCATTCTTCCGGTTTTGCGCCCGGCATCAGATAGACGGGTGCGATCTCCCGCACGGTATTGCCGATATTCGGGTAGGCTCCGATGTGTGTACATCCGCCGAGCGGAACCCGGATTTCGGAACTGTTGCATCCGCCCAGAACGGATTTGTCCTGAAGAAGGAGGGTGTGAAGTCCGAGCCGTGCCGCCGCAAGCGCGGTAACGGTTCCGGCTATGCCGCCGCCCGCAACGATCAGATCGTATTCCGCCGGATCATCGGCAGGCGTGATTCCGCTTTTTTCCCGCCGGAATGCCGCCAGTTCGGCTCCGTCATCGGGCGGAACATCGTCAGGGTCCGTGGTCAGATAAAGAGCGTCGCACCTGCCGTTGAATCCGGTCAAATCGTGCAGGGCGATGGAGTGGAGCCCGGCGGAAAACGTGTGGGTTCCGGCTTTCTGCCACGCCCATTGTCCGCCATTGGTGCCGAGTATTTCCGGCAGTTCGATACCGTCCGCTTTCAGCGTGAAACGTCCGGCGGGAGTTCCGCGTTTCCAGACGGCGGTCCAGTCCCGTGTTCTTGCCCAGATATGATAAGTGCCGGAAACGGGAATCCGGATTTCCGTTTCCGCATCGGCGACCGGAACGCCCGCTCCGTGTGCCATCAGGTATGCCGAACCCATTTGATTCATGGCGGAGGGGTCGATTACCCAACCGCCGGGATTGCGGAACGATTCCGCTTCCAGAAACAGACTGCTCATGACGGGACTTCTCCTTGTTTTACATCGGTGAGATGTCTTGAATTACCGGCTGCACGGTGATGTCGGGAACAGCCAGATGATCGGGCTGTTCAATGATGGAGCGGATGATGGCGCCGAGTTCCTCCGGTGCGATGCATTTGGCTGCAAGTGCGGGATCTTCCGATGCTCCGCGGATGTTCGCCGCCTGATTGAATCCGGTCTGTCCCCACGACGGAGTGACGCAGGTGACGCGCACCCCGAACGGACGCAGTTCTGTGTAGAGTCCATGGCTGAATTTGGAAAGTCCGGCTTTGGCTGCGGTGTAGACACTCCAGGAGGGCCACGCGTAAAGTGCGCAGACGCTTGATATATTGAGGATGATGCCGCGTCCGCGTTTTGCCATGCCCGCTCCGACGCGGCGGCAGCCGAGTATCGCTCCGGTCAGATTGACGTTGATAGTGCGGATGATGTCGTCATCCGTCTGTTCCGCGACGGGGACGATGCGTCCGCCGTTTCCGGCGTTGTTGATGAGGATATCCAGATCGCCGGTTTCGTTTATGACACGGTCCCAGTCGGAGCCGGAAGAGACATCCGCCTGAATGGCGCGGACGCCGAGTTCCGCTGCGGTTTTGCTGAGTTTAGCGGCGTCGCGTCCGGTGATCCAGACATTGGCGCCCGCGTCTCTGAGAACTTTTGCGATGCCGCGTCCGTAGCCGTCGGATCCGCCCGTTACCAATGCATTTGCGTGATTGAGGTCCATGTTTTTCTCCTGATCATTTCATGATTTTCTGTTGAATCCACTCCGCAGTGCTGTGCACCATTGCGCCGTACTGCCTGAGCGTGGATTTATCCAGCCTTGATTCCGGTCCGCCGATCCAGACCGCGGCGACCGGGTAGCCTTTTGCGTTGAGAACGGGCGAGCCCGCACAGCGAAGCTCCGGCAGCTCTTCACCGTGATCGTAGGCGATCCCCGTTTTGCGGATTCCGGCGAGTTCGTGCTCCAGTGCTTCCGCATCGGGAAGCGTTGCTTCCGTGAATTTTGTATAAGCGATCCGTTTGAGGATTGCGCGGCGCTCCGGTCCGGGAAGAAATGCGAGCATTGCTTTGGCGGGAGCGGCGGTATGAAGCGGGTAATGATGACCGATCCGCACGGAAACGCAGACCGCACGGTTTGATTTTACCGATTCGATCACAACGCCTTCATCACCGTAAAGAACACCGAGCATCACGGTTTCCCCGGTGCGGTCGCGCAGATCGCGCATCGGACCGAGTGCGGTTTCGATCAGTGAAGATTCGTCGATGGAACGGTAAGCGAGCGTCAGCAGTTTGCGTCCGAGGCGGTAACGGTCGCTGCCGTCCCGGATGATATAGCCGAGTTCCGACAGCGTCACCAGCATCCGGTAAAGACTGGCGGACGGCAGGCCGAGTTCTTCCATGTCGGTCATGGCAAGACCATTCGGATGGCCGGCAAGCAGTTCCAGAATCCGCATTCCGCGTTCCAGAGCGGGGACAAGATAGGGTTTTTTGTTCATTGATATTCTCCTGTTGTATTTAAATTATCATATATGGAATTATATTTCAAGTATGAAAACAAAAACTTTTATTTTTTTTCGGAACAGGGGATTGACATTGTTTGCAAGATGTTGTATAATTTAAAAGGAAGCAGTTGGTATCCTTTTTTGGCAGGAAACGAATGAGAACATACAGTAAATACGAAAATGTGCTGAATATGCTCCGCCGGTATGTGAATCAGCGGCGGCGTGAAGGGAATTTGCGCCTGGAGGGGGAACGGGAACTGATGATCCGGTTCGGCACAAGCCGCAAGACACTGGCGAAGGCGCAGGAAACGCTGATCGCGGAAAACGTGCTTTACCGCGAAAAACAGTCCACGCGGATTACTCCGGCGGTTCGCCAGAAAGGGCGGTATGCGTATGTTCCCTATTTTCACCGTCTGACCGGAGTGTTCTGGTTTGACAGCAACTACCGGAAATGGGAGATCTTGCGGATCCGGGCTATGGAAGAGATGGTCTCTGTGGATCTGGTTCCGTTCGATCCGGAATATCCGGGAGAGACCGTGGAAACTCTGGCGGAGAAACTGCGGGATTATTCCGTTGTTTTTCTCTTTCTGATCAGAGCGGATCATTTGGAGAAGCTGTGTCCGCGCTTGCGGGAACTGGGCGTCCGGATCGTTTTTCTGGATGAAAGCGACAGTTGTGCGGATTCTCCGCTGCTGGTGGTAGATTATTACCATTCCGGCGTGATCGCCGCAAAAGCGCTCCTTGCGGGCGGGTATTGCCGGCCGGTTCTGATGGGGTGCGGAATCAGCCGTGACAGTTTGTCCATCTGCAGACGGATCCAGGGATTTCAGGATACCATGGCGAAGCGCGGAATTGAGTGCCCCGAACTGTTTTATCCGTATGAGAAACGGCTTCAGGGGGTGATCGGGCTGAGCCGCTGGCTTTCCCGGATCCGGAAACATGAAAAAGACAGCGTTTACTTTCCGCTGGATTCTTATCTGGAGCTGATCACGCTTCCGCTTTATGAGCAGGGGCTTGTTCCGGAACAGGCGGGGATCGTTTCCTCGGACAGCACGCTGAGCGCTTCCCGGCACAATCCGCCGATAACTTATACAACGGATTGTGTTCCGGAGATCGTGGAAGAGATCATTGCCGCCATCCGATTGAACGAATTGGACCGATGGAATGAATTCCCGCTGCGGACTTTTATCAAAAGCCGACTGGTTACTGGAATGTCAACAAGAGAAAACAATAAAAGGAGAACAGAATGAACGGATTGGAACGACAGAATGAATTGTCTCTGCGGACTTTTGTCAAAAGTCGACCGGTCGCAGAAACGTCAGCAGAAGATGACAGCGGAAAGGAGAACACAATGAGGAACCCGCCCGGAACGGAAATGCGATTTCCGCATATAAGAAGGTTTACCATTCTGGAACTTCTGATCGTCATTGGAATTATTGCAATACTTGCAGGAATGCTTCTGCCCGCGTTGAATTCGGCGAGAAGAAAGGCAAAGGATATGTCCTGCGTTTCCAACATGAAACAGATCGGGATTGCGCTCAACGGCTATGCGGATGACTGGGCTTCCTATACTCCGCTTGCGGAGGATGGCGGGAATTCTCCGACACCCTACTATAAGTGGCAGGATAAACTCGCCAATTACATTGCAGCGGATTTCCGGGTTCGCTGGAACGCGGATTATGTCCGGCTGGCCGTTTTCCGCTGTCCTTCGCAAATTCCGGAGGCGCAGCGGTTGGTTGCAAAAAATTACGGAATGAACGGTTATCTCCGTCAGACCGCCAAGGCGTTTTTTCTGCGTGTCAAACGTCCGTCGGAGCGGATGATGGTGTCCGATATTGACCGGACGGGAAATACGCCGGTTATTTATGAAAAAAACGGTATCTCTGCTGATTTGGTAACTCAGCGTCATTTGGACGGGCTCGGCGTTAATCTGATTTACGGGGACCTGCATGTGGCGTCTCTCCGGATGAGCCGGATTCCGGCGTCAGCCAGCTTTCAATATTTCTGGGGACAGAATATCAACGATTGATCGGGAGGAACAGAATGAAGATGAATCTGTGGAAAAGTGTGTGTATCGCAATATGTGCCGCCGGAGTATTTTCCGGGAACGCGGAAACTGTGGGAGAAAAAGAGTTTCCGCTTCTTCCCGCTTCGCTCCGGATGCCGGAAAACGCTGTGACTGTGATCGGTCCTGAGGGACAGTTCGAGGTTGACGGGAAGCCGCGTTATCTGATGGGAGTGATTTTTTATGAGGGGACAATCCGGAGTATTCCGTATCCGGCATTCGGATATCCGGAGTCTCTGAAATGGCTGTACGAAAATCTTCTTGATTACGAAGGGACCCAGCGAATCGGTTTTGACACCGTCGGAATGTTTACGCCGACCCGCTGGATGGGCAGGTACCGGAAAGGCCACAGGGTCCAGGATGCGCCGGATCAGTACCGGCGTCCCATTGATGCGGGACTGCCGCTGTATGTGGATTATACCGGAGCCGGATGGCACCATGGCGGGCTCAATCCGAAGCGGGACAAAACGATTCCGAAAGAGGCGTTTCTGCGCGGGCATTTCATGTCGTATGATATGCTTCATCCTGTCGGTCGTCAATTCTATCTTGATATGTGGCGGGACGGTGCGCTGGTGATGAAAGAACATGGCGCGAAACCGCTCTGGTACGAACTGTTCAATGAGCCGGGACCCACTGTGCTGTCCGCTTCCGGCAGAGCGGAGTTCGTGCGGAGAATGGAGAAGAAATATAAAAACATCGAAGTGCTGAACCGTGTCTGGGGAACGGAATACACCTCGTTCCGCCAGGCGGGGGAATTCAAGCGTCTTGCGGATAATCCCGTTCTGAATATTGAATGGATCAAGTTTACGGAGGATGTGTTTTACGAACTGTGCAGGGAGGGGATCCAGGCAATTCGGGAGATCGACCCGCGTCCGGAGGCGGGATTCTGCATCCAGCCGGTCTTTATGCGGACGAAAGGAATCAATCTGTACCGGATCAATACTTTGATGAACCGGATTTCGAGCTCCACCGGCGGTGGAAATTCCGTTCAGGCGCATTTTCTCCGTGCGATGGCGGATGGAAAACCGATCTCCGACGGCGAAATGTATACCGGAAGCACGCGTTCCGGTTTCCGTAATGCGTATCTGACGCAGTTCGCCCGCGGGTTTAACGCTTCGTTTCTGTTCAAATGGGATAAACGGAGCTCTGACTGGGTTGCGAAAAAGAAAGGACCGGACGGCAGAACCGTTTTCGATGTGGAAACGAGCATTGCAAAGGCGAAAAAATCGGCGGAAAAATTCCCCTACAATCTGCTCAATCCCTGGGCGGTCCCGACGGAATCCCTGCTGGGAATCCGGGATGCGAAACGGGATATTGCGGATGTCAGCGTTCTGTTTGCTCCGCGTGACAGAGGGATCCCGCGCCGGACCGCATTGCTTTATTCCGTTCCGACCGACCGTGTTGCCGAGGCCCTGGGGCATTTCAACCGCCGTTTGCTGGAATATTATTCGCTGGCGCTTGAGTATGCGCATATTCCGCAGGATATGATCTTTGAGGAACAGCTGGCTTCCGGGCGCCAGAACCGCTACGGTGTGCTGATCGCCGCCGGAGTCGATGCCGTATATGAAAAAACGCCGGAATATCTGCGGAAGTTCGCGCAGGACGGCGGGACTCTGCTGCTTGCGCAGGAAGTGCTTGACCGCGGCGAGCTTTCCCATATCCGTAAAGACAACACGTTTCCCGCGATCCGCTGCGGCAGGGAGATTCTCAATGCGGAAGCCGCTTCCTTCCGCTGGAACGGGAAAGAGTATACCGCTTCTCTTTACAAGACGACTGCTCCCGGAGCCGGATGGACGCCGCTTGCCTTCATCGGTAAAACGCCGGTGCTGTTTGAACGGAAAGAGGGAAAAGGGCGCATTCTGTTTCTCAATGCCTCCATGCCGGTGGAAGCTCTCAGCGCATTCCTGACGGATCTGCTCGCGGAACGGAATATCCGTCCCGTCTGCCGGGTTATGGATCTTGCGTCCGGAAAAGCGGCGCCGGATATTGAGGTCAACAAGGCTGTGCGGGAGGGAATGACCGGCTATCTGATCGCCAACCGCGGTCTCGGTTCCCGGCTGGTCGGTTTTTCTCCGGCGGAAGAGGCTGTATTCTGCCGGATCGACCATCGGAATGCCGATATGCCGCGCCGGATTGTGAAAGGAAAAGACGGTTTGCTTCCGCTGCTTCTGCTGCCGGGGGATGTGGTGATTCTTGTCGGAGGGAGCCGTGCGGAGCTTGAACGGCGGTTCGGGAAAATGCCGGAAGAGTCATACGAACAGACCGTAAAAGAGGGAAACGCCGCCCTTGAAAAAGAGAAAGCGGAGCGCGCGAAAGACCGTGTCGTTTTTCAGGTCGATCCGAACCGGATCCGTCCGATTGATCTCCGTGCGCATGTGAACCGGGCGTTTGTGGATACGGTGGCGGGAGACGGTAAAGGCGGCTGGACCGATCAGGGTGAAAACTCCCTGCACGGAACTCAGTGGGGAATTCAGAATTGCGCAGGCGTTCCGATGGAATTCATCCGTGTCGATCAGAATGATTACAAAACCTGCATCGTGCTCGGATCGCGGAAACATCCGGAGGCTCCGCTGGCGGTCAAGGGGATCCGGGTGGGACTCCATGTAAAGAATCTCTATTTCCTTCATGCGACCGCGTGGTCGGGCGGTCATTCGTTCAGCTATGTGATCCATTATGCGGACGGTTCCGTTCTGGAGCTGCCGATCCGCGACGAAATCGAGGTGGCCGACTGGTTTTGGGCAGCAAAAACGAGACGTTCCACGATGACGGCGCATACCGGCTGGCTGAACTCCGAGGGGCGCGGACTTTATATTTGGCGTTGGGAAAATCCGCACCCGGAAAAGATGGTCCGCAGTTTCGACATTGTTTCACAAAACCGGAATTCGATCCCGATCATCGTTGCCGTCTCCGCTGAACTGCCGTCCGGGGAAGACACGGAATCGCGTCCGCTTTCCTGGAAACGGAACGGCGGAACGGTTGAGTTGTCCGAACCTTTCCTTCTGCCGTCCGGTTTTGAATCCGGGACATTGCTGCTGGAAGTGAAAGCGGAACAGAAATTCCACATTGCAGGCGACAAGACGGTGACGGTGGATCCTTCCGTTTACCGGGCGGAGAACGGGTGGATCCGGGTTCCGCTTCCGCTGGAACGGCTGTTGAACGATCCGCGGTCCGCGCTTCGGAAACTCCGTCTTACACCGGCGGAGGGGGTGACGGTCCGGTCCGTTTCCGTTCTTTGCCGGAGGACGCGGGCGGCGCTTGATCCCCGCAGCGGTGTGATGATTCCCGCCGCATGGAACCGGATGGTCCGTCCCCGTCTGGCGGGGGATGCTGTGGAGTTTCCGATTTCGGAGAAAGGAACGAGCTGGTGCGGAGGTTTCATCCGGATTATTCCGCCTGCCGCGGTGAACGGCGGGGAGACCGGGCGGCTTTGTCTTCAGTTCAATACGCTGGCGGATCAGTGGGGGAAGCATCAGCAGCTTCCGGGGATCCAAATTTCTTTGAAAGGGACCGACGCCGGAGGAAAATCTGTGACGACGCCGTATCTGCCTCTGAAGTTTTTGCAGAAACCGGATAACGAGCCGGCAACATGGCAGGAGGCGGAAGTGAATCTGTCCCGCGCCGCAGCATGGCGGAATTTCCGCTTTGTCGATCAAATATCGTTTCAATACCGCATGGTGCCGGAAAAGAGGTCCGGCGCGGCGATCCGCAATCTGCGGTTTTCCCGGTAAAACGGTTATTTTACGAGCTCTTTCCCGCCCTCGCAGAGCGTTTCCCAGCCGGGAAAATTCCAGTCGAACGGAAACGCGGAGCACTGGCGCGGTTTGACCGGATTGATCCGGCAGGCTTTTGCCGCATCGTCATAATAAATGCAGCTGCCGTCCGCCGGATTTTCCATGAGGGAGAGTCCGCGCCGGTCGGGAGTCAGCACGGTGTGGCGGTTGATGAATTCCTGCACGCCGATGTGCAGGAATTCCGCGATCCGGGCGATCTCTTCCTGCGAGACGCGCACCGGACCTTCCCATTTGCAGCAGGTGCCGCAGCGGCGGCACCGGAATTCCGAAAGATCCATTATTCGCCTTTGGATTCTTTCAGCGTTTTCAGTTCTTCTTCCAGCTTTTCGATCCGGGCGAGCAGACGTTTCACCTTGCGCGGCAGAGTGTGGCGTTCAAAGAATTCCACGTCGGTTTCCGCGGGCGTGCCGAACACCGAGACTCCCGGCGGAACGCTGCGCTGAGCGGCGGAGGCTCCCGCAACGAAACTGCCGTCGCCAAGAGTGATATGGCCGTTGACGCCCGCCTGTGCGGAAACGATGACGCCGCGTCCGATTTCCGCACTTCCGGCGATACCGGACTGCCCGATCAGCACCGAAGACTCACCGAGAATGACATTGTGACCGACCTGCACCAGATTGTCGATCTTTGCGCCTTTCTTGATCCATGTTTTGCCGAAGCGCGCGCGGTCGATGCAGGAGTTCGCGCCGATTTCCACATCATTGTCGATCTGCACGATCCCGTTCTGCGGCACCTTGACGAGTCCGCGGAATGTCGGGGTATAGCCGAACCCGTCTGCGCCGATCGTCGATCCGGCGTGGATGATGACTTTGTTTCCGAGAATGCAGCGATGCATGATTGAAACGTTGGCATTGATGATGCAGTTTTCACCGATCTTCGCATAATGACCGATGTATGCGCCGCCGCCGATGACGGTTCCGTTTCCGATTTCCGCATACGCCTGCACGACGGCGTTGGGGCCGATGTAAACGTTTTCGCCGATTTTCGCGGTCGGGTCCACATACGCGCCGGGGCAGATGCCGGGTTCGTAGCGGATCGGTTCGGGAGCGTATTCATTGCAGACGCGCGTAAAGGCTTTGTCGGGGGATTCGCAGAAGATCAGTGTGCGGGTTTCGGAGGGTTCCAGTTTCAGACCGTTTTCAAGAAGGATGATTCCCGCTTTGGTTTCGTCAAACTGCTTGCGGTGTTTCATGGAACCGAGAAACGACACATCGTCCGCGGTGGCAAGTTTGAGGGAGTTCACGCCGGAAACGGTCCGCCGGCTGTCGCCTGTAACGGTGCCGTTGACGAGAGCTGCGAGTTGTTCTGCTGTAAATGTTTTCATGATGGTATGCTCCTGGATTATTTTCCGGCGGCTCTGCCGGTGTTGAGTTCTTTCAAGACGGGTTCACTGATTTCGATCGCCTTGCTGTTGTAAAGAATCACGGGCATTCCGCTGGCGGAAAGCGCGGCTTTGTCGAGGACGAGCGAGAAGCCGGCAAGCGTGGCATGGTTTTCGACCGCTTTTTTGATGTCGTCCAGAATCACGGCCCGTTCCCGGTCGCGGTCGTCGCGGAGCTGTGCCTGTTTTTCACGGTTGTAGGTGCGCAGTTCGAGTTCCTTGGCGGCGATCTCTTTGTATTTGTCCTGCGCGGCAAGACGTTTGCTTTCGCGTGCGGCGTCGGTGAGGGCGATATTCTGCGCGGCGTCGCGGAGTGCGGTGAATTCGTTTTGCAGTTTGGTCAGTGATTCCATGAGCTTCTGGGCGTAGTCCTTATAGACATCCGCCTGCCGTTTGAGGTTGGCTTCCACGATCTTGGTTTTGTAATACTCCTGAAGCACGCGGTCGAGATCAACGACGGCGACTTTCTGATCCGCCGCAAATCCGGCGGCGGTGAGCGCGAACAGCGCGATGAGCAGCATTTTTTTCATGACAATTCCTTTCTGTTGTTACAGATATCCTTTGGTTCCCCGCCAGCAGCGCCGGAATTCCCGGTTGAACTCGCGGGCGATCTCTTTGTTCTTCAATATGAGAATATTTTCATCGTTGCTGACTTCGGCGTTTTTCGAGAAATTGTAGCTTCCCGTGATGACCGTTTCGTCGTCGATGATAATCACTTTGTGGTGCATTTTCCCGGACCGGTTCGGTGCAAGGCGGATTTGGACGCCGCTGCCTTTCAAGTATTCATCCTGACTGAATTTCCCCGCAGCCTGGCCGTTGTCGAACAGGCATTGCACGGTTACTCCCCGCATCGCGAGCTTGGAAAGAGCCTCCGCAAGTTCTTTCGCCGTGAAAGAAAACGCCATCAGCCGGACGCTTTTTTTTGCATCGGAAAGTTCGTCGAGCAGCAGCTTCCGGACGCCGTCCGATGGAGAAAATGCGACTTTGACAGGCATGGTTCCGCCGATCAGCACTTTCCCGCCGAATGTTTTCTGGTCTGCGCGTCTGCCGAATTTGCCGGACCAGTATTCCTGAAACTTGCTCTGGTAACAGGCGGCGATCTGCGGCGATTCCAGAATCAGCGCATTGTTGTCGTTTTTCCGGGCTCCGTTGATCGTGAAATTGAACGATCCCGTCCAGATGTATTTGGCGTCGACGATGACGAATTTGTTGTGCATGATCGCCGGACGGTTGTCGGGGATGACGGGAACGCCCGCTTTTTTGAGCTGTTCCACGGCGGCAAGCATGACGTTGTCTTCATCGGTGACGACGCGGACTTTCACTCCGCGCTTTTTCGCTTCCGTCAAAGCGCGCGCGACTTCGTGGAGATCCAGATCGTAAATACAGACATCGACCGTGCTTTTTGCGGAACCGATGAAGTCGCAGAGCCCTTTGCGGATATTGGGGGACGGAGCGAAATAGAGTTTGACCGGTTCGGTATCCGGAATCGGAATAAGCGCGGTGTCATCGTAACGGGAACTGTCGGGCAGAAATTTGGCGATGACCGTATTGCGGGTGCGGAGCGTGAACGTGTGCACCGGTTCGAGCGTTTCGGGAATCCGTTCTTCCGGAAGATAAGAGAATCCCGCGCCAAGGGCACAGAGAAGCAGGGCTATGCCGGTTATCCAGCCGCGCACGGAACGGTGCGGCGTTTTCCGGGGCGCCTTGGTCTTTGTCTTGCTGACGGTTTTTTTTGCGGTTTTTCTGCTGCTCATACAATCCTTGGAAAAGCTATCCGGAAATATATCGGCGGGAAGGCGAAAAGTCAAGGAGGAATCGTTGAAATTTAGGAACCGGCGGAACTCACCGTTTCCAGAACGACGGTAAAAGTACAACGAGAAGCGTGTAGATTTCAAGTCGTCCGAGGATCATGGCGAATGAGAGCAGCAGTTTTGCCGGAGCGCTCATCCAGCCATAGCTCGCGGCGGGGCCGACTTCTCCGAATCCGGGGCCGACGTTGCTGATGCATGTTATGGCAGCGGTCAGGGCTGTATCGAATTCCATTTCCGCGAGGAACGGCAGCAGGAGCGTCACCAGAAAAATGATGCCGATGTAAAGGACGACGAATGCCAGAGTTTTGTTGATCGTTGTGGGATGGAGGCGTTCGCCGTTCAGCCGGATATCCGGGATCGAACGGGGAAACAGACAGCGCCGGAGTTCCGACAGCGCGTGTTTGCCGAGCAGAAGAATGCGGACGCATTTGATGCCTCCCGCGGTCGACCCTGTGCAGCCGCCGAGAAGCATCAGCAGAAACAGGATCACCTGTGCCGTGGACGGCCACAGAAGAAAGTCCGCGGTGGAGAATCCCCCCGTTGAGATGATGGAGGACACCTGAAACGCCGCATAGCGCAGGGACGTGTGCCAGTTGTTCGGCTGGTACGCTCCCGTCATGGACTGGATTTCGTGCGGATAGGTCTGCATAAGAACCACTGCGATGACCAGCGTGGAGATCAGAACCGTTGCGAGAAAGAAGCGGAACTCGGCGTCCTGAAAATAGATCAGCCAGCGTTTGGTCAGGATCGCTTTGAACAGCAGCGTGAAGTTGCAGGCTCCGAGAAACAGGAACAGGACAAACGTCCATTGAATGAACGGGCTCGGGTAATACGCGATGCTCATCTGCCGCGTGGAAAAACCGCAGGTGGAGATCGTGGAAAAAGAGTGGCAGACGGCGTCGAACAGCGTCATTCCGCCGAATTTGAGACAGGCTGTCTGGATTGCGGTCAGTACGATGTAGGTTCCCCAGATCAGCTTTGCGGTTCCGGCAATGCGCGGAGTGAGTTGGTCGGAGTTCATTTTGACGCCGGGGACTTCCGCATTGTAAAGCTGTGTCGCTCCGATTCCGAGAAACGGGATGATGACCAGCACGAATACCACGATTCCCATTCCGCCGAGCCATGCGATGAGGCTGCGCCAGAAAAGGATACTGTACGGCAGACTTTCGACGCCGTGCGGCAGAGTCGTTCCGTTCCACAGCGGCAGAGCGGAGTCGACCACGGAAGCTCCGGTGGTGGTCAGCCCGGAAGCCGTTTCAAAGAGGGCGTCCTGCGGATACATGTGGGCAACGATCAGGAACGGCAGTGAGCCGAACAGCAGCGCGGCGAGCCAGCCGAACGCAACGGTCGCGAACCCCTCCCGGACGCCGGTCTTTCCGGCTTTGCCGCGCCGTTTCCGCGTCAGCAGGATCCCGGTGAAGCCGACTGCGACGGCTGCGGCTGCACAGAACGAAAATTCGGCCAGTGTTGACGGAGAATCGTTCATGAGCCATCCGACCGGGACGCATCCGAACATCGCAAAACCGATGTAGGAGGTTAGAATGGAAATCATGTAGAGGACAGTAAAAATATTCATCGGTTCATTTCGGGAAAAGCGGTTCGAGGTCTTTCCGGCTTTCGGGGGTGACGATTGCCACGACGACGTCGCCGGGGATCAGTTCGGTATTGCCGGACGGCGTGATGACATCCGCGCCGCGGAACAGCAGGGCGAACACGACGGAGGGCGGCAGTTTGCAGTTGATGATCGTTTTGCCTGCCAGCGGGGATTTTGCGGAGACCGTGAATTCGGTCAGATGCGCATGGAAGCGCTGGAGCTTGGCGTCGATCCGCATGGTGCCCGTTTCGAGCATCCGCAGGATTGTGTTGACGGAAACGAGCGTGGAACTGATGCCGCAGTCGATCATTTCCATTGCCGGGACGATGCGGATGTATTCCGGTTTATGGGTGATCGTGACGGATTTCCGGGCTCCAAGCCGTTTTGCCATGATGCAGGCAAGAATGTTTTCTTCATCGTCATCCGCTGTGCTGATGAACGCGTCGCAGTTCTGGATTCCTGCTTCTTCCATGACTTCCTCATCGGTCGGATCGCCGTTGATTACAAGCATTCCCTGCGGCATGGAATCCAGAAGCGATTCCCCTTTCTGGTAATTTTTTTCGATGAAGCGGACTTCGATCCTCTCTTTCAGCAGATTCTGTGCGAGCATGTAGCCGGTTTCCGTTGCACCGGAAATGATGACGCGGAGGATACGGGTGCGGTCGGTCGGCGAGATCAGTTCGAGGAAATCCTCCACATCGTGCCGTTTTCCCGCGACGTAAACCTTGTCGCCCGGCACCAGAAGGGTGTCGCCGTGGGGGATCAGAAAATGACGGTCCCGCACGATGGCGGCAAAACGGATTTTTGTGAGGAGTTCCGTGATCGGGATGTCCTTGATCCGGATTCCTGCGAGAATGGAACTGGGAGTGATGGAAACGACTTCCATGAGAGCGTCGGGATTGGTGAACTGGATCTTTTCCAGACACACCGGATTATCGAGAATGTCGCTGATTTTCCGGACGCACTGTTCCGGAGGGGAGAATGCGCGCCAGATTCCGAAAAAATCGGGCGTAATGCCGTCTGCGGGCGAGAAACAGTCAAGGGAATAGAACCGGCAGATGGTCTTTTTTACGCCGAATTTGCTGGCGATCTTGCAGGCGACGATGTTTGCCGCTTCGTCGCCGCTGACGGCGAGGAGTGCATCGCAGTTTTGAATTCCCGCCTGTTTGAGAACGGCAACGTCGGAGCAGGAGCCCTCAATGACCATGAGGTCGAGTTTTTCCTTGAGCCGTTCAAAATTTTCGCTGGAGGAGTCAATGACGACAACATCGTAATTTTCCGCGCAAAGCGTGGAGGCGATAAGGCGTCCGAGTTCTCCCGCGCCGAGAATAATGGCTTTCATACAAGCTCCGTCTTATTGCTGCGAAGGGAAATCATATTCCGTTTCAAGCGCGGCGGCAACGGCGTCACACGCCGCCTGTTCATCCGGCCCGGAGGCTTGAAGCGTTGCTTCGTCGCCTTTCTGAAGTCCCAGTGCGAGCAGTTCCAGAATGCTGTGCATGGAGGAGGTGCCGTTTTCCGCGGCAAGGCTGAATTCCACCTGGGGGAATTTTTCCACTTCCGTCATGATCGCGCTTGACGGTCTGCAATGAATACCGGCTTTATTCCGGATAACGATTTTTTTGGCAACCATAATCGGTAAACTCCTCAACATTTGTAAACTCTGTGATCAATTTTTCCGTTAAATATAACCTGTCATTACAGAGGTTGCAAATTTGAACGGTTATTTCAAATGATTTTTCCCTTTTAATTTGAATTCCGGGAAAAAGAGAGTATCTTACTCCTTTGATTTTAAACTTTTATTTTGAAGGAGTTTTCTTATGGCTATCACCACGGAAGGCGAGCTGATGGATAAGATCGTGACGCTGTGCAAGCGCCGCGGTTTTGTGTTTCAGAGTTCGGAGATTTACGGCGGTTTCAACGGTTTCTGGGATTACGGTCCGTACGGAACCGCGATGAAAAAAGCGATAGAACAGCTCTGGTGGAGCGAAATGGTTGAAAAGCGCGATGATGTCGTCGGGCTTGATTCCACGGTGATCTGCCATCCGAAAGTCTGGAAGGCTTCCGGCCATATCGACCGTTTCGGCGATGTCATGTGCGACTGCAAGCACTGCAAGGCGCGCCACCGCGTCGATCAGATGCCGGACCCGAAAGTCTGCCCGAACTGCGGTTCGACCGATCTCACCCCGCCGCGTGAATTCAACCTGATGATGAAAACCTATGTCGGTCCCGTGTTTGACGATGATCATATCGCCTATCTCCGTGCCGAGACCTGTCAGCCGATTTTTGTGGATTTTCATCTGATCCGTATTGCGACCCGTATGCAGCTTCCGTTCGGTATCGCGCAGATCGGAAAATCGTTCCGCAACGAGATCACGCCGCGTATGTTCACGTTCCGTTCCCGCGAATTCACGCAGATGGAAATGGAATATTTCTGCCACGACAAGGATTCCATGGAGATTTACAATCACTGGCGCGAGACCCGTTACAACTATTACCGGAATCTGCTGGAGTTCCGTGAGGACGAGATTCAGTTCCATGATCACGACAAGCTGGCGCACTATGCGAAAGCAGCCGTCGATATCGAGTTCAAGTTCCCGTTCGGATGGGGAGAGCTGGAAGGCATTCACCACCGCGGAACCTGGGATATGTCCCGCCATC
>URKJ01000052.1 GCA_900548385.1 uncultured bacterium | reverse complement strand
TAGAATATAAATTATAAATGTTTAATTGTAAAGATTGAAAAACTGTCCGTTTCCTGTCAGCGGGAGCGATCAAAGCTGTTTTTCAGAAAATCGGAGAACACCGGATTATGTGGCAAAAAATCTTGAAGGCTTGCGGGGAACTTTTAATCGGAGCTCTGGTGATCGGCGGAGCAGTTTATTATTATCAGGTGATGCTCTCCTCTGCCGCTGCGGCAAAGCGGAAAGCGACAACTACGCCCACCGTGATGACGGCCCCACAGAAAGCCGTGCAGTTTTCCGATATTATCGAGGCTCTCGGAACCGGAAGCGCAAAAGAGGCTGTTGATATTACCGCGATAGTCACCGCAAAAGTCGTGGAAGTCAACTTTGAAGACGGCGATCATGCGAAAGCCGGTCAGCTCCTTGTCAAACTTGATGACGCCCGTGAGCAGGCGGAAAAAGAGCAGGCGGAAATCAATCTTGCCGAGCAGGTCCGTGAAATGGCGCGAATTGACCGCCTTTACAAAAGCAAGGCGGTTTCCCAGAAGACGGTGGATGAACAGAAAACAAGTCTGGAGCGTTCCAAAACTCTGCTCGCCGTTGCCAATACCCAGATCGACGACCGGCATCTGAGGGCTCCGTTCAACGGATGTCTCGGTATGCGTCTGGTCAGCCCCGGCGACCTTGTGACGCCGGGAACGAAGATCACCACGCTGGATGATATTTCCGAAATCAACGTGGATTTCGCCGTTCCGGAGAAATATTTTTCTGAATTGAAGACCGGCTATGAAGTGCAGGTTACAAACGCCGCTTATCCGGGTGAGAAGTTCAAAGGAAAGGTCACGGCCATCGCACCGCGCATCAACTTGCAGACCCGTATGGTGGAGGTCCGCGCCATGATCGACAACAAGGATATGAAACTGCGTCCCGGCATGATGTTCCATGTGCTGGTTGATATGGGCAAGCGCGATGCGCTGATGATTCCGGAAAAATGCGTGGTCAGCCTCGGCGAAAAGCAGTTCGTGTTTCTGTATCAGCCGAACGGCAGGGTCCGCCGCTGCGAGGTTTCGCTTGGCAGCCGCCGGGACGGCAGGGTTGAAGTGGTTTCCGGCGTGAAAAACGGCGATGTGCTGGTAGTGGAAGGCGTTGCCAAACTGGTGGACGGCATGAATGTGAATCTCGCGGGGGTGATAAAACAGGGGGCGCCTGAAAAATGACGATCTGCCAGTTCTCCGTCGTCCGTCCGGTCGCGACCATCGTATTCATGCTTCTGCTGGTGGTGTTCGGCTTTATCTGCCTGAACCGCATGGCGGTACGCGAATACCCCGATATTGATGTGCCGACCATTTCCATCGACACAACCTATGACGGCGCGTCTTCCAACGTCGTCGAAACCAAGATTACACAGCTCATTGAGGATGCCGTGGCGGGGATTGAGGGGTTGGATACGATTTCCTCCGTCAGCCGCGACGGTCGTTCCCGTGTGACTCTTGAATTCAAGGTGGAACGTGATATTGACGCCGCCGCGAACGACGTCCGCGACAAGGTCAGCCGCATTCTCAAGAAACTTCCCGACGATGCGGATTCTCCGGTCGTCGCCAAATACGACTCCAGCGGAAGCCCGGTGATGATCCTTGCGCTGACCTCTTCCAATATGAGCCGCATGGAACTTACCGACTACGCCGACCGGTATCTCGTGGACCGTTTTTCCGTGATCGACGGCGTGGCGAGCGTGAGTATTTTCGGCGCTCAGGAACAGTCCATGCGCATCTGGCTGAACCGTCAGGCAATGGCGGCGCGCGGAGTGACCGTGGAAGACATCATCAATATTCTGGAATCGGAAAATGTGGAGAATCCCGGCGGGCGAATCGAATCTTCCGAGCGTGAATTCACGGTCCGTCTCCGCCGTCAGTATGCGACTGAGGACGATTTCCGGAACATGGTTCTCAAACGCGACAAAGAGGGCAACTATGTGCGCCTGAACGATGTTGCGGAAGTCAAAATCGACTCCCGCCGTCCGCGTCAGAACTTCATGACGAACAAGGAGCCAATGGTCGGTCTCGGTATCTACAAGCAGTCCAAATCCAACGCGCTGGTGATTTCCGACGGTGTCAAGAAGCTGGTTGCCGAACTCAACCGGAACGGTCTTCCGGAGGGAATGGAACTGAAGGTGATCCGCGACGAGGCGCTGTTTATCAATGCGTCGATTCAGGAAGTGCGCGATTCTCTGATTGTTTCCGCCGTTCTGGTGCTGTTGATCATCTTTCTGTTTCTCGGCAGTATGCGGGCGTCGCTGATCCCGGCGGTGACTGTGCCGATCTCGCTGATTGCCACGTTTATCGTTCTCTATATACTCGGTTACAGCGTGAATCTGCTGACATTGCTGGCTCTGGTGCTGGCGATCGGTATGGTGGTGGACGACGCGATTGTGATGCTGGAAAATATTTACCGCCGGATTTCTCTGGGGGAAAAACCGCTTCTGGCGGCGACGCGCGGAGCCAATCAGGTGATTTTCGCCGTGATTGCGACGACGCTGGTGCTCGCGGCTGTGTTTATGCCGATCAGTCTCTGGGCGGGAAAAACGGGCAAGCTCTTTACCGAGTTTGCGGTCGCGATGACCGCTGCGGTCTGTTTCTCCAGTTTCATTGCGCTGACGCTGACGCCGATGCTCTGTGCCAAGATGCTCAAGCAGCAGAGCGAATCGGAAAAAGGATGGCTGATCCGTTGTGTGGATGCCTGCATGGCGTTTACCGAACGGATTTACGACCGGTCGCTCCGGTTTGTGGCGCGGTTCAAGATCATTACCGCGGCAGTCTTTTTCGCAATCTGCATTCTGATGGTTGCAGGGTGGATGCGTCTGCCTGCCGAATATGAACCGACCGAGGACCGCGGTGTCATCATGACCCGCATCATTGCACCGGAAGGAACCAATTACTACGCGATCAACGATTATGCGGGGGATGTGACGAACGTGCTTTACAAACCGGTGGAGGACGGCAACGCGAACAGCCTGATGGTTGTGATCCCCTCATTCGGCGAAAGTGACGGCGCGGCGAATACCGGATTCTGTATTCTGGAGCTCCGTCCGTGGGGAACGCGTGGTCAGAATTCGCAACAGATCATGAACTCTCTCCGTCCGGAACTGTCGAAAATTCCCGGAATCAATGCGATTCCGTTCCTGCCCAGCGGACTCGGCGGATTCGGAACGCCGGTGCAGTTCGTGATCGGCGGTCCGGATTACGAGGAACTGGTCAAATGGCGTGACATCATCCTTGAAAAATGCCGCTCCTATCCCGGTTTCGTCGACATCGACTACGATTACAAGGAGACGACGCCGCAGCTGCATGTGGCGGTGGACCGCAAGCGGGCGCAGGAGCTCGGCGTTTCCGCACTTTCCATCGGAACCACACTTGAGACGATGCTCGGTTCAAAGCAGGTGACGACGTTCGTTGACCGCGGACAGGAGTATGACGTCATGCTTCAGGCAGGGCGTGAGAGCCGTGCGACTCCGCGCGATCTCAGCAATATTTATCTGCGTTCCAAATATTCCGGCGACCTTGTGCCGCTGGACAATCTTGTGACGATCGAGGAACGCGGCGACTCCGGACGGCTTGGCCGTTACAACCGCGTCCGTTCAATTACTCTGCAAGGAAACGTCGGACCCGGTTATGCGCTCAGCGACGTGCTGACTTTCCTTGAAAACACCGTGCGGGAGAATCTGCCGGAATATGCGCAGATCGGTTATAAGAACCAGTCGAAAGAGCTGAAAGAGACTTCCGGCTCAATGCTGTTTATCTTTGTACTGGCGCTGATCGTTTCCTATCTCGCCTTGAGCGCGCAGTTTGAAAGTTTCATCAGCCCGCTGATTGTGATGCTGACCGTTCCGCTCGGCATGATCGGAGCGATCGCCGCTCTGAATATCATGGGATTCACAATGAATATCTATACGCAGATCGGTATTATCATGCTGATCGGTCTCGCTGCGAAGAACGGTATTCTGATCGTGGAATTCGCCAATCAGCTGCGGGACGAGGACGTGCCGTTTGAAGAAGCGCTGTTTACGGCGGCGAAACTGCGTATCCGTCCGATCCTGATGACCGGTATTTCAACGGTCGCCGGCGCGATTCCGCTTCTGATGGCGACGGGGGCCGGAGCCGCGAGCCGCCGCTGTCTCGGCGCCGTGGTATTCTACGGCGGACTCTCCGCCTGTATTCTGACGCTGTTTGTGGTTCCGGTCGGTTATCTGATTCTGGCTCGCTGGCAGGGGTCGCCGAACGCGCTTCTGAAACGGCTGGAGAAAGAGGATCGCGAAAATCCTGTGACGATCCATTAAGGCTGATTCATGGAAGACGGACTGTTCACCCAGCTTGCCGACCGTCCGCTTGCGGACAAACTCCGCCCGGAGACGATCGACGATATTGTCGGGCAGGAGCATCTGATCGGTCCGGACGGTCCGATCCGCAAAATGCTGGAGACGAAAAAGATTTCCAGCTTTATTCTCTGGGGACCTCCCGGATGCGGAAAGACCACCATTGCGCGGCTGATGGCAAACGGGACCGACATGCATTTCGTTGCGCTTTCCGCAGTCTTTTCCGGGATTGCCGATCTGCGCAAAGCGTTTGACGAGGCGGGAAAACGCCGCCTGTACGGAGAACGAACCCTTCTGTTCGTTGATGAAATCCACCGTTTCAACCGCGCCCAGCAGGACGGTTTTCTTCCGTATGTGGAGAACGGGACCGTGACACTGGTCGGCGCGACGACGGAAAATCCGTCATTTGAACTGAACAGCGCGCTGCTTTCCCGCTGCAAGGTGTTTGTCATGCAGCCGCTCGGCAGTGAGTCGCTTCAGCAGATCATCAAGCGGGCGGAAACGATCATCGGCCGCAAGCTGCCGATCGACGAGAGCGCCGCCGAGATGGTCCGCGAACTTGCCGACGGCGACGGCCGTTATCTGATCAATCTTATTGAAAGCATTTATGACCTTGCGCCGAAAGACGGCGTGCTGGACCGCACCGGACTGGAAAAGATCGTCCAACACCGGGCTCCGGTTTATGACAAGGACCGGGAAGGTCATTACAACCTGATCAGCGCGCTTCATAAATCCCTGCGGGGGTCGGATACGGATGCCGCGCTTTACTGGGCTGCCCGCATGATCGAAGGCGGCGAGGATCCGCTTTATCTGCTGCGCCGTCTGACCCGTTTTGCGATGGAGGATGTGAGCCTTGCCGATCCCCAGGCGCTGCCGATGGCGGTTGCCGCATGGGATGCTTACGAGCGTCTCGGATCGCCGGAGGGCGATATTGCGATTGCGGAACTGATCGTCTATCTGGGGACCGCTCCGAAATCGAACAGCGCGGAGACCGCATGGATCAAGGCGCGCAAGGCGGCAAAAGAATTTTCTTCGCTGACGCCGCCCGCGCACATCCTGAATGCGCCGACCAGACTGATGAAAGAGATCGGCTACGGCAAAGGGTATGTGTACGACCACGATACGCCGGAGGGATTTTCCGGACAGAACTATTTCCCGGACGCCATGCCGCGTCAGCGTTTCTACAATCCGCCGGAACGCGGATTCGAGCGTGAGATTTTGCGCCGTTTGCAGTATTGGGACCGTCTCCGCGCGGAGAAACAGAAGAACCGGGGGTGACGGATGGCGCGTTCCGATTTCCGTCCCGGCAATATTCCCGCGAAACCGGGCGTCTATGTTTACCGCGACCGGTTCGGCACGGTGATTTATGTGGGAAAGGCGGCGAATCTGCGCCGCCGCATGTCGCATTATTTCCAACCGTCGCAGGAACAGCGCGCCGATCCGAAATTACGGTCTCTGATCAATTCCATTGACACCTGGGAGATATTCCCTGTCAAAAACGAGGATGAAGCATTGATTCTGGAGTCCCGTTTCATCAAAGAATATGCTCCGCACTACAATATCCTTCTGCGTGACGACAAACGTTATCCGATGTTGAAGATTGACCGGAACGAACGGTTCCCGCGCATTCGCCTGACCCGTCTCAAGAAGAAGGATGCCTGCCTTTATTTCGGACCGTTTCCGCACGGAACCGCTCTGCGCAAACTGAGCGAATATCTGACCAAGCGGTTCGGTCTGCGTTCGTGCAAGTCCCTTGCGCCGGATGAGGAAGACCGCAAGCACTGCATGGCGGGAACGGTCCGCGACTGCTGCCGCCCGTGTGTCGGCGAGGTGACGGATACGGAATATATGGAGCGCGTCGATCAGGTGGTTGAGGTGCTGAACGGCAATATCCGGGGAGTGTCGGAAGAGCTGAAAGAGAAGATGATGAGCGCCGCTGCGTCCAGGCAGTTTGAGAAAGCGGCGGCGTTCCGGGATATTCTGGGGAATCTGCAGTCGCTCTGCGGAAACCGGGTCCGGAGTTTTGAGCATGCCCAGCTGCCGAATGCCGCCGGAATGGAAGCGGTTGCCGACTTGCACAAGGCGCTCCGGCTGCCGAAACCGCCGCTTGTGATCGTCGGTTTTGACATTTCCAACCTTGGAACGACGTTTGCTGTGGCGAGTCTTGTCTGTTTCCGGGAAGGCCGGCCCGATAAATCCAGTTACCGCCGTTTCCGCATTAAAACCGTGGAGGGGCAGAATGACTTCGCGATGATGAACGAGGTCGTTAAACGCTATTTTTCACGTCTGCTTGAAGAGAAACGCCCGCTTCCCGACCTGCTGATGGTGGACGGCGGAAAAGGGCAGCTTCATCTGGCGCTGGAGGCTCTGGTCGCGATCGACTGTCCGCCGTTTCCCGTTGTCGGCCTTGCGAAACGGAATGAGGAGATCTATCTGCCGGGACGCAGTGAGCCGGTTGTTCTTGACCGGAACCGTCCGGCGCTGAAAGTACTGCAGGCATTGCGGGACGAGGCGCACCGCTTTGCCGTTTCCTACAACCGTCAGCTCCGCCTCAAGCGAATCTCGGAATCGCTTCTGGACGAGATTCCCGGCATGGGGGAAACGCGCCGTAATGCTCTGCTGCGGGAATTCGGTTCCGTTGCAATGATCCGCAAGGCCTCCGTTCCGGAGATCGTGGATCGGGTCCGCGGCATCGGTGTTGAGTTTGCGGAAACGGTTCACGCTTTCCTGCAGAGTCACAAGTAAGCCGCCGTTTCCGGCGCGAACGGGATTACGAACGGCGGCCGTGACGGTCTCCGGAAAGAATGCCGCGTTTGGAGGAACGGACAAAATCAAGAAATTCTACAACTTCAGGCAGCTGCGGGACTTCCGCAAGAGTCCGTTCAATCGCATTTCTGGTATTCAGTCCCTGACGGAAGAAAATATCATAGACTTTCTTGATCGCGTGGATCGTTTCGGCGGAAAAACCGTTGCGGCGCAGTCCGACGATGTTGAATCCGCGGATACCGCCGTTGCGTCCGTCTCCGATCATGAACGGCGGCAGGTCAACCGAGATTGCAGAAACTCCGCTCAGGACCGCCATGCGTCCGACCCGGCAGAACTGATGGACCGCGATCAGCCCCGAAAGCAGGGCTTTGTCGCCGACTTCCACATAGCCGCCGAGCGTCGCGCCGACCACCATGATTACGTTGTTGCCGACCTTGCAGTTGTGGGCGACGTGGGCGTTCGCCATCAGGAAACAGCCGTCGCCGATGACCGTGGAAGCTCCTTCGTGTGTGGCACGGTTGACTGTGACGCCTTCACGGAAACGGTTTCCGCTGCCGATTCTGGTATAGGTGACAGAGCCGTCAAATCCGTAATCTTCCGGATCCGATCCGATGGAAGCGAACGGGTAGACGAGGTTGTTTTCCCCCATCGTGGTATAGCAGCCGATGAATGCGTTCGACATGAGCCGGGTTCCCGCGCCGATTTCGACGTCATGTTCAACAACGCAATGCGGACCGATCACAACGTTATCTGCGAGTTTTGCGGAGGGATCGACAACAGCGGTAGGATGGATCTGTGGCATGATAAGAATATTCCTGAAAATTACGCACGGATATTGATTGCAGATACGAAAAAGGCGGGTTTTCCCCGCCTTTCCCGTTATTTCTTCTTTGCGGCTTTGATCGCAGCTTTGACTCTTGCTTTGAGTCTTTCATTGTAGCGTTTGCGACGCGCGCGCTTCTGAACCTTATTGTACTGCTGTCCCATTTGAAACTCCTTCGATTAATATGGATTTACGCATTTCCGGTAAATATATACGCATTCTTCCGATTTTTCAACCTCATATCCGGAAAAAATCGCGCTTTTGTTCCCGTTTCCGGTATGGACGCGGAACACTCCGGAAAAACCTCTGTTTTTTCTTTCCCCGTTTTTGAGCCGGAACCGGCGGATATTTATTCCGGTTTCCGCTTCCGGGACGTTTTTTCCGTTTGTTTTTTCCGCTTTCCGGAGGTATGGTAGCGGACAGGGGGGATGAGGGACCCGTCGGGCCCGCCATCCATTTTCATCCATTCAATGAAAAGGAGGGGATTATGATGACACGCAATTCAAATCATTGGCAGTTGACGCCGGCTACCGGAACATTTATCCGTCAGCTTGAGGCGCAGAACGCTCCGCCGCTGTACACGCTTTCCCCGCAGGAGGCGCGCAATGTGCTGGAACGGGCACAATCCGCGCCGACCGCCAGACCGGAAGTCGTGATCCGCGATGTGACGGTTCCGCTTTGCTCCGGGGAGATCCCGCTGCGGATCATGCGTCCCGTCGGAAAGAACGGCAGGCTGCCGGTGATCTATTACACGCATGGCGGCGGCTGGGTGATGGGCGGCAGGGAGACGCACGACCGTCTGATCCGGGAGCTTGTCGCGGGGACCGGGGCGGCGTTGGTGTTCCCAAGCTATACGCCATCGCCGGAAGCACAGTATCCCGTTCCGCTCCGCCAGCTTTACGGCGGTCTGAAAGCCGTTGCGGAGAATGCGGATTCCTGGGGGCTGGACGCTTCCCGTCTTGCAGTTGCCGGAGACAGTGTCGGCGGTAATATGTCGACTGCGCTGACGCTGCTTGCCAAGGCGGAGAAAGGACCGGAAATCCGCATTCAGGTTTTGCTTTATCCGGTGACGGACGCGGCATTCGATACGGAATCGTACCGCAGTTTTGCGGATGGTCCGTGGCTGACGAAAAAAGCCATGGAGTGGTTCTGGGACGCCTATGCGCCCGATCCCGCTTCCCGGAACGAGATTACCGCATCGCCTTTGCGTGCAGCCGCGGAACAGCTGGCCGGTCTGCCGGAAGCGTTTGTCGTGACCGGGCAGAATGACGTTCTGCGGGACGAGGGTGAAGCATATGCGTACCGTCTGATGCAGGCAGGCGTCCGCACGACGGCGGTCCGTTATAATGGCACCATTCATGATTTCATGATGCTTGACGCTCTTGCCGGAACGGAGCCTGCGAAAGCGGCGACGGCACAGGTGTGCGGAGTACTGAAACAGGCTCTGTTCGGCTGAGATCAGCGCGGCCTGGTGGCGGAGGCGTATTGCAGGATCCCTTCGACGATTGCGTTGACGGTTGCCTGCTGACGCTTCCAGGTCAGCAGCTGCGTGCCTTCCCGGTAGTTGGAAAGGAATCCTGTTTCAATCAGGACCGCAGGGCACGCCACGTTCTTGATCACATAGAAACGCGCGTGTTTGACGCCGCGGTCGTTGGCTCCGGTTTTCCAGACCAGCTGCCGCTGTATTTCATACGCCAACCGGAAATTCTGCCGGTCGTATGCATTTCCCGGATTGCGGGTGAAATTGGCTTTACTGTCGCTTGAGGACGGCGCTCCTGCCGGAGTCAGGGCGAACGTTTCAATTCCGTTGATCGACTTGACAACCGAGGCGTTGCAGTGAACGGAGATAAAGAGATCCGCTTTGGTTTTTGCGTGCATATTGACCCGGTCTTCCAGACTCGGATAACGGTCAGTGGACCGGGTCATGATGACATTGAACCCCTTTGCCTTCAGCGCATTGCGGAGTTTGAGGGAGAGGGCGAGCGTGATCTGTTTTTCCCAGGTACGGTTCGGACCGGGGGCGCCGTTGTCCTTGCCGCCGTGTCCGGGGTCGATCATGATGGTGCGGATCCGCCGCTTCGGCAGTGTGACGTTGCGCATGGCAGGCTCAATCACATTTTTGAAATCCAGTTCAGAGATGAAAGGACGTCCGCCGAGAAGCGCCGGGGCGTAGAGGTAAGTCACGGCAATACCGTTGAGGGAGCCGTACCGCTTGTTGAGCGTCATGACGATCCGGGCGTTGCGCAAGGTGAGGGTGAAGCGGTTGTGTTCGCCCCGCGTCATGGTCATTCCGTAAAACCGTGCGACATCGCTGACGGAGACGTACCGCCGCCCCGCGTACCATTGCGAGCGGATCGTACGCGGCACGCTCTGTGCCGCAAGCAGGAACGGTGCGAAGGAGAGCAGAAGCAGCAGAAGCAGCGGGAACAAGCGACGTATCATCCGGCGGTTCCTTTCCGCAGTCCGGGCGGGAACATGGAATGAAAATTCCGTCCGGTCCGCACATTGCACCGCAGCGATTCATAGACGAACCGTTTGGCTCCGGCGGCGGCGTCCTGCAGGCTGAGTCCCGAAGCGACTCCCGCGGCAATCGCGGCGCTGAACGTGCAGCCTGTGCCGTGAGTAGTCAGTTCCGGCAAAGTGAGACGCGGCGAGCGGAGAATGAACGGTTCCCCGCCGAACAGACAGAGATCCGCCGATTCTTCCACACTTTCGGTGTGCCCGCCCTTGATAATGGTGCCGCAGCCGGCTTTTTCCCGGCATATCCGCGCGGCGGATTCCATATCGTCCAAAGTGTGGATCGGGATTCCTGTGATCAGTTCCGCTTCCATGCGGTTCGGGGTGATGACCGCTGCACGGGGCAGCAGACGGGTGATCATGGTTTCTATGGCGTCTTCCCGGAGCAGGCGCGAACCGCTGGTCGAGACCATGACGGGATCGACGATCAGAGTTCCGTTCCAGCCGTCGAGCGAGTCCAGTACCGTTTCGATGAGTTCTCTGGAGAACAGCATTCCGGTTTTGATCGCACGGACTTCAAATTCGGAAAGAACCGCCCGGATTTGCCCGCGCAGGGAGTCCGGTGTTACCGGCATGATGCCGGAAACGCCGAGCGGATTCTGTTCGGTGAGGGCGGTGATCGCGGAACAGCCGAAGACGCCCATTGCGGCGAATGTGCGCAAGTCTGCCTGAATACCGGCTCCGCCGCCGCTGTCGCTTCCGGCAATCGTCATTGCGACAGGATAGAAATCTGTTCCGTTCACATCCGCTCCTTGGTACTGTACGATAGAATATCTCCGTAACTTATGTTCAGATTGGCAAATAAACAAATGGAAATGCAAAAATATTTTCATTTTTTTCTGTTCTTGACTTTGGCGGATTCCGGCGGTATATTGAAAAAGTAAGGAAAAGAGGGAGCCGGACGGTGAAAAAAATTCTGCTGAAAGACCTTGCGGAAGAGCTGGGGATCTCCATTTCCCAGGTGTCGCGTGCGCTGAATCAGAAAGCGGATGTGTCGCCGCAGATCCGCGCCAAAGCGGTCGAACTTGCCCGGAAGATGAACTACCGCAACTATTCCGTCCGGCACCGGAAGACGATTGCTGTCATTCCCGGCTGGTTCTCTGATTTTTACGATGCGATTCTGAACGAGATTCTGAAGCAGAGCCGGAAACGCGACTGCCGGATCGTTGTCATTCCCTATCAGCATATCGAGCTGTTGAACGATCAGCTGTTTGACGGCGCGATCATGATTTCCGGCGAGCGGATCGCAATGAGATGGCATGAACAGTACAATATACCGCTTGTCGTGATCAATAATTTCGGTTCGGCGCTGAACCGCATCTGTTCGGTGTTTCCCGATGCGGACGGAGAAGTCCGCGCCGCGATGGAGCATCTGATCGCGCTCGGTCATACCCGTATTGCCCGGATCCGCGGTTGCGGTCCCCGCACGACCCGCGAGGAACTGGCGCGCGGTCTTGATGAGTTTTACCGTATTGCGGAGCGGCACGGGATCCGTGAAACCGTTCAGAACCGCTGCGGAGCATCGCTGGAGGAGAAGATCGCGCATGTCCGGGAACTGCTTGCGGAGGGGTATACCGCGTTTCTGGTGGTGATCAGCGATGAAGCTCCCGTTCTGCTGGATGCGATCCGGAAATGCGGAAAGCGCATTCCGGAGGATGTTTCGGTCATCACATATGAATCCCGTCCGGTTTCCGCGTTTCAGATTCCGCCGCTGACAACGCTGGAATATAACTATTCGCGCTTGGTCTCAAGCGCTTTCCGTCAGCTTGCCAGCGAAATGAACGGCGGTGAGATCGAAGCCCGGATCATTGTCCCGGTTAGGATGAATGTTCGCGGCAGTACGGGTCCGTGTACCGGTTAAGTGCAGGCGGCAGCCGTATGCGGTGATCCGTTCCCTGAAGACGGTTCGTAATGTTTCCGCCGCCGCTGATGACGGAAAATCGGAAAAATCAGGATTTTTTTGGATGAAAATGGAGAAATTCATTTGATATTCCCGTTTTTTGGGAATATATATAAAGCAGTTTAACAACATAAAGGAGAAACTATGGGTTTGTCATTGGCATCCGGCGGAGGAGTTCTTGCGGGCGGGATCATTATCACGATTTTCCTGCTGTTCATCCTCTTTATTGTTCTGATCGGTATTGCGGCACGTTACAAGAAGTGTCCGTCGGATCAGGTTCTCGTTATTTTCGGTAAGACCAGAGGCGATAAAGCGGCGCGGTGCATTCACGGCGGCGCGGCGTTTATCTGGCCGGTGATTCAGGATTACGGGTTTCTTTCCCTGCGTCCTCTGCAGATCGAAGTCAATCTCACCAATGCGTTGTGTATGCAGAACATCCGCATCAATGTGCCGTCGGTCTTTACGGTCGGCGTCAGCACGGACAATTCGCTGATGGGAAATGCGGCGAATCGTCTGCTCGGCATCTCGCAGGAAGAGATCGCCGATCTTGCGAAAGACATTATTTTCGGTCAGCTGCGTCTTGTGATCGCGTCCATGACGATCGAGCAGATCAATTCCGACCGCGAGACGTTTCTCCGCAATATTGAACAGAACGTTGCGGAAGAACTGAACAAGATCGGTCTTCAGCTTCTCAACGTGAACATCACCGACATCACCGACGAGAGCGGATACATCGACGCGATCGGAAAGCGCGCGGCCGCGGAAGCCATCAACAAGGCGCGTATCGACGTTGCCGAAGAAGAGCGCAAAGGCGGAATCGGTGAAGCAGAAGCGCGCAAAGCTCAGCGAATCGCCGTTTCTCTTGCGGAAGCCGAGGCGCAGACCGGAGAAGCGAACGCCGACAAGGAACGCCGAATCGCCGTGAAACTTGCGGACGCCGAGGCGCAGACCGGAGAGGCGAACGCCGACCGTGACCGTCGTATCGCCATCAAGCAGGCGGACGCTACCGCAATCGAGGGCGAAAACATTTCCGCGATTGAGATCGCCAAGTCCAACGCCACCCGAATTGAGCAGGAGGCGGAAGCGTACAAACTGGCGGAAGTTGCAAAGCGCATCGCCGAAGCGAAGATCAAACAGGCGGATTACGAGGCGGAAACCGCCGCTCAGGTCGCCCGCGCCAAAATGGAAATGGAGCGCCAGAAAGCCGAAGATATCGTCAAGAGCGAAATCGAGAAGGAACAGACCGTGATCCGTGCCGAGGCGGAAGCCGAAAAACTCCGTCGCGAGGCGAAAGGTGAAGCCGATGCGATCTTCCTCAAACTGGAGGCCGAGGCGAAAGGTAACTTTGAGATTCTCAAAGCCAAGGGCGACGGTTTCAATCAGATTGTTACCGCATGCGGAAACAATGCGGATGCGGCCGCGAAAATGCTGATCATCGAGAAACTGGAACAGATCGTTCAGCTCCAGGCGGAAGCGATCAAAAACATCAAGATCGACAAGGTCACTGTCTGGGACGGAGGAAATGCGAAAGACGGCAAGACTGCCACTTCCAATTTTCTCAGCGGCATGATCAAGAGTCTGCCACCGCTGCATGATGTGGCGAATATGGCCGGACTTGATCTGCCGGAGTATCTCGGCAAAGTCGGAGCGGAGAAAGCGGTGGAGAACAACGCTCCGCAGGCATCGTAAACGGAACACAACACAACCGGGAGAGCGGCGGCGCATTTGCCGCCGCTTTTTTGCAGATGAAAACAATTCGGATCGGCATAACCGGAGCTTCCGGTTTCATCGGGCGTCATCTCGGCGGCCGGATCATGGTTTCGGGGGATCTGGAACAGGTCCCGTTTCAGCGGGAATGGTTTGAACAGCCGGATAAACTGAAAGCATTTCTCGCGTCCTGCGATACGGTCGTGCATCTTGCCGCGGTCAGCCGGCACGGAGACGGCGAGTTTCTCTACCGTACCAACGTGGCGCTTGCGCAGGCCCTTGCGTCAGCTGCGGCGGAGTTGGAAACGCCGCCCGTGATCTGTCTCGGTTCCACAACTCATATTGCGAAACAGCTTCCGTATCATGCTTCCAAACGGGAATCCCGGCGGATTCTGGAGGCGTCCTGCGCGGAATGCGTCACGCTTCTGATGCCGAACGCATTCGGTCCTTACAGCCGTCCGTTTTTCAATTCCGTGGTTTCGACCTTCTGCCGGATCGCTGCGGACGGCGGCAGACCGGAGAAGATCGAAGCGGCGGAATTGAATCTGACGTATATTGACACGCTTTGCACGCAGATTCTGAATGCGGTCCGCAGTCAGCGGAAACAGACGGTTCTTGAGTTCCCGCATGAGCATACCGTTTTTCTGCCGGATTTATGGCGGCTTCTGGAGCGCTTTGCGCAGGGGGGCGCTCCCGATCCGGCATCCTGTTTTGAGTTGCAGCTTTGGAATACGTTCCGGAGCTACCGGTAAGGAAAATAGGCGTCTTCCATTGCTGTGGGGATCATCGTTTTATACGAAACCAGCGAGACGTGTCCGTCGAACCAGAGAACTGTGAGCGCGGTATCGTTTTTGTGCCGGTACGCGTTGTGGCTGACGGTCGCGTTTTCATGAGTTGCCCACCATGCGTTTGCTGCGGCGGGATCGCGGCGGGCGTCGTTGGCAATCCCCCCGCGCGTGGTTTCCAGAATGAGGATTTTTCCGGAGGGTTTCCGCACTTTTTTCCGGGTGAAGATCGTCGTTTCGGAGGTGTCGGAAGAGCCGCTCATCTCCGGATAAACGGTTCCGCCCCGGTATACGACGCCGTAGGCGTTGGTTGCAAGTTTATAGTCCCGGAAGTTGGGATCCGCGCTTTCCGGAACGGAAGAGCAGACGAATCCGCGGTCCCAGTAACCATAGGGATTGGCTTTGACATGAAGCAGTTCGAGAAATTCCCGGTTGGTGGTGAAGCGGGTTCCGCCTGCCGCGGTGCTGCCGTTGTCCGAGGCATTGAACGCCGACGGCATGTTCCAGTCGTCGTTCTGCCCGGCGTACAGATGTGCGGCGGTTCCGATCTGCTTCATACTTCCGGTACACTTGATCTGCTGGGCTGTCTGGCGGGCGCTGTTCAGCGCGGGGAGCAGGAGCCCGGCGAGGATTGCGATTACGGCAACTACTACGAGGAGCTCCACAAGGGAGAACGGACGGAGATTGTTTGTTGTTTTCATTGTACGGAGCCTTTTTATTTTATGATTTCAAAACAGAGCGGCACTTCCGCTCCGAACGAAGCTGTGTTTACCGAAAGTTCGATCCACTTCCCGTCCCGGCGGAACGGAAGTTCCCGCAAACGGGAGCCGTCGTCCCGGAGAGCGTATACCCGGACCGTATCCGCGGTTCCGCAGAGAATTCTCACTTTGAACGTTCCTGTGCGGACGAGGACCGGGGCTTTTCCGTTGTTCCGCAGAACGCATCCATCCGGATCGCTGAAACTCATTCCGGAATTCCGGGCGTCGGTCGCGAAAACAAGCACCATGCGGGAAGCGTCCGCCAGCGTTTTTTCACCGTCGATTCCGGTCAGCGCGAGATTGCCGCGGACGCTCATGGCGAGAACTTCCAGCGACGGCAGTTTTGCAGTCGTTCCCGCTTCACCGCAGATTCCTTCCAAACGGGGAGTCACGATCTGCATGTAATGCGCGGGCGCATCCATGTAAAGTTCTCCGGTGGAGGATTCGTATATCTCCTTTTCCGGATTTGTGCGGTTTCCCGGTTTCAGGACGCCGGATGCTTTCAGCATACGGACCGTTTCCGTCAGATCGGAGGATCCTTTCGGGGTTTCCCCGACGCTGGAGAACGCCCCGCCGAGAATCATGCCGGAGGACCCGGCGCGCGGAACCCGTATTTCCCTGCTCCCCAACGGTTGTTCCGGACCGGGAGCCATGCGGAACTTCGTCAGGAGCGCCAGACGCGACTGACGGCTGGATGGGCTTTCGTCGAACAGGCGTTCCGTATAGATTTCTTTTTCGGAAACGGGGAGTCTGCACAGCCATTCCGCTTCCCGGACGTCTCCGCGCAGAAACAGAAACGCGGTCAGAAATTCCTGAATGCGCCCGACCGGGTCGAACCGGATATTGAACGGATTGATGTACGAAGTAGTCTGTACCGAAACCGGCTGGGCAAACGCGGTGAGTCCGTCCAATCCCTGAAGTGCGGCATAAGCGCCGGTGACAAACGCCTGTTCGTAACGGTACCGGTTCCAGAATGCGTGTCCGTGTTCCGTTATGACGAAAGGTTTGCCGCGGATGGCTGCGGAAATGATGCCGCGCACCTGATTCCCCGCATCGGCGATGGAACTTGTCTGCATGATCGAACTGCCCGGCTGATTATAGTTCGAGGGATGCGCGTGGTAGCTGTTCATGGTGACCAGATCGCTTTCCGAGCGGGAAAGCATGGCGCGGTACTGTTTGTTCATGTTGAAGTTGCTGACGAGTCCGCGGTATCCCGTTTTCCGCAGAACATTCCGGTACCAGCGGGTCATTTCCCGTTCCGTTTCCGTGAGGAATTCCGCAAGATCGGCGCCGTGCGGGGAACGGAGATCCGCGATGCGGAACGGTGGAATCCGGTCGAAATCCGCCGGTGCCGCCGTTCCCCATGATTTCCTCAGTGCGTCCGCCGTTTGATATTTCCGTTTCAGAAATGCCTGCCACGCGGGAAGCAGAGCGGAAAAGTCGTAATCCCGCAGAAACGCGAATTCCTGTTCGTTATAGCCGACGACGATTGCGAGGACCGGATCATCCGCCAGTCTGGTTTTCGTGTACGGGTTTTCGTGGGTGAGAAGCAGGTTCAGTCCCCATTCCCAGTTTTTCCGGACTTCGGGATCCGTATAGATTTCCAGCTTGTAATTGCGTGCGTCTTTCGCATACGGATTGCCCGGCGTGTAACCGATCGAACTCTTCATCCCGTCCAGATTCAGATAGATGCCGTTTTCCCTGAGGAGGTAAATGAAGTAATCCAGACGGTCGAGAAACGCTTTGTCGTATGCGCCTTTTTCCTTGATCCCGCGCATCAGCGGAAAGTCCACTCCATGCAGACGCACCATGTTGTAACCGTGGAGACGCAGCTGACGGACATACTCCCGGATCTGTTTTTTATCCGTCAGTTCAGGGGGAACGGGGCCGCGTCCGCAGAATGTGTCCAGTCCATCGGCGGACGCGAAGAAGCGGACCGGAACGCCGGGGCGTTTTTCAAATTCCAGCCGTCCGCTTTTTCCGGCGACGACCCGCCCGAATTCTCCCGCCCGGTGCGGCGGATTCAGAAACGAACGGTCCAGCGCGCTACCCGCCAGTATTCCCTGACGGCGGACCGGGATCGGTTTCCATTCCTTTCCCGCCTCGGTGACAAACGTTTCGTCTTTCGGAAATTCACAGTCCCGGTCGGTGACGGTCGCCGCCAGAAGCAGCCATACCGGATTCTCCCCGCTTGACCGGAACACGATTTTTTTCAGCTCGCCGAGAGCGGGATCCAGCGGCAGGACCGATACATAGAGTCCGCAGATTCCCATTGCGGGAGTCGTCCAGAGCGAGGCGACATAGCCGTTTTTCAGCCGTCGGGGATTCCGCCAGTCCGCGGCTTCCCGTCCGGCTTGCAGGGGCAGGGTGCGCACGACACCGTTTTTCCCGGTCAGTTCCACCGTTCCGAATACTTTGTCGCCGCGTCCATACGCGAGCGTATGCAGGAGGCAGAGACGTTTTCCGGAGATTTCCGCCCCGTTCAGATTCAGTTCCGCCGCTTCCAGACCGTCCCGGAAATAGGGCGACCGGAAGACCAACACGCTCTTTCCCCGGTTCCATTCCGGCTGAAGAACGGAGAAAGGGATTCCCGCCCATTCCGCTTTGTTCCGGTACACGAATTTCGCCGCGTCCTTTTCCGGCCCCTGATCGGTCCATCCGCCTTTCCGGTCTCCGGCGACGGGATCGGCATAACCCATGTTTGCAAACCGGCTCAGATCAAGGATGCAGTCGCCGTTGCGTTCGATCCGGACATCGCGGTATTGCACGGTTCCTTTGTTCTTCTGAATGCCGAGCGTCAGGCGGGCGTTTTGCAGGTCATGGGGAATATCGACTGTGAAACGGACTTTGTGCCAGTCGGTTTTTCCCTGCGGCAGAGGTGTCCGGCTGTAAAACGGGGAGTCTTTCCGTTTTCCGGAGATCATGAGTTTTGCTCCGAGCCACGAGGCGGCGGACCGTTCGATGTCCGTCCGGACTTCCGCGCTCAGGGTCAGCCGCCGTCCGGCGATTTTTCCGGTGTCCAGCGGAAACGTGACGGTCTTGCCGGATTCCCTGTTTTCCGATGTGACGGTCAGTACCCGGCTGCCGTCCGCCGCTGCCGGAAACGGATCGCGCCAGATCGTTTCCGCCGCAAGAGGCCCGCACAGCAGACTCAGCAGGAGGGGCAGGAGCCGGCGACCGGTTCGTTGCGGGAAGTCGTGTTTTTTCATTTTTATTCTCCCTGTGTTGGAAAGAGTATGGAAAGAACGGCGTTTCCGCCGGGAACGGCATGTGCGGCATAACGGATCGCATACCGGTAATCGGGATCATCACCGTGAACGAAGAGTTCCGGAGAGACAGAGGAACGGATTCTGCGTCCGTCCAGCAGCAGAAGATCCAGAGAGATGGAACCGATTCCGAATGCGGAAGAGTGCGGGAAACGGATTTCCAGAGTGTTGGCCCGGTGGATCGTGGCAAGCGCTTCCGGCGGAAGCTGGAGGAACCGGCGGGCGGCGTAACAGGTGTTTGCGGGGATCGCACCCAGTGATATGCCGTTGAACAGCAGTTCCGAATCGTTTTCGCCTTTGTTCGCACTGAAGATATTCAGCCATGCGCTGTGGAGCTGGAACAGATCGGAGTCCCGGAGTTCCGATGAATACGGCTCCATGCGGGGAGGACGGATTTCCGGTTCAGCAAACCGCTCGGCGATATAAAGTTCCGCCGAGTTGTGCAGGGCGCTCCAGGTCAGGCGCAGTGCTTCGCCGTGTGTTTCGACGGTCCAGAAGCCGGGCTGATAGTCTTCGGGAAATCCCCAGTAGAAACGGGTCGACGGACCGGACGGCGCAAGCGCGTGAAACTGCTCCAGCGGAATCGCGGGAGCTTCCGGGTACCCGATGGAAGAGCCGGTGATTTGCAGCATTGTCCCATGGCGGCTTACCGTCTGATTGTGCGTATGACCGCAGAAATAAATGTCCACCGGATAACGGTTCAGGATCTCCGCGACGTCGTCCGCGTAACCGGCGGAATGGAAAAAATGGCGTGCGAACAGATACAGCGGAGCGTGTCCGAAAACGAAAACGTGTCCGGCATCTTTTCCGTTTTCCAGTTCGCGGATCAGCCATTCCCGCTGAGTGTCGCCCCAGTCCGTATAGTCCAGGAACAGAAACAGGTTTCCGTCTTTCCGGCAGGAGGCATACTCTTTTCTGCGGGGCGGGAACAGGTCATGACTGCCCGGTGCGCGATGGATTTCCGGAGCGATTTCCGTCAGCCGGGCGTTTGCTTCCGCCAAGTCCCGTTCGGAGTCGGCTCCGCCCTCGATCAGGTCCCCGGTGGAGATGAGAAGTTCCGGTTTTTCTTTTTTTGCCATTGAGAACAGCGGTTGACGCACGGAGTGTTCCATTGCCGCATAACGCGGATAGTCCGGAAGCCGTGCGAAGGTTTTGCGTATCGCTTCCGCCGGGGGGCGTCCTTCGGGCGTGCAGTAATGGAGGTCTCCGAATACAACGAATTTCATGATTTTACGACCTTTCCTGTTGAGGTACGGATTACGAGCCTGGTCGGCAGTGTGTGAGTGGCGTTTTCCCGCTGCGGATTCCGGATGCGGTCCAAAAGCAGACGGACGGCGAGCCGTCCGGTACCCTCCTTGTTGATGTCCACTGTTGTCAGCGCGGGATAGACGATCCGGCTTTCCGGCAGATTGTCGTAGCCTGCCACAGAGATGTCGCGGGGGATCCGCAGTCCGGCATCCTGCAGTTCGTGCATGACGCCGAATGCGAGCCGGTCGCTGGCGGCGAAGACGGCGGTCGGACGCTGTTCCAGAGCCAGCAGTCGTTTTGCTCCGGTGCGTCCCGGTTCCATTCCCCAGCAGCCGGATTCGATCATGCACTCGTCGCGCAGGGTGAGTCCGCGCTGCATGGCTTCAAAACGGAATGCCCGGCAGCGGCCGTCATTCAGGGGACCGATATAGGCAATGTCGCGGTGCCCGAGGTCGTACAGGTGACGGAGCAGTTCCGCCGCTCCGCCGGATTTGTCGATACAGACTGTTTCGCAGTCTTTCGATTCACCGCCGATCAGGATAAACGGCATTTTGGAGAAGCGCTCAAACAGCGGGCTGTCCGGTCCGACGAACGAGAGCACCGCATCCGTCTGTTCCGGCGCGAGCAGCCAGTTCATTTTCAGCGGATTTTCTTCCAGCTCCGTGGCGGAGGAGAGGAACGACAGCTGCTGTCCCTGATTCGCGATTTCCTCTTCAATGCCTTTGAAGATCATCGTGAAATAGGTGTCGTCGTATTTTCCGGTTCCGTTGGGGAAAATGCAGCCGATCCGGTAGCCGAGCTGGGATTTTGCGCCCGGCTGTTTCATTACGAGCGACCGCGCCTGAATGTTCGGGACATAATTCAGTTCCCGGATCGCTTCCAGTACCGCTTTCCGTGTTTTTTCTCCCACGTTCGGCAGACGGTTGATCACGTTGGAGACCGTTTTGATGGAGACTCCGCACCGCTGTGCAACATCTTTCATGTTCGCCGACATAAAAAAAACTCTCTTTGGTTATCGTTAGATTCAACGTTGAATTAATTATACTTCAAGACGCGGAAAAAGTCAACAGGCAAACGGGAAAAAAACGGAAAAATGTTTGAAAACGCGGTGGCCGAAGGGTGTTTTCCGCATCGTTTCTCTTGTTATTTGCAAATTGCGGGATATATTGTCTTGTCCGAAATCAAAATCAACAGGAGAGCAAACTCATGGATTATCTTGTTACGGAAAAGAGCGGAACCGCCATTCAGCAGGCGATCGACAAAGCGGCGCAGGCGGGCGGCGGCCGGGTTTCTCTGGAGCCGGGAGTCTATCTGTCCGGAACGATCTATCTCAGAAGCAATATTGAGCTGCATATTCCCGGCGGAGCGAAGATTCTCGGTTTTCCGACGCCGGAGCGTTATGACGATTTCCATCATCCCGGATTCGATTCCGTTACGCCGGAGGGAAGCCGCAAGTGCCTGATCGCCTGCGCCGACTGCGAAAACGTCGCCATTACCGGCAGCGGCGAGATCAACGGGAGCGGTCCCGAATTTTATGACCGCAATGTGCCGGAAGGTGCGGTTTTCGCAAAACCGCCACATCCGCGTCCGCGCATGATCCAGTTTTACAACTGCCGCAACGTGGTGTTTGAAGGAGTTTCGTTCATAGATTCTCCCGGTTGGACTTTCTGGCTGATCGCCTGCGAGGAGGTCAGCATCTCCCGGATCCGCATTACCGGGTGTCAGCAGATGATCAACAATGACGGCATTGATATTGACGGCTGCCGGCGCGTGACGGTCAGCGACAGCTTTTTCCGGACCGGAGACGACTGTCTGATTCTGCGGGCGATCCGCCGCTCGCCGGAGGCTCCGGCGGTCTGCGAGGAGGTCGTCGTGACCAACTGCGTGCTTGACAGCCGCTGTCAGGGAATCCGGATCGGCTGTCCGAGCGATGACACGATCCGCAACTGCCGGTTCAGCAATATCGTATTCCGGGGACTGGGCAGCGGCATCCGCTGCGAGAATCCGTACCGCTACCTGCGGAAGAACTGCGAGGGATATCTGAAAGTCAGCGACCTTTCGTTTGAGAATTTCGATATTGAGTCCGGTGTCTATCCGATCCGCATCAATGTGGAGGGCGCAATCCGCCTGCGTGCGGTGGAACGGATCAGCTTCCGCAACTTCCGTATCCGGGCGAAACTTCCGGTGAGTCTCGAAGGCAACTGCAATACTCCGCTGACGGATATTTGCCTTTCCGGCATCTCCGGCGTCGTGGACGGCGATACTCCGCTGTTTATCCGGAACGTGTCGCGGCTGAAGCTGGATGATTTCGATCTGACCGCTGTCTCCGGGAAACCGGAAGAGTTCGAACGTCAGGAAAGTGCGTCCTGGGAAACAAAATTCTGATCCGTCTTCCGGATCAATTTATCTCCGTTCCGGGATCGCATTTTCTGGTCACAGCTCCGATGTACTGGATTTCTCCGGTCCGCGGGACCGGATAGAGCAGGGTGACCATCGGCGAGCCGGGAACTCCGGGCTTCCGGCAGGTATACCGGAAGGTCAGGGGACGGCGGCTGACTGTCACGTTGCGGATCATTTGCAGATACAGTGCTGCTGTCGCCGGCTCGTACAGTTCGCCGAGGGGAAGCGGCGTTTCCGGATAGCCGGGAAGCGAGGCGATCTCCCGGTCGTTGGAATAACGGATACAGCCTTGCAGGTCCAGAATCAGGATCTGTTCCGGATTGCTTTCCGTCAGGGAGCGGAAGCGTCCGGCTTCCGTACGCAAAGCCGCTGTTTCCCGTATGACTTCCGTGATGTCCGCAACGGTCCAGATCAGCCCGTCCACAGGAAGATACGGGGAGAGGCGGGTGCTGTGGAACCGGCTGCCGGAAAGGAATACGGTGCGTTGTGCTCCGTGTTTCCGGCAGAGCGGAAATTCAAAATCCTCACAGCTGTGCCGCCCGGAAGTCAGGAATTCCTCCAGACGCTCCTGTCCGCTGCCGGAATTCGGCACCAGATCGGAGAGTCTCATTTTTTTCAGTTCCCCGGTTGTATATCCGGAGAGCAGGGAAAACGTCCGGTTGGCGTCCATCAGATTTCCTTTGCGGTCGGTGATGAAGATGCCGGCTGTATTGTTGTTGAAGATCATTTTCCGCCAATTCAGATGGAGGTTCAGTTCGCGCCGCATCCGGAAATACAGAACGCAGAGGGCGGAGAATGTCAGCGGGAGGAACCAGAGCAGAACAACGAGGAGTCCGCCCAGTACATACGCTTGAAGCGGCAGGTTTTCGGGCAGGCCGAGAATGATGCGCCAGCCTGTTTCCTGCAGGAAGCGGCAGGGACGTTCCGTATACATGATGCCGTTGATGTAGCATCCGTTCAGGTTCCGGTCCGGTTTCTGGAACCAGCGGGTTCCGGAGCGCCAGCGGGCGCGTCCGTCAGGCTGGTAGTCGTCGTTTGCCATGAAGATTGTATTATCCGGCGAGACCAGTGCCGCGTAGACATCGGAAAATTTCCGGAAGATGAAAGAAAAATCTTCTCTTGCGGCCAGGACTCCGAGCGGGGTTCCGTTTGCGTCGTCAATCCGCAGGGAGAAGAAGACCGATGGCGCGCCGGTGACGGAACCGACCGAGATTGAACTGCCGGAGCCGTTCCGCATCGCGTCCTGAAAATAACGGGAATAAGAGAGATCCTGTCCCACCATGCGGAAGCGGGGGGAACTTTTCTGCGAGGAGTCCAGACAGAGTCCTTTGGCGTTGGTCAGATAAATCAGGAGCCTTTGGCGGTTCGTAGCGAACTGCTCCAGCAGATTCGGCGTTTTCAGCAGATTCCGGTTGAGCTTGTTCTGTTTCAGTATGTTGATGATCTCCCGGCTTTGGGAAAGCTGCATGACATATTGCCGTACCCGTTCTGCGCTGATGGTCATATCCCGCTCCAGCAGAGTGGCGGCGTAATTCACATGCTGATAGGCGGTTTCCTCCGTGTGACGGGCGAACAGGCGCGGAACTGCTACTGCGGCTCCGGCGAAGCAGAGGAACGCGGCGGGCAGCAGCCATGCCCCCGGTATGGAACGGCGGAGAACGGTGAACCGGATGTCTTTCAGAAGCGGGAGGAACGCCGCGGCTCCGGTCAGAGTGCAGATCAGCGAAAACGCTGTCAGGGCACTGTGAAATTCTGTTTCCGTCTGGGCTGAGACGGAAAACAGATGCAGAGTCAGAAGCATTTCGGAAAGGATCGAAAACGCGGTTCCGCCGTGGGCAAGCGCGGCAATGTGAAACGCGTTTCCCAGTTCAGGGAACCGGCTGCCGTACCGCCAGAGGGTCGTCGCGCCGAGGATCAGAGCCGGAATACCGGGCAGGCAGAGCGCAAAAATCTCGCCCCGTTCGCGGTTCCCCGGCAGAAAAAGAATCAGCAGGGAAAAGAAAACGGCCGCTGTGTAAATAATCAGCCGCCTGGAGATGGAAACCCGCATCATGCGGAGCGAGAACTCTCCGAGGAACAGAAACGCCGCCAGAATGCTGAAAAAACGCAGAAAAAGCGCAATTCCTGTCCAGCACGGCAGATTCATCAGCACGGTTCCCATCACGCCGCAGGAAAGCAGAAGCAGATAGAACGTGTACGGGGTGAATATTCTGCGGTGGGAGCGGGCGGGACCGATGAATGTGATGCATGCAAAAAGCTGAAGGGCCATTGCCAGAATCAGCGGCAGATAAAGGAAATGAGGATTTGACATATCGGATACCTGTGTTTTGTTCGATGGTTTTGTACCTGCAGCCGGTCTCTGCTTTTTCGGTTAATTTACTGGCAATTTTAAAATGTTCCATGAAAAATACGAAAAAAAACAAAAAAAAATTGAAAATCCTGCTGTTTTT
>URKJ01000051.1 GCA_900548385.1 uncultured bacterium | reverse complement strand
TGGGCTCGGAGATGTGTATAAGAGACAGCCCCCACCCGGTGCGGCAGTCCGGATTCCGGGAAGCCCGGGCGGATAACGCAACTTTTTTTGGAAAAAAACTTTACAAATTCAAAAATGATGGTATATTTCATCACGATATACTGATAAGGTGAAACAGAAAATGACTTGCACGAACGTTCTGCTATTGATTGAAAAAGTCTCTGTTATCAGCCCGGTCGCGCTTTCCTGATCTCGAATGCGGCCGGGCGGATCAACGGTACGGTCTCTTTTTATCCCGTATTCTGATGAGATCATTGCTTTTCTCAAACACGAATAACTGAACTTTTTTGAAAGATTTATCATTATGACAGCTCCCAATCAGGACAATATGCCGATCAAAGGCGCGGAAATCACGATCAAAACCCTGGAAAGACTCGGAGTCGATACCGTTTTTGCCTATCCCGGCGGAGCGGCGATCGAATTCCATCAGGCGCTCAAGGACTCCTCCATCCGCGTCATCCTGCCCCGCAATGAACAGGGCGGCGCATTCGCCGCCGACGGTTACGCCCGCGTCACCGGAAAAACCGGCGTCTGCATGGCGACCAGCGGCCCCGGAGCCACCAATCTGCTGACCGGAATCGCCGATGCTTACATGGATTCCATCCCCATGGTCATCATCACCGGACAGGTCGCGACCAGCTTCATCGGCAAAAACGCATTTCAGGAAACCGATATCATCGGCATGACCCGTCCGATCGTCAAACACAGCTATCTTGTGCTCGCTCCGGAAGACATCGTTCCCACCATCGTGAACGCGTTCTATCTGGCGAACTCCGGCCGGCCCGGTCCCGTGCTGATCGACATCCCGAAAAACATCCAGCAGGCGAAACTGCCGTTTGTCTTCAATCCGGAGCCGACGGTTCAGGCGTATTCCATCCCCGGAGCGCCCGCAAAAGAGCAGATCGACGCCATCCGCGACGCCATCGCGAAATCCGAACGCCCCTGTCTTTACGCGGGCGGCGGCATCATTGCGGCGGATGCGGCAAAGGAACTTACCGAATTTGCGGAAAAATATGATATTCCCGTTGTCACAACCCTGATGGGCGTCGGCTCGATCCCGGAAGATCACCCGCTCTCCCTCAAGTGGCTCGGAATGCACGGCACCTATTACGCCAATTACGCTGCCAACGAATGCGACCTTCTGCTCGCATTCGGCGCACGGTTTGACGACCGCGTAACCGGATCTGTCGAATATTTCGCTCAGGACGCAAAAATCGTCCACGTCGATATCGACCAGTCGGAGATCAATAAGAACGTCCGCGCGGACATCGGCGTCGTTGCCAATATCCGCGATGTTCTCATTGAACTCAACAAGGACCCGGTCAGAAAGGAGCGTCCGGTTTGGAAAACCGCGATCCGCATGTGGAAAAAGCAGCATCCGCTTTCCTACCGGAAAGAAGCCGGAGTCCTCAAACCGCAGAGCGTCATTGAGACCATCTGCCGTCTGACGAACGGCGAAGCCGTCATCGTTCCGGGCGTGGGTCAGCACCAGATGTGGGCAGCACAGTTCTACACGTTCAAATATCCGCGTCAGCTCCTGACCTCCGGCGGACTCGGCTCCATGGGCTTCGGGCTTCCCGCCGCCATGGGCGCAAAACTCGCCGTTCCGGAAAAAACCGTCATCAATATCGACGGCGACGGTTCGTTCCAGATGAACATTCAGGAACTCGGCACCGTCTTTGCGGAAGATATTCCGGTTAAAATGGTGATCCTGAACAATCAGCACCTCGGCATGGTTGCGCAGTGGGAAGACCGTTTCTACGGAAGCAGGCGCGGCAATACCGACCTCACAATGGAAGGTCAGCGCCCCTACCCCGATTTCGTCACCATCGCCAAAGGGTACGAAATCCCCGGCCGCGAAGTCTGGAACGAGGAGGAACTGGAAGACGCCGTCCGTGAAATGCTGGAAGCGAAAGGACCGTTCCTGCTCGACTGTCACACGTTCTATCACGATCATGTGCTGCCGATGATCCCGCCGGGAAAAACTTACAAGGACATTCTGACCGAATGAGTACGCCCATCCACGCAATGATCCGCGCGCGGATGAACGACATCCGCGCAAAGGGACGTTTGCGTACCCTTCGCGCGGTGCATCGTATTTCTCCGCGCGAATGCGAGATCGACGGCAGGCGTCTGCTCGACTTCTCTTCCAACGATTATATGGGCCTCTCCATGCGCTCCGAACTCATCAACGGCGCGGTTGAATGGTCCCGCCGTTACGGCACCGGTTCCGGCGCATCGCGCCTGATCTCCGGCACGAACGGCGCCATGCTCGAACTGGAGGAAAAGATCGCCGCGTGGAAAGGCTTTGAAAGCGCGCTGATCCTGAGTTCCGGCTACTCCGCCAATCTCGGCTGCATCGCCGCGCTTGCAAATAAGAATACGACGATCTTTGCCGACAAGCTCAACCATGCAAGCATCAATACCGGCTGTCAGCTTTCCCAGGCGGAGTTCCGGCGTTACCGCCATTCCGACACGGCGCATCTGCGCCGTTTGATCGCCGGGTCCGGCGGCGATCAGAAACTCATCGCATCCGACACCGTTTTCAGCATGGACGGCGACATTGCCCCGCTTGCGGAGCTTCACGCCATCGCCCGCGAATCAAACGCGTTTGTATTCCTTGATGACGCCCACGGCACCGGCGTGACCGGACCGGAAGGCAAAGGATTCGCCACACCGGAAAACTGCGATGTCGCACTCGCCACATTCAGCAAAGCCCTCGGCGCGGTCGGCGGCTGTCTGCTCTCGTCCTCCGAAGTGCGCGATTACCTGATCAACACATGTTCCCCGTTCATTTTCAGCACTGGGATGCCGCCATCGACACTCGGCGCAGTTTCCGCCGCGGTCGACCTTCTCCGCACACAGGAGATGGAGGACGCCCGCGAACATCTGCGTGCACTTTCCGCCTATACCCGCCGTGCGGTCCGGGAACTCGGTTTTGAATGCGGAGCATCGGAAACGATGATCATTCCGGTTATCATCGGCGACCCGCAGGAAACGGTGGAAGTCTCACACAAACTGTATGACGCCGGATTCCTCGCACTGGCGGTGCGCCCGCCGACCGTCCCGGAAGGAACGTCGCGTCTGCGCGTTTCCCTCAATGCCGCCCACACACGGGAAGACGCCGAACGGTTTCTCGACGCCCTCGCCCGTATCAGAACCCGGTAACGGAAAATCATTATATCAAAAAAAGGAGTCCCGATGAAAGCGATCCGCCCCTGTTATCCGGAAGGCAAAACCAAAGCGTTTACGCTCAGCTATGACGACGGAACCGTTGAAGACCGCAGACTGGTTCCGATCTTCAACAAAAACAAGCTCAAGGCAACGTTTCACATCAACTCCGGCCCGATCCTCGAAGGGAACGGCGGAAGGATTTCCAAAGAAGAGGTGAAAGATCTCTATGCCGGACACGAAATCTCCGTTCATTCGGTCACACATCCGTTTCTGGATCGCTGTTCCAGAGATGTAATCGCCGCCGAAGTGCTGGAAGACCGCCGGAATCTGGAACGTCTCTGCGGCTACACCGTGCGCGGCATGTCCTACCCGATGGGAACCTGGAACGATGACGTTCTGAAAGCTCTCGACGCTCTCGGCATTGTCTACTCCCGCACCACACAGGCGACCGGCAACTTCTCGCTGCCGCAGAACTGGCTGCTCTGGCACCCGACCGCCCATCATTCGCACAACATTCTGGAACTCGCGGATACCTTTTTTGCCCGCAATTATGTGCTGGATCTCCTGTACATCTGGGGACACAGCTTTGAATTCGAGCGTCCGAACTGCAAAGCCACCTGGTCCATGATCGAAGAGTTCTGCGAAAAAATGTCCGGACACAGTGAAATCTGGTATGCCACAAACATTGAAATTCATGATTATATCACAGCCCAGCGCCGCCTGATTTACTCGGCGGACCTGAATCTGGTGACGAATCCCTCCGCGCTCTCCGTATGGATTCTCGTGGATGGTCAGCTGACGGAGATTCCGGGAGGTGCAACACGGAGCATTTAATTCGGGAAAAATGCGGGATTCTGCTTGCATTTTGAGAAAGACATGCTAAATTAAGTGTCTTAAGAAATTGAAAATAACCTAATTTTCAGGAAAGATAACAAAAAGATGGAAAAAGCAACAAAGACCGAAATCATTGGAAAGTTCGCCCGCAAAGAAGGCGACACCGGTTCGCCGGAAGTTCAGATCGCTCTTCTCACGAAGCGCATCGCGGAAATCACCGAACACATGCGTTCCCACAAGAAGGACCACAGCACCCGTAAAGGTCTTCTTGCCATGGTCAGCAAGCGCAAACGCCTTCTGAAGTATCTCGGCAATGAAAATCACGAAAAGTTTGTCGCGATTTCCGCCGAGCTCGGAATCCGCGGTCAGAAGTAATCCGCCGATTGCTTTTCTGCGAAAACGGTTCATCATTGCAATGAACCGTTTTTCTTTTTAAAATTAAAATTTAACAACCATTCTTGATTTTAATTTGCAAATCCGCCTTCCCGTGCTATGGTAACCATGAAAACAAACACGAGGAGGTCAGAATGATCAAACGAATTCTTCCACTTGCCGCATTCACAGGAGCCTCTCTGCTTCTTGCCGGATGCTGCGGTGACACGAACCATCACAGCGAACACAAACAGCCCGGTCATCATTGCAAGTACCGTTCTGCTCCGCAGTGCTCCGTTGCCCCGCAAGGCTGCCCCGCGGTTGCGGCGGCACCCGCAACCGCACGGAAAACGGACGGAATCTTCAACCGCGCATGGGAACTGAATAGAGAATCGCTTCAGGGCGTTCCCGCCAATGCGGAAAAACCGCAGCGCTATATCACAATGCAGATCGCGCCGGACGGAAAGATCATCGGCTGTTCAGGAGTCAACCGCTATTTCGGAACAGTCAAAATCGACAGCGCCAAAAATGTGATCGACTTCAAATCCAATCCCATCGGTTCCACCAGAATGGCGGGTCCCGGTATGGCATACGAAGATGCATACCTCAAAATGCTGGGAACCGTTGATTCGTATGAGATCAAAGGCAATAAACTGTTCCTGAAATCCGCGGGAAAGACCGTCGCCGAATTTCAGAACTGATCCGGAATCAATCACCCAGCAACGCCGTTCTCCATCTCTTCGGAAGCGGCGTTTTTTATTGTTCGACAGTCTGGAAATACAGCTGCACGCGACGGGAACGCGGTCCGTCATACTCACAGAAATAAATTCCCTGCCAGGTACCGAGCCGGAGCGCACCGTTCACAACGGGAACCGCAAGGGAAAATCCGGTCAGCATCGCTTTCAAATGAGCATCGCTGTTGCCCTCGCAATGCTGATAAAACGGCTCATGGTGCGGGATAAGATGATCCAGTTTGACAAGCAGATCGTGCTTGACATCGGGGTCGGCATTCTCGTTGACCGTCAACCCCGCCGTGGTATGCGGGCAGTAAATATGGCAGATGCCGCAGGCAAGAGTCGCCGGGATCCGCGCATTGATCTGCTCCGTAATATCGAGCAGTTCGCAAGAATGATGTGTTTGAATAAAAAGTTCCGCCATGCCGTTACCCTTTCCGGAAAACCGCTACATATTCCTGATTGCCTTTCGGTCCTTTGATCTCCGACGGTGTCACTTCGACAAACGACCACGAGAGGCGCTCCCGTGCAAAATCTTTCACTTTTTCGACACAGGCGGCTCGGACCGCCTCGTCCGTCACCACTCCGCCGGGCGGAACGTCTTTACGGTCCGCTTCAAACTGCGGCTTGACAAGTACAAACGCCCACGCACCGCTTTTCATGATCACATCGGCGGCGGGAAGGATTTTCGTCGTGGATATGAACGAGACATCCATCGTCATCAGATCGACCGGCTCCGGAATCACGGAACGGTCGAGCGTACGCGCATTGATCCCTTCCAGACATACGACCCGCGGGTCATTCCGGAGTTTCGCATGAAGCAGACCTCTGCCGACATCCACAGCATAAACTCTGGCGGCGCCATTGTGAAGCATGACGTCCGTAAAACCCCCGGTCGATGCGCCAATATCAACAGCAATCAACCCAGTCAGATCAGGCAGAAACCGTTCCAGCGCCGGACGCAGCTTCCGTGCTCCCCGGCTGGCGAACGAATCCTCCGTATCCACCAGCAGAGCAGACTCAAACGGGACGCTTTCCGACGCCTTGCGCACCAGCATATCCGGATTATACCGCACCTTGCCCGCCATGATCATGCGGAGCGCCTCCTCGCGATCGGCACAGATCCCATGACTGCACAGCCAGTCGTCCACGCGTATTTTCTTCATATCGACGCAGAAACTCCCTGCTCGGTGATGTATCCCGTAATCAGTGAAGCGGGTGTGACGTCAAACGCCGGATTGTAAACTTTGATCTTCTGCGGGGAAATGCGTTTCCCGTTGAATGTGGTAATCTCCGACTCATGCCGCTGTTCAATGGGAATCGCGGAACCGTCGGGAATCGTGCGGTCGATTGTGGAATACGGGATCGCAATGTAAAACGGCACATGATGATAGTTCGCCGTGATCGCAAGCTGATAAGTTCCGATCTTGTTGGCGGCGTCGCCGTTCGCCGCCACACGGTCGGCGCCGACGATGACAAGATCGACCAGCCCCTCCCGCATAACCTGCGCCGCCATCGAATCGCAGATTGTGGTGACATCCACCCCGCTGTGCGAAAGCTCCCAGGCAGTCAGCCGCGCCCCTTGCAGAAGCGGACGCGTTTCGTCCGAAAACACACGGATATGGAGTCCGGCGTTCTGGGCGGCATAGATCGGAGCCAGAGCAGTCCCGCAACCGCCGGTTGCAAGAGCCCCGGCATTGCAGTGAGTCAGAATTCCCATGCCGTCGCGGATCAGCGTCAGCCCGTTCCGTCCGATGGCGTCGCACATGGCAATGTCCTCATCCAGAATCTCCAGCGCCTCGTTCAGAAGCACGCGCAGCAGCTCCGCAACGGAATCCGAACCATTCTCCCGGACCCGGCGGCAGCAGCGGTGCAGAGCCCACGCGAGATTGACCGCCGTCGGACGCGATGATTCAAGATAACCGGCAGTTTCCTCCAGGCGCCCAAGAAATCCCGGACGGTCGGCGCTGCCGAACCGCTGGGCACAGGCGGCGAGTCCGAGCGCGGCGGCACAGCCGATCGCCGGAGCCCCCCGCACAGCAAGACGCTTGATCGCATCATAGACGGCTTCCGGATCCGAAAGCGAAATCCGTTTCAGCGAACCGGGCAGCAACGTCTGGTCGATAATATCGACAAATCCCGGACGGAGCGGGTCGATTGACGCATCCGGCCCCAGAAAGACCGCACCGTCCGCAGAAAGCCACTGAACAGTATTCGGGCGCATAATCACTCCTCCTCTTCCCGGCCGGGAGAATCAAACGCATCCTTCTTCTCCACTTTAACCTCATCCAGAAACGGAAGCTCTTTCAGCTCGTCGTAATCAATATCCTTGCGTGCCATGCGTCCGCCGTTGACGGAAACCGTGGAGCTTTTGGGATCCAGCACCAGAAACGGCGTCGTGGCGGTCCGCAGGTAAACGGTACGGCTTTCGAGTACGCCATTGAAATCATAAACATAATGCGCATAAACTTTCGGCGTGACGGCGACCATGATATGAAAACGCGCCAGAGCGTCGATCTCGCGCTGCGGTTTGAGATTGGTTCCGATATCGAACCCGATACGGCGCACTGCATAAACATGCTTGTCATCGTCAATCATCATATAAAAATACATGTGGCGGCTGTCGGAGAAAGAGAGCAGCTTGTATGTCCGGCTTTCGATTTTCTTCCCCTGATTCTTCCCGGTATAGTCGGGAAGCCCGAACTTGCGGCTCCAGATCACGCTTCCTTTGCGGACCCGGAACGTGGATTCGTTGGACTCGTAAGCGGAAGAGAGCTGCGGATGACGGACCAGTACCCGGACCGTATACAGCCCCTCATCCTGAAGCGCATAATAATTGTTCAGATTGAAAGTGAACGTGCGGGATTCTCCCGGCGCAAGAATGACCCCCTGAAGTTTCGGGTGTATCTCCGGATTGGAAAGCCCGGCAATCGTGCGGGACGGCGTCATGATACGGAATGAAATATCGCCCTGAAGATTTTTTGAGCTGCCGAACGCGATCGGGTGGGAAGTGTAGTTGCGCAGAAGCACACGGACGTGGATTGCGTCATACTGCATGTAAACCGGATAAGCGGGTTCGATCTTTACTGCGATTTGCGCAAACAGCGGCAACCCCGCGGACAGTAGCAGCAGCGGAAGGAGATGTCGGATTCTCATAAAGCTAATTCCTTACAGTTAATTGGTTCTTGCATATCATACATCGGAATCCGGCGGATTGCCAGTGCAGTTTCAGATCCCGAGCAGTTTTTCTGCGGATTTTTTTGCATCCCCGGCGGAAATTGCCCGGTGACACTCCCCCCGTTCACACTCGCGACGGAAACATTTAATGCATTCCAATGGCGGAACAAGGATTTCCGCCCGGTCGGAAAACGGTCCCGTCAACACAGGATCGGTCGGCCCGAACATGCAGACAAGCGGCGTACCGAGCGCGGCGGCAATATGCATCGGTCCGCTGTCGTTGCAAAACAGCAGACGCGAACGCCGGATCGCCTCCACAAGCTCCGGAATGCCGGTCAGCCCGATCAGGTTGACCGCCGGCGCTTTCAAATGTTTCTGAAGCTGCTCGCCGAGCGGTTTCTCATCCGGTGATCCGAGAATCACAAATGAATAGTCATCATGATGATCCCGGTAAAACAGATTCAGCGTCTCCGCAAAAAACTCCGGCGGCCACTGTTTTGAATGCCAGCGCGCACCCGGCGCAACGGCGATCAGCTTCTCTTTCGCAGAACCGCGGAGAAGCGTCACCACTCTCTGCGCGGCAACGGGATTCGCCTTGAACTCAAACTCAGCCTTATCCGGTTCCGGAACTCCGAGAAACTCCGCCATCATGGAGAGATTTTTACGGACCGCATGGCGGAACCGGTCGCCGGGATCCAGCCGCCGCTGGTAAAAAATTCCGGTTCCCCACTCCCTGGAAACAGCGGGCCCCGCGACAACGCGCGTTTTGGCAAGACGGGAAATCACCGCGCTGCGGAGAAGCCCCTGGAGATCAATGACACCATCGTAACGGGCTTTCCGGATACCGGAAAGCAGTTCCGAAAACGCTTTCGGAAATTTCGGCAGCTGTCCCAGCTCCTTGCGGCGGAACAGAACGATCCCGTTTACCGCCGGATGATAACGGACGACGGACGCGAACGCGGGAACGACCATCCAGTCGATCTCCGCCTCCGGCTCATGCCGCGCCAGAAGGGAAACCGCCGGAAACGCATGGATCACGTCCCCGAGACTGCTGGGTTTGACGATAAGAAACCGTTTTTTCATGCCGCACGGCCCCGCGGTCAGATACCGCGCTCAAGACGGGCGGCAAGGCGCTCAGGCAGATTGACGCTGCGGATCTTCTGCTGTGTCAGCTGAATGTTATACGGCAGACGGTACCGCGTCAGAAGTTTCTGGTCGGTATCATAAATGCAGAACGATGCCCGCGGGTCGCGGTTGCGGGGCTGACCGATGCTTCCCACGTTGATCAGATATTTAACGCTTTGTTCCACGGGAATCTGAATCATATCCGCCGTATTGAAATCGGAACCGTCATCCTCCGCCGCCCATGCGGGAATCTCTTCAATGGGGCGCGCCCCCATCGCAATCGGGCGTTTGCTGAATGCGACCGGCACATGGGAATGCCCGCAGAAACAGAGCTGGGTAAACTGATAGGAAAAATTATCCGTGGCATTATGCACATCGAAAATATATCCCCAGGCGTCGGGACTGTCCAGCGTCGCATGAACGATCGTCATGTTCGCCCCCTTGATGGTCAAACGCATCGGCAGTTCGGAAAGCCAATGCAGATCATCATCGGTCAGCTGGGCACGGGTCCAGAAAACGGCGGCTTTCGCATGCGGGTTGAACCCCTCCATCTCATCGTCGTGATTGGAGGCGTACTCATCGTGATTCCCCTTGACAATCGTCAGTTCGGGCAGAGCACGGACAATGTCGAGGCACTCTTTAGGATTGGCATTGTACCCGACAACGTCTCCGAGACAGACATACTGGTCCACCTTTTCCATCCGGCAGACCTCCAGCACGGCTTCCAAAGCCTCAAGATTTCCATGAATATCGCTGATGATTGCATACTTCATTGCCTGTACTCCGAAATTTCGTCATTGATAAGTGAGCAGAGAAGTGACGGTTCCACAGGAGATCAGATTGCCTCTGGGATGCAGAAAACCGAGTTCGACAAGGAAATCCGACGCCACAGTCTCCGCGCCGAGCCGCGCAACCAGCCGGGCGGCGGCATTGACGGTCCCTCCGGTCGCAAGCAGATCATCCATAAGCACGACCCGCGCCCCGGCGTTCAACGCATCTTTCTGCATCTCAATGATCCCTTCGCCATACTCAAGCTGATACTTCTCGTAAATCGTCTCGCGCGGCAGTTTCCCGGCTTTCCGGACGGGAACGAAACCGCATCCGAGCGCATGAGCCAGCGCTCCGCCGAAAATGAAGCCGCGGGACTCAATCCCGACAACGGCGTCGATCCGCTGCTCCCGGTGCAGCTGTGCAAGCGCATGAATAATATCCCGGAAAAGTTCCGCATCGGAAGAAACGGGCATAATGTCCCGGAAAATGACACCTTTTGTCGGATAATCGGGAATGCTGACTATCCGGTCTGCAATACGTTCACTCAACTGTTTCACTGTTTATCGCTCCGCCTGAAAATTTCATTTAAAAGTTAGAGATGCGGCATAAGCCGGATTCTGTCACCCTTTCGGGGGGCGATCATCTGTCTATGCGGCCAGAACCCGGAATTCAAACGCCGCGGGCAGCGGCTCATTCCCTATTTGGCCTTGCTCCGGGAGGGGCTTGCACTGCCGGCTCAATCTCTTGAAACCGCGGCGGGCTCTTACCCCGCCTTTTCACCCTTGCCGGATTGCTCCGGCGGTTTGTTTTCTGCTGCGCTTTCCTTCCCATGGAATATGGTCCATGACATCCTCATTTTATAGAGGACTCCCTGCCCTGTGGAGTCCGGACTTTCCTCTCCGCTTTCGCGAAGCGACCGCCGCCGACATCCCTAAACTTTGCAATATACACCCGGATTGCTGCGATGTCCAGTCCGGGAAGCAAAAAAGATTCCGGCAAAGTTGCCGGGAAACCGTTTCCGCCGCCCGCCGTGATTAATAAATCATGATTCGCTTCCGCTTTCCCGTGTCAGATTCCTAAGCCACAGATATTTCCGGTAACGGGGATAAATCCACGGCAATTTGACGATTTCATCTGCACACATCAGGATATACACGACAAGTACCGGCCATTTAAACAGGAAAGTGCCGGCCAGTGCCAGCGGCAGAGCAAAGCACCACGATGCAAAGAAAACACTGAGTGCATCATAGCGGGAATCCCCACCCGCCGGAAACACCCCGCAGACAACAACCGTATTGATAGAGTAGGCAAACACATAAAATGCACTGAAAACAAGCATGATAACCAAATAATGTTTCGAGGTCTCCGACAGAATGAAAAATTCGGTGATAACAGGAGCAAGAATGCACAGAAGCACCATATGAATCCCGCCAACCCAGAAAGCGATATGCGAAAATCGTTTTCCATATTCCTTTGCCTGTTCAAAAAGATTCTGTCCCAGAAGTTTCCCTACCATAATTCCCGCGCCGGCGGAAACACCCTTGCAGACGCAGGTGATCAATTCCTGGGCAACGGACGCAATGGAAGCGGCGGCGGTCGCATCAGAGCCGTAATGTCCCATAATCAGCGAGTGCATGGAAAATCCAAGCCCCCATGCGAGTGAACTTCCGAGCATCGGCAGAGCTATTTTGAACAAATCTTTTATAACCTCTGCCGAAGACCATTGGAATCCGGCCATGTCCGGACGAACGCTGTTCCCCCGACAGGATTCCGCAAGACACCAGACAAACGCAATCAATTCCACGGCAACCGTGGAATACGCCGATCCGACCGCGCCGAACTTCGGAACTCCCGCCAAACCGTAAATCAGGAAAATATCAAGCAGCACATCGACTGCAAGCGTCACGACCGAAATGACAACGCATTTGGACGCTTTCCCTTCCAGTTTCATGATCAGAAAATAACATTGCGTAATACCGAGGAACAGATAAGACGTGCTGACCGCGCGGAGATACGATGCACCGATTGCAATCAATCCCCGGTCAGGCGTATAAATCCGCATCAGGATTTCCGGCGTAAACATCGCAAACACAAAAAAAACAGCGGAAATACCGAATGCCCATTTGACAATCATGCAGAAAATGTTTTTCACCATGAACCGATCATTTTTGCCCCAGTATTGAGCGAGCAGAACTCCGCCGCCGCCAACCACGGCACAGCAGAACAGATTCATGATGAACACGATCTGGTTGGCGAGTGAAACCGCCGCAACAGCATCCTGGGACAACCGTCCCAACATCAGCGCATCTGTTGCGCCGATCAACGCGACAAGCAGGTTCTGAAGTCCGATCGGAACGGCAAGGGAAAAAAGTTCCCTGTAAAACGTTTTCTTTTCTATGGAATTCATAAAATAACTTTTTCCGACAATTTCATATTTTCCAAATAAAACCGCTTCGTGAGCGGAAAATCTGTTGCTTTGGAATGTTATTATACTGCAACATTTTCTCTTTTACAAGCGGCAAAGAATCAAGAAGGAGTCTGCATTGGTATTTTTCCATAGCAATACTTTCCGCTGTGCGGGCGTGATTCATGCCCGAACGTCCTTGGAGGGCTTTCAAGTTTCTTGAAATGTCCTGAGAACATGACGCTGCCAAACCGGCCGGACTCCTCCGGAAGAAATGAACAAGTTTTCCCCGCACAATCCGCTGGAAACTCTCTGCTGTCCCAAGACAGAATTCTCCAGAGCAATTTTTACGACTCCGGATTCGATTTCCGGATCGGCTCGGTTCCAGATATTCGGTCTATTCAAAAAAGAACGGTGCAATTTTACCCCTGTCCGGTAACAGTTTCCTGACAGTAGATTTCCACCACAATAAAAGTATAAATTTGGAAAATAATTTTTATTTGGACTTGCTTTTCTTTTGGAAACATGTAAGATAACGTAAGATTTCAGTCGAATTTAGGAGCCTTTATGAATTCTTTCTATGCATGGATAGGCAATACAGATATTCGTTATTATCAGAATGCAGCATTGCAGCGCCTTGATTCTAAAGAAAATGCGCCTGTCAATATTGCATTGAATAAAATTCCTTTTGAAAAAATTGTACTTTTCCTGACCGGAGAACATCATGCGACTCTGCCACTTTTAAAATCTTGCTTACCTTCGTACACCGAATTTATTTTTGCTGATTTATCTTCGCCGGTCAATTACCGGGAAATTTATTTGACTTGTTCCTCTTATCTGAAGGAACATTTTACGTCGCAGGAAACGGCCTATTTCCTGCTTTCTTCCGGAACACCGGCAATGGCGGCGGTTTGGCTATTACTGGGGAAGACACGCTATCCCGGACGTTTTTTACAAACCTATCAAAACGAATGCAGAGAAATTGATATTCCATTTCAGTTGACCATTGATCTGATCCCTTCGATATTGCAAGATCAAGATCAAAAAGCCCAAGGACTTCCCTATGTCATTCCCAAAGAATTTCAGAAAATTTGCGGAAACGCGGAATCAATTCAAAAATGTATTCGTACAGCCTCAAAGGCGGCACTTCACAACGTTTCCGTTCTTTTAACCGGGGAAAGCGGAACCGGAAAAGAGTTGTTTGCTCATGCAATTCATCATGCCAGTCCGCGAAAGAACCGTCCTTTCGAAGCCATCAACTGCGCGGCTCTTCCTCCGGCCTTATTGGAAGCGGAACTTTTCGGTTATGAAAAAGGGGCGTTTACCGGAGCCCATCACGCTCATGCAGGAGCATTCCGCCGTGTGGATGGCGGAACGTTGTTTCTGGATGAAATAGGAGAATGCCCACCGGATTTACAGGTAAAGTTACTGCGGGCTTTGCAGCCCCCGGAAGGGAAAGGATTTTCCGTTCGGGAATTCTATCCTGTCGGGGCAGACAAACCGCAAATAAGCGATGTCCGTCTGATCTGTGCAACCAATCGTAATTTATTGAAAGAAATTCAGGGCGGGAATTTCCGTTCCGATCTTTATTACCGCATTGCTACGGTTTGTATTCACTTACCGCCGCTCCGGCAGCGCCGTGAAGACCTTCTGCTTCTTGCTGAAACATTGCGGAAAAACGCATTGCAGCAACTTCAGAAAGAAGATCCGTCCTTCCCGGATAAAATTTTTTCTGAAAAGACAAAAAATTTTATAGAAGGATATTCCTGGCCGGGGAATATCCGGCAGCTGTATCATGCCATTCTGCAGGCTATTATTCTTTGTGAAGATAACTGCATTGAAGTGGATGATTTAGGAATCGCAACAGAAAAGCTGCAGCGTCCTTTATTTGAAGAAAAAGAACTGGACGGCTCCTTTTCCCTTGATTGTGAACTGAAAGAGATACAACGCTTCTATCTGGAAAAAGCGTATTCCGCCTCCCATGGCAATAAATCAAAAGCCGCAAAACTCCTGGGCTTTTCCAACTATCAACGGTTCGATTACTTTTGGAGAAAAAAATAATTCTTCTTGAAAGAAGTTTTCTTTTTGTTTGGCATCAATTTTGCTCACTATCAAATAACAAATTGAAAGGAGTTCGGATATGCAAGACACAAAAGATTTATTTTGGAAAAAAAAGCTGAGAGCATTTCTACATGATCCGCCGAGCAAATGTTTGAACATTGCCATTCATGAGGAAGTGGCCCGACAGTGTATGCGTTCCATCGGTTTTTCTGAGGAAGACTGGAAAGATAAAGCCTCGCAGAAAAGCGATATTCTGGCGGCGTCCGCTGATCGTTTTCCATTTCCCAAACCGGTATCATCGAAATTTGATTTATCGGATAAAAATCCATTTCATCACCCGTTCTGTAACAGCACTTATGCCGCGGAGCTTCCGCTGAATCCCGATTTGGCGGAAAAGAAATTGCAAAGCGCAATTTACATCGTAGATGAAAATTTAAGTTGGAAACAGCGTTTCTTCCTGTACTGGAGAAGATGGGCGGAAGAGGCTTCCAAATCCGATTCCCGGCTTGCGTTTTTACCGGCGGACTCCAGAATTCCCGATCACACCATCTGGAACCATATGAGTATGGCATCGGCTTTCCGCACATGTCTGGAAGATGACGGAACTGAAAAAACGGCATTTCTTCTCTTTCAGATCGGTCCGGTTCAGGAATTTATTGAACAGGCTCGCAGTACCATGGATTGCTGGAGCGGGAGTTATCTGCTCTCCTACCTGATGTCCAAAGCGCTTGCGGTTATTGCCGAAGAGATCGGACCTGACAATATTATTTTTCCCTCGCTTCGGAATCAGGCTTTTTTGGATTTGGCAATGCGCGAAATATACGAATCCATTCACTTGGAAAAAAATCGTACGCTGTGGGATTGTTTGCTGGAAAATTCTTTGGAAGAAAAACTGAATGTTCCAACTCTTCCCAATCGGGCATTTGTGCTGGTTCCCGAAGATTGCGCAGAAATGCTCGTACAGAAAGCGGAAGACGCGATTCGCGGCGAATGGGGAAAAATCGCCGATTGGGTTTGGGGTCAATTTTCAGACGAGTGTGCCGGGGAGGATATCCGTCCCTGGCATTCTCTGTGGAAAACGCAAGTGGAATCATTCCTGAAATTTTTCTCGCAAATCATGCCTTGGGATTCTTCCCTGACGAATGAATCGCTGGAGAAACTCTGTTCTCAAATTCCGGAAAATCAACGGGACCCGCGTTATTTTTCCGATGTTTCCGCGTCCCGTTTATCCTCTCGGGGTTATACTTGGAGCCGCCAGTACCGCCGACTGGAAAAAGCCTTTTCCGGACGGAAAGCATTACGGGATTTTGAGCAATATGCGTTTCCGCCTATCGTCGGGAAAGGTCTTCCGAAAGATATGCTCTCCGGGAAGGAAGAGTGTATCGGTCCGGAATCGTTGTGGAGAAATTGTGGCAAACTGAAACACTTCAAAGAGAATGAAGGCCCCTACGGAGCGATCTGTATTATCAAGCGCTTTTTTCCGGACTATATTCAGCAAAGGTACGGATTGGCGATCATTCCCCGGCAGATCCCGTCAACACAGGAAATCGCAGGAGATCGCGGTTATTTTGCGGTGATAGCTCTGGATGGGGACGCCATCGGAAAACGCTTGAGCGGCGAAACGGCAAAAGCGTTGACGGATTTGTTTTCGCCGGAAAGCCGGGCGTTCTTTGCATCGCATCCGGAAATTTTGCACCTGAAACGGGATCTGACCCCGTCGGGGCATATTCAATTCAGCGAATGTCTTTCAAATTTTGCCTTGAATTTGGTCAAACCCGTGCTGGATGCGTTTGACGGTTTTCTGATTTATGCCGGAGGAGATGATGTGCTTGGAATGGTTCCGGCAAAAAATGCCTTGAAAGTCGGCATGGCATTGCGTATGATGTTTCGCGGAGAATTCTCCCCGCTCTTGCCAAGAACTCTGTTTCGCGATTTTGAATTTCACAACGGCTGGGTTTTCCGGAACGGAATTCCTTTGATGGTTCCCGGCACCGATTGTGAAGTTTCCTGCGGAATTGCTGTCGCTCACGGAAAATATCCGCTTCAGCGGACGATTCGGGAAGCCCGCCTGGCAGAACATCGCGCAAAAACGGAGTTCGGACGTGCGGCATTCGCAGTTTCTCTTTTGAAACGGGGCGGGGAAATCATTCACTGGGGCGGAAAGTGGAATTCTCCGGCAATCGAACTTTTCTATGCGTTCCAGGAGGCTTTGGAAAAGGGAGACGTTGGAAACCGTTTTGCTTATACGTTGATGCAAACGCTTCAGCCGTATCAGCTGGAGGCGCTTGATGAGGATTCCATTTCCACACCGGACTTGGAGAAAATCCTGGCAATGGATTTTCAGAACATCGCCGCCCGCCAATGGTTGAAAAACAGACCGGATAGTTTGGTTTTGGCATATCTGCGATCTCTGCGTGACGGGTATTTGCCGGAGGGTGAAAAATCGAAAGCGGCATTTGCAGACTTCGCAAAACTGTTTTTATCGGTGACGTTTATTCATCGCAAGGTATCAGAGGAGGAGTAAGATGGTGCATCAACTGTTTTTAGAAGCGCGTGATTTGCTTTACTTCCGGGATGGCCGGAGTGTGAACGACGGAAGCGGCGCGGCATGGCCGTCGCCTTCGACGGCGTATTCGGCTTTGCTTTCGGCATTTCACAGAACATGGACAATTCCGCAAGAGTGGGAAATGATTCCGGATTGGGGAAAGAGGGGCAGCTCTTTGAATGGCCGCTTCGGCGGTTTGAAAACCTTTGGTCCTCTGCCGAGTCGGGATGGTAAAATTTATGTACCGACTCCTGCTGATTTACGCAGTCATTCGATTGCCGCTCCAATTCGGAATGTTCCAGGAAAAGCAAATTTCCCGGCGGCAGTCCGCTATGGAATAGGCTCTCCGGAAGGAGCGAGCAAGGAAACGCCGAACCGGTGGATTTCAATGGATGATTTCGAGCGTTACCGAACCGGCGATTTTCGCGTTGAAACTCTTCCGGACCAGGCGTTTTTTAATTCGGAAGCCCGAACCGGCATTGCATTGGATGAAAAGGGGTGCGCCAAAGACGGGATGATCTATTTTTCATCCTATCTGCGGTTGTATGATGATGTGCGCATGTGTCTGTTTGCAGAATGTGATTCGATCTGTGATTCCACCAGAACCGATGTGATCGACCGTTTTTTTCAGAAGAATCCCCGCCGGGAACTCCTGTTCGGCGGACAGCGCGGTGTGGTATACACTTATCAGGAAACATTTGATTCTGCAAAAAAAGCAAATCTGCTTCCGCCTTGCAAGGGAAAAGGCCATTTGGTGAAATGGATTTTGCTCAGTCCTGCCATTTATTCCAACGGCTGGTTGCCGAAATTCATTGATCCGGCATCCGGAAAGGTCCTCTTGCGGAAGTGTCCGCGTTTGAATCGCAGGGATTTCCCTTCACGGGAAGCCATGCAGAAAGAGCGTCTGAAAAACTCGGAGGAGATCCGGGCGTATCTTGTCGCCGCGGCTCTTCCGAAAACGCAGCATTATTCCGGATGGAATATGCAGAAACAGCGTCCGGAATCCACAAAACTGGTGGTTCCTCCCGGTTCTGTTTATTACTTCGAAGCGGAAACGGAACGCGATGCGGCATTGCTTTCGGAGGTTTTGTCGGGAAACCGTTACAGCGATTTCTACGGACCGCATGGTTTCGGAGTCGGCGTTTGCGCGCCTTTTGAATATTACGATTTCAACTTGATCAGTCAATAAAAAAAGAGAAAGGTTTCAAAAAATGAAAAAACACATTGCAGCATTGTTCGCACAGTCCCCCGTTCATGTCGGCGCGGGAAACTCGGTCGGAGCCGTTGATATGCCGGTTGTCCGCGAGCGTCATACGAGAATTCCGGTGATTCCCGGTTCGGCGTTAAAGGGGGTTCTTTCGACATTCTGGGGAAACCGTCGTGAAAAAGGAAGCGACGCATATCACTTGTTCGGCGGGGAGGATGCGAAAGAAGCATCTGCCGGACAACTTTTAATCGGAGAAGCGCGGGTTCTGGCGTTTCCGGTTCGATCTGCCAGAAAATCGTTCGCATGGGTAACTTCCCCGCTGGCTCTTCTGCGGTTGAAACGCGATGCCGGGCTGGAATTTTCCGTTCCCGATATTTCAAGCAATGAAGAATGCAGAGCGAATCCGGCTCTTCTGCTGGATGGAAACGCGGTTCTTGAAGAGTATCTTTTTGAATCATCAGGGGATTGTTCTGAAGTCGCCAACGCCCTGAAAAATTTGCTGGAAGACGAATTATGGACAACGGTTGCGGAACGTCTGGTGGTGGTCTCGGATGAAATTTTCAGTTATTTCGTGGAAAATGCGTGCGAAATTGCAACCCGGATCAAGATCGACGAAGAGACTGGAACCGTGAAGAACGGGGCCTTGTTCAATCAGGAGCAGGTTCCTTCCGAGACGATGTTCTATTTCCCGTTATCCGCCGTTTCCTCTTCGGAGCTGGACGGGGAAGCTGCCGTTGCGAAATTGAAAGAAAAGCTGAAAGCCAACGGAAATCTCCTTCAGGTCGGCGGAGATGCGTCGATCGGACTCGGATTCTGCAAAATCTGCTTGAATTGAAGAGAAAGGAAACTGTCATGAAAAATCTGGATCAGATTCGTGCCGCCAACGCAATAAATGCCGACAACGATATCGGAAAAGGCGTAAACAATGGCGAAGTCGTAAAAAAAGTTCCCGCCTATATTATGAATAACGGACTTCTGGCGACCGCCGCATTTGCCAGTGAAAGCAAGGGGGGATATGAAGATGTTTTTAAGGCGGTGATTTGCCATTTAAAAGATCGCCGAGTCGGGAAACTGCCGAAAGAGGTGGAAGAATCATCCGCCTCTTTGATCCGTTATCTTGTGGACAAAGATTCGTCCGTGCTGCGGGATATCACCATGGAAACCATGGCGTATTTGAACTATTTGAGGCGTTTCGCCGGAAAAAAGTGAGGTGCGTATGATCGAAACCGTTCAGCAGGAATTAAAAGATCTCCTCGGCGGTCGTTTTGACAAATTGGAGTCCCCCTCTCTGCGCTTGGAAAAAATCATGCGTTATGAGAAGAAAGCCATGACGCAGGAACTGGAAGACATTTGCCGGACGATCAATTTATACGGCAAAAAAACACAGCCGAAGAAAAGTTTTTCTCCGCGGAGTCTGCAGTTTCAGATGCGCTCCGGAGCGCGTATGATGATCAATCAGTCCGGGTCGATTTTGAATTTGAGCATTCTGATTCACCGGCATTATGGCTGTCCCTGCATTCCGGGGTCGGCATTGAAAGGCGTGACGCGGCATTATGTAACCGAAAATGAACTGCTTCCGGATACGGAAGTGGAGCGTTTGTTCGGAGAACAGGACTCTGCCGGGATTGTGGCATTTCACGAGGCGTTTCCCGCCAATACTTTATGGAAAATGGTGGTGGATGTTTTGACCAATCACCATGGCTGCGATACGAAAAACCCCTTGCCGATCACTTTTCCGGCGTTGGAAAAGGGAGTTGTTTTTTCGTTTTCACTTTCTCCGTTGAGTGCGTGTTCCGATGAGGATTTGAAAACCGTTGCCCATTTTCTCAAAGAGGCTTTGAAAAATTACGGAGTCGGAGCAAAAACATCAGCGGGCTACGGCTATTTTCGGGAGGTGTAAAATGAAACATGCAGAAATCGAAATGCATTTTGTAACACCGGCATTTTTGAGCGGCGCCGATCAAAAGGAAGCGGAGTTTCGCGCTCCTTCTGTTCGCGGACTGCTGCGCTGGTGGACGCGTGCACTCGGCTATTCTGCCGAACTGGAAAAAACTTTGTTCGGTTCTGCCGGGGACAAGGAGGATAGCAGACGAAGTGCCGTGATGATTCGCGATACGACGAGAGCCGTAATACCCTCTCTTTTTCCCAAAGGAGGTAAGTTGTTTTCCAGTTATATTCTTTGGCCTTATGAAAAAAGACAGGGAGCTCAAAAGTTTTACAGCCGGAAATGTATTGCACAGGGGGCACGCGTTTCTTTTTCGATTCAAGTGCGGAAAAAAGGAGTCGAGTTCCCGGAAGAGATTCTGAAAAGTTTCCTTTTGCTTGGAGCTCTCGGCAGCCGTTCCAGACGCTGTTACGGCTCAATCTGGCCCGACCGCGTACTTATCGACGGGACAGAGTGGAAAATCCCGACCACAGAAGCGGAATTCAGCACTGAATTGGAGAAGATCCTTACCGAAAAGTCCAATTCTTTGATTCTTGCTCTTTCCGAGAAGAACGCAACGGTGGAAAAGGCTTTGGAAGAAGGCGTCGATTTTCTAAAACGCTACCGTTGCGGAAGTTCGAAATCGGGGGAGCCTTCCGACTGGGGACAATCCGACCACGATTCTGTTTTTGATCCCACGGTCAAAGAGGTCTATCGCCAGGCACTGGGTCTTCCTTTGGTTCAGCGTTATACGGGAAATGTGAAGAGAACTGTAACATCTCAGGTCAAGGGATATGATCGCCTGGCAAGTCCTCTGCATTTGAAGATTATTCCGTTGCAAGGAGGATTCGTTCCTCTCGGCATTTTCTTCTTCGATCATCAGATTCCTGATGGAACAGAAGTGGAGTTGCGTGACGAGGCGAAAGGGACTCAGAGAAAACCTTTAAACAACGAATTGTTGCGCGATTATATGGCGGAAGATGAATATACAGAGGTTCTGGGAGATTTCCGACGATGATTTTTTCAAATGATATGCTGATCGGAAATTCGTTTCCATGGCCGCTTGTACGCTTGCCGATCCGGGCGGTTCCCCTTTCGTTGGAGGAGTTTCAGCGAAAACTGCGGCAAAAAAGCGGGATTCGTTCTTTTTGGGGACATCCGGATACATTGCCGGAGGTATCCCGTTTCTGCGGAGTCGATCTGACTCCGCAGGATGAACGAGCGGTTTTGCAGCTTTCTTCCGAAGGATTTCCCTGTTTCAACGGGGAAGTTTTCCCGGTCTGCTATGTCGTTTCGCCGGAATACGAGTTCTATTTTCGTCCGGGTCGCGAGACGGAAAGAAATCCGGAGATCATCGGTTGGAAAATCATTGAAATTTCCTGGGAGAATGCCGATAAATGAACAAGAAAAAATAATATCCGGCTCTTTTACGCGTTGTTTTTAGTGATTTGTTCCGCTTTTACCAACCGGAACGATAAAAAAGAATTTTGGAAAGGACAACTTCAAAAACGGTATTTTATGCCGACTTTAGCCATTACACAAGATACGATATCGGTTCGTCTGGAACAGTTTCATCTGGAACTGATCAATCGTCCGCCATCCGGGGATAGGGAGGCGCCGAATGTGCGTCTTCATGTTCCTTTGCATGATGTGGAACGGGTTGTTCTGATTGGATGTCCCGGAGTTTCCATTGCGGTGCTGCATCGGTTGATGAAGATGGGAATTCCGGTCTCTTTTGTATCGGCGCAGCATCGTTGGCTGGGCAGTTTGTCATCAGAAAATCCGGGGAATGCGGAGCGACGGATTTTACAATATAAACGTTGCTGCGATGAGACGTTCCGTCTGTTCATCTCCTCGGAATTGATCTCCTGTAAAATCCGGAATTCGCGCCGGGTTTTACAACGGTTGTCGGCTCCGCGCAATGAATCGTCTGCGCCCCGGCAGATCCGTATTTCGCAGGACCTGGAGCAGTTGCAAAGGAAAGTGGAAGCTGTTCCGTCCGGGATGGATGAACTGCGAGGTTTGGAAGGCTTGGCGGCGGCGCTCTATTTTGAGCGGCTGAGTGATTTTTTCCCGCCGGAACTTCCGTTTGAAGAGAGAAGCCGGCAGCCGCCGCGCAACGAAGCGAATTCTCTGTTGAGCTGGACCTATTCGATTGTTCTGGGGGAACTGTTCAGTCAAATACGGATTCATGGTTTGGATCCGTATATAGGGGTTCTTCATGCGACCTCGTTTCACAAGCCTTCATTGGCACTGGATCTTTTGGAACTTTTCCGGGCGCCGTTGTGCGACATGCTCGTGATGCACCTGTTGAACCACAAGATTCTGCGGAAAGAGCATTTTATAAAAACAGTGGAGAACGGAGTTTATTTGAAGCCGGAAGCAAGAGCGTTGTTTTTTCCATCCTATGAGTCTGCGATGACCCGGATGTTTACGGTAAAAGCGGGAACTGGGCATACCTGTTTTCGCAGTCTGCTGGAGCGGCAGGTTTTGATGATGATTCGGATACTGGAGGAGCAGAAAGAATATGAATTTTTCCGAATGCCGTGAGGATCTTGTCCCGGAACTTTGGAATGAAAATGTGAATTATGATCCTTCGAAAGAGGTCTACAAGAATATGTTGCGTCTGGTCGCCTATGATATTGCGAATGCAAAACGTTTGAGAAAAGTGGCGTTGTTGTGTTTAGACTACGGATTTCGCGTAGAATACAGTGTATTTGAATGCGATTTAGACGATGAAACGTTTCATTTTTTTTGGGAAAGGCTGAATCAAATTATTGATCCGCACGAGGATCGTATCATTGTATATCGGATTTGTGCCAGTTGTGTTTCAAAAATTTTATGTGAGGGAGAGGTCAATCGTCCCAATCGTCCTCTTGTATATGTTTTATAATGCGAAGATTCTCGGCATGGGAATATTTCGGCTGAGATGGGGTATCCCATGCCGAATTATTTTGAGTAGAATTTTTTCTTTTCTGCCAGATTGAAATAGGCTTTTGTCTTAATTTTTTAGAGTCCTGCCGAAACAGACTTGCAAAACCTTGATACTGAAGATATATTACGCCATAGAGTAAAAACTCAATGCAAGCCCAAGCGGCTGTTGAGACGAATACATGCCAGCACAATCGCGTAATTCGTACCACTTGTAAAAACTCAATGCAAGCCCAAGCGGCTGTTGAGACCGCCCTGCCGGACGTGTTTCCAATCCAGATTTTCCCGCGTAAAAACTCAATGCAAGCCCAAGCGGCTGTTGAGACTTCTCATTACGCAACTGCACGATTTCATTGCGCCGGGATTCGTAAAAACTCAATGCAAGCCCAAGCGGCTGTTGAGACGCTCCAATGCTTCCGGTCGGCTTCGCATTCGGCAATCGTGTAAAAACTCAATGCAAGCCCAAGCGGCTGTTGAGACCCAAATCAGGCCGCCGAATGCTTCGGCGCATTCGTGTGATGGTAAAAACTCAATGCAAGCCCAAGCGGCTGTTGAGACAATCGCGCAGTTCATAGAGTTTGCTTCTGTTCATTCTAGTAAAAACTCAATGCAAGCCCAAGCGGCTGTTGGGACGTGCTGTATCTGCCTTTGGTTATTCCCCAGGTGCCGCCGGTAAAAACTCAATACAAGCCCAAGCGGCTGTTGAGACATTCCCCCTCCGGATCGAAAATTGTGTCATCAATCTTGGTGTAAAAACTCAATACAAGCCCAAGCGGCTGTTGAGACATGATGGCGCATTGAGTAATTCCGGAAAGCTGAGCCAAGTAAAAACTCAATACAAGCCCAAGCGGCTGTTGAGACCTTTGCGATTGCTACGAGTGGGTTTGTTGATGCTCATTTTGTAAAAACTCAATACAAGCCCAAGCGGCTGTTGAGACTGCAGGATTTTCATTGCTGCCGCCAGCATTTCCGGCGTGAGTAAAAACTCAATGCAAGCCCAAGCGGCTGTTGAGACATGGTGAATCCGCCGACGTTGTGGCAGCACCCCGCCGCAAGTAAAAACTCAATGCAAGCCGAAGCGGCTGTTTTTACTACGGAACAAGTCAAGATAAAATAGCGATTCCTGTTTTGAGAAAAACTCAACTGGACATACAAAGGAACTGATTCTGTATCTTGTAATTCCAATGATAACTGCTATAATATCATGGAGAATAAAGTATTTAATACAAGGAGGACCATATGCAGCAATCGCTTACCTTAATTTCATTTCTCGGACGTGGTTCCCGTGATCGAAAAAATAACGATTCTTATCGAACAGTTAAATATCGTTTCAAGGATGAGAAAGTAATTGAATCTTCCTGTTTTCCCCGTGCAGTGATTACTTCAAAAGCGTATCCGATTACACAGGTCGTTTTGGTTGGAACTCCAACGTCGTCATGGAGTACGCTTTTGTATGATGGGACTGGCGATCTGAACGAAGAAACGCTGAATCTTTGGGAAAAATTGGAAAACAAAACCCAGCCTCCCGCTGCAAAAGGTCTTTCCAGTGCAGATTTCGATGAACTGAAAACTGTGTTGACAAAAACATGGAAGATACCGGTCTCTTTTTTAATTCACGATAAGGAGTTAAACGAGAAGAACGCGATGGACATTTTGATGGAATACTGCAGCGGAATCAAAATGGAAGATAAAAATATCCTTCTTGATATTACCCACGGTTTTCGCTGGATGCCCGCATTGATGCTCTCCGCGATGCAGTTCAAATCCTCCTTTCCGAATGCGCTTCAAACCATCCAGTTGCTCTATGGGGAGGATAATGGAGAGGTTCGTTGTTTGGATATTCTTTGGAAAGGTGTAGAGTTGTCCAATGCCATCAATCTTTTCTTTGACAAGTTTGAGAGTGCCAGCCTTTGCAACTATTTGAAAGAGACGGACTGGCAAAGTGGAGAAAAAGCGATACGCCAATTTGGTTTGTCGATGCAGTCTACGCAGATTGTTCCGCTGAAAGATGACCGGATTCCTCAGCTGAAAAACGCTCTGGATGATTATGATGCTCTGAAAAAGACGGGAAGCAGCGATTCCTCAATCCGCCTCCCATCATGGACATTCCCTCTTTACAAAGAACTTCGAAAACTTGTCTCTTCTCTCCGGAAATATGAGAAACAGAGTCTTTTCCTTTTTCATATTGCTGAACTTTATGCTAATCGGAAATTATACGGGCAGGCAATCGTGGCAATGTCGTTAAGTTACGAGGCGTTGATTTGGGAAATGTTTGGAGGAAATTATTATGATTACGATGAAACCAAAGAACGCAAAAAGAGGCTTCGCGCTCAGCCCGGTAAATTGACAAAAAATGAGGTTCAGGAATTGGCAAAAATTGATCGCAGCCGCAATTCAATTGTTCATGGAGGTGCGGAGTCTTCGGATATCAGACGGGGCGATATGGCCTCCAGTGTGCCGTCAGTAACGAATTTGCCAAATGCCTATCAGCAGAATCATGGAGCGTTGGAGCGAATTCTAAAGAAAATCTACGGAGTTTCCAATTAATAATTGTTCCGCAAAAGAGTGGTCATGCCAAGTTTCGTTTGATATTTGCAGTCAGTCAGAGATCAAAGGGAAGTATAACGAATTTTCTGTAAAATCATATTGAATGCCAAGTCAGAGTTATACACTGTTCGCGCTCCGACGAGTGGGATACCCCATTCTCGGCGGAGCGCGTGTAACTCGGAGGAAATGGCGAAAAAATGTAATAAGTTCAATGAAAGGACTTATCTCAATGGGATGTAGCATGAAATCGGAATTTTTGCAACCGATTTTGGGAAAAGGATTCGACGGAATGCCGGAAATAATGCAAAATCTTTTCAATCCGGCAAGAAGATCAAGCGAGAGAGGAATCTCCAACGCAGGCATATCAGCGGACGGGCAAGCGTGTGGATCATATCATACAAACGGGTACAAGTTACGCGCGATTCAGACGCTGAACGGCGAATTGAAACTGAATATTCCACAAACAGGGAATACGGATTTTAGAAGAAGCGGAATCCCTGTTCAAACGAACTGACAAATACAAAAACAAGTCTTCCAGGCTCGCACAATGGCTGGAAAACGAACTTCCGGAAAGCTTTACCGTGTTCGTTGTCACCGAGTCTCTTAACGCGCGGCGCAAGCTCCGTACAACAAATATGGTGGAATTCCAAAACAAGGTGTTGAAAAACGGACAAGCTGTATTATGGTATTCCTCAACAGGAAATCACTGCTCGGAATCACATCGGCACTTCTGAGCGAACCGGATGAATCCAGACTTGCAGAAGACAAGGTTTATCAGGGAAGTTACCGACAATGTCGGAGAATTTACAGAAAAAGCGTTACATTATGTAGCCCTGGTTCATCCGGGAAGAGAAAGGGTAATATGCTCTGGGGAATCATACTTTCACTGCTAACTGGCGTCAGTTTTATCATGGTCGGCGCGCTCTACAGCTATGCGGGCAACCGAATCCGGATGATCGACGCTATGTTGGTCTACAACTGGATTCTGGTGGCGGTGTTGCTGCCGTTCTGCCGGACAATCGCCGCTGTGCCATGGGGACTTTCTCTGCTGATGGTATTCACCGGCGCAATTAATATCGCGGCAATGCTGCTCCTGCAGAAAGCGATGGTCTCGGGCAACAGTGGCATCGCCTGGGCAATCGGACAATCCGCGCTGGTCGGACCGTTTATCTGCGGCATGTTGTTTTTCGGCGAAACGCCGTCGCTTGCGCGGATTGCGGGGGCTCTGACGATCGTTTGCGGCATGCTGTTGCTGGGCTTCGCCAAATCCGGCGCTCGCCGAGCGGGAAGCAGCTGGCTGAAGTTGGCGTTCGGCGCTTTTCTGATCTTGGCGCTTGCACAATCGCTGGTCAGTGCGTCAAGTTGCTGGAGCTACCCGATGTCTGGACTGGAGCGGGCCTGCTGCATGTCATTCGGCGGCGGAGCGGCATTGCTGGCAGTCAAATTGGCTCGGCCGAAACGAATCGAATTCAGCCGGGTCATGCGGATTATCATCGCCATGTTGGCAATCACCGGTCTGGCGTCGCTACTGTTGACCTTTGCCGCGCTTGACCAGTTGGCGAAGGTGTCGCTAGCCGGCATCGGCTACCCGATCATGCTCGGTAGCTGTATTGTCGGATTCGCACTCTACAGTGCGCTGGCGCTGAAGGAAAAAATCCGCCCCCTCCAATGGGGAGCGATCATGGCGATCGTATTCGGTATCATATTGTTGAGCACACCGTAAAAAACGTTTATTTTTCCTGGATGGCTTTTGACATTGGTAATCATTTGAGATCACTATTCCGGACTTGTTTGTTAAAATCAGGACTTGCTTTACAGTATAAGGTATAAAGTCTTTTAATTTGAGCCGGCCCCCCCCCGATAATGCACAACAATAGCATTTTTCATCAACTTTTCAACTTCATTATTG
>URKJ01000050.1 GCA_900548385.1 uncultured bacterium | reverse complement strand
CGTGGGCTCGGAGATGTGTATAAGAGACAGGCTGCCGACTTCGAACCTTCCGCCTACATTTCTTATGATTTTACAACGACTCAACCGGATAAGAAAGTCATCGGATACCGTCACCGCGGCAATATGACAGCCAACGCGGTCTTCTTTGACGGTCATTCGGAAAATCTCGGCTCATCCCGTCTGAATCCCTATAATGCCGCCAACATTTGGAGCTCTGCCAACCTTAATATGATGCAGTGGCGTCCATACGACAAATAAACCGAACGGGAACATTCGGCAATAAAATACGTTCTTCCGCATAGCGACTTGCAAACTCACAGAAGCGTGATATAATGCGGAAGAACGGGACTGATGACAGAAACAATCAACTTTGCATAGAAAGAGGTAAGTATATGAAATGGAAATGTCTGACGGTTTTATGTCTGGCAAGCCTCGTGGCGACAGCAGACGCTAATACCCATTACTTTAATTCCCTGAACGGGGAAAATTCCCTCCAGCGGTGGTGGGTCGCACCCGGAACAAAGGCAAAAGCCGTTGCCGGAACAGGGATCGAGATCACCGCGGACAAATCGGCAAACGGCGCATTCCGGGGCGTGATCCGCGGAATTCCCGCGAAACCGCTTCAGGGGAAACGCGTCAAAGTCTCCGTCGATGCCAAAACCGTGGATCTGAAACCCGTCGGCGACACCAGAACCGGCGGTAAATTCATGATGACCGTCCGCACTCCCGGCGAAACATTCTATCCGCAGAACAATCCCGTCACTGGAACCAACGACTGGAAGAACTATTCTTTTGAATTTACCGTTCCGGCAAACGGGGATAAAATTGATTTCTGTCTCGGCACCGAGCGGGGAACCGGAACCATCCTCTTCCGCAACCTCAAAGTGGAAATTCTCGACACCCTGCTTGATCTTTCCAAGCTGATGAACATGGGGTATGCCGATCCGAAAGCCGGCGACGGAAAAGGCGGATGGTCCGATCAGGGACCGGACAACGATGCCCGGAAATTCGATTTCAAGGCAAAACGTTATGCCAATGTTCCGTTCAAAGCGGTCGATCCGGCAAAGAACAACGGTAAAAGCGTTATGACATTCCGTTCCGGCACTTTCGGCAAAGGACTTTCCGACGCAACGCTTGATCTCAGCAAAAATGACCTGTCCGGCAAATATCTCTATCTGTTGCATACCCTCACCTACGGTTCTCAAGGTCTGATCGGAACGATTACCGTCACCGGCAAGAATGGCGAAACACAGGTAATTGAAGTTCAGGGCGGACGAGACGTCAACGACTGGTGGATGGCGAAACCGGGTAAAAATGCACATCCGGCTTCGGTCTGGACCAATTCCAGCGGCGGAATCGTCGGCGTATTCGTCTCCGTTTTTCCGCTTTCCGACAAAATCGGCGCAATCCGCGACATCCGTTTTACACCGAAATCCCAAACCTCGGTCTGGATCGTTCTTGCCGCAACCCTCTCCTCCAACGCCTATGAATTTCCCAAGGCGCAAATTGAGACGACCAAAATCAACGACACCTGGAAAGTATTCCATCTGCCGAAAAAAGTCGGTGTCGTTCCCGGTTCGGCATTGGATCTTGGCACGGAAAAACGTGCCCCCGCGGGAGCGTTCGGTCGCGTAATCATCAATGAAGACGGTAATTTTGCATTTGAAAAGGCTCCGGAAAAACCCGTTCGTTTCTTTGCCGCCCTGTTTCCGAATACGTTTATCCAACCCGATATTTCCGTCGGGAAAAGAACTTACTGCGATTTTCTGTATTCCGACTCCGGCAAGGATCAGAAAAGCAAGATCCATGACGCCATCCGCACCTACCGTCACAAGGGCTACAACATGCTCCGTATGCACTTCATCGACAGTGAGCTCGCCCAGAAAAAGGGACTGGATTTCCCTGCCGACGTATTCGACAACTTCTTTTATGCGCTCAAATGCATGAAGGACAACGGTATCTATCTGAATCTTGATATCGGTTCGAGCAGCCTCGGCTATTATCCCGGTATCACCTGGGCGGACTGGACCTGGCGCAAAGATCATAAAGACGCCAGAAAGCACATCTATTTCGACAAGGACAGTCAGGAAAACTGGAAAGCCGGAGCCCGCAAGATCCTGCAGACCGTGAATCCTTACACGAAAATGCGTCTGGTCGACGACCCGATGCTGGTATGCCTGATCGGTTACAATGAGCAGGAGTTCGTTTTCAGTTCCGCGAAAGACTTCCCGGAAGCCATGCCGCGCTGGAAAGAGTTTCTCAAAAAGAAATACGGAACTATTGACCGTGTGAAAGCCGCATGGCAGCTGAAAAACGACTGGAAAAGTTTCGACGATCTTCCGGTGTTCCGCGGCTCCGACATGATGGAAACGACTCCCCGCGGCAGGGATGCCTTTGAATTCACACGGATGATGGAGCGGGAAATCCTTGATTTCTATATCGCCACTCTGCGGGAACTCGGCTGGAAAGGACCCGTCACGAACTTCAACATGGGCAAATCCATCCAGTATGTGATGGCACGTGAAAAAGCGGATTTTGTCGCCATGAACTCCTACCATGCGCATCCGAGCAACTACGTTCAGCCGGGTTCGACGATTAATCAGAGCAGCTCCATCGCCAGCGCCGCGAACGTCGCCCGCGGATTCTATGCGTATCAGATGCCGGGCAAGCCGTACATCATCACGGAACACGGGCACGTCTTCTGGAACCGTCACCGTTACGAACAGGCATTTGTGACCGACGGTTATGCGGCGCTTCAGGGACTCGGCGGCGTTACGGCGTTCATTGACCAGATGTCCGCACACGGCGGCCGGAATCATCCGTTCGGCGGCGTATGCGACCCGATCATGTATGCAAGTGAATTCCTCGCATATTATATCTATGCCCGCGGCGACGTACGGGAGGCGGACCTGATCAGCCGAGTCATTCTGAACGAGCCGGAGGTCCTTGAGAACCATGCTTACCGCTGGGGACTCGGATCCGAACAGACCCGTCTCGTTCTCCTCGGACGCTTCAACGTGGAAAATGCAAAAGACGGCAAACCGGTATTCCCGCTCCGGAAAAATGAAGTGGCACTGCAGCGGACCGGCGGAAGCGCCGTAACGGTCGCCGCACTCGGAACGGCAGGTTTCTCCAGCATTGTGGACGGCGGAGAAAAATCCGTTTTCAATCTGGATTCGCTTGTGCGCGACTTGAAAAAACGCGGCATGATTCCGGCGGACAACCGCACGGACGCTTCCAAAGAGATCTTCGAAAGTTCCACCGGCGAACTGCTGCTCAATGCCAAAAAATCTTTCATGAGCATTGATACGAAACGGCTTCAGGGCATTTGCGGACTCGCCGGAACCAAAGCAAAACTCTCCGCGCTTGAGATCCTTGAAATGACCCGCAACGGCAACCTCGCGGCGGTCTCCATCGACGAAGCGCCCGCGCTGGACTCCTCCAATCACCTGATGGTCGTTTATGCGACCGATGCCGTCAACTCCGGCATGGTGTTCAACGACTCCTCGCGCAGGGTCATGCAGAAAATGGGGTCCCTTCCGGTACTCTATGAGACCGGAGTGTTTGAAGTGGCAATCCGCAATCGGAATGCCGCGAACCTGAAAGCGTTTGCCGTTGATCTGAGCGGAAAACGCCAGGGCGAAATCCCTGTAACAGTGAAAAACGGCCGTCTGCACCTGCGTGTGGACACGGCAAAGCTGCCGGGCGGTCCGGCGGTCTTCTTTGAAATCGCGGAAAAATAACAAAATGCGATTGTAAAATCGGGATTCCGGTTCTATCTTATTAAGGAATGATTGATAAGAGTGACCGGAAATCCCGGAAAGTTATCGTGAATTATTATGGCAGACAGAGAAAAATTTTCAGCAGAATACATGAAAATCCGGCGTTATGTATTGAACCGGATTCACCGGGCGAACGGAACCTCGACAATGCTTCCCACAGCCCAGGAGTTGGCAAAACAGTTCGGGTGCAGTCGTCCGACCGTCTGCAAGGCGATGAAAACCCTGACGGAAGATGGTTTTGTAATCGGCAAGCCGGGCATCGGTTCGTTTATCAACCCGGCATTGGAAACCTGCCACGACGGCGGAAGCATGAACGGACTCCCGATTATCGGCATTATTTTCGGCGACGGCATGGTGGTGCATTATGAAATATTTTTCGGCAAAGTTCTGGCGAAAATCCTGGAACTCGTCACAGGTCGTCCCGCTGTTCTGCATATCATCAACCTCACTTCAACGAACCCGGACAAGATCATCCGCGAGATTCTGAGCGAGGATCTGGACGGACTTCTCTGGGAAGCCCCGACCGTATCATCCGAAACGCTTGCCGCGCTCCGGGAAAACGGCTTGCCGGTTGTTTCACTCGGCGGAGAACCGACGTCCGAAGCGGATTGCGTCTATTTTGACATGGAACAGCTCGGCATCGACATTGCGGAACGGCTTCTGGCTCTGAAACGACGGAATATCGTTTTTCTGGCGGACCGCCCCCCGTGGAACGCTTACCGCCACTCTCTGCTCCGCTCTTTTGAGAAAGAGGGAATCACTCTGAACGACAAGCTGTTTCTGAACAGCGGAGAAAATTGTCTTCCCCGTCTGCGCGAGATTCTGGAGCTCGGAGTTCCCGTTGACGCGGTGATCAATCCGCTGTTTCAAGTGCAGAGAGTGCTGGAGATCTTCAAGTCCATGCGGATCACTCCCGGCGATCGTTGCACTGTTGTGAACAACGGCATCTACAAAAGGGAGTCCGATGCTGTTCCCGGCGGTCTGCACTACGATCTGCCGATCGGAGAATACACCGCGGCGGCAGTCAGACGGATGTGGGAGCTTCTCGACAACAGAAAACTTCCGCCGAAACAGATTGCCATCCCCGTCCCCCTGCTTGAAACCTGACAGAGACCTGCCGGGCGTCCGGGAAATACACTCTTTCCGGGCGCCTTTTTCATTTCCTCCTTTTCCACGGAAAAATAATTGTTCAAAAACGCTTCCGAGCCTTGAAAATCGACTCTTTGATAGTATATTGCTGAGTGATATTGAACATATTGAAGAATAGAAACATTGTCGCCGGAACGCTTCCCGCATCCGGTCCGTCAATGGGAATCAGGAGTTTGTAATGTCCGAAGAAAACGCAGCGGCGAACAGTCAGTATACCGCCTCCAAGATCACGGTGCTCGAAGGTCTGGAAGCAGTGCGGAAACGCCCGAGTATGTACATCGGCGACACCGGAGAACGGGGTCTGCATCATTTGGTCTATGAAGCGGTCGATAACAGTATCGACGAAGCGCTTGCAGGATTTGCCAGCCATGTGGAAGTCACCATTCAGCCCGACAACAGTATCCGGGTTTCCGACGATGGACGCGGTATTCCCGTTGACATGCACGAAGAGGGAAAACCGGCGGTCGAAGTCGTAATGACCATTCTTCACGCAGGCGGCAAATTTGACCACAACGCATATAAGGTCTCCGGCGGACTGCACGGCGTGGGTATTTCCTGCGTCAATGCGCTTTCCAAATGGATGAAAGTCGAAGTTCACCGTGACAATATGGCGTATGAAATCGGCTTCGAACGCGGAAACACCGTTTCCCCGCTCCGGCAGCTCGGTCCGGTTTCCGACCGCGGAACCACCGTCACATTCAAGCCGGATGATGAAATCTTTTCGACGACGGTCTATGTCTGGGATATCCTCAAGAAGCGTCTCCGGGAACTTGCGTTCCTCAACAGCGGCGTCCGGATCTCCCTTGCAGACGAACGCGAAGGACAGGAGAACAAGGAAGTATTCCACTACGAAGGCGGGATCTCCGAATTTGTCACCCTGCTGAACAGCGGCAAAAAGCCCCTGCATCCCGTCATTTACATGCACAAGGCAAAAGACGGTCTCGATGTCGAAGTTGCCATGCAGTACAATGATTCGTTCTCCGAAACCATCTACTCCTACGCAAACAATATCAACACATTTGAAGGCGGAACTCATCTTTCCGGCTTCCAGACCGCTCTGACACGCGTAATCAACAGCTATGCGAAATCCGCAAATCTGCTGAAAGGCGAAAAAAACATGTCCGGTCCGGACACCCGCGAAGGACTGAGCGCCGTTGTCAGCGTCAAGGTTCCCGATCCGCAGTTTGAAGGACAGACCAAAACCAAGCTCGGCAACAACGAAGTCAAAGGGATTGTGGACTCCGTCGTCAATGAAGCTCTCGGCACGTTCCTGGAGGAAAACCCGCAGGTTGCCAAGGATATTGTCGGCAAAGCCATCGTGGCGGCAAACGCCCGTGAAGCGGCGCGTAAAGCCCGTGAACTGATCCAGCGCAAAGGAGCGCTTGAAGGTTTCTCCCTTCCCGGCAAACTCGCCGATTGCTCCAGCAAGGATCCTTCCATCTGCGAACTCTACATCGTTGAGGGTGACTCGGCAGGCGGTTCCGCAAAGCAGGGACGCAACAGTCTCTTTCAGGCGATCCTCCCGATCCGCGGTAAACTTCTGAACGTTGAAAAGACCCGCAAGGACAAGATGCTGGAAAACAAGGAAATCCAGTCCATGATCGCCGCGATCGGCTGCGGACTGGATGACAATTTCGATATTTCCAAACTGCGTTACAACCGCGTCGTCATCATGACAGATGCCGACGTGGACGGTTCGCACATCCGCACCCTGCTTCTGACGTTCTTCTACCGCCAGATGCCGGAGCTGATCGAAACCGGTCATGTTTACATCGCAAAGCCGCCGCTTTTCAAAGTCAAACGCAAGAACGACGAACAGTATATCGAAACCGAAGAACAGCTCGACGCCTATCTCTTCAACATCGGCAGTTCCGATATTGAAGTATTCCGTCAGGACGGAACCATGCTGACGCAGGAGCAGGTCCGGGCAATCACCGGTTTCATCGCCAAAGCGCACCAGATTTCTCAGGGACTCCAGCGTCACGGACTGGCGCCGGAATACTACTTCTCCCTTGCCAAAGGAATGGACTTCCCGACGGCGCGGATCATGGTCCGCGAAACGGACGGCCGCATGACCGAACAGTTTGTCTATTCCGAAGAGGAGAAACGGCAGTATGTGGAAGAAGCGCTTCAGCGTCTGCCCAAATACGAACCGGAAGAGGAAGAGGGCGAAACGATCTCTGTTCCCGGCGAAACCGTGGATTCGGAAGAGACCGGAGCGCTCCGCCAGACGTTCCATCCGTCAATAGACGTCACGGAGATCTTTGAATGCCGGAACTGCGGCGCCCTGTTTCAGGAGATCGCCGCCGCCGGTTACAATCCCGTCAATCTGTTCCAGGAAGCCGATGACCTGTTCCGGGTTGTCGAAAGCGACAGAGAACAGAAAATCCGTTCGCTCAAGGGACTTGCCGAAGAGGTCAAGCGCAACGGACGGCAGGGGCTCGCGATCAACCGTTACAAAGGTTTGGGTGAAATGAACCACGATCAGCTCTGGGATACCACAATGGACCCCGAAAAGCGGAAAATGATTCAGGTTAAAATGGAAGACGCCGTGGAAGCGGACCGCATGTTCACGCTCCTCATGGGCGACGCCGTCGAACCCCGCCGCGATTACATCGAAAAACACGCGGCAGGAGTCAAAGATCTTGACATCTGATAAAATCACGCGGGCGGCATTTTCCCGTACCGGCGCCCGCGCATCAATAAACCAATGGAGAACACCATGGCAGAAGATTCAAAAGTGAAAAGAGTCGCGATCGACCCGAACGCACGGGACAAAAATCTCAGCGTTGCGCTCGGCATGATCGAAAAAGAGTTCGGAAAAGGCGCCATTATGAAGCTCGGCGACAACAGCGCCTCTTCCGATGTATCCGTTATCAGCACCGGAGCGCTGTCTCTTGACATCGCCCTCGGCATCATGGGTGTACCGCGCGGAAGGATCGTGGAAATCTTCGGTCCGGAATCCTCCGGTAAAACTACGCTCTGCATGCATATTATCGCCAATGCCCAGCGCGCCGGCGGCGTGGCGGCGATCATCGACGCGGAACACGCGGTCGATCCCGTCTACGCGGCAAAAATCGGCGTCAATGTCGACAACCTGCTGATCTCCCAGCCGGACTGCGGCGAAGACGCGCTGAACATCGCCGACATGCTTGTCCGCAGCAACGCCGTGGACGTGCTTGTGGTGGACTCCGTGGCGGCACTCGTTCCCCGTGCGGAAATCGAAGGACAGATGGGGGATTCGTTCGTCGGTCTCCACGCCAGATTGATGTCCCAGGCTCTCCGCAAACTCACAGGCGCGATCAGCCGCAGCCGCACCTGCTGCATCTTCACCAACCAGATCCGCGAAAAAATCGGCGTCATGTTCGGAAATCCCGAAACGACCACCGGCGGTAACGCGATGAAATTCTACAGTTCCATCCGTATGGATATCCGCCGTATCGGAACCATCAAGGAAGGCGATGAAGTCGTCGCGGCGCGCACCAAAGTCAAAGTCGTCAAAAACAAACTCGCGCCCCCGTTCCGCATCGCCGAATTCGACATCAACTGGAATGAAGGCATCTCCCGCGTCGGGTCGATCATCGACGTCGGATGCGATCTCGGCATCATTGAAAAACGCGGTTCCTGGTTCTCGTTCAACGGCGAACAGCTTGCTCAGGGACGTGAACAGGCAAAGGCCGTGATCGGCGAAAAAAGCGATCTGGAAGCACGGATTCTTGCCAGAATCCGGGAAAAACTCGCGGAACGCCGCGCAGCCGCATCCGGACAGGCCACGGCACCTGCGACAGCGCCCGCATCTGCTCCTGCGACAGCTCAGACGGAAGCTCCCGCCGCAAAATAACAATGGGTTTCAGCAGATATGAGAACCGGAATCACAGACACCCGATCGGCTTTAGCGCGTTTTTGCGCCCTTTCGATCCTGTTGATTCCGGCATCCGTCTCCGCTCTCGGTGAACTTCCTTACAAAAGCAAACTTTCCGGAGATGAAGCATTCGCGGCAGGAGATTATCCGATCGCCGCGAATTATTACGCTCTTTATGCCCGCGATGCGGCGAATGCGGATGACAAAGATGCCATGCGGGACGCCGGGGAACGGCGTCTCGACGCTCTTCTGCTGGCAGGAATGACGAAGGAAGCGGAACAGGAATTTGCCGATTACGAACTCAAATATCCCGGTGTCAACTCGCTTTCCCTCTCCATGTGGAAAGCTGATCTCCGGATTCTGCAGGGGAAATACGGGGAAGCCCGGACCATCATCCGGCGCATTCTGCCCGGCATGACCGGCAAAGACCCGCGCCGTCTCCGTACACTTGCAGCCCTCGCCCGTGCGGAAGAACTCGACAAGCATTATGCCGAAGCCGCCCGGGCTTATGGCGAACTGTTCCGTCATGCCGGAGACACACCGCTCGGCATGACGGCTTTTGTCCGGCAGGTGTTCTGTCTGGCAAATACGACAAAGCCGCAGGACGCGTTGACGGCTCTGTTTTCCGCCCCCGCCCCGAAACAGCCGCAGGAACGGGCATTGCTCCGTCTTCTCGCATTCTACGTTCATTTGAAAACAGAGGGACCGGACAATCTGTCCGCCGCATGGCAGACGATTCAAAAAGATTCCCGTGAACTCGGCTTTCCCGTCGCATGGACCCTTTATTCCGCCATCGGGGATGAAGCGGCTGTCCGCAAGGACTGGGCTCTGGCCATCTCCGCCTACCGGAAAGCATATCCCGAAGCGCCGGATAAGAGTGCGGCTTTTGAGACGCTCAACCGCATCATTCTTCTTCTGGAAAAACTTGATGACCGCGAACAGGCGGCTCTGCTCGCATCCCAGGCACTCGAACTGTTCAAAGGCTCTTATGCGACACCGGACATCAAACTGCGTCTGGCACGCATCTTCCGTTCTGCGGGAAAACCGCTCCCCGCGATCGAACTTTACCGGGATCTGATCCAGAATAAAAACACGCCGCGTTCCGTACAGGAAACCGCCGTCCGCGAATGCGCGTATCTTCAAAATGCGATCAACGATGATGCGGGGGCACAAAAAACGATCCGCACTTTTTACAACACCAGTGAGACTCAACCGGAGGCGGAATTTCTGCTTGCAGACCTGCTGCTCCGTTCCAAACGTCATCAGGAAGCGGCGGAAGCATTTCTGGAAACAGCCAACAAATACCCGTCCATCACTGCGCGGGCACTCTATCAGAGCGCTCTCGCATGGCTTTCCGCCCGGAAATCCGATCAGGCGGAGATCGTCGCAGACCGCCTTCTCGGACTCGTGAAGAATGATCCCGCCCAGTATTCCCCGGCGCTCTATCTGAAAGCGATGATTCTTGAAGACGCCGGGAAACTTCCGGAAGCTCAGAAAATCTATATTGAGTATGCCGGACTGAAAAATGCCGATCCCGAACTTGCCGCACGGGCCTTGTTCAAAGCGGCAAAAATGGCGTTTCAGCAAAAAAATCCGTTGGAAGCGGAAACGCTTTTCCGCCGTATTCTCAACGATTATCCGGACAGCGCTCTCGCACCGATCGCGGCGTACTGGCGGATCTATTCCTTCCAGTCCCGCGGCGATGATCTGCTTGCGGAACGGGAGACGTGGCTTCTCGTCGACCGTTATCCCGGATCCCGGTACGCGACGGATGCACTGTTCAACCTTGCAACGCATTATGCCGACGCCGGAGCGTCCATGCGTGCCAACGCCGTGCTCGACACTCTGCTGAAACGGGTGGGATCCACAAAACTCTACTCCAAGGTTCTGCTGGAAAAAGCGAATCTTGCATTCCGCGGCAAAGATCCCGAAGGTGCGCTTGCGCTGCTCGACCGACTGTACCGTTCCAATCCGGATGCGGCATGCCTTGCAGAGGCCTATTATCTTCATGCCGATATTCTGAAATCAAAAAGCGATTACGAACAGGCGATTGCCTACTATCACAAAGTTCTGGAACGGCATCCGGACGCCCTGATCGAATTTGCGGCAATCGGTTCGATTGCAGACTGTCAGTTCACTCTGGCTGCGCAGAAGAATTCCGCGGAACTGTTCCGCAGCGCATTAAGCCGGTATGACAATCTTCTTGCCCGCGCCGAACTGCCGGAAGCCCTGCGCGTCATGCTGCTTTACAAAAGCGGACGCTGTGCCGAAGAGCTGGATGAAATCGACACGGCGTTGAAACGATACAAAACAGCGTCCTGCGCACTGGTCCCGAAAGTCTCCTCCGCAGCAGCGCTGTGGGGAGCGAAGGCGGTGGAAGCCATTGTTAAAATTGCCGAAAAAGCGCCGCTCCGGGCACATGTGGAATCCGCAGTACATGCTCTTCAGCGCCTTGCCGACGCGGAACTCATGGAACAGGAAATGGCGGATGAACGGATCCTGAAACTGGAAAAAATGAAATTCAAACCGTAACAGGGGTGTTGCAAATATGGAATATATTCAGATGATTAAAAACGGCGACCCGGTCATGATGATCCTGCTCGGATGCAGTGTCGTGGCAGTGTTCATTTTCGTGGAAAAATGGTTTCAGTTCCACCGGTCGCAAGTCAACGTGAAAGAACTGGTCAACGGGCTGATCAATGTGCTCAAACGCGACGGCATGATCGAAGCGATCACGCTTTGCGATCACACGCCCGGACCTGTGGCGCGGCTCCTCACTGCGGCGATTCAGGCGCACCAGAACGATGACGACATCCGGCAGTCCATCGAAGATGCATCGATCGTCGAACTTCCCCGTCTGGAATCGCATCTGAACATCCTTGCCACGATCGCTTACATCGCTCCGCTGCTCGGACTGCTCGGAACCGTTGTCGGTATGGCGGACGCATTCCAGGCGATTGAAACCAAACAGGGAATCTCCATGACGCTTGCCGACCTCTCCGGCGGCATTTATTTGGCTTTGACCAGCGCCGCCGCCGGACTCTGCGTCGCCATTCCCTGTCACATCGCCTACAACTATCTGGTCTCGCGTGTCCAGTCGCTCTGCGTGGACATGGAAAAAGCGTCGTCCGAAATTCTTTACTTCTTCCAGCATCACACAAAAAGTGAACTGAAAAAATGAAATGCTTCAGCAACAGACTCAAGATTCAGACCCGTCTGAAAATCTCGCAGGGACGTCCCGATTTCGTGCCGTTTCTCGGAGTCTTTTTTCTTCTGCTGATCTTTTTCATGCTCGGCAGCTCCTTTATTCAGGTATCCGGGATTCCGGTCTCTCTGCCCGAAGTGCAGGTCCGCCACAGTTTCGGTGCCAAAAAGATCATTGTCACGGTCGATAAACAGGGACGCATCTTTCTGAACGATATTGAATTTCAGGAAATGTCCGCTCTGAAAACCCGGCTTCTGGATATTGTCAACACGGCGGCGCAGGACCGGAGCACGATCATTCTCCGGGCGGATGCACAGGCGGAATACGGCACCGTCGCCCGGATCATGTCGCTTGCCGAAGATCTCAAGATCAATGTGTTTCTGCTGACGAGCTCCCCCGCTTCCTCCAGGGAAACGGTCCGGCTCATTGAACAGGAGTGACACCCGGCATGGGAAGTGGAACAGTCAATTATTCCCGCGGAGGGGAACGGACCTGGCAGGTGTTTCTTGCCGCGCTTCTGCTTGCCGCGGCGGTCCATGTCTTTCCGCTTCTCTTTTTCAAACCAATGGAAAAACAGGATGCCGCAGTCGAAACGGGACGCCGCTTTACCGTAATGATCGGCAGGGAACCGACCGCGCAGGATGATCCTTTTGACCTTTATTACTGGCTCCAGTACGGCAACCCGACCGATTTTTCCGCACCGGATTACGACCACGGTTTTTCCGCAGGCCTGCGTGTCCGGCAGGTAAAAACCGTTGAGCTGCGCCCCATTCCGCCGGAAAGCGTTTCGCTGACCCGGAAGTACGCCTATCCGGTCAATCACTATTTCCCTGCTCCGCGCACGCCCGAAGAACTGCTGTTTCCGCTTTATCCGCATACTCTGACGCAGACACCGGCTGCCTCGAAAAACACCGCCCGGCAATCCGGGCGTCCACTTTGGACAATGGCGGATGGAACGGAACTCGGAGATCTGTTTGCGGATTCGCCGGATATCCTCCGCCATATCGCCAGAACCGCACCGCAGCGCGGCACGGTTCTGCGCCTGACACCGTCCGACCTTCCGGAACTTCCGCCCCGGATTCAGGTAATCCAGTCCTGCGGCAATACGGAACTTGACATTCAGGCGGCGGGTGCGCTTGCCGCCCATGCCGGAGCCGGACTCTCCCGCGAACAGCTGGAACGGCTGAAATATGTAATCGTGGACTGGCAAACCGCAATCCGTACAAAGAAGAAGGAGAAAACAAAATGATACCTCTCCCGCTCGGAGACCTGTTTACTCTTTATCTTTCGCTCTTTGTCATTACGCTGGCTTATCTCTGGTACCGCGATGAACGGCGGCGCCAGTCGGATGACTGGACTATTGCAAAAGAGCGTCTGTACATCTGTCCCCGCTGTCATCTTTCCTTTCTGGCAAAAGACGACAGTGCCAATATCACGCGCTGCCCGCGCTGCAATGAAATGTGTTTTCTGAAAAAAAAGAAACGGTTCTGAACCCGAGGTTTGCATTATGACTCTTCTTGAACTGCTGGAAGATCCCCGGATCTTTTCCATCGGGAAACTTCCGCCCCGGACCACGGCGCGGCGGTCCGCACAGCTCAATTTCCCGGAAGGAACCTGTCTTTCGGAAATCAATGATTATGTTCTTTCCCTGAACGGCACCTGGAAATTCCACTGGTCCCCCGATCCGGATCATCTTCCGGAAGGATTTGAAGCTCCCGGTTACGACGATTCCGCATGGGACGACCTCGCTCTCCCTGCGACCTTTGAAACTTCCGGTTACGGAACTCCGGTCTATCTCAACTTCGGCTATCCGTTTCTCTGCGATCCGCCGCATATTTCCGGAACTCCGCCGGAGCACTACACCACGTTCCGCGAACGCAATCCGACGGGGTCCTGCCGCCGCACGTTCCGGCTCCCGGAGGAATGGAACGGCGACCGGATTCTGCTTCATTTCGGCGGAGTGCAGAGCGCTTTCCGCGTCTGGATCAACGGTCTGTTCGCCGGATATTCCGAAGATTCCGCCGGAATTTCCGAATTCGATATTACAGAACTTCTGCGGTCCGGCGAAAACCGGATTGCCGTTCAGGTATACAAATACTGTTCCGGTTCTTATCTTGAGGATCAGGACTGCTGGCGGTTCTCCGGTATATTCCGCGATGTGGAGCTTCATGCGCGGAATCCGCGCCACATCCGGGACGCCCGGCTCACGGCTGATCCGGGAACCGGCATCATCCGGGCGGAAGTCGATCCGTCCGCGACAGACTGCACGCTGGAGCTCCGTTCCGGCGCACTCTCATCCGGAGAACAGACCGGATTCTGCGCGGAAGTGCGTCTGCCGGAATACCGTCTCTGGTCATACGAAAAACCGTTTCTCTATCCGGCAACCCTGATTCTCCGTCACAACGGAACGGTCTGCGACATCCGGCATTTCCGGGTCGGTTTCCGCTCGCTCGAAATCCGGGATCGGCAACTGTTTCTCAACGGCAGATCCATCAAACTGCGCGGAGTGAACCGACACGAAATCGACCCCGCCCGCGGACGGGTCATCGACCGTGCAAGCATGGAGCGCGATATCCGGATGATCAAGGCCGCGAATTTCAACGCCGTCCGCAACAGCCACTATCCGAATGCACCGCTCTGGTACGAACTCTGCGATCTGCATGGTCTTTGCCTTGTGGATGAGGCAAACATCGAAAGTCATGGACTATCCTATCACCGCTGCGAACTTCCCGGCGACCGTCCCGAATGGCGGGAGTGCACGCTGGACCGCATCCGGCGGATGGTCATGCAGAACCGCAATCATCCATCGGTCCTGATCTGGTCGCTCGGCAACGAAGCCGGATACGGCGACGCGTTCACCGACGCCCGCGCCCTGATCCGCTCGCTTGATCCGCGTCCCGTCCAATATGCCGATATGAATGCCGCCGCGGACTTCGATACCCAGACGTACCCCAACTGTCAATGGCTGTTGGACTACGTTGCCGGAACCGCGGTCCGCAAGGGGGAACACGGAGAAGCCACCTCGCTGCGCCAGCATGGGCCTCAGCCGTCGGATAAACCGTTTTTCATGAATGAATATGCTCACGCGATGGGCAACAGCACCGGCAACCTTGTCGATTACTGGCGCGTAATTGAATCAAACCCGTGCCTGATCGGCGGATTCGTCTGGGAATGGTGCGATCATGCGCTCGACAGGAACGGTCACGCCTCCGCCGCATACGGCGGCGATTTCAACGACGCCCCCAACAACGCCAATTTCTGCTGCGACGGGCTGGTCTCCTCGGACCGGATCCCCCATCCTGGTTATTATGAAATGCGATCCGTTCAACAGCCGTTTGCATTCCGGTTGGCAGAAAACGGCGATTTCCTGATTACAAACAAATACGATTTCACCGACTTTTCCGAACGGACAATCCGATGGACTCTTCTGTCGAACGGAAACGAGTCCGCCGCCGGGGAACTCAACGTTGCGCTTGCTCCGGGCGAAACCCTGCGTCTGTCGCCGCCGCATCCTCTGCCGGATACCGGAGAGCTCATCTGGCGGATCGGGCTTGCCGCCGGAGAACAATCCATCGGCGAAGCCGAAGCGGTTGCCCGTGCCGTCCCTCCGATCCTTGGCAGCTCCCCGGAACAGCCGGAAACCGCGTTTTCTCTCCCCGGCCTGCTGGAACAGCCGGAAATCGTTCTGGAACGGGTCTGGACGGATAATGACATCGGCTGTCATTTTCCCGAACGCTGTGTCAAAGCGGCGGCGGAAGCCGAAACTGCTCTCCGTTTTTTCCGGCGGACAAGCGGTCTGCGCGCCGAATTGAACTTCCGGGGCGACGAAACCGCCAGAGTCGGTCTGCGCCTTCTGTTTTCCAAAGAAACGATTGCCGGTGTGGAGTGGTACGGGCGCGGTCCCCTGCCCTCGTATTCCGACCGCAGGAGCGCCGCTCTCACGGGACGTTGGCAACTTCCCCCTGAAGCGCTGTTTACTCCGTACACACGCCCACAGGAGAACGGGCAGCGCAGCGACGTCCGCGAACTGCTGCTGACTTCCGCCGACGGCTGCCGTCTCCGCATTACCGGAGATCGTCTGTTCGGATTCACTCTTTTCCCGTTCCGCAGCGAAACGCTTTCCCGCTGTAAACACGATTATGAGCTTCCGCGTCCCGGCGAACTGTGGGAACTGACGCTGGACCTTGCCCAGCGCGGTGTCGGCGGCGACAACTCCTGGGGAGCGGATGTCTATCCGCCGTATCGCCTTTCCGGTTCCTTCTCCGGCAGCTTCCTGTTTGAACGACTCACCTGATCGACCGGATGGCGTCAGTCCCCGTTCCGTTTCACGAAAAGGTCGTCAAAGACGAACGGCGTCCCAGCCTTGTTTCAGCGCTTCGGGACCGCACTTCATCAGTGTTTTAATCTCCGGAGCAAACCGGTTGATGTTCGCTTCTTCGTAAAGCAGATAAAATTCATACAGCGATTCGTTCTTTTCAAGGTCGGGCGTCGCCTCAAGCGCCAATCGGAGTTTGGATGTGTAAGGAATCAGGTCGGCTCCTTTCTGCGTGTCGCGGGCGGGTGCGGAAAGCGCACGTTCCGCACGGACTTTGAGCGCTTTCAGATAGCGGTCATACCGTTCAAACGCACGGCGGCAGCGCAGGAAACCGCGACGGAACAGCAGTTCGAACCGTTCCCGGATCGCGTCGTATGCTTCCGCATTCTCCGGCAGACGGTCCACCAGGTTTTCCGTTTCCTGATACAGCCGGAACACCTGCCGGAGCTGTTCCAGTTTGCGTGACAGAATTTCCGCCACACTGTCCCGCGACACTTCCACCGCCTGCGCAAACGCCCCGGAGGAACGGATCTCCCAGCAGGGACACGGAAACGAATCACGGATCGCGGAGTCGATCATATCGTCCATCCAGTTGCGGTCCTCCATGAAAAAACTGAGCTCCATGTCATGCGGAATCTTCAGCATCGACCGCAGCGGCTTGATTATCTGCGGAACTTCCAGACGGTAGAGGCGGAGCAAACCGCGTTCGTGCATCAACCGCGCCTCCTCCTCTTTCAGGAACACTTTCCGTCCCACACTATCCTCTTCCGCAACGACCGCCGGGAAACCGGACGTTCCCGCCTCTTTGGAAACGATAATGGACCGTGGCAGCTCCCGATCGATCCCCGGCCAGCAATGCGAACCCGAAAGCTCCCATTTCCGCACAGCCGGAATGCTCGTGCTGAGGGCGGAATTCATACGATGCACTTCCGGGAATTCCCGCACGACTTCCCGGATTCTGCCCTGTTCATTCCGGATCGCCAGTTTCATTTGCAGATACTCCGGCAGTTCCAAAGCGTCAAACGCTCCCGCGGGAATCTCCACGCCGTATGTGGAAAAGATAAATTCGGAAACGGCATCGGCAATCGGCTGTTCCGTAAAAATACCGTCCTCATGCCAAAGCTCCATGAACGCGTCCACCGCGTTCTGCAGCGGCATCAGCTCCACCCGGATCCGTTTCGGAAGCGCACGGAGCATTGCCTCGATCTTCTGCGGCAGATACCCCGGAACCAGATATTCCAACACATACGGATTCAACAGATTCAGGGCATCGCCGGGAACGGTCAGAGTCACACCGTCGTGTTTCTCTCCGGGCGCATAGGAATAAGCAAGCGGGAAACGCTGTCCGGCAAATTGCAGAAACGAGGGATAATCGTCCCCGTCAAGTGCCGCGTACTCCTCCGTCGTGAAGTCTTCGATCCGGGGAATATAACTCCGGCGGTGCGCATTCCAGTCCCGGCGGACGGCATCCACCGAACAAACCGTTTCCGGCAGAATCCGGTCGTAATGTTCAAACAGCGCCTGATCGTCCACAAGGGAATCCGGACGGCGGATCTTGAGTTCCAGCATACGCAGACCGCGGATCAGACGGCTGTTCTCTTCAAGCCACGTCCCGCGCAGAGTCGCCGCCCCGGTCACAACGCCTTCCCGCAGGAACACTTCCCGCGCCTCTTTCGGATGCGTCTTGGCGTAATGACAGCGGCGTCCCGGATGAATAATGAGCTGACCGGCAGTGACCCGTTCCCTTGCATGGACAAATCCCGTGCGTTCATCCCAGCCGACATTGTCATAGACATAGGAACAAAGCTGCGGCGCAATTTGCTCCAGCCACTCCGCTTTCACTTCCGCATTACAGCGGCCGAACACACGCGATGTTTCGACCAAAGCAAACGACAGCATGAAATCCGGCGGGTTCTTGCGTTTGGCAAGTCCGGAACCGGGAAAGATCAGATATTTTTTCCCGCCCATGTCGGAAAACAGCCGCGTTTCCCGGTTGTATGCGCCGAGCTGACGCGGCAAGCCGCTGAGCAGAACTTTATGAAGCGTGTCATACGGCAGACGTTCCAGGTCGATCGTCCCCTCCGCGCTCCATTTGTTTTCCGCGACCATCCCTGTAAGATCGTCGACCAGATTCCGCCATTCGCGGATACGGCGGTAATTAAGATAGTGTTTCACGGCAAACCGTTTCAACGCCTGATTGGAATTTTTCGCACGGAATTCCTCCTCCAGCGCAAGCCAGAGATTGAGAATGCCGAGGAAATCCGAACGGTCGGAAGCGAAACGGCGGTGCGCGGCATCCGCCTCCGCCGCTTTTTCAAACGGACGTTCGCGCGGATCGGGAATGCTCAAAAACGCCACGATCACCAACATTTCCGGCAGAACTTTATTCAAATGGGCTTCCAGCAGCATTTTGCCCAGCTGCGGATCAAGCGGCAAAGCGGCAAGCGAACGCCCGGTCCGGGTCAGACGCCGACCGTCAAGCGCGCGCAGGTCGTTCAGCGTGCGCATTCCCTCGCGGATCAGCGCCGATGCGGGCTCATCCACCAGCGGAAACTCGCCGAGCGGCGGCAGGTTCAGCGATGCCATCTGCAGAATCACTCCGGCAAGCGAGGATCGCTGAATTTCCGGCGGCGTGAACTCCGCGCTTTCATTCAGCGCCTCCTCCGAATACAAATGAACGCAAACGCCGTCGCGCAGACGTCCGCACCGGCCGCGGCGCTGTCGCGCGCTCGCCTGCGAAATCTGTTCCACCCGGAGCTCCTGAATCCGGGTACGCGGATTGTAGCGGCTGAGACGGACGAGTCCCGAATCGACCACATAGCGGATTCCGGGAATCGTCAGGGACGTTTCGGCAACATTGGTTGCAAGCACGATCCGGCGGAAAGGAGACGGGCTGAACACGCGCTGCTGATCCCCTGCGGAAAGACGGCCGAACAACGGCAGAATCTCGGTATTCGGAAACCGTCGGCCGCCGAGCACCTCGGCACAATCGCGGATTTCCCGCTCTCCGGGAAGAAAAACCAGAATATCGCCGCGCGGATCCATCTCGTTGATGAACGTCACGCCGCGCGCCACGGATTCGGTCAGCTCCTCGTCTTCGCCGGGCTCCAGCCAGCAGTCCTCAATCGGGAACAAGCGTCCTTCGACCTCCTCCACCGGAGCTCCGGCAAAAAACGCCGCAAGACGGTCCGACTCCAGCGTGGCGGATGAAATGATCAGTTTCAAATCGTTCCGTTTACGCAGAAGCAGTTTGAAATAACCGAGCAGGAAATCCACATTCAGGGAACGTTCGTGAACCTCGTCAAGAATGATACAGTCATACTGCCAGAGCATCGGGTCATCCCGTGTCTCCGCAAGCAGAATGCCGTCGGTCATGAACTTGACGACCGTTTTATCCGACGTTCTGTCGTCAAACCGCACCTTGTAACCGACTTCGCGCCCGAACTCCGCTCCGAGTTCTCCGGCGACACGGCGGGCAAGCGAAGACGCCGCGATCCGGCGCGGCTGCGTACAGCCGATCCGTCCCGTTCTTCCGCATCCGGCGGCAAGCGCGATCTTCGGAAGCTGCGTCGTTTTTCCGGATCCGGTGGAACCGCAGACGATCACGACCTGTCCGTTCCCCAGTTTTTCCCGGATGGAATCCGTATGCGCGGAAATCGGCAGCTCGTCGGGGAACTGATAATGAAGTGATCCGGCGACCGGGACAAGGGACCGTTCCACCGCCTTTTCAATCCGGGCGCCGAGCATCCCGATCAGCCGATCCGCCAGTTCCGGTTCCCTGCCCAAAGACGCCGACGCGCGGTCCAACTCCCGGCGCAGACGTACCTGATCGGAAAGACGCAGCAGGCGGAACTTCTCTTTCAGCTCCGCCAACTGTTTTTTCAGATTGCTCCCGTCCGCCATGAATCTTTATTCAACGGTTACGCTTTTCGCAAGATTGCGCGGATGGTCGATCTCGCATCCGCGTGCCTTGGCGAAATAGTAGGCGAACAGCTGAAGCGCCACGACCGTGGTCAGCGGAGCGACAAAACGCGAACTTGCCGGAACACGGATAATATCTTTGGTAAACTCTTCCACCCGGTGATCGTCTCCCGTCACCACGGCGACGACCGGCGATTTGCGCGCAAGGCATTCCTGAATGTTGCCGATCATCTTCTCCTGTCCGGGAATCGCATTGGCAAGCGCCATCACAGGAACTTTTTCGTCCAGCAGAGCAATCGGTCCGTGCTTGAGTTCCGCCGCATGATACCCTTCCGCGTGAACATAGCTGATCTCTTTGAGTTTGAGCGCACCTTCCAGAGCCGTCGGATAAAGCGTACCGCGCCCGATAAAGAAGAAGTCGTTTGCAAACGCGTATTTATTGACAAGCCGTTCAATCTCCGGCGCCTGAAGAAGCGTCTCCCGGATCAGGTCGGGAATCCGCTCGATCTCGCGCAGAAGAACTTCCCCGTCTTCACGGCTCAGACGCCGGTTGCGTCCGAGCATCAATGCCAGCATCAGCAGGACAGAGACCTGACAGGTAAACGCTTTTGTGGAGGCGACACTGATTTCCGGTCCCGCATGCAGATAAATGCCGCGTCCGGTTTCGCGGGCGATTGTGGAGCCGACCACATTGCAGAGGGCGGCAACGATCGCGCCCTTGTTCATGGCTTCGCGCACGGCGGCAAGCGTGTCGGCGGTCTCGCCCGACTGACTGATCGGAAGAACCAGCGTGTCCGGATCAATGATCGGATTACGGTACCGGAACTCGGCGGCCTGTTCCACCTCCGAGGGAATCCCGGCGATGTCTTCAAAGAAATATTCACCGACCATTCCCGCATGCATACTGGTGCCGCAGCCGGCGATCACGATCCGGGAAATCTTGGCGAGTTCGTGCGGCGTCAGACCGAGCCCGGACAGCATCGCACTCTTGAGCTTGTAGTCGAGACGGCCGCGGATCGTGTTGGAAATCGAATCCGGCTGTTCAAAGATCTCTTTGAGCATGAAATGCTCGTATTTGCCTTTTCCGGCGGAATCGACGTCCCAGTCGATATTGGAAACGGCACGTTCGACCGGCATGTTCTCAATCGTGCGCAGTTCCACGTTGTCCGGCGTGAGAATCGCCAGATCGCCGTCATCCAGATAAATCACTTTCCGGGTATACGCCGCCAGCGCCGCCACGTCGGACGCCACCAGATTGCAGCTGTCGCCGAGTCCGATCACGATCGGGCTTCCGTGACGGGCCACGATGATCATTCCGGGGCAATCCGTGCAGAGGATCGCCAGACCGTAAGTGCCGTTGATGCGGTGAAGCGCGGACGCGACAGCCTGGACAAAGTCGCCTTTATAAAATTCAGAAATCAGGTTCGCCACCACTTCCGTATCGGTATCGGACGCGAACGTGTAACCTTCCGCAATCAGTTTCTGTTTGAGTTCCGCGTAGTTTTCAATAATGCCGTTGTGCACAACCGCGATTTTACCGGAGTTGTCCACATGCGGATGCGCATTCCGGACGGATGGAATACCGTGCGTAGCCCAGCGCGTATGGGCGATTCCCGTAGTCGAAGTCAGTTCGCCGCAAGCCTGCGTTTCCTGTTCCAGATTCCGGACCTTGCCGACGGCTTTGACCGTTTTCAGTTCCTTTCCGCCCAAGGTAAGCCCAGCCGAATCATAACCGCGGTATTCCAACCGCTTCAATCCATCCAGCAATATTTTCACTGCAGGTTTATTTCCGGTATATCCGACTATTCCGCACATAAGACCTCCTGTTCTGCAAAACAGCAATTCTGTTATTAAAATTAGTTCAGGAGATATAATATACACGAAAAATCCAAAATTGAAACTTCATTCCTTAAATTAATGACGGAAAATTTATTCCGTTTCCGCGATATTTTTCAAAAAAGATCACTTTCCCCTATTGACAAATCACGGATCATGGAGTATAATGTATCATACAAACATATTTGTAAACGATAAATCAGAACAGGATCCGGTAAACAATGGCGGAACGGAACATACACAGAGTGACACTCCGGGATGTGGCGAAAGCGTGCGGGCTTTCCGCACCGACCGTCTCGCAGATCCTCAACAACCGGTCCGTCAATTTCAGTTCCGAAGAAACGAGACGGCTGGTCCGGGAAACCGCCAGACAAATGGGCTATCAGCCCAATATCGGTTACAAACTCATGCGCGGCATGACAACCAAAACAGTGGCGCTGATCCTCGGCTTTGCCATTCAGCGGGAAGAGGAATATGTGAAAGAACTGGTTTTCCTGCTGCTGAACCGTCTCAGTTCACGCGGATATGCGGTCTATATCGACACCATGCCGCCGGAATGGGACAGACGCGGCAAAGCGATGGAAGCGATGCTTCAGCGCGGAGTCGAACACTTCATCTCCATCGGAAAACCCTGTGAATGGGAAGAGCTTGATGCTCTTCAGCAACGTTCCGGATGCACGGCACTGATTTTCGGAACTCAGGGACAGGAACATGTCAATGTCTGCGTGGACGTGGAACAGGGAGTCATGCAGCTGCTGGAACACTTCCGGAACAGCGGCTGCCGCAGGATCCGCGCGATCAGCGACAGGACTCCGACCCGGTTGAACGCTCTTCGCCGTTTCTTCGAAATCCCGCCGGAGCGGCTGCCGGAATATCTGGAAGAAATCCCCGGACAGAGCTATCCCGTTTCCGGCATTCAATACCCGCGCACCGCCGCGCATCTCGGATTTGAACATACCCGGCGCCTGCTGGAGCGGGAACCCGATACCGATGCGATCCTGTATCTTTCCGACAGTTTTGCCATCGGCGGCGCCGATTACATCCGTTCCACCGGCCGCAGCATCGGGACCGATATCCGTCTCGCCGGATTCAACGACACGCAGGCGGTCTGCTCTTATCCGTTCCCGATCTCCTCCGTCTCCCACAATCTGGAACAGGTCGCTGACTGCATCATGGAACATTTCAACACCGGAACCACAGAACAATACATCATACAACCAACCGTCACGATCCGTGACTGACAAACAGGAAAGGATCCCGTCCATGAACCGGAAAACAGAACATTCAGCCTCCCCGCGCGGGAAAACGAAAAAATTCACCCTTGTAGAACTTCTGATCGTTATTGCTATTATTGCAATACTTTCCGGTATGCTTCTTCCAGCCCTGAACTCGGCGCGGGAAAAAGGACGGATCACGACATGCGTCGGAAATCTGAAACAGTTTTCCTCCTATGCCATTTTCTATACGGATGACAACGACGGCTGGTATGCCGCCGGAGAGTGGCGGAGACAGTTGTGGGATTATCTGAAAACCGGGATTGTTTATGACACCACCCGGAATTACACGGTAATTTCCCGGTATTCCAAACTGCGCTGTCCCACGGTTCCGCGAAAAACATGGGAAGGAAACGAAATCAATATCACCTATAACATCGCGGGAGTCTCCTATCTTCCGACGGACGGCAGTTATCAGGGATTCGCGGCAAGAGACGGAAGCGGGGCATGGGTCCGGCGGGTCCGCAACTCCATGGTCCGGATGCCGTCGCAGAAAGGATATATGGGGGATTATTATATGATCAGCCACAACTATGTCATCGGATGGCAGGATTCCTCCTCCGCCAATCAGCGGATCCTGTACACTCCGCATTACCGGACCCGCGGCACTCTGCTTTTCGTGGACGGGCATGTCGAAAACGGATCGTTTCCGACCGGAACCCTGGCAATGGACGCTTACGGAGAACCGACACGGGAATTCAAATCAACCTACACAAACGCCAACCTTTTCCGTCCGGACACCACTCTGCCGTGGCGCTGAACAGCTGGAGAACAAACCATGAATACGCATACGATTCTCGCACTCTCCGTTCTGCTTCCGCTCTCTGCGGCGGATTTTGAACACACGCTGACCGACGCACCCGATCCGTTCCCCGCATTTGACCAGGTGGACAGAAAACTCCGGTTGCCTCGCGGCAGAATGCCCGAAACCGCGCCGGACGGCTCTCTGACCGTCAACGGCAAACCGAAATTTCTGATCGGAATGCAGTACGGGCACCGCGCCAGTCACGACATCCGCAACCTGCCGACCGGAAATTATCCCCGATCTCTGAAATGGCTGTACGAAAAAACACTGGATTACGAAACCGCCCAGCGGATCGGTTTTGACGCCGTAGGCGATATGCCGCCGAATCACTGGATTGATGAATACCGGAACAAATGGCCTTATCAGCGGACTCCGCGCGATCCGGAATTCTTTTCCCGCTACGCCCGTTCCGGTCTGCCGCTTTTTGTCGATATGACGCTCATGCCGTCCTATCAGGGCGGAATCGCCGGACACATTCCCGGAAAGAAGCCGGGAAAGGACGCATTCACCGTACCGGGACCGATGAACGACCACTGGATGCCGTGGAGTCTGCATGATCCGGAAGGACGTTCGCTTTACCGGAAGATGTTCCGCTTTTCCGCGGAATATTACCGGAACGGGAAACTCAAACCGTTTGCCTACGAACTGTTCAATGAACCGGATTACAACGATTACGGCAATCCCGCCCGCAAGGCGTTCGCCGGAGCGATGCGGAAACGCTACGGAAGCATCGACAGACTCAATACCGCATGGCACACGAACTATTCCTCTTTTGAATCGGCGGCGGCATTCCGGAACGAAAACGAAAACCCCGCTCTCGGAGTGGAATGGAAACGGTTCATGCAGCAGAGCTTCGCCGGGATCGTCCGGGAGGGTGTGGAGATCATCCGCGGCATTGATCCGAGGCCGGAAGCGCTGTTCTGCGTCCAGCCGAACAATTTCCGCACCAGCAATAACGATCTGTTCCTCATCAACCGGTATCTGAACGCGGTATGCGGTTTTACCGGCGGCGGCGACCTGATGCATTCCCGCGTTCTGCGGGCTCTCGCCGACGGCAAACCCATGTTTGAAAACGAAACCTACGTCGGCAAAACCCGGAACTCCATGCGCGGAGCGTTCCTGACCAACTGGCTGCGCGGCTTCAACTCCTCCCTGCTTTTCCAATGGAGCACCAGCTACTGGGCGTGGCACAACAAATCAGTCCGGGATCCGCTGGCATACATTACCCGGACCGCTCCGTGGTGCGTGCTCAATCCGGGAAACGTTCCGCCGGAAGCGATCACGGGGATCATGGACGCCAAAAAAGAGATCGTTCTCCTGAATGACCTTTTCACCCCTCGCGACCGCGGGATCAAACCGGAAATCGCACTTCTCTACTCCAACCCGGTGGAACGGCTCAGCCGCACACGGAAAGACAACCGTCATCTGGAACTGGAGAACTGTTTCTACGCGCTGGAATACTCCTGGCAGAATCCGGAAATCATATTTGAAGAGCAGCTCGCAGCCAACCGTCAGACCCGTTACCGCGTACTGATCGCACCGGGACTCTTCGCCTCTTATCCGGAAACAGCAACCAGGCTGGAACAGTTCGTCCGCAACGGCGGAACCCTTGTTCTCTACCGGGATCATCTCCAGCAGAATGAATACGGCTTTCCGGTCGATCCCGGCAGATTCCCGTGGATCGTCACGGAAGGAGAAACCGGACAGCAGACGGAGCCGGCCCGTTGGAACAGCGTAAATTTTGAAGCCGCCCCCCTGTACCGGATCCGTTCCGCGGCGGATTATCAGACGGAGCTGACGATCCGCGGACTTCCAGCCATCCTCTCCCGGAAATCCGGAAAGGGAACCATCGTCTTCCTGAACTTGAAAATGTCGCCCGACAATACTGCAACGGTGTTGAACGCCCTGTTGCGGCGGATGGAAATCCTGCCGTATTGCAAAGTCACCGACCTTGACAGCGACGCAGTCGCGGACCGTATCGAAGTGGTCAGGGCGCTCCGCGGCAAGACGGTGGCTTACGCTCTGATCAACCACAATCCCGGAACCGTTGCGGCACTCCTCCATACGCGGGAACGGCTTCTGTTCTCCGATCCATCGGGAAAAGCAGTCACCGGGCCGGAGATTCCCGTTCTGCTCCGTCCCCGTTCCCCGCTCATCCTCGTCGGAGACTCGCAGGAAGCTCTGCAGGCGCGGTTCGGAACGCTGACGATTCTTCCGCCGGACAAAGCGAAACAGGAAGTTCTCCGTCAGCGTCCCGTCCCCAAGCCCCGCGAAACCGCGTTCTCTCCGGATGCCGGCCGGATCCGTTTCCTTGATCTGCGCCCATTCGTCAACCGGGGATTTGAAGACACTGCCGCCGGAGACGGAACCGGAGGCTGGACCGATCAGGGACCGAAGAACGATCTGCGCTTTACGCAGTTCGGACGCGTGGAATGCGCCGGAGTCCCCATGGACATCATCCGCTGGGATTACAACGACGGCAGGACCTGTCTGGTGCTCGGCTCCAAAAACTCGCCCGGCTGTCCGGATGAAGTCCGGGGCATTCCGGTCGGAACGCGCGCCGTCGCTCTCTATTTTCTTCAGGCGGCGGCATGGGCGAACCACTCGCTGGAAGAGATCTGCCGTTATATCGTCCGTTATCGCGACGGTTCAACGGCTTCGATCCCGATCCGGGACGGAATTGAGACCGGAGACTGGTTCTGGGTCCGCCGCGATACGGAAACACCAAGCGGCGACCGTGATAATCCGACGCCGGAAGACCGGCTCCATGCAATCCGCTGGAGCCGTCAGACGCCTGTTCTGTTTGAAAAATTTCAGAGGGTCCCGCTGGACCGGCGTGCCGTACGCGGCTGGATCAATCCCGCCGGCAAAGGCTTTTACCTCTGGCGCTGGCGGAATCCGCACCCGGAAAAGATCATCGAAAGTCTCGACATCGTTTCCGCCGGGAAAGCACAGATCCCCATTCTTGCGGCGATTTCCGCCGAACTGCCGGAACCGAAACAGGCATCGCGATGGCACAACACTGTACCGTCATGGAAATTCTGGCGATGGGGCGATTTGAAACTTCATCGGGAAGAGAACGGTTTTGAACTGGAGTTTACGGAAAAAACACAGGCGGGCGCAGGAACGGTCATTGCGTTTTCCTCCCCCGTTGCACTCACCCCGGAACTCCGGAAAAAACACCTGACGTTCCAGATCAACGGCGGCAGGGACCCGTGGGGACGCCGGAACTCCGGCGGAATGAAAATCCGTCTGCGTCTGCGCGGAACGGATTCCGGCGGCAAACACAGGCTTTCCCGTTCCATTACCCCGGTCATTTCCGGAGAAGTGATTGACTCCGATCCGGAAACCTGGCAGAACGCCGCCGTTCCGCTTGATGAACTGCCGGACGACATAACCGCTCTGACGGGATTTGAAATCCAGTTCGATCACTCCGCCAACCCGAGGACCGGAATTCTCTGCCGGAACTTTTCCCTGGATTATTGCTCCGGCAACTGAAGGTGTTTGCATGTTGAAAGAAATCTTGCGACGCAGGTATTTTAATTGCCCAGGCAATAAACTTCGCGGCGGCGTCCCCGCATGATATGCTCCCGCAGAAGTACGGCGGAACGCTCCCGGTCCCGTTTCGCAACCGCGTCAAGAATCATCAGCCGGTCTCCGGTCAGCTTCTCCGGATTTTCCCGGTTGAGAACATGCCGGAACGGAGCGGTCTTCCGCATAAACTGCCGGACCAGAGACGCCAGATAGCGGTTGCCGCTGCAATCTGCGATCAGCTCGTGCATTTCGCTGTCCGCCGCCAGAACAAGAGACGCATTCCGTTTTTTCACGGCGTTTTCCAGTTTCCGTTTCAATGCGGAAATCTCTTCCTGCGGGATTTTTCCGATCGCAAGCTCCAGCGCCATGAGTTCCAGCCCCTGTCTCTTATACACATCTCCGAGCCCACGAGACGGAGCTACATCTC
>URKJ01000049.1 GCA_900548385.1 uncultured bacterium | reverse complement strand
TACACCTATTAAGTCGTCGGCAGCGTCAGATGTGTATAAGAGACAGATATATAATAATTAAACGATCGTGATGAACTTCGATTACAGAAAAATTCGTTGGGACTTTTTAATCGCTTTTGTTGTCAACGTTTTTCTGATTATCCTTTTTTTTGTTTTCGGGAATTCAAAAAAGCCGCCGGAAATCAAGCCTGCTGTAGAAATTACCGTCGACATCAGTGATTTCAAGCCACCTGTTCCGAAAGAAATGGTTCCCCCGAACCAAACTTCTGAGGCAAAATTTTCCAAAAGTCCGGTATCGGGAATCAGCGAGACAAAAGATCCGGAATCCGCCGCAACGGAAATTATGGGCAGTTTTACGCCGGAACCTGTTCCGGTTTCAAGTCAAATGCAAAAAAACTCCGCTGATTACAAGTCGGAACTGGTTCGCATTGAGCAGGGAATTCGGACTTTTGATGGAGTCAATCAGGTTCGAGCGGGCCTTCCAGAAGGAACTCTGCCGCCAGGACACCAAATCGGAGCCTCATTCCAGGGAAGGGGAGATCTTTCAGCCCGCAGGAAAAAACTCAAACGTCATGGAGGTTCGGAACAAACGGAATCCGCAGTGGAAAAGGCCTTAAAATATCTGGCCTTACAACAGAATCCCAACGGCAGCTGGGGAAGTCCTGAAAGTTTTAAAACCGGCGATGCTGCCGCTCTGTCGTCATTGGCTTTGCTGGCTTTTTTCTCACATGGAGAAACGTTTCAATCCAAACGTTACGGGGACAATATCCGCAAAGGATGCGATTTTTTAATCGAACTGGCCAATGCGCCGAATATTGAATATGCGGGGAAAGGATTTGGACATGCCATTTTGACCTATGCTCTCGCGGAAGGCTTTGCCGTCACCGGCAGTTTGAGTTTGAGAAATGCTCTGGAAAATCGTATAAAATATATTCTTTCTCATCAGAATGCATTTGGTTCCTTCGCTATGAATTACGATAATTCCCCCCAGCCGCCTCCAACGCAGGAGCAGTTGAATGGGCATCCTCTGTTCCGGGAAATCATGGTCGGAGAGCCTGCCTGCGATCTTTCGTTGCTGGGATGGCATATTCAGGCACTGACCGCCGCAAAAAACGCAGGAATCAATATGGAAAATCTGGATAAATCCTTGACGATGGCATTGGAAGCCCTTGTCAAAATTCACCAGGCGGAAAAAGGCGGGTTCTCCCAGGGAATCAATATGAAGCGTTTTCCGGCGAATGATAACATGATACCTGTCGGGCTGCTCGGTATGTATTTCCTCAATGCAGGCAACAGCTCTCCCGCCCGGCGGGCAGAACGTTTTCTGGAAAAGACACGCCCGCCTCAATGGGGACGCGGCGGAACATTTCCGCTCTACCGCTGGTATTATCAAACCCAGGCGTTGTTTCAAATAGAGAAAGGGCGCGGCAAACGCTGGAAAGCATGGAATGAAAACCTCAAGAAAGAACTCCTGAAAGTGCAGAATCCGGACGGTTCCTGGCAGATGCCTGCCGGAGATAACAGTTTCAGGCTCAAAAACAAAACCGACCTTTCTATCTATTCCAGCAGTCTTTGTTCATTGATTTTGCAGGTGTATTATCGTTATCTTCCGAGTTACAGCATTGCGGAAAGTTCCGGATTTGATCAATCCGCCGATAATCTTGATCTTGGGGGAGCCGGCCTGATGTCCCGTTTACCCGGCGGCGCCGATCCGATGGCGGCTGTGATCCTTGGTGTCGGGACCAATGATATGCAGCCGATCCGTTTCGGTGTTTTCAACGGAATGCCCCGGAGTCCGGAATCGCCTCTGGTTTCTGACGAGTTTACAAAACTCGCGAGCCTGCGCTCAACAATAGCGGTTCGCACCCCTGCAGACTGGCCGCAGACTTTACAGGCGAATCAGCGCATTGCATTGTTCTTTGACGAATTCCTGCCCGGGAATTTCAAAGGCAGTATGCGGCTTTTAGTCGGAATCATCGGTTCCGATAAAACGAGTCGGGAATATCAGCAATCACTGGAAGTTGTGCTGAATGGGAAACGTTTGTTCAATTCATTTCTGCTTTGCAGCAGACAGTTGCTGGAAATTGCGGTACCGGGCGACCTCATGCTGCCATACGGCAACATCCTTCAGATTCGCAATAACGGCAAAACTGCTTTGGCTTTTGATGCGGCTGTATTGAAGCCGGCTCATCAAGTCGGCAAACGGCTTTATCTTCTGGCAAAAGATACTTCCGAAGTTCCCGAGGAGCTGCGTACGATTTTTAACAGGCAGCCTCCGGAAAAATTGGAAATATGCCGGCTTTCCAGTTATGCGGAAGAGCGTCAGCTTCTGCCTGAAATTTCTTCGTTTGATTCACAGAAGATCTATATCGGGGAATATGCCGCCGTTGGCAGTGAATCAATGGGAAATGAATTCCAGCGTCATTATCTGCGGCAAACAGGCCGTGAAATTATTGACTGGATTTCCGGCGGCGGTTCCGGAGTGATCATCAAAGAAATCTTATCCGGAGGCAAATTATATGATTCTGTGTTTCATGTTGAATATCCGGCGGCCTCCGCTCTGAAGCAGACGGCGAAACTTTTTGAAGGTTCTCCCCGGAAACTTTCTTCACAGGTTTATCCCAGATATGGCGAAAAGCCGGGATTATTCCTATCTTCGGCGGCAAGTTACAATGCGCCGGGAGTTGCTACTGTCGTGGTGGCCAGACGTTTTTCGCTGCCGGAAGAGTCAGAAGTAATTGCTTTGATTCCATGGAATGGTGAAACGGACATGGTGATTGAACGCGGTTTTCTGCCGGAGAAGTCTCCTTTTACAGGATTTGCACCAAAAATTGAACGGGAAAGAAAGACGGTTGCCATCAAAGATAATATTTTTCGTTACAGCGCGGTATTTTCCGAACTGACGGTGATCCGCTTAATCAGGAAGGGGGCGAAAGAACTGCCGGTGTCCGGCGTCAAGAGCTTGCCGATTACACCGAAAATTGAATTTGATCACGATACTGTCCAACGGCGGTTCCCTTGTGATGTCAGTAAAATGAAAAAAACTCAGATTCGGCAATCTGGGGGATATACGTCCATTTTTGGCCGGAACGCTGCCTGTTCAAAGATCCCGGCAACAATTCCTGAAACGAATACAGCCCGTTTTATTCCGGCGGAGAAGGAGAGTGTCTGCGTAACATTCCGGGTTCACAGAACAGATCCGAAACGTTTCGACAGTGCGTATTTGCTGTTCGGCAATGCGCCTGCACATTCTCAATTTCTGACGTTTGATATTTTTACAAGGATATCCGGGTTAAAAAAGAAAAATCGCATGTCATGGGTAACATTCCGGTTTGCCCTGTGCGGAAAACTGTATTCAACCACAGTTCGTATTGAACGCTGGGAAAAAGTTGTTATTCCTTTGAAAAACATAAATCCGGCATGGCAAAGTTTGCGGATTTTGGAACCTGCCGGTATTTTTGATGAAAAGCTGCAGACAATATCTTTTGAAATTAACGACATCGCAACTTACAGCATGTAAATCAATGCAGCGGCGATTTTTTCCCTGCGAATAAAGACTTTTTCCATAATCCGTATCACATCGGGAACCGCAGATTCGATAACGTTTTCCTATTCCAGATAGAAGTCTGGTCATATCCATCTTTTCGGGAGCTCTGAAAGAGTGCCGGAATGTTTCTTTTTTCTCTGTTCAATTTTCCGGTGAATTGACAAAGTAAATGCATGTCTGTAATAGTAAATGCACATTGAGGAGAGAAAACCGTGCGTTTCGTATGACAGACAGCGTTTCTGATAAAATACGGTATTTTTTCTGTTAGCCCTATTGACATTTCCGGGATTCTGTTGTATAATTTAATCAGATGCTCAATCGTTGGATCAATTACAGGAGTACGGATGAGAACAACTTTGAAAGATGTTGCACGGGAAGCGGGAGTTTCGGTGACGCTGATCTCCAAGTTTCTCAACAACAATCCCAGCGGACGGATGAGCCCGGCGACACGGGAGAAGATCGAAGAGACTCTCCGGCGGCTCAATTACCGTCCTTCCGAACTGGCCCGTTCGCTGAAACGGGGACGGTCCGGAACGCTTGGGCTTGTGATCAGCAATCTGGGTAATCCGCACTTCGGGATGTTTGCCGATATGATCCTGCGGGAGGCGAAAAAAGCCGGGTATCAGCTGCTGATCTCTCTTTGCGATTTCGGGCGGGAGGAGGAGCTGGAGTGCCTGAACTCTCTGCTGAACCGCCAGGTGGACGGAATTCTGTATGCGGAGCACCTGTTCGATTCCCCGCTGATCGACCGGCTTGGGGCGGAAGGGTTTCCGTTGGTGGCGGATACGTTTTCCGGTTCTTTTTCCTGTACCGTATTTCAGATGCGGAACGCGTATGAAGATGCGCTCAATTTTCTGGCGGACAACGGAGCGCGGCGGATCGTTCTGAGTTATAATCTTTATGAACATGCCGATGAATCGTTACGGAAATTCCGTCGCGGAGTGACTGTGGAGCCGATTTCCGTCATGTCGGATCTGGAAGAACGGAAAGAGCTGTTTCGCCGTATTTGCCGGGAGGCTCCCGATGCGGTGATTCTTCCGGGCGGTCTTTCAACACTTGTATTTTTCAAGATTCTGGAAAAAGAGTTTCCAGCATATTCACCGATGCTGATTTCCTGCACGAACGCAGGACATCAGATTCCCCGTGTTCCGGGATTGCTCGGATTTATCCGGCGCGATTACCGGAAAAAGGCCGAGGCTATGGTTCGGCTGGTATGCGACAGGATCAACGGAAAAACAACGGAGCGGGTTGAGATCCCCGCCGAATTTATAACAATCAATCAGACAGGAGAGGAAGATGAGTTGTTTTAATGCACCGGAGAAAACCGTTTACAGGCAAAGAAAATGGAAGAGGAGTTTTACCATTATAGAGCTCCTGGTGGTCGTATCTGTAATTATAATTCTTGCCGGATTTCTGCTGCCGGCTTTGAACAAAGCGAGAGCTTCCGCGCAGACAGCGATCTGTCAGGGGAATATGAAACAGCTCGGTATTGCATTCGCGCAGTACAATGATGACAATCAGGGGCGTGTGCTCGGCCGCCGGAGCTGGAGCGGAAATTACTGGGGCGGTTCCCTGATCGTCGGAAAGTATCTTAATTACAAGAGCCTGATATGTCCGGTTTCCGGCCCGGCATTTCAAAACAGTGCCCTCAATAAGCCGAATGAGAAAAAGGAGTGGCGCACTGGGATTGTAAAAGACGGGACTTCCGCTCTTTATTATGCTTCATACGGGATCAACTGGAGTTATTTTTATGATTTCAACGATTCTCCAGCCAGGAATCAGAAGCTGACGACGAGTTCCGTGCGCCGTCCTTCTCACTTTGCCTCGTTTGCGGACAGCCGGGTTTTCGGAGAACCGGATGATTATCCGTATTATTATGTGCGCGTCAAGCATGACGGAAGCGGAGGCGGACGCGCCTATCCGTGGCATAACGACCGTTTCTGCAATGTACTCTATTTCGACGGGCATGTGCGCAGTGTGTTCGGAAAGGGGTTCGGTTGGGATGCCGTGACTGCACTGTATGCTTTGGACGGGATGTTGGCGAATCCCGCCGCCGCAAACAGCCCGTGGGTCAACCAATAAGCCGGAAGGAGGAAATTATTATGAATTCAAGTTTGAAATTGTTTGTTCCGCTGTTTTTGCTTTGTGGTCTTCTTTCTGCGGCGGCAGACGGTTTTCCGTTTCAGAAGCAGGAATCTTCCGCCGGTATCGTGACGCCTGCCGGGAAATCGGGCGGCAGGATCCGGCTGAGGGCTTCTGCGGTCACTGCGTCTGCCCTGACGGGAAAGACAACCGTGCATGCGCAGCATAATCTCCGTTTTGTAATACGCGGAGGCGGAACGGCCTGTGATGTGCGCGTGGTTCCGGAACTGATTCTGGCGGAAGGGAAAGAGAGCCGGACCGTTCGTGCCGCTCCCGTTTTGTTGACGGGGACGGACCATAAAACTGTTACATTGGAAGTCGGACAGGATTTCGGGCTTGGGGACGCTTTTTATCAAGTCCGGGAGATCCGCTTTGCGGTCAGCGGAAAAGCCGGATCGGTTCTTTGGATCACGGGAATCCGCATGGGGGACCGGGATGTCATTTCCGCAACGGGAACCGGGATGCGGGTCTATTCCGCTTATCGTCGTCCTGCGCCGCGCAGTATTCCGGGACTGAAACCGCTGCGCGTTTATTTTGAATTGGATAATAACGACCTTGACCCGCATATCCGCCGCTGGCGTGCGCAGGAGATGGCGCCGGATCCGAATCCTTCCGGCGGTTTCCGTGCCTTGCTGCTGCAAAATGCGGACGGAATCGCCGAACTTGCGGAATCGCCGGAACACGCGGATGTGATCGTGTATTCCTGTGCCCGCGGAAAGGATGTGTCCCGTCTGGTTCCGCAGATCCGCCGGGGGGTGAGGACGGTGATTTACGGTCCGGTCGTCAATAAGGAGATGGATGCTCTTGCACCGCTTGCTCTTACGGAACGGAAGATTTCCGGTTCCGCTTCCCGTTCGAGGGTCCGGCTTGCAAATGCGCATCCGATGTTTGGAGATGGAGCACTGTTGAATTCCGATTACGGGCGCTACCATGATGTCCGGCTGCGGCACGGGCACGTTCTGCTGAATTATGAGGATGGTCAACCGCTTGCCGCGGTCAGCGGGAATGTGGTTCAGTTTGCTACGGGGCTTGGGACTTTGCTTCAGCCGGCGGGTGATGTTTTTTATGATCCGCTGTTTTTGCAGACCGTCTGTGCCGGATCGGAGAAAGCGCTGAACGCCCTGAAAGAGCGAGAACGGGCGGTTCTTGCGCAGAGGGAGGAGAGGCGCCGGAGCCGGGTTGCGGAGATTCTCGGCGGAAATGCGGAAACCGGCTGGCGTCTCGGAATGTCCGAGGAGAATTTCGGACGGTTTGGCTGGCTGATCAGTGAAGGTCTGCTGTGCGGAAGCATCGGACGCGACCTGACGGTGTCAAACGGTGCGCAGTATTACCGCTTTGAGGGGAGTGAGGACAACCGGATTTCCCTGCCGGCGTGGCGGCACCGGGTTCTGGATGGAAACGTGCGGTTTTCCCGTTCGACGCCGGAAAATACCGATCCGACCGAGGTCTGGAGCGGGCTTGGAACAGTGGAGTATTCCACGGAATTCCGGCTTCCCTCTTCCTGGCGCGGCAAACAGGTCCTGTTTGAAGTGGACGGCGGAATTGATGACGTCGATGAAGCGTTTGTGAATGGCGTGCGGATCGGAAAAACCGGGAGCGATGTTCCTGAATACTGGCGTACCCGCCGCGCTTATCCGATCCCTGAAAATCTGCTCCGGCACGACGGAATGAACCGTCTCACGGTGAATGTGACGAATCTGCGGGATAATTCCGGCTTCAACAGCCGTCCGTATATCCGCCGGACGGAGGAAAAACGGGAGACAGGGAAAGTCATTGTAGAATCCGTGAGCTGGACCGGAAAGCGGTACCGCGTGGAGGACGGCGCCTCTTCCTGTGAACTGGAATTTTCGCTGCTGAGCCCGTTCATTCTGTACCGGTTCCGTCAGAATTCCATCCGGCTCGCGCTGGAGGACAAGACAGCGCAGTATGCCGCTGTTCCGTTGAAAGGCGGTGTGCGGATCGTGGATCTCCGGAAAAACGGGGACGTATATAGCCGTTCCGCCGACGGGGGACTGACGGAGCCGTGGATTCTGCTGTTCCGCAAAAACTGGGAGAAAGCATGTCCGGTCCTTGTGGTGTTCAGCCGGAATCCGGAAAAGCTGAGTTCCATCCGGAACGGTGAATTTGTATCCGGCCTTGTGATTGACGGCGGTGCCCGTGCGTTGGACCATATTGCCGCAGGATGGCCGTTCGGCGCTGTACCGGTCGATGCATCCGGATGGGATGGCGGATTGCCGGAACCGGTTGCCGCCCGTCTGCGGAACAGTTTGAAGTTCGCGCTGAATTATCCGGTTGGTCTGGATGAGATTTTCCGTGTTGACCGTGCGGGAAAACGGGTGGAGATTGTGAACCGCTTCCGGTTCAAAGCGGTTGAGGACGAGTGGCGGACGCCGAAAAAGCCATACGCGTTTCTGCCGCCGCTTGCGGGATTCATGCTGAAACATGACCGCTATGTGCGTTCTCCGGAGAAACTGACCGATTTCCGCTGCAATACGGATTACGGTCCGCTTCTCGGGAAAAACGGTACGGCGGTGATCCGTTATTCTCTGCCGCTTCCCGACGGTGCGGATTTTATTCCCGTTGATGTGAATGCCGACCCGGAGCTGCATGAAACGATCGACAGCTTTGTCGGGAACGGTTTGCGCTGGAGCCGCGGGGGACGTGTTCCGTGTGAAGAGTTTACATTTGCATGGCCGGAGGGGGAGAAGAAACATCCCGAAAGCATTACACTTTCGTTTTACACATGGAACTACGGGTTTTCAACGGCGTATCAGGGCGCTTTCTTTCTTTCGGAACAGGTTCGGAAAAAACTTGCGGACCGTTTGCGCAGACGGTATGAGATGCCGCTGGAACTGTATCAGTATAAAAGTGTTCTGATGCACCGGGAAGAACCGTTTTCCGGGCTGCGGTATCCGATTCTGTTTGACCATAATCACGAGAACTCCACGAATTATGCGCCCGGTATCGGATCGCGCGTGATTTACGGGGACGCCAACGAAGGCTGTACGATGCTGGCGTGGATCGGCGACGTTCAGGCGAATCTGTTCGGGCGGACCGGAGTCGTGAAAAATGCGTGGAACTTCATCCGGTACGGGATGCGTTATGAGACGGTCCTGGATGATTATGCGTTCCATGCTTCCACATGCCGGGAATTCGGCGGAGGGGCGTTTGTGGATATGCTGAACGGGGAATACGCTGCGTTCGTTTCCTATGCGCGTCTTGCCGCTCTGAACGGTGACCGGGCACAGGAGGAGGAAGGGCTTTACCGCGCCGCCAAGCGCGGAATTCCGACTCTGGCGCGTCTGTTTTTCCTTGATTATATTGCAGAGAATATGCCGCAGGTGGATCTTCAGGGAGCGGTTCTGGTGACGGGTTTCAGCGAAGACCGGCAGAACGTGTTCAAACTGCCGTCGAAGAGTCATAATTTTGTGAATGCGAATGAGCTGTTCGATCTCGCGCAGGGATTTCCCGGAACTCTGTACCGGCTTTACGAAACCTATGCGCCGGACGAGGTGCGGGATTATGTCAACCGGCACGCTCTTCCGAATTTACGGAAGGATGACATCATGCGTCCCGGTTATTTCCCGCCGATGATGTTGTATGCCGCGCCGGAATTTCCGGTCGACGAACAGTTCCGGCGGGTCCTCGGACGAAGCGGCGGGATGAAAAACGACTGGCCCGGTATGCGGATGAGTTATCAGCTCGGTCTGAAACTCTGGCGGGAATATGGAATGGTCGGCATTGCGGATTTTGAACGTCTCTCGTTTGAGAATGCCGTATATGATCCCGGTTCAAATTCTTTGGAGCTGCTGCTGAGTGCCGCCCCGGATGGACGGTTGGCGATCTCTTCCGCCGCTCCGGTTGTGTCGGTGGTCCGGAACGGGGGCGCATCGGAGTTCTTCCGGGACGGAGCTGTTACGCGCCTTCCGCTGGCGCCCGGCAGAAACCGGATCAAGGTTCAGTTTGAAAAACAGAGGAAACCGCTCTTTCTGCAATCCGTGAATCGTATGCCGAAAGAGGAAAAGAAACGGAAACCGTCCGGGACCGTGATTTTTACGGAGCAATTTTTCGGACCGCTTTCTTCCGGATACCGTCATCAGCCGGACGGGGCAAAACTGGTTTCTGCGGAAAACGGAAATGCGCTTGAGGTGACGGGCGGATTGGTTGTGCGCCGGATCGCTGTTCCGGAAAATGAAACCGTCAGTTTCTCTGCCCGGATCATGGCGGAGAACGTGGTGCGCAAGAATCCGAAGCAGCACTGGACGGGAACGCGCTTTTCGGTTTATATGGGGAAAAACGGATGGAAAGGAGTGCGGGCGGAACAGGGATCCTTCGGTTGGAAGACCGTTTCGTTCAAGGTCGATGTTCCCGCCGGAGTCCGATCCGTTCAGCTCCAAATGGGATTGAAAGATGCTTCCGGAACGGTCCGTTTTCAGGATGTCCGCGCGGAAGTCGTAAAATAATAAGGAGTATTATGAAAATTACGACATTGGGAACGAGTCACGGAGATCCGACAATGACCCGTTATCAGACCTCCACACTGGTGGAGACGCAGGGGCGCTGTTACCTGATTGACGCCGGAGAGCCTGCCAATGCGCATCTTGTGCGCCGGGGGCTTTCCGCTTCCCGTCTTTCCGCCGTGTTTATTACCCACATGCATATTGACCATACGGGCAGTCTGCCCGTACTGATCGAACAGTCGACAAAATACCGTCACCGGTATCCGGACAATCATTTGAGCGTGCAACTCCCGGAAAACGAAGCGGTGGAGCCGCTGCTTGGCTGGGTGCGGGCAAACTGCGGACGGACAAAATTCGAGGATCTGACGGTTGAGTGCTACCGGGATCATGGCGGTTATGACGACGGATTTCTCCGGGTGACGCCGTTTCCGACCCGTCACGTTCCGCCGCGGGCGGATGGAAGCCCGCGCAGCCATTCCCTGCTGGTGGAAGCGGAGGGGAAACGGGTGCTGTTTACCGGGGATCTGTCATCGGATTTCAGCGACTTCCCTGTTTCCGCCGCAGACGGCTGTGATGCGGTTTTTGCCGAACTGACTCACTATCCTCTGGAGAAAGCGGTCCCTGTTCTGCAAACCGTTCATCCGAAGCGTCTGGTGTTCTATCATGTCCACAATCCGTATCAGACTCCGGAAGGAGAGGAAAAAGTCAGGAGACTCTGTTCCGTTCTTTCCTATCCCTCGGAGATCGCGTATGACGGCTTTGTGCTGGATCTGGCTGGTGCAACGGATTCGATTCGGGAGACATGCCCCTGAAACTGTTAGTTCCCGGTCAGAATGCCGGAGGGGTCCATTCCGGTAATCAGGGTGCGGGTCAGAACGCCGGGTTTCAGGTTCGCGCGGTGAATGCGGGTACGGACGTAACTGCCGCTCCAGCCTTCCCCGGAATCCGCACAGCACTCTTCCGGAATGACCGTCTGTTCCGTGCCGATCAGACTGCGGTGATAAGCGGTCATCATTTCTTTCGCGAGACGGTGGAGACGCGCCGTCCGCTCTTCGACTTTATCGCCGGGAATGCGCGGTTTCATTGCTGCCGCTTTCGTTCCCTCCCGCGGGGAAAACGGAAAAATATGCATGTTGGAGAAGCCGGTTTCCCGGACGAACCGGAACGATTCTTCAAACAGTTCGTCCGTTTCCCCGGGAAAACCGACGATCAGATCGGTGCCGATGTGGATTCCCGGAACCTTTTCCCTGGCTTTTGACACAAAGTCGCGGTACATGCCGGTCAGATAGTGACGGTTCATCGCCCGCAGGATCGTATCGGAACCGTGCTGGAGCGAGGGATGCAGGAATTCGCAGATTCTGCCGTTGGAGCCCGCCATGATTTCCAACACGCGGAACAGGACCTCTCCGGGTTCGGTCGAGCCGAGGCGCAGACGGAATTCTCCGGGAATTGCCAACAGGGCTTCCAACAGATCCGGCAGAGTGCGTCCGCCGCAGTTGTAGGCGCAGGTATTGATCCCCGTAACGGCGATCTCCTGAAATCCGGCGTCCAGAAGACGTTTGAATTCGTCTACGGTCTCCTGAAAATCCCGTGAACGTTCCCGTCCCCGTGCAAATGGGACGATGCAGTAGGAGCAGAAATTGTTGCATCCTTCCTGCACTTTCAGATTCGCACGGGATTTATAGGGATATTCGGCAAATACATGCTCGGAGAATACATGTTCCCCGGCTGCTGCGGACGGAAAAGACGGCGCGGCGCCGATGGGGATTCCCCGCTGCAGCAGAAGCGGAGCCAGCCGTTCCTCCAGCAGTTTTTTTTCTTCGTTGGTCAGGATCAGGTCGATCCCTTCGATTGATTCAAACGAGGTGCGGTCCACGTCCGCGGCACATCCGGAGAGGATCATGATTGCTTCCGGATGCCTCTGGCGGAACTGCCGCAGAGTCTGGCGGCTTTTCCGGGACGCCGTGGCGGTGACGGCGCAGGAGTTGATGATGATGATGTCTGTTCCATCCGGCGAGTAGGGGACCAGTTCGATTCCCATGCGGCGGAGCCGCCCCGTAAGCAAAGCGGAATCCGCCTGATTCAGACGGCAGCCGAGCGTGATGATGGACGCGGTTGTCATGCGCGCACTCCTTTCAGGAAAACGACTTCATATTCTGCGGAACAGGGGGCCCGGTGATTGCGGATCAGTTCCTTGAGAACGGGGACCGGGGTTCCCGTATTGCCGCCGGATGTTCCGTTGCGGCTCATGGAGCGGAGCAACGCGCGGAAATCCGGATACGTTTCCGTATAATGGCGCGTTTCACAGGAAAGATCACGGAAAAGTCCGTCCAGAGAACGTTCGATGAAGGACCGGGAAGGCAGGGCGGGACCGCGGAACCGGGTTCCAGCCTGCCGGAAAAGTTCGCGAAGTCCGGCAAGACTCGTATCAAGCGGGATCGCGGCGAAAAATTCTCCATCCGGGCGGAGTGCTTCCGAAATATTTTCAAATGCCGTCCGCAGGTCCCGGCTCCATTGCAGACTCAGCGATGCGGCTGCAAGATCAATTCCGGTAACGGGAAATGGCTGGTCGAAGTCATGAACCTGAAATTGGACCGGTGTTCCGGCGAACCGTTCCGCGCAGAAACGGACCATCCCGGACGAGAGATCCGTCGCGAGCAGACGGGCGGACGGAAACCGGGCGTACAGGCGTTCCGTCAGCAGTCCGGTTCCGCATCCTGCTTCCAGAATGGTTTCCGGGCAGCGGACGAGGTGTTCCGCCAGCCATCCGCAGAACTCTTCCGCGCACTGTTTCTGAAACTGGACCGATGCGTCATAGGTTCCGGCGGCGCGGGTGAAACTGCGCTCGATATCCGTTTTGCAAAGAGTCATAACTCCGCCATTTCGCGCAGTTTTTCGGAACATTCCATCGGATGCTCCAGAAGCATCAGGTGTCCCTTGCCGGAGAAGGTGTGACGAACGGCGGAACAGGCATCGGCAAACGCCGCGCTCATTTCCTGATTGACGATCTGATCCGCATCGCCGTCGATCACGAAAACGGGGATCGTATCGGTCAGCAGGGCGAGTTCGTTCCGGAGATCGGTCTCCTCTATGACTGCGAGGCCTTCGTCAAGCGCCTGGATATTGAATGTTTCCGGATACATGCCGGGAAATTTATCCGGCATGGCGCAGGCGCGCAGGAATGAGCGGATCACGGCGGCGGGCCGGGTCTTGAGACCGTTGCGCATCGCCGTGACTGCGGAGCGTTCCCAGCCGCATGGAAATGTTTCGTCGCGGACGAATTTCGGGAACGGATTGATGAGGATCAGCCGTCGCACGGCTGAAATGTTCTGAAGCGCGAGCCGCACCGCGAACAGCGCACCCATGGAGTGACCGACGATTACAGGGGGGATCTCCTCCTCCTGATCGAAAATCGGCGTATAGAGCGGGCTTTCCTCATCATTGAAAAAGCCGTAGTCTACAATATCCACCGATGCCGGAGATGTCTGGTCCAAGGCATCGAAATAGAGTTCACGCGGGACGCCCCATCCGGGAAAGACGATTGTTTCCGCTCTGTCATGCACGAATCTGTCCACTGCCCCGAACCTTATATTTGTAAGATGTCAGCTCGACAAGCCCCATCGGACCGCGTGCATGCAGTTTGTCCGTGCTGATGCCGATTTCTGCGCCGAATCCGAATTCCCCGCCGTCGGTGAACCGGGTGGATGCGTTCACATAGACCGTGGAGGAATCCACTTCGTTGAGGAACCGTTCCGCGTGTGCATTGTCGGTCGTCAGGATGCAATCGCTGTGTCCCGATCCGTATTTGTTGATGTGTGCGATCGCCTCTTCGAGGGAATCAACCGTCCGGACTGCGAGTTTGAGATCGAGATATTCGCGGTACCAGTCGTCCTCGGTTGCGGGGAGAGCCTGCGGAACAAGGGCGCGGAATGCGTCGTCCGCATGGAATTCCACGTTCGCCAGACGCTTTGCGAGCATCGGGGCAAAACGGTTGAGGATGTCCTTATGGATCAGCAGCGTTTCCAGCGCGTTGCAGACGCCGGGACGCTGGCATTTTGCGTTTTCGATGATGTCGCAGGCCCGGTCGAGGTCACAGTCCGCATCGACGAAGATATGGCATACGCCTTTGTAGTGCTTGATGACGGGCATGGTCGCCTGTTCGACGACGGCGCGGATCAGACGTTCCCCGCCGCGCGGGATGACGAGATCAATGTACTGGTTCATTTTCAGCATCAGCGAAACCGCGTCGTGACCGGTCCACGGGATCATCTGAATGGCTCCTTCGGGCATTCCCGCTTTGACACCGGCATCGGAAATGGTTTTCGCAAGAGCCAGATTGGAATGGATCGCTTCGGAGCCGCCGCGGAGAATGACTGCGTTTCCGGCTTTCAGGCAAAGCCCTGTTGCGTCGACCGTCACATTGGGACGGGATTCATAGATGATCGCAATGACGCCGATCGGGACGGAGACTTTTTCAATATCAAGTCCGTTGGGACGCCGGAAGCTGTCCAGCCGGCGTCCGACGGGATCGGGGAGGGTGACAACGTGCCGCAGACCGTCGGAAATCCCTTTGATCCGTTTTTCATCCAGCCGGAGCCGGTCGAGCATTGCCGGAGCAAGTCCGGCAGCTTTGGCATTTTCCATATCGGTCCGGTTCGCCTGCATGATGAACTCCGCTTCGGCGTCCACGGCGTCGGCCATGACGGTCAGCCAGCGGTTTTTATCCTCCGGAGAGGCGACGGCGAGTTTCCGGGAGGCTGTTTTTGCCATGTTTCCCATCTGTTCGAGAGATTTCCGGATCTCTCCGGTCGGGCAATTCTGTTTCATCCGTATGAACTCCATGATCTGTTTCTGTTTATTCTGCTTGTTATAATATAATACGGTTCCGGGGTTTTTCAAAAAAAATCTGCTGAATAACGGGAACGGACAGTGAAAACGGCGGAAAATTTTCCGTTCTGTGCCGGAAAAGAAGAAATCGGTTCTTGAAAAATCTTTTTTTTGAATTATTGTAAAAGCGGATTTGTTTTATTATTCAGATATTTTTTAAGGGATTGCTATGCTGACAACATTGACGATGCAGTTTTTGCGCAAGCCGCTGACAACGGGTGCGATTTGTGCGAGTTCTCCGTATCTTGCGCGCCAGATGGTGAGCAGCATCGGTCTGGAGGATGCCGGCGTTGTTGTTGAACTGGGGCCCGGAACCGGTGCGATCACGGGAAAGATTCTGGAAACGATGCCTTCCGCGGGCACTTTTTTTGCGGTGGAACTGAATGAGTCGGTTCTTCCGGTGTTCCGGCGTCGTTTTCCCGGCAGGACGGTTTACAATGAAAGTGCTTCCAATCTGCCGCGACTTCTGAGTTTGCAGGGATTGTCTCACGCGGATGTGATTCTTTCCGGTCTTCCGTGGGCGTCGTTTTCCGACGGTTTGCAGAATGAGTTGCTGGGAGCGATTCTGGAAGCTCTTCCCGATGGCGGTTCGTTTGCGACGTTTGCCTATATTCAGGGGACCGTGCTTCCGGCGGGGATTCGTTTCCGCCGGAAACTGAATGATTATTTCCGTCGAGTGGAGACTTCCCGTGTTGTCTGGCGGAATATTCCTCCGGCGTTTGTGTACCGTTGTTGGAAATAAAAACGGGAAAAATCATTTTTTTGATTTGCTATTTTTCAAAAACGGGTTATATTTTGAAATCAGTCACACTTCCGGGCGCTTAGTTCAGCTGGCTAGAACGCTACCTTCACACGGTAGAGGTCACAGGTTCGAGTCCTGTAGCGCCCACCATCCTTCGCTCGGCGCAGCCGAGCTACGGATGGCAAGCCATCATTTTCGACCAAAGGGAGGAAATGATGAGTGCAGACATCGTACCCGTAGGGGAAGGATGTCCTCCTTAGCGCGCAGCGCGTCGGAGGACGGTCGTTCCCGCAAGTTGGTTCAGAGAATGACATTTGCAGCCGAGCTACGGATGGCAAGCCATCATACCCGCAGGGGAAGGATGTCCTCCTTAGCGCGCAGCGCGTCGGAGGACGGTTCAGAATTTTCCGCAATCAATGGAGTTCTTATGTTTTACACTTACATACTCCGTTCTTTATCCCATCCAGCCGAGCGTTACATCGGCAGTACTGAAGATTTGAAGTTGCGTTTGATTAAACATAACAAAGGGGATGTTCCACATACTTCTAAATTCATACCGTGGAAAGTGGAAGCGTATTTTGCTTTTGAAACTCAGGAAAAAGCCGCGGCGTTTGAACGATATCTGAAATCCGGCAGCGGACACGCTTTTGCCAGGCGGCATTTCTGAGCGGGGAGGGGATATGGAGAAAGATAAAACCGTTTTTTCCTGTCGCCCGAATTGCGGGTCGTGCTGTATTGCACCGTCGATTTCCGCGGCGATCCCGGGAATGCCGGAGGGAAAACCGGCAGGAATCCCCTGTGTAAATCTGGATGATAAATTCCAGTGCAGAATTTTTGATTCGCCGGATCGTCCAGCCGTCTGCGGATCTCTTGCACCGCTTCCGGAAATGTGCGGAAACTGTCGCGAAGAGGCGCTCGCTTATCTCTCCGAACTGGAACGGCTGACGGCTCCGGTCAATCGGTAACAGCGTAAATGTCCGGCTCACGCTCATTGTAATTCATGGAGCGGGAACGGGTGATCCGCCGATAGGTCGCTGGCGGCATGGACATGAGCTTGCCAAACGCCCGCGAGAAATGAAAACGATCGGAAAAACCGGTTGCTTCGGCGATCTCGTCAATGGTGCGCATGGAGTAATGCAGCTCCCCGCAAGCGTACTCCATACATTTCCGCAGCCGGTACTGTTGAGGAGAATAACCGGTTTTTTCACGGAACAGACGGATGAAACTGTTCTTTGCCAGATTGATCCGTTCTGCAAGTGCCTCATTGGAAAACTTCCGCCGCAGATTGTTTTCTATCAGTTCACAAATCTGCTCAATGCGCGGATCAGGTATGTGGTGCAGGCGGAACAGTTCCGGCGGAAGACGGCTGAGCAGTGTTCCGACGATCGCGTAGGCCAGCATGGTCCGGCGCTGGATGTCCTGCCAATCCAGTGCTGTGTTGATACATTCATCAATCAGATGCAGAATATCCTGTGTGACCGGGAGTTCAAAGTGGCGCTGCGGACAGGGGATCTGATCGTAAAGAGTAAAGTGTATGTAAAAATGACGGAACGGCTGTTCCGACCAGGTCCGGAACGTATAGCCTTTGGGGAAAATATAAAACCGGTCCGGCAGAAACGGTTCCGGTTCACCGCTTCCCGCCTGAAAGAATCCGCCGGGCGTGGAGTTGTAATAAAGACGCCAACTGGAGGGAGAGGTATGTGTCAGCTCCCACGGGTGGACCGCCGGACGGTACCGGCAGCGGGTGATCCGGAGCATGGAGTCCCCGATTTCAAGCCGTGTCGGAAAAATTTTTTCGGCAATGTTTTTTTGAGGCATATCTTTGTTTCTTTTTGCTATATGTTTTTTGGTATCTTCACTTATATTTATGGTAATGCAAAAGAATATACATGTGAAAAACGGAAAAATCAAGGAGGTTCGTAAATGAGAAAACGGAGGAGATTCACCCTGATAGAGCTCCTGGTAACGATTGCCGTGATCGCAATCCTTGCGGGGATGCTCCTGCCTGCTTTGAACGCGGCAAAACTGAAGGCTCAGTCTTCTACCTGTGTCAACAATTTGAAGCAGATGGGGATCGGAATCGCACAGTATGCTCAGGATCATGAGTATTATCCGTGGCCGCAGGATAGTGGTAGTGGTACAGATACTGTCGGGATTTGGTATAAACTGACCGGTATTGATAACTCCGGAAAGTCGATTGGTGTAGCTTATATTCCAAGTTATCAGAGAAGAGGGCGACTATTCGGGCTTCGCTGTCCGGCACATGCCAATCTTCATTCTTCTGAAACCAGCACTTTCCCAATCAATTCCTATCAGTTTACCGGCTCGTCCGGTAGTAGCGCCAATCCGACGCTTTGGGCGGATCAGGGATCCATCGGCATGACGGGACCCGAACTGATACCCGGCTCCGCCATGCGTCCGGAAAAGGTGCGTTCCCCCTCCCGGCGGGTTTCAACAACAGAGAGACAGCTAGAGAATAATTTCGGAATAGGCTATATGGCTGATTCCCGTTACTTGTACAATTCTTCTGGTTCGTCCTGTCTGGGACCTGTTCACGGCAGCAACGCAGGCGGGCTGTTCTTTGACGGTCATGTGCAGATGGTCAATGTCCTGACGGAATGGAATGCACAGGGCAACGGCACGCGTGCCACGGAGATCTGGCTGAAATATTTTGCCGCAAATAAATACTGACAAGGAAAGAGCGTATGAATAGTCGTATTCTTTTATTGCTGGGAGTTGCCGTCTCCGGTTTCGCCGGGGAGATCGTCAACCGGAATGCCGGTATGGAGCTCGGAGAGATCGGGCGTGGAGTACCGGGGTACGTTCTGGAAGTCAATCACGCTGCGATTGACGCTGTCCGTGCGAATCCGGCAAAGATGTTCGTGCTCCGGACTGCCGCGGGCGGAAATCCTGGACAATGCCTGATGATTCCCGGTTACAAAGGTATGGCGGGGTATCAGATGGAGCTCGCCGACCTTTTCCTTTCCCGTGACGGGGAAGTTGAAATCTCGTTTGACGCGAAAATCGGTCCGGATGAAAACGGCGTGATGCACAAGTCTGCGCCGTTCATCATTGATTTCCGTTTGTTTCCCGATACCGACCGCGATTCCTATTATCCGATGTTGAAACGGTTCCAGTTCCGTCCGACCACGGAATGGAAGCGGTTTTCCAGGCGTTTCAAGGTCAAAGCGTATTCCTATGCATACAATATCTGGGTGCTTCCCGCCGGAGAGCCGAAAGAAGATACGCTCAATGCGCTGTATCTGGATAATTTCCGGCTGGAATATGTGGATGGCAGGAGTTCCGAGCCGGAGGAGTACAGCGTGATCCCGGACCGCGTCGATCCGCTGTATGCGCCCGGCGACCGGGTACGTTTTTCCATTCGGGCGCGGTTGAATGGAACGGCTCCGGCAGATGCTGTTTTGCAGATCAGGCGGGACTACAACGGTTCCGAAATCGCCCGGATTCCGGTCCGTCTTGCCCCCGGCGCCGACGGTACGTTTACCGGGAAGGCGGAGCTGCCGCTCAAAGAGTTCGGTTCTTTTTCCACTGCTCTGCAGATCAAGGGAAAGACTCTGCGCGGACTGGATTCCAGTTTTCAGGTCCTGCATCCGGTCGTTTCTCATCCGTTCGGTTCGTTCGGCTGGGGGATCGGCGTGAATGACGAGGAGATCTGCCCGTTTGGACGCACTGGTTCGCGCGGGGCGGAGTTTTACAATCTCAAGTTCGGCAGTTTTGAACGGGAATACCGTTTGATGAAAAATGCCGGAGCGGGCATGTTCCGGGTCTGGGGAAAATGGCGTCAAATCGAGCCGGAGGAGGGAAAGTTCCGTCCGGAGATCATGGGGCTTCAGATGGATATGTTGAAAAAATACGGATTCGAGCCGCTGTTCTGTCTGGTCGGCAATTTTGTGGTGCATGGCGGACAGAAGACGGTGGACCGTTACCGGAGCGGCAATGTTCGTATGTCCTCCCTGCCGATGTATCTGTATCAGTATTATTACCAGTCCTCCACGAAGCACATGGGGTCGGTTCTGCCGCCGATGGAGGTTTACCGCCGTTATCTGGACGTCGTCTGGCAGAACTGGGGCAAACAGGTGCGCTGCTGGGAGATGTCCAACGAGCCGGGTGTGTTCGGTATGCCCGCGAAGAATTATATCGACTATCTGAAATATACGAATGCGTATCTGAAAGAACGCAACCCCGGTTCCCTGCTGATCGGCAACGGCGTGACGGGGGATTTCGGGATGAATGTGGTCAAGTGGTGCGATCAGCTCAATGCCGCCGATCCCGGTTATGTCGATCATCTTGACGGAATCGCATTTCATCCTTATGCGTGCGGGCTGGACTATATCAACGGTGTCCGCGGGCTCTACGGTGCATGTGTGAAGAATATTCAGGGCACGCTTGCCAAACCGCGGCCGATGTGGAATACCGAGTGTTACTATCTTCCGACCGCGCGGAAGCGTCAGCTTCCCAACGCCCGCGAATATTCCCGTTACACCTCCAACGAGCTCCTGCGTCATTTCCTTGACGGTTTTTACCATGGCGTGAAAGCCTCGCCGTCCCCTGCGGTGGATTCGTTTTTCGTGCGTGCGGACCGGATCGTCGATCAGCGTTCGATGACGGAGCTTGCGGCGGCGCTCAACGCGCTGTCGTTTCTGTTGAAAGATATGGACCGTCTGGAGCCTGTGGATCTCGGTTCGCTGGTCCGGGCCGGAATCTTTACGGATAAGAGCGGAACGAAAGCGCTCGGTTTTCTCTATGATCTGCGCCCGACCGGTAGCGGGTGGACGCCCGGAAAAAGCGGAGCGCAGGTGTTGGATCTTTACGGTAACAAAGTGCAGGCGGGACCGCTTCCGCTCCAGTTCGAGCCGTATTTCATCACGGGAACCCCGCAGGATGTGAAACGGATGCTGACGGGATCGACGTTCAAAGTCGATGAGCCGGCGGAGCTGTTCGGGCGCCGCTGCGGGGACACCCTGTTTGTGGAAGCGCGCAACCGGACGGGGGTTCCGGGAATCGTGGACAGCAAGATCGGCGATCTTCCGGTCCGATTCTCGTTTGAGCTTGATCCGGAGTATTCGACCGTGGAACTGCACGGGGTGAAAGAGAATCCGAAGAACGTTCGCATGGTTCCGCAGACACCGTCGTACACGCTTCCCGCTTCTGCCAAACTGACGCGCGGAACGCCGGTTTCGCTGTCTGTGGAAGACGGCAAGCTGAAACTTGTCCTGGAGGTCGCCGATCCCCGTCTGAAAGCGGCGGAAGGAGCGAATTTGTGGACGGGATCGGCGGTGGAGGTGTTTCTGGATCCCGCGCCGTTCCGCAATCTTTCGCTGAACGAGGGCAAGCCGTATCAGTTTGTGTTTGCCGCATTGCCGTCGTCGACGGGTGTCCGAGCGGTTTGTACAAGAAATCCGAAGACCGCCGCGATCCGGAGTGTCGCCCGTGATGCGAAAGGGTATCGCATGGAGATTATGATCCCGCTTTCCGAATTGCCGGAGTCTCCGGTTTACGGGATTGATATTGAAATCGTCCGTGCCGGAGAAAAACGGAAAGAGTCGCTTGGCGGAGATCCGGGGAATTCCTACCGCCGCCGTCTGCATTATCATCTGATCCGCATGCCGACCGGGGTGTTGCCGCCGAACGGGGATTTTGCCCGCGTTTCTTACGGCGATCCGGCAAACTGGGTGTATCCGGTCCGTTCCGGCGTGACGGTCAAGTGTGCTCCGGAATTCGGCAGAACCGGAAACGGTCTGCTGATTGAGGTGAAGAAAGCGCAGCCGGAAGAGGGCGTGATCGCCGGACAGACCATCCGGGTCAAACCCGGAGAATATACGCGCGGGTCGTTTCAGGTGCTTGCCCGGTTTGAAAATGTCCGCACCCGGAAGAACGGACGCGGCAGGAACGGGGTAATATTTGCCGTCGGTTACGCTCGCGGCAGAACGACTCTGTCAATCGACAAGCTGAAAGCGGATCTGACGGGAGATTCGGGATGGGCGCTGTATCAGTTTGATTTCAAGATTCCCGCATATACCGGCCGTCTGACGCCGGAGATCGGGCTCGGACCGGAAACGACCGGCCGCCTGATCGTTGATTCTGCAACCCTAACCCTATATGGAGGTAAATAACATGAAAACTGCATTGCTTTTCTCTGCACTCGCCATGGCGGCAGGTTTGACCGCCGCAGATTTCCGGATCGACGTTGCCGGAATGAAAGGTGTCGGCCTTGTTGCCCGGACCGCATCGGATGGGGTGACGGCTCGTCAGGCGGAATGGATGGGCGACCGGAAAGATCAGCGCCTTGTTGTTTCTGTCAAGGTGTCGAATGAGTGGAAGGAGTACTCTTTTACTTTCGTTCCGAAGAAAACGGGTAACGTGCAGTTGAACCTGATGAGCAATTCCGTCAAGGATATGGCTGCCTGCGACGGAATCCGCGTTTCCGGTTCCACCTTGAAAAACGGCGGTTTTGAAGAGGTTGCCTCCTCCGGCAAGCCGTCCGGCTGGCATAGTATGCAGGCTCCGCGTCTGGTGACGGACGGAAAGGCCGGCGAGGGAAAAAACTTTGTACAGGTTGCCCACAATGACCGCTGGTTTCAGATCATTCCCTGTAAGGAAGGGGAAGCGGTGACGGTGACTTTCCTTGCCCGGAATGTTGCAAAATAAAGATGGTTCATGCCGTTTCTGTGCCCGGCGGAAATCCGGGCATTTTCTGGTATTGGAATTGTGATCCGTCCGAAGCGGTGATTACGCGCCAACTGACGGAGATCCGCGATGCCGGATTCCGTTCGGTTTCCCTGCATCCAATGCCGGATTCGTTTCGGAAACGGGATTTTTTTGCCGGAATGCGTATTCCCTATTTGGGAAAACGGTATTTCCGGTTGTTTCGTTTTGCCGTTTCGGAATGCCGCCGTCTTGGATTGATCATGATTCTTTATGATGAAGGCGGATGGCCCAGCGGGACCGCCTGCGGTGGTGTCGTGCGGGGGAATCCCGGATTTGCTGCTCAGGTGCTTGTCCGGGATGAAACGGGCGGAATTGTCCCGTGCCGTTTTTCATCGTCCGGCTGGCAGACGGACTTGATGAATCCGTTGGCGACGCGGAAGTTTCTGAGCCTTGTGCATGAACGGTATTGGGAAGCCGCGGGGGAGGAGTTCGGCAGGACGATCCGGGGGATTTTCACCGATGAGCCCCGCATTTCCGGGGCTGTCGGAACGGATCGGGTGCCGTGGTCTCCGGTCCTGCCGGAGTTTTTCCGTCGGCGCAACGGTTTTTCTGTTGAGACGATTTATCCGCTGTTGTTTCCCGGCGCGGGAGATTCCGGAGAGGTACGGGAGGCGCGGCGTCTTTATCAGGAGTGCTGTACGGCACTGACGGTTCAGAATTTTTACGGGGAAATCGCCGCCTGGTGTCATGCTCACCGGATTGCGCTGGAGGGACATTTCAGCGGAGAAGATTCCATTTCCTGCCATGCCGCCTGCTTCGGAGATTATTTATGTGCCGCCGCGGAGCTTGACGTGCCGGGGATTGATGCGATTTGGCGTCAGATCGCACCCGATTCCGGGGAGGGGACGTTTGCAAAACTGGCACAGTCCGCTGCAATCCTGAATCGGCGTCGAGAGACTTTAAGCGAGAGTTTTAATGTTTACGGTCCCGGTGCCGATGCTCCGCTTTTGAACTGGATTGCGAATACACAGTTCGTGCATGGAATCAGCCGGATCATGGCGATGCCGTTTCTGGCGTCGTCGGATGGCGTGCGCAAGGTTTCATGTGGAACGGACTTTTCGCCGCGGAATCCGCTGTGGCGTTTGTTTCCTGCGCTTGCCGCTCATTGGGAATGGGCGGGAGAATATGATCCCGGTGCGTTGGAAGCTCCGGTCCGTGTGCGGTACGCCCCGCTTCCGGCGGCTTGGGATGCCGGAGAGAAAACGGATGACTCGTGGAATGCGTTTTTGCGCGCTCTTGATGATCGCTGGCTGTTCTGGCGTTTTGCCGGAAATGAAGAGCCGGAGCCGGAGGACGGGATTGTTCTTGATCCGAGTGCACCATCCGCATGTTCCGATGAACGGTTGACGCGATATGCCGTGCTGCAGCCGTTGAACCCGCAGGGACGTTTTCGTCTTCAGCCTTGCCGCAGAAGAGACGGGCGGGAGGCCGTGATGGTATTTTGTCCGGAACTCTCCGGCGGAGTGTTTCGCTTCGCGTCGGAAACGGATTGGACGGAACTTCTGCCGCCGGACCCGGAGCCTGCCCATATTGAACCTTTGCATCGGATTTCCGGCGGTTTTGAGGCCCGGTTTGCTCCAGGGGAATTGCGGATATTCTGCCGCGGGAAATTCCGGGAGCCGGTTGTTCCTCTGCGGAAAACATGCCGCTTGCAATGGCGCGTCGATTCGGTGGAGCGCTTCCGGATCGGTCGCCGGATTACCTGTCGCCGGAATACCGTCGGAATTCCGCTGCCCGGATCGGGTGATTATATGGAGTGTGATCCGGAATTTTCCGGCGTGCTTCATCTTTCGGCAGAGCTGGATTGCGGAGAAGGTCCGTTGCCTTCCCGGCTGTGTTTTCGGGAACTCTGGTCCGGAGGAATTCTGTCTGTCAACGGTCGCCGGAGCGGAATGCGTGCCTTTGCCCCGTGGGTATTCCGTCTTGATGGCATACAGCATGGAACGAACCGTCTGGAACTGGAAGTCGTCGGTACTCTGCGGAACGAGTGGATGCGAGCCTGGCGCACCGGATGGAAAGTATTGGGACTTTCCAACGCTTACTGTGAGCGGATTGCCGCATTTGATTCGGATGAATCCCGGTGTGGCGTTCTGCCGGAAGCGGAATTATTTTTCTGATTTTTTCATTTCATCTGCATAATCCTGTAAATTTCTCCGAATAAGTTCTGTGAAAGAACATAAAGAAACACCGTTTGCGCGGGGGTGCTCATAAAAAAACGGAAAATTTTCATTCATGATGCAGAATCCGCTGAAAAACAGCGAATAAGAATCTATCCCTAAATAACGCCTAATTTTCTAAAAATGATAATACTTGCTGCGAGTTGTAGTAACGATTCGTAGGCGGCATTTGTTTTTTCATAGCGTACAAGAAGTTTTCTGAAACGGTTGAACCATGAATGAACGACTTCAACAATCCAGCGTCGTGCTTTGAAACCGTGCTGAATGGCTATTTTTTCTTCTCCGCGTGGGCGGATATGAGGCGTATAATGGTATGCGCGCATTATATTTTCTGATTTTTCGCCGGAATATCCAGCATCAGCACAAAGATTCTGCTGAGTCCGCCCGCGAGGTTTGCGAATTCTATTTTTCAGAACGGGTTCTATTTGAGTGACATCATGTCGATTCGCTCCGGTTACGACGATCGACAACGGGACTCCACGTTCGTCTACGAGAATATGACGCTTGGTTCCATTTTTTTCCCCGATCAGTGGGATTGGGACCAACTGATTCCTGAGCAGTTGGCGCTTTTGTCATGGAGCCGTCAATACTCTGCCATTTCCAAGCGATCCCTTCCATATCATCGTATTCTGCAAGCCCTTTTTTCCATAATTTCTGAAAGAAACCTTCCTTTTCCCATCTTTGAAAATAACGATGAATACTGCTCGAACTGCCATATTCTTTCGGTAGTGCTTTCCATTGAATTCCTGTCCGGAGAACATAGACTATTGCTTCAAAAATCTGTCTGGATTCCATTGGTTTACGCCCACCGCCTTTTCGGCGCTGATACTCTTTTGTCTTATCCCGTTTCACTTTCGGGATAAGAGGTTCCACCTTTGACCAGAAACTTTCTGAAACTTCCCATGATTTCGTTGCCATACCGCACCCCTTTCAAGATAGTGTAATATAGCACAGTATTTCTTTTATTTCAAGTTATTATTTAGGGATAAGTTCTAAGACGATACTTCCAGATGGGACAAAAATCAACTAATGTCAACTCTTTAAAAAAGGTGACATTGATTGATAATGTCAGCGGGAGCAAGAAGAAATGATAAGCCTTGAATCTGTATCAAAAGAACAAATTTTGGAACAGAGCTAGCGTCTAAAGATTCAGGATCCCGCAGTTCTGGAACGGACAATCCATGCGTTTATTTTATTGGAACGTCTGGCTCTTTCTCGTATAGATTTCCTCTTCAAAGGTGGAACCGCATTGATGCTCCTGCTGGAACGCCCACAGCGGGTCTCAGTCGACATCGACATCATCTGCACTATTCCGAAGGAAAAATTTGAGACGTCCATGCGTGAATGGGTACGGCATCCGCCGTTCACAAAATGGGAACAGGACACACGGGAATCCGATAAAGAACCTCCGACACGCCGCCATTACAAGTTGTTTTATGAAGCCCGATTCGGCGGTTTGCGTTCCCCCTATATTCTCCTTGACGTTGTTGAAGAAGAATGTGGAATTGCCACGGAATATACGCAGATAAAAGATATAGACTGCTCTCTCCTTGCATTAGAAGGGACACCATCCAAGGTTAGGGGTCCTCAAATTGATACTATTCTCGCTGACAAGCTGACTGCGTTTGCGCCGAATACAACAGGCGTCCATTTCAACAATCCGCGTTTGCTGGAAGATTCCTCTCATCAGGTATTCAAACAACTCTTTGACATTGCCCAGCTTTTTGACGTAATGGAGGATTTCGCAATCGTCCGCAACACTTATTTTTCGGTAGTGCAAAAGGAAGCGCAATATAAAGCCGTTAAGGATGTGCCGCAATCTGTTCTTCGGGATACTTTGCAAACGGCCTTTGATATTTGTACTTTTGATGTTCGCCGAAAAAAATTTGCTCCGGAATATGAAAAATGTATTTCCGGTGGAATTGCAAAAATGTCATCCGACTTGATTTCTGGAAAGACGTTCTCTCCTGCTGACGCAAAACTCGCCGCAAGTAAAGCCGCTTATCTCGCAACTCTTCTGCTGACAGATCAGCCGCAAATTGCCAGCTTTTCAATGGATAAAGACGTAATAGCTCAATTGAAAGCTCATCAATTCCCAAAACAATGGGGAATCCTTGATTGTCTGAAAGGGAATGCAGAAGCCTACTGGTATTGGTGCAAAATCATGGAACTTCTGCGAGAGCCGAAAAAGGTATTGAAATAAGTCGTTCAAGACTTACAATCCACGATGTCGATGGAAATATCTTTCGGCATCGTTTTTCATTTTTCCGTATGGTATGGCTAAATGGCAAAAACGCGTCAAAGGCAAATATTGGCAAATAATCCGGCGGTTTTGAGCGTGATTGTTTGTTCAATATGTCAAAAATTAAAGCGGTCAATGGCGCTGGAAAGGCGTTCTATGCGAACCATCTGGCGGCAAACGACTATTATTCGGAGCATGAGCGGATCGAAGGCGTTTGGAGGGGGGAACTGTCGGTTGATTTCAAGCTGTACGGGGCGACGGTGGAGACGGAGACTTTCAGTTTGTTTCAGCAGAATATCAATCCGGAGACTGGGGCAAAATTGACGTAGAGAACTGTGATGACGGGTGTGCGATTCTTTGATTTTCAGTGCGCGGCGCCGAAGTCGGTTTCGATTCTGGCGTTGTTTGACGAGCGTTTGGCACAGGCGCATGACGAGGGGGACAAACTCACGGACGCGGTGCGGGCGAAACTCAAGGAATCCGGATCGGTTGCACAAACCGGGCGGTCTGTTGAAGGTTTGCGGAGTTGGAGCAAGCCGAAAGCGTGGGTTCAAAATCCAGCCAATTATGCGCGTGGAACTACCATCGTTTTCATTCGAAACATGAAAGGAATCGCGCTGGCGGGAGATGTGGCGCGCGTTGAATTTGTGTGCGGAAATTATCTTCATCTGGACAACGGCGTCCGGGTTTACGTCAAAAGCGCGGCGGATTTTATTAAAGTTGGAGAAATGCGTGAAATCGAGCTGTGGGCGATTTGATTCAGTTCAACGTGAACCTGCGTGACCGCAAGATTTACAACGGGAATATCACCATGATAACCGACGTCCCCGGCGAGGTGATGATGCTTCATGCGGACGGAAAACCATGCGAATTGGTCAAGCTGCCGGAGGAATACGCGACATTCAAATACGGCTGGGTGATGACCTCGCATAAATCGCAGGGACGGACGGCGGAGAATGTTGTGGTTGCGGCGCAGGCGTTGGATCGCAAAGCGTTTTATGTGACGTTGAGCCGAGGACACAAGCACATGGCTCTGCATTGTCCGGAAAAAGAGTTTCTGAAACAGCAGTCGGATTTCCGGATCGGAGACCGATTGAGTGTGTATGATCTGGTGAAAGACAGACAGATTTTGACGTTATCTCAAGACGCGATGAACCGGAAAGCGGAAACCTTGCCGGATACGACGTACAAGAGCATTGCGGAACGGGTTCAAAAGCTGGCGCACTATGCAAAAGCAGCCGTTGATATCGAGTTCAAGTTCCCGTTCGGCTGGGGAGAGCTGGAAGGCATTCACCACCGCGGAACCTGGGATATGTCCCGCCATC
>URKJ01000048.1 GCA_900548385.1 uncultured bacterium | reverse complement strand
GAGATGTGTATAAGAGACAGGGATTCGCCCATTCGGGCAGCGTCCCTTCCGGTTCACAGAGAAAATACCAGCCGCGGACGGACGGCGAATTGCGGGCGATCTCCGCCGCGGCATTCTCCACCTGCTTCAGAAACTCTGCGGAAAGCGGTCCTTTCCGGTTGAGATTCTCCGCCAGCAATGCGTTTTTCCGGTTCATTCCCGGCACCAGATACCATTCCACATTTTTCATGATAACGACATCACGCTCCCCTTTTTCATTTTTGGAAGCGTGGGCGAGCCGGCAGACCGCGCTTTCCACACCGTAGCGCCCTGCGAGTTCCGCCAGTTTCCGGTCGTTGTTCGCAAATCCGGCGCGGGCGCCGTAACCGAGTTTACGGTAACGCTCCAGAACATCACGGTAAATCTGCATCGGGAAAAGCGGATCGACATAAGTATTGACAAAAAGATTCCGGTGCTTGTGGGTATTGTCCAGAAAACTCATAATGCTGAACCGCTGGATCTCATAGCGCTTTTTCCCGCCGATCCGGTAATCCGTTTCAACGATGAAGATTCCGCGCGGCAGACCGTCAAGCGGCAGATCGACCCGCGCTTTTCCGGCGGCGTCGGCTTCAAAGGAATAGCGGTTCCGGAATTTCTCCGTATCAAAGAAATCGCGGACTTTCACCGTAACGGTTCCCCGCGCTCCCGGTTTTGTCATAATATCGAGGTATGCATTGACCGGTTTGCCGAATTCGACAAAATTATCAGGAGCGGAAGTGCAAAGCGCTCCCTCCGCAAGCGGCGGTTCATACGGAGTTGCACCCGTCCCTTTCTCCAGCTGAAGACCATCAATATAACAGGTTGCGGGCACATCGGACGAAGCGGAGAGAACAATCGGAAATGCCGTCGGACTTTTCCAGTTGTGCGTCAGCATGTACCGCTTCCACTCCCCCGTCAGCGGAATCCGGACGGTCGGCCATTTTGCACCATTCCAGATGAAAGCGGGATCCATCATCTGAACGGTCAGAGTCTGCCTGCCGGGAGCATCGGTTTTCGCATAAAGACTCACGGTATAACTTCCCGCTTCCGCCAGAACCGAATGCGTACTGACCGGCTGATGGAGAAGTTTGTCCGGAGTCGAAAAAATCGCGAGGCTGTGTGAACCGAACTTCGCCTCTTTTGAACTGATCGTTACCGGTTTCCGGTCAAAAATATCAAAATTCTGCTTCCCGCGATGACGGAAGATCAGGTAGCGGAACCCCTGTTCAAAGGAACTGTTCTGCAGAAGATTCCTGCCGGAACGGTCCGGAAGCGCATAGCGGTCGAGCTCCCAAAGATCACATCCTGCGGCTTTGGTGATCCGTTCCGGCGGAGGCGGCTGCGCCGTCCCCGCTCTTACACCGGGATCCAGAACAAAACGGAACGGCTCAGCGGAATTTGCAGGCGTAATTTGCAGAAAAACGGCCTTTCCCTTCGGAGAATGGACCAGCGCAACCGCCTGATCCTCCGGAAATTCAATGCCGAAACTCCTTTCCGGCATTCCATTGCAGAAACGCACGATCCGTCCTTTTCCGCGGAACAGATTCTGCGAACTGCCCTCCGGCTTACCGGAATAAACCGGTATCGCATACCGGCGACCGTCGATCAACGTCTCCGTTCCGCCGAAATAGCCGCCCCGCAGGTAGAAATCCAGCCGGAGTTTTTCCGCATTCGGAAATGAGGATTCAAATTGAATTCTGCCATCCGGAAGCAGGGAAACAGACAGTTTTCCCCCGCCGGGGAAATCATAGCACACCGAGTTTCCCGCTTCGCGCCGGATTCCGCCGACCGGTTTTCCGTCGACAGAAACGGCAAGCCCGCCGAAACGGTCGTCCGGTTTCACAAAATGGAATTGGGGCGTCCCGTTTCTGTAACATAAAACTTGTACGGCATCCCCCCGGAAGCGGCAGATTCCCTTTCCCGGAAAATACCGGGAAGTCCTTGCCGCGGCGGTTTCCGATTTTTCAAACGGCGGTTTTGTTTCCGCCAGCGGAGGAAGAGCATTCAGGCTTCCGGAAAGAACGGAAGCACACAACAGAGCAGCAGAGAGTTTCATACTAGCACCTTTCATTCCGGATCATTTGAACTGATATACCGTATCATCCCATACGCGATGGACGGAGATCCCGGAAACTCCCATGTCCAACCGTAAATGATTGAGCGCGCTTCCATGGTTCATTCCGAGAGTCTGACGGTTGGTTTTGATCGACGCCCACGTCATCATATTCGTAATAAACGCAAGGGAGGAAAGCGAATAAATATTGTTGTCGCCATGCTTCTGCTGAAAGCCAAGCTCGGTCATAATGATTGGATTTCCTTTCAGGCTGCTGACTTTTTTCGGAAGAGCCAGTTTCTCAAGATTATTTTCCACCAGATACCCCCATCCATAGTTGTCACGGCTCGTTCTCCCGTTGTTTTCCAGAATCGGCGTATAACTGGTCGCCGCCTTTGAAACAGCTTTTCCGCCACTCCCCGCGGAGACCGTCTGATCCGCAATGCTGAATGCCAGGGGACAGTAAAAGGATTTATCGGTCGGAGCCTTGCCCGGAGTAAAACCGCCGAGAGCGGTCTCCCATTCACCGGTTGGAAAGTCCTGCGGCAGTTTTTTCAGAAGATCTCCCACAAAGTAACTCCAGCCCCAGCGTTTCATGTGCGGCGTGAGATAATCGTTGTTTCCGGCGGTATAGAGAGCGATTCCCTGCCCCATCGTCTTGAGGTTTCCGGTGCAGACAATTTTTCTTGCGGACTGTCGCGCCTTGTTGAGAGCGGGGAGCAGTATGCCGGCAAGGATCGCGATAATGGCGACCGTTACCAGGAGCTCTATGAGGGTGAAGTGTTTTGTTCTGTTTGTTTTCATGCGTTCCTCCTGATATTGTTTTAAAGTTCCAATTCAAACAGGGCGCTGTCCGGCGCCTGTAAATTCCATTCGATCAACGCGGAGTTCTCCGCCGCGGCCCTTCCCGAAAACAGCTCCGTCGCCCGGCGGACAACGGACGGCAGGCGGATCGTCATCGCTCCGCCTTCTTTTGAATGCACGGCAAGAAAATGACCATCGGCATATACGGGAACTTCCGCATCCGTGTAAAGATGAACTCCGGCATTCCGCGCAAGATCTTTCAGCATTGCGGGAGTCAGTTGTTCCGGCGAACGGAGAAATGCAGAAGTCCAGCCGTCCATCTGCCGGACGGCAAGCCCCTCCGTCTCCGGCGGAACGCCTGCCCAGCGGCTGATCCGTCCGGGATCCAGCGACTTGCCGTCGCTCAGTCCCGGAGCGTAAAGCCAGAGAACCGTGCGCCCGTTCTTCAGAACATAGCGTTCCAGAAGTTCCGCTTTCTCTTCCGTGATCTCCCACTGGCACGGGAAAATGAAAAATTTCAATTTTTCCAGATTCGGGATTTCCGGAATGTCGCGGAAACACCAGCTTTCAAACGGCGCACCAAGACGGTTCAGCTTCTTCCGCACCTCCGGCTGAAACGCTTTCTGGCGCTGCGAACGCTGATCGAAATAGCAGAGAGCATCGGGATCGACGATCAGCGCGGTCTCTTCCACGGGAATGGACGGCAGTCCGATCCGGCTGTCATAAACCCGCTTCATCGTGCGGAACGCCTCGAACAGTTCCGGTTCACGGTAAAAACCGCCCCACATGTCGAACCACCAGAGAGACGACCGTTTGAGCAGAGCAAGCGAAAATTCCCGCCGGATTCCCGCCAGATCCTCCCGGCTGTTTTCCCAGTGCGGAACATGAAGCGAAACATAAGGCGTCAATGCCCGGTTATGCGTATGAGTCCGCTGATCGCATTCATGCATGTGAATCTTTCCCGCGAGCTTTTCCGTTCCGGAACAGCCAAGCCACCCGCCTCCGCCGCCCATCGCGCGGTCTCCGTAAGAACCGGGAGAAATCAGGAAATCAATATCGGGACAGTGCACAACCCGGTCATAATCCAGATGACCGCTTTCGGCGGCACCGAGACGCGTCATCACATAACCGTAAAAAACCCCGATCTCCGCTTCACTCCGGATGAGGCGCCGCGCCTCCGCGGCAAACTCGCAGATGCTGTCCCCGACCAGTTCGTTGCAGAAGCGCCGGTATTCCAGAACGGCGGAGGAACGCGCGGGGTCGAACAGCAGACCATCATAATCCGGCTCGTTCATCTTCGCGGCGGAGGGAGGCGGTTCGGGCGCAAGACGATGTTCACCGCGCCATTTCCGGTACGCCTTCTCTTTCAGCAGACCGCAGATTTCCCCGTTATGATCGAACCATTCGTCCGTATGTCCACAGGCGAGGACATACGCGCGAATGCAATCGGAATGATGCGTCTCGCAACAAGAGAGAAATGCGTTCAGGTAACGCATGACCGCCTCTTTCCAGCGCGGATTGGCGAGACACTCGGTCAGATGGGTAAAACTGTCGCCGGACTCGTGTGCCAGACTCAACTGGCGCGAAAGCCATTCCGGGGAATTCAGATCCACCATGCAGATAAGATTCCGGAAACCGGTTTTCTTCAAATCGTCGACTTGACGGTCCAGCGATACAAAATCATACGCGTCGAACCAGCGCCAGACTGCCGGATATTGCGAATAGGGCTGTCCCAGGGAATTCGCCGTATTCCCCGGGAAAAAACAGACCGTGTCAACACCCGCATCCGTAAAACGCTTCATCGTCCCGAACTCCGGCAGAAAGGAACGGTAAGCAAACCAATGACGGCGTTTTGTAACCATAAAATATTGATCCTTTTTTGTTGTTGCTGATATTATAGCATAAAACCGGACAAAATAACTTGAAAAAAATGCCTTTTTACAGTATATTCATGCCAAACATCAAAAAAAGGAGATTTTTCATGCTTCCTTTGTACACGGCGGATCTCTCGGATTACGGACGGCTGGACCGGATTCCGCTTTATGTGGAAGAGGTTGCCTCGGATCATCCCGAAAAGCGGTTTCACACCCACACATTCTCGGAGCTTGTGCTGGTCCTGCGCGGCGAGGCGAAACATATCGTCGGCGGCAGCTCCTGCACGGTCAGGAAAGGCGATCTGCTGGTTTTGCATCCGGGTATGACACATGGATACGACCGGACCGCGGATTTCGGAATCATCAATCTCACTTACGATTACCGCAAACTCTCCATGCCGGTTCTGGATGGATACGAACTGCCGCTTTTTGAACGCATTTTCCCTTCTCCCGGCACTGTTTTCAACGAGGAAGAGCTGTGCCGTCCGGCGGCAATGCTCCCCGAACATCAGCTTTCCGAATTCGCGGAGTCGATCCGGCAGCTGGATCAGGAACTGAAAAGCGCATGGCCCGGCAACTTTTATCTGAGTCTGGCGATGTTTATGGAAATCATGGCCCGCATCGCCCGCGCCGCCGCCAAAACGCATGAGTCCCACCGGACAATGTTCTGTATCGGCGAGGTGATCGAATACATGTACCGGCACCTCACGGAACCCGTCAATGTCGATACCCTCGTGAAAAAAGCCAAAACGTCGCGCCGCACATTCTTCCGTTCTTTCCGGAAAATGACCGGCTGCACCCCGCAGGAATACCGGACTCAGCTCCGGCTGAAACTGTCCGTTGAACTGCTCCGGGGTTCCAGCCTGAACATCGGGGAAATCGCCTTGCGGTGCGGTTTTTACGATACGAATCATTTCTGCCGGATCTTCCGGGAACATTTCAAAACCACGCCGCGCAGGTTCCGACTGAATATTCAGGAACGGGAAAACCGCCCCGCCGCCTCCGCCAAAAGCTCCGGCGGCTGCTGCTGACGGCGGAACAGCGCGGGGGATTTCTGCTGAAGCCGGCGGAACACCCGGCTGAAATAATAACGGTCCGGAAATCCGGTCAACTCTGCAATCTCATCAATGCTTTTCTCCGTATAAAGCAGAAAACGGCAGGCGGCCTCCACCCGGACCCGGCGGCTGAACTGTTGAGGACTCTCTCCCGTATCCCGGCGGAAACGCCGCAGAAAGGTCCGCAGATCGACTCCGCATTCCCGCGCGATCTCACTGTTCGGACCGGGATTTGCAATGCGGCTGCGGATCAGCGCCGATGCACGTTCCGTCATCGGGCTCCACGCCGTCCGCGCCGCCATCAGTTCGCGCGGGAACTGGAGCAACGCCTCGGCAAGCACAGCTCCGGCAACAGTCTCCCGGCGGAAACGATCCCCCGCTCCGGTTGATTCGAGTCTCTCCCACTCCCGCCAGAGCCGCTTCCAGTGCGGACGCACCGGCGCAGTCAGAATCCCGCAATCCGGCGGAAAATGATTGTCCGGCGGACTGAAATGGATATAAAACTGTTCAAACGGCTTTTTCGCAAACGTGGAAAACCGGAAATATCCGGGAATGATATAAACCTGATCGGGCCTCAGTTCAATTTCCCGCTCCTCCACCCGCAGGCATCCGCCCCTGCCCGCATTCCAGTAACACCGCCAGAACGGGGTATGCAAATCCTCCTGAATCCACGGGTAAATATGCTTTTGGTGTCCCGTCAGATGAATGACCGGATACAACGCGGCATCGTATTCCATAATCGGCTCCTGTCGCAAAAAGATACATCTTTCGGAATAATATCCATATCTTTCACCGATTTGTCAAGTATATTTCATCGGAAAACAGGGAAAATATCCCGGAAAGGAGACTGCTATGTCATTTTCAGACACAAGGATATGGAACGGATTCTGGATCTCATTCGGAGAAACTCTGACAGACTGGAGTCACAGGATCTTTCCCGCGCCGTATTTCCGCAGAGAATTTGAAATCCAGCGGGGAAAAACATACAAACTGTACCTTTGCGGACTCGGATACCACGAAGTCCGGCTCAACGGAAACAAGGTCGGGAACTGCGAACTGGCCCCCGCTCCGACGAACTATGACGTCCATGCCGCATATCTCGTATACGACCTCACCAATCTCCTTGCCGACGGACGCAATACTCTCGGCGTCATTCTCGGCAACGGGCTGTACAACTGCCACACGGAGGAAGTATGGCATTTCGACAAGGCGGTCTGGCGCGACTACCCGAAACTCCTGCTCGAACTCACCTGCGAAGAACAGACCATTCTGACAAGCGACGACACCTGGAAAGTTTCTCTCGACGGCCCAATCACATTCGACGGTTTCCGCAACGGGGAATATTACGACGCCCGGCTCGAACAGCCCGGCTGGGACCGCAACGGCTTCGACGATTCCGCCTGGCGCTCCGCTGTCATCGTTCCCGGTCCCGGCGGAGAACTGTTCGAACAGACGGCTCCACCCTGTCGCGTCAAAGCCCTGTTCCCGATGCGCCGTCTGGAATCCGGCACCTGGGATGCCGGGCAGAATATCGCCGGGCGGGCGGAACTCGCCGTCCGGGGAACCCGCGGAAGTTCCGTCAGAATCCAGTACGGAGACGTACTCAATGCCGACGGCTCCCTGCATCTGAACGACATTGCCCGATTTGTCCGCAGCGGAGAATTCCAGACGGAACGCTATACGCTGAAAGGAGACGGCACGGAAACCTGGCACTCCCGCTTCACCTATCACGGGTTCCGGTATGCAACCGTGGAAATTTCCGGTGATGCGGAAATTCTTTCCCTGACCGCACAGGCGATCCACAGCGATTTGACCGAAACCGGCGGGTTCACCTGCTCGAATCCCGACATGAACGCGCTTGAATCCTGCACCCGCTGGTCGTTCCTCAACAACTTCGTCGGCATTCCGACCGACTGTCCGCACCGGGAAAAAAACGGCTGGACCAACGACACCCAGCTGGCTTCCGACACCGGACTCTTTCATTTCGACCTTACCGAAGCCTACCGTGAATGGCTCGGAACCCTGCGCGACTGCCAGCGCCCGAACGGACAGCTCCCCGGCATCGCCCCGTCGTCCGGCTGGGGATACAACTGGGGCAGCGGAACGCTGTTCGACGCCGCTCTGTTCGGAATCCCGCGCAGTATCTACATTTACCGCGGCGACAGTTCCGTCATGCGGGAAAATTACAATGCCTTCAAACGCAGCGTGGAATTCGCCGGAAGCCTTGCGAAAGACAACATCCTCCGTTTCGGGCTCGGCGACTGGCAGCATTACGACAGATCCCGCGCGGTCGCCCCGGAACTGCCCATGACCGGATGGCTCTTCCACAATTTGAAGATTCTTGCCGAAGCCGCCGCTCTGTTCGGATTTCCGGACGACGCCAAACGGTACGCGGAAAAATCCGTCCGGGTTGCCGAAGCGTTCCGCCGCGCTTTCTCCAACGGAAACGGCTCGTATGCAAACGACGAAAAAACCGCACTGGCTGTCGCCGCCGGATTCGGACTCTGCACCGGAACGGAGGCGGAACTCACCGCCGCCCTGCTGAACCGGAAAGTGTGCGAAGACCGCTATATCGCCGACTTCGGCATCGTCGGAGCGAAATTCGTCCCGCGCGTTCTGGCGGAACACGGGTATGCGGAATCGGCATTCCGCATCTTCACCCAGGAGCATTTTCCCGGTTGGTGCAACTGGGTCCGCAGCGGGGAAACAACTCTGCTGGAGGATTTCGCCGGTAAATGTTCGCACGATCACATCATGTTCGGCGATCTCTCCGCCTGGATGATGCAGTACGCCGCCGGACTCGAACCGGACTTCCGCCGTCCCGGTTTTTGCGAGGTGGTTCTGAAACCGCGCGCGATCGCGTCTCTGAACTCCATGAGCGCATGGTACGACAGCATTTACGGCAGAATCTCCATTGACTGGAAACGGGAAGCAGACAACATCCTGTTTTCCGCCCGGATTCCCGCCGGGATTCCCGGAAAACTGATACGCCCCGACGGAACGGAGTCGGCATTCCGCGGCACAATCACCACCAACTGGAAAGGATAAGGACGATGAACAGAACGGAACGAATGTTTGAAGACGCATGTTCCATCTATGCGGAACATGGCGTCGATGTGAAAAAAGCGCTGCGGCGGCTGGATTCCTGCACAATCGGAATTCATGCATGGCAGGGTGACGACGTAACCGGATTCGAAAACACCGGGCACGCTCTGACCGGCGGCTATCAGGTCACCGGCGATTATCCCGGACGTGCCCGAACAGCGGAGGAACTGCGGCGGGATTTGGAGGAAGCGCTTGCCATGATCCCCGGTCCCTGCAAAGTTGTGCTTCAGGGACACGAGGTTGATCGGATGATCCCCGGCCGCGACCGCGATGCGTTCACCATTGAAAACTTCTCCGGCTGGGCGGACTGGGCGGCATCATGCGGAACCGGGCTGGACATCGCCCCGGCGTTCTATTCGCATCCGAAGCTGGACCACGGGCTTTCCCTGTCGCATCCCGACCCGGAAATCCGGGCTTTCTGGATCGGCCACGGCAAAGCCTGCCGGAGAATCGCGGAGGAGTTCGCCAGACGGACCGGCATCCGTTCCGTCTGCAATTTCTGGGCACCGGACGGATTCAAAGATACTCCCGCAGACCGTATCGCCCCGCGGCGGCGCCTTCTCGAAAGTCTTGATGAGATCTTCTCTGATCCTGTCGATGAATCGCTCGTACTGGACGCCGTGGAATCGAAGCTGTTCGGAATCGGGACAGAAAGCTGTACCGTGGGCTCGCACGATTTCTATCTGACCTATGCCGCCCGGCGCGGCAAAGCGGTCTGCCTGGACATGGGGCACTTCCACCCGACCGAATCGGTCGCCGACAAACTCTCCGCAATCCTGGTTCAGAATGGACGGATTCTGCTTCACGTCAGCCGCGGAGTCCGCTGGGACAGCGACCATGTGATCGTGCTGAACGACGATCTGCTGAATCTCGGCCGTGAAATCGCCGCCTGCGGTACGGACCGGATCGAAATCGGGCTTGACTATTTCGATGCCACCATCAACCGGGTCGGCGCATGGGTCATCGGAACGCATAATATGCGGAAAGCGCTCCTTTGCGGCTTTCTCACACCCGCTGCTGAAATTTCCGCAGCGGAACAGCACTGGGATTTCACCGCACGGCTCGCACTTCAGGAGGAGGCAAAAACCCTTCCGTGGAATGCGGTGTGGGATTATTACTGCGAACAGCATGATGTCCCGGTCACGACAGCCCTTCTCAGCCGGCTCCATGCTTACGAAAAGCAGGTGCAGTTCCTGCGCGGTTAGCAGACCGGAAACCGCCGGAGCATATTGTCCCGAAACAGGTTCAAAAACGTGAAACGGAATCGCCGGAAAAATGGAACTGACCGACGGAACGGAGTCGGCATTCCGCGGCGCAGCCTGTACGGGATGGAAAATTCCACAGTTTTGAGGATAAGAACAGAAAAAACTTAATATCCGGTATGCGGTTCCCGCTCTTCCGGCTTCAACTTCAGATGCAGGATCGGAAACGGATTGCCCTGCCCGTCCAGCGGGGAACGTCCGGCAATCTCAAATCCGGAACGGAGATAGAACCGCAGAGCGGCCGGATTCTGTTCATTGACGTCGACCGCCTGGATTCCGAATTTTTCCAGAGCGGTCCTCATCAGCCGGCGGCCGAAACCGCGCTTGAAAAACTGCGGAGCAAGAAACAGCATCTCCAGTTTCCGGTTCTCAATTCCCATGAATCCGGCGGCACCGCCGTCAACTTTGAGAACTTCCAAAGATTCGATCGTCTGCAAACCCGTTCTTACAAAAGGACGCAGCTCCGCGATCTGTGAATCCGTCAGGAAGAAATGCGACGCGCGCACCGATGCCTCCCAAAGCCCGCAAAGCTCTTTCAAAAGCTCCGGCGAACGCTCTTCCGGCGGAATCGGAACGCTCTTCGGTTCACACATAAAAGCTCCCGTCGCGGAGCTCAAGAACGCGGTCGGCAAGAGCGGCAACGGAACGGTCGTGCGTCACCATTACGATGGAGGTTTTTCTCTCCGTATGGATGGAACGGAAAATATCCAGAATCCCCTTTCCCGTAACCGAATCGAGATTGCCGGTGGGTTCATCGGCAAGCAGAAGTTCCGGTTCATTCAGCAGGGCTCTGGCAATCGCCGCCCGCTGCTGCTCGCCGCCGGAAAGTTCATTCGGACGGTGTGCGATCCGGTGGGAAAGCCCGACCTGCTCCAACAGCTGCTTCGCCCGTTCGCGGCAGGCGCGGGCCGGACGACCGTCGAGCATCCCCGGAAGCGCGGCATTCTCCAGAATCGTCAATTCGGGAAGCATGTGATAAGACTGAAACACAAAACCGATCTTCTTCCGCCGGAACGCCACACTCTGACGGGACGACATGGCGGTCGTATCCGTTCCGTCGATCAGAACGCGTCCGGTATCGGGACGGGAGATCGTGCCGATAATGTCCAGCAACGTTGTTTTTCCGCTTCCGGAAGCACCGATCAGAGCCAGCCACTCTCCGCGCCGGGCGGAAAACGAAACGCCTTTCAGGACTTCGATCCGGGTCGATGCGATCTGAAAGGATTTTGTCACCATCTGAACGGAAAGGAACGGTTCTCCGGCAATAAAAAGTTCATTATTCATAGCGCAAAGCCCCCGCGGGATCAAGTTTTGCCGCACGGAACGCCGGCACCACACCGCCGAACGTGCAAAGCAGAATGGAAATCGCAGCGATCCAGCATACATCGCTCACCACAATGTGCGCCGGAAGCTCGCTGAACACATAAAATTCTTTCGGGAAGATTTCCTGTCCGGTAACAAAGCGGAGCGCATGAAGAATCGCCATACGGTATGTCACCACCAGAACTCCCAGCCCGATCCCGCAGACCGTGCCGATCAGACCCACGAAAAATCCCTGAAGAATAAAAATCCGCATCACGGTACCGGAAGATGCCCCCATCGACTTCAGGACTCCGATCTCACGCGTTTTCTGAATCACCGTGGTAATCAAGGTGTTTGTGATGCTGAACGCCGCCACCAGAACGATGAACGCAAGCAGAAAGAACTGCATGTTCTTCTCCACATTCAGGACTCCCAGCAGACGCCCGTTCAGCTCCTGCCAGGAATAAACCTGATGAAACGGCAGATCCTCTTTCAGGGATTGCAGGAACGGATCCATGTGAAACGGATCTTTCGTCCAGACATAAACACCCGTCGCCGCTCCGAGGGGAAGACCGAACAACTCGTCGGCATCCTCCAGATTGAGGAAAATGATGTCGCGGTCGAAATCATATTTCCCGAATGCGAACGTGCCGGAAACCACGAATTCCCCCGGCAGATACGTTTTGTCGCTGAGCTGGATCTTGCCGTCTTTGTCCCGCCTGACCAATCCGGCAAGGCGGGACGGCGAGTGCAGCAGAAGTTTGTCGCCCGGCTGGATGCCGAGATCGCGGGCGGTCAGATAGCTGATCATCACTTCGCCGCGCTCCAGCGAGAATTTGCCGCTGTCCACAACATCTTCGACTTTCAGCTGATCCACTCCGCCCTCCGGCTCGAATGCAATCAGCTGCTTCGGCACAAACCGTTCCCCCCGCTGCAACAGAACCGGCGACGCCACAACCGGAAGAGCCGAACCGCCGTTTTTCCGGACGGCATCCACAACGATCTCCGGACTGGACATATAGCCGCCGCGCCCCGGATAAACCTGCGCATGGGACGAAGTGTCAAGCAGTTTTTCCTTCATCTTGTCGGAAAATCCGGTCATCACCGCAAGCACCACGATCAGCACGCCCACTCCGAGCGCAACTCCGATCACGGAGATCAGCGTAATGACCGAAACCGCACTGCGTTTCGGCTTGAAATATTTCCATGCGAGAAACAGATCCGCATAATGCATCATAAACAGAAATCCTTACTTTTCCGCAGAAAGAGCGCCAAGCTCGGCGGACCGGTCCGCAGCTGCCGCAACCGCCTGCGCGACCGTTGCGGAAAACGCGCCTTTTGCAAGCTCCATCACTCCGCGGGACGTTGTCCCGGCAGGCGAGATCACCGCATCCCGCAACTCCCCGATCGGAGTTTTGGCATCCCGCGCCATCTTTGCGGAACCGAGAACGGTCTGAACGGCAAGCTCGATCGCCGTCGCCCGCGGAAGCCCCGCATAAACGCCGCCGTCCGCAAGCGCCTGAATAAATTCAAGAACAAAGGCGGGACCGCTCCCGCTCAGTCCGGTAACGGCATCCAGCTGCTTTTCCGAAACCCGGCGGCAGAGTCCGACTGCGGAAAGAAGCGTTTCCGTCTCGGCAAGATCCGTTTCCGGAACAGCCTCCGAGGCGGCAATGCAGCTCATGCCTTCCCCGACCAACGCCGGAGTATTGGGCATCACCCGGACAATGCGTCTTGTTCCGGTCAGCGCCTCCAGCGAAGCAATCGTGGCTCCGGCGACGATGGAGATCACAAGCCGCTCCCCGATCGCCTCCCGGAACGCGGCAACCGCCTCCGTCAGATACTGCGGTTTGACGGCAAGCAGGATAACATCCGCGTGTTCCAGCGCCGCCACGGGAGACGGATGCGCGGTTCCGCCCGTGAGTTTGCAGAATTGTTCCGCAGCTGCCGCGAACGGATCAAACGTATGAATTTCGGTCTTGATATTTTTCCGGACCATTCCCCCGGCAATCGCCGTCGCCATCTTTCCGGCTCCGATGAAACAAATACCACGCATAAGCTCTTCTCCTTGCTTTCAAATCAATTTCGTTTGGACAATATAGCATCATCCGCGGAAAAAAAAAGCAGGAAACGGCAGATTTGAAAAATTTCAACAGCCGCCGTTTTTACGCGACGAACCGCGACGGCGAACCGTAAGAACCGCCACGACAAGCGTGACCAGATAGAAAATCCAGGAAAGATGCATGACAGGCGCAAGCCCGATCCGGTGCGCGAACTGTCCGATCGGCAGAAGCATGATCCCGGCAAATCCCCAGGTCCCGCCGACAATCAGCGCCATGCGCGTGCTCAGAGCAAACCGTCCTTCCGCATTGCGCGCCATCGCCACAAGAATCGGGAAACAGGAACTGGCAAGCATTCCGGCGAAAAAAATCAGAATACAGGACAGCTTATACCGGGAAAAAAGCAAATATGTGCAGAGGACCGGAATTCCAAGTGCGAGTCCGCCGAAAATGAACGGAAGCGGCGAACGTTTGCGGATCAGCACCCCCAGCGACAGCGACCCAATCGCCGATCCCGCTCCGAACAGCATTGCGCTCAAACCGCCGAAAGAGAGCTCCAACCCCTGACGCACCAGCTGCAGCGGCAGCAGATTCTGCACGGTAATTGTCCCCGTATTCAACAGCATTCCGATTATCATCAGCGACCGGAAACTCCACGGCGAACGCTCCTCCGGCTCCGCCTCCGCCGCCACGGCGGGTTCCACCTTTTTCGGAACCGCCTGGTCGACCGCCAGTTTGACATTGGAAAAACGCAGAGCGATCATCACCACGACCACCGGAATCAGCAGAAAATAGAGTCCTTTCAACTCAAACCGGCTCAGAAGCACGGCACTGATCCACGGTCCGATCGCACTGCCGAGAAAACCGGCGGTCATGAACGCGGGTGTCGTAATGCTCGGAGCAATGTCGTTGATGTGCTGAGTTCCGCGCAATCCCAGCGGATGCACGATCGCAATTCCCGCTCCGACGATCAGCATCAGCAGACAGATCAGGAAAAAAGGAGTCGTCGCCGGCATTGCCGCAAGCAGAACGATCATCCCCGCCATCGCCAGACCGAGCGCCAACAGACGCGGCGTGCGGTGATTGCGGTCAAGCATCGCCGCGGGTATCTGCATCATGTTGCAGCCGATGCTCATACTGGTCAGAATCACGACGCCCAGACCGAGATTGATTTTAAAATATTGAAGCGCAACCGGAAGAACTCCGGGCAGAGTTCCCCCCAGCAGGTCCACCATGAAATGAGCGGCGGAAAGCGTAACAATCCGGGTCCCGGAATTATGCAGAGGAACCGGAACAATACTGTGTTTCTTCATAACAATATATCCTGAATGATCTTCGTCACTGAAGCTATTAAAATATACTCCCGTTCCAGTAAAAGCAAACGGGAAAACACGGAAAAAAGAACTCTGCCCGAAAAAAACGGGAAAAAGAATTGTCCTTCTTGACAAAACCGGAAAGCCGGGATATGCTCCAATTCCTCTTCCCGTCACTTCGGCTGCTCCCCGCGAGAATACCGCGCCAGGCAGCAAAAACATCCACAACAGCTATGATCCCTTTTCCTTAAATTATTTTCGGATTCCGCCAATTCATGCAAAGAAACATTGTATTTGCCATTCTCCGGCAGAAAACTCCAAAAATAAAACAACGATCAAAAAGCATTCTGTTTTTAACGGAATATCAAAAAATTTACGCTGAAACGGAGTCCATGAAGCCTATAATTTCAGATAAAAAAACAAAAAAATTGATTTTCGGAAAAATTTTCCTTGACAAATCTGTTTTCCGGCAGTATACTTATTCGTATAAGCAAAAAAGGATCACAGCCCGATGACGCAAAAAGAGATCGCAAAAGCATTGAACATCACGCAGGCGGCGGTATCAATGGCGCTGAAAGGTTCGAAACGCATTTCACCGACTTTGCGGCAATCCGTGCACGAACTTGCGGCGAATACCGGATACCGTCCCAATCTCGCCGGACAAATGCTGCGGCGCAAGCGCTCCAATGTGATCGGCGCCGTGTTTCCGCGGCTTTCCAATCAATTTTATGCGGAACTGTTTCAGGAAATCCAGAAACATCTTCTCCCGCATGGATACATGCTGTACTCCGCACCTGCGGAAAAACCGGAAGAACTGGAAAAGGTTGTGGAAAATCTCCGGCAGATGAGTGTTGCCGGAGTAATCGCATTTGCCGCAAGGGAATTCCATCCGCTGCTGGCTCTCCGGGAGGCGGGAATCGCTCTGGTCCTTTACGGCGGCGACGACAAACTGAATGCCGGAGTCAGCCAGGTGCTCCCCGACCGCTTCAACGCCTCGCTGAAACTGATGCGCAGCCTGATCGCCGACGGTCGCCGCAACATCGTCTTTTTCGGCAGTACATCACGGAAAGAACAGCGGGTACAGGCTTACACAACGGCACTGGCGGAAGCGGGGCTGAAACCGGTCTGCATCCCCCAGAAAGGCGATTCCTGCCGTTCCGCCATGGAAACGGCCTTTGATACAATGAAAGAGTACCTCGCGGAACATCCGGAAACCGATGCGGTGTTCGCTCACAACGATGAACTGGCGCTCGCAGTCAAACGTGCCATCATGAGCTCCGGGCGGTCGATTCCCGGAGACATCGCGCTTGCCGGATTCGACAACATCCCCGTGGGGAACTATCTGACGCCATCGCTCACAACCATTGAACAGCCGCTCGGAATGATCGCCGACGCTCTGATTACCGAACTGCTGGCCACAATCCGCGATCCCTCGCATGCCCGGTTCGTATCCGTACCCTGCTCCATTGTATTCCGGGAGTCCACATGATTTTTTTGCAAAAACGCTTATACGAATAAACAAAAAAGGAGGAAAGAATGAAAATCGACCCGAATCACAACTGGAAAAAACTGACGCCGGACGACGGTCATTACTTCTTCGGCTACTATGACCGCAATCCGTGGAACAGGGATGTCACGCGGCATCTCGTAATGAAAATTCCGCAGATCACCCGGCTTCCGGAACGCGGAGAACGCGCGGAAATCGGTCTGCTGGACCTCAACGGGAACTACGAACCGCTGACAACCACACGCGCGTGGTGCCATCAGCAGGGGTGTATGGAGCTGTTCCTCAAGCATCGCCCGGACTGCTTCATCTACAACGATTACGAGGAATCTGAAAACCGGCTCGTCGCCCGGATTTTCCAACTCGGCAAAGGAGTCGTCGGACGCTACGAACTGCCGGTCTACGCCATGTCTCCGGACGGAAAATGGGCGGTGAGCCTGAATTTCTCGCGAATTCCGCGCCGCGGGTACAGTTATGCCGACGCCGTACTCAGCGAGGATCCGCACCCCGCCGACCCGGACAGCGACGGCATTTGGCTGATGAATCTGGAGTCGGGAAAAACAGAGCTGATCGTCAGTTACCGGAAGATGATGGAGCTCCACCCGTATGCGTACAGCCTTCCCGGACAGCATATCTGGCTGAATCACGCGATTTTCAACTGCGATTCCACACGCCTCCTCTGGCTGTTCCGTCAATGCGCGGACTCCTGCAAACGCGGACGAATCCGCTGGAAAACGTTTCTTTATACGAGTTCTTTGGAAGGCGGCGATGCCGAATGTGTGCTTTCGGAATGCCAGTGGCAGCAGTTCATCTCGCATCAGATCTGGGGACGCACCCCGCGGGAGATTCTGGTCGATGCGGACTGGACCGGCGAAGGACACGGTGCCGTGGTGTTCGATGAAAGCCGCCGGCCGTTCATCTCGCGGGAACTCTCGAAAAGTCATGGACGCATGGCGCACATGGTGTTTTCTCCGGACGGCAAATCCATTCTTGCGGACAGTTATCCCGATGACGACTCCAATCAGAAGCTGATCCTGATCAATGCGGAAACGGGCGATTTTGAACTGCTCGGCACATTCCATCACGAACCGACTCCGATCGTGGACACCCGATGCGACATTCACCCGCGCTGGAGCCCTGACGGCCGTTTCGTTACCGTTGATTCCACCCATGACGGAAAACGAGGCCTGTATCTGCTGGAACTGAACAAATAACAACCAGGAGAATGAATATGAAACGGAATCTTTCAAACTTCACCCTTATAGAACTTTTGATAACGATCGCCATCATCGCTATCCTTGCGGGGATGCTCCTCCCGGCATTGAACGCCGCAAGAGAAAAAGCCGGAGCGCTCTCCTGCCTCAGCACTCTCAGCAATTTCGGGAAAATGTCCATGCTTTACCAGAATGACTTCGACGGCTGGTGTCCCGCAATCAATACGCAGGGAGACGTAAAAGAAGTCCGCTGGCAGCGTCAGCTTCGTTCTTACGCCAACCTGCCAGGCAACAGCGACTACTGGCCAAAACCCTATATCTGCCCCAATGCAACTCTTGCTTTTTCCACGGCACTTATCAGTCAGCCGGACCGCTTCAGCCTTCCCTGTTCCTACGGGCTAAACCGGGAAGGCTTTCCAAGCTACGCCGAGCATGCAGCGGGAGCCTACCGGGGAATCCGCAATACACAGATCAACCGCCCATCCGTCAAGATCGCCCAGACAGACGCAACCGACTGGATGGTCTGCTATGAACGCGCAAACAAAGCCAATTATTACGACGTCCGCGGAGAACAGTTTGAAAGCTCCAGCTATAACAATGTACCGGCGTACCGTCATTCCGCCCGGTTGAACCAGACCTATCACGACGGTCACGCGGGATCGGCATCATTCAAGGATCTCTGGGATGTGGCGAACCAAAACACCAGCACCCTCTACAAAGAAAAATGGTACCTCAAACAAAAATAAATAAAACAAGGGAAAAACATGACTGCTTTTTTGAAAACTATGCTCATTTCCTTGCTGCTGGCGCCATTCGTGCTGGTTGCGGACTTCGGACGGACAATCAAAATTTTGCCAAACGGGACAATCAATATTGACGGGCGATACCGGGCAATCATAACCCGGTTCGACCCGGACTGGAAGCCGATCTCCCAGCATAAAATGGAGCCGGACGCAGGATTTCCGCAATCGTCCGCAAAAAATTTTGAACTGCGCGGAAAGTTTGATCTGTTCCGCATGACGGAAAACGTCAAGGCAACGGCGCAAAGCAAATTCCATTATGAGGCGGAATTGTTCGCAATCAAGGGCGCGGTTCCCTGCAATCTGCTGTTTTTAGGCATCGAACTGCCCCTGGGGAAGAGAATCGAAATCTGCATAGACGGAAAAAAGATCGATATGCCCTCCTCTTTGAAAAAACGGAATGTATTCGATGCAAAAGCGAAACGAATCACGGTGAGCGATCCCTGCGGAGAATTTACGATCACCGGACAGTTTCATGCGTTTCTCACTGGAAAGTTCACCAGAGGCGAAAAAGAGTATTACCAGCTCCGCATTCTTCCCTTGAAAAAGCATCCGAAAGAGGTGAAAAATTGGCGTCTTTCCCTGGATTTCCAATATGAATTCAGTCAGTACGACGTAAAATCCACCCCGCTCGACCTCTCGAAAATATTCAACCGCAGTTTCCGCGATGACGGCGGAAAAGTCCCCGGTTGGACCGGACAGGGCGCGGAGATGGATCTCCGTTCCCTGAAAACCGGATCTCACAACTTTTACAATATCCGCATCAACACCGTGAATCCGGACAAAAACAACGGAAAATCCTGTCTGGTGCTTGGTCTGGACCCGGAACAGCAGAAAGCCGGACTCAATATCACCCGTTTCCCGGACGGAACAAAATATCTGTATCTGTTTCATGCCTCCGCGTGGACGCCTTCACGCGGCGCAGTCGGAACAATCCTGATCCGGTATGCGGACGGAACCGTGGAAAAGCTGAACGTTGCTGCCGGACTGGACTGCGGCAACTGGTACAGACCGTTTAAGTCCCGGAATGCGTTTCCCGCATGGATAGGCAGAGTCCCGTCCGCCGATGTCGGGCTCTATCTCTCGGCATTTCCCCTGAAAGGCAAAGTGACGCGTCTTGAATTTCATGCCGCACCGGGAAAAGCCGTCTGGATGATCGCCGGAGCGGCATTCGCCAACGGCAAGGCCCGCTTTCCGCAGGAAGAGCAGCTGATCGTAAAACAGGGACCCGAATGGCTACCGATCCGGTTCGGAGGTTCGACCGCCAAGGATTCCCCGCTGGATTTCTCTTCTTTCCGCGACATGCCGGCAGGAAAATACGGTCGTATCATCACGAATCCCGCAGGACATCTGGTCTTTGAAAAAATGCCGGAAAAACGGATTCGTCTGTTCGGTCCGAATCTGGTCGGAAGCGCCAACTTTCTAGATCGGGACGAGGTTGAAAAATTTATCCGGAATGCGGAACGGCTCGGTTACAACACCGTCCGCCTGCATCACTTTGAAGAAGGACTGCTGAACCGGAAAGCATCGGACAGCCTGACGTTCGACCCGCAACAGCTTGATCGCTTCCATTATCTCATTTCCCGGTTGAAAGAGCGCGGTTTTTACATCTGCATTGACCTGTACGCCAGCAGGAAACTCAAACCGGGCGATCATATTCCCGAATTCGACAACACCGGGGAATACAGCATGAAAAATCTTGTCTGTATCAGCTCCGCCGCCATGAAAAACTGGAAAACGTTTGCCAAAAAACTCCTGACCGCCAAAAATCCCTACACCGGAATGGCACTCGCCGAAGATCCCGTTCTCTACTCGCTGAATCTGGTCAATGAAAACGCCCTGACCGGAGTATGGAACAGTGAACGCACCTCACACGGCGCCCGGAAGCTCTATCTGCAGAAATTTGAGGAATACCTTCAGAACTCCGGAACCCCGCAGCGCCCCTTTACCCGGAACGGCTTGTTCATCGAATTCCTCAATGGTCTTCAAGAACAGTGTATCCGGGAGCAGACCCGCTTTCTGAAAGAGGAAACCGGGCTGAAAGCATTGATCACGGACCTGAACAACTATACGCCGTTCACGCTGGCGGGGCTCCGTTCCGGGCTTGAACTGGTGGACAATCATCAGTACTGGGATCATCCGTCATTTCCGATGCAGCGCTGGCGTATTCCGTTCGTCTTCCACAACCGTTCCTCCATCTCCATGGATGCGGCAATGCCGCGCGATCTGATGCCGACACGCATATTCGGGAAACCGTTCACGGTTACGGAATTCAATTTCTGCGTGCCGAACACCTGGCGCGTGGAATGTCCTTCCGTATTCGGCGGTTACGCCGCATTGCAGGACTGGGACGGATTGTACCGTTTCGCCTGGTCGCATGGCAACGCAGGGATGAAAAATACGAATCACAGACTGAATCATTTTGACATCGTCAATAATATTCAGGCACAGATGGCGGACCGCATCATTCACATGCTGTTTGTACGCGGAGACGTCAAAGCGGCTTCTTCCGCCTATGCATTCGAGTTTTCCCCGGAACAGGTACGGAACGTGACCGGGAACACCCGTTCCGGTTCGTATCCCGCAGAATTCCAGCGGCTTGGATTATTCGCCCGGATCGGTTCACTGACACAAAAAACGGAACTGCCGGGCATACGGAAAACGAATCCGCTTGAAAAAACATGGAAAAAACAGCTTTCCCCGGAAGCGGATTCCGCACTGGCGACCCTGAAAAAAACGGGCGAAATCACCTCCTCGACAGGGGAAATCACTCTGAACAGGACAAAGAAGTCGCTCCGGATCATCACTCCGCGCAGTGAAGTCCTTACCGGATCGGGAGCTCTTTCCGGACAAGTGATCGTTTCCGCAAAGCCGAACAGTTATCAGACAATCGCCCTGATGTCTATGGACGGCAAACCGCTTGCGGAAAGCGCAAAAATATTGCTGGTCCAGCTGACGGATCTGTCCAACAACGGACTGCGGTTTGAAGATAAAAGCCGCCGGGTTCTTCTGGATTGGGGCGCCCTGCCGCAAATGCTGGAACGGGGAAGCGCGGAACTGATCCTCGCGCTGCCGCACAGAATGCGGGTCGTTCCGTTGGCGCTGGACGGGACCCCGTCGCAGCAGGAACTGCCAACGAAATACCGCAATGGCAGACAGTCTTTCCGTATCGCAACGGATGCTCTTCCCGGCGGCACACTGTCCTGCGTATTGACAAGATAACGGTTCCGCTCCGGAACTGTCTGCAGGCGGAGTTCTGTTTCCATGCAGATTCTCCGCTTGCAAAATGCGGAATCACCTGCTATATTGTCCTGCGAAAATGAAAAAACAGAGGACGCAGAATGAAACCGATCGCCCGTTTTGATTTTTTCCGTATGGATACCGAAGGAAAAATGCTCCCGGCGTATGTGGGAGTCGGAACACCGTCCCCCGGTGAACGATGCTGGAACTGCACGATCGTCTGCAACTTCTCCGGTACGGAAGAAACGCAGACAATCAGCGGCAACGGATCGCTTCAGGTTCTGGCTCTGGCGCTCCGGACCTTGCGCGAACGGTTTCTTGCCGAACTGAATCACGGTCCCCGCCTCTTCTACGATGAGGAGGATGTCGATCCGATGACCAAAGAAACCCTTTCCCACTGCTTTCCGTCGCTTTAACGGATCTCACGCACCGTCACCCGTTTTTTCCGGTACATCAGCGGCGTTTCCCCGGTACTCTTCCGGAATGCCCGGATAAAATAAATGGAGTTGCAGAAGCTGAGCTCTTCCGCAATCCGGGAAACGGAGTGATCGGTATTTTTCAACAGAAATTTTGCCTGCTGAATCCGTTGTGCAAGCACGAATTGCGCAGGTGATTGCGAATAGAATCTCCGCCAGTGGAGATAAAACGCCCGCCGGGACATCCCGCAGGAAGCGATCAGCCGCGGCATATCTATTTTCTCCGCACAATGAGAGTGCAGATACGATGCGGCTTCGCGGATCTTCTTCTCATTGAAATCCGGCTTTCTCGCCGCATTCTCCCGGCACAGAAACAGTTCCACCATGATCCGCAGAAAAATTGCGTCGATCCGTTCCGGAACCCCGGCGGTATGCAGAGACGACACATAACTTTCCGCTTCAGCGAACAGCCGTTCAATATTTCCGGAATAAACGATCGGCCAGATCGGAAGGGAAAAATCCATGCCGTACCGTTCCAGTACCATCACGCTCTCCGCCGGATAATGGAAAAAACACACCTCGCGCTCTCCGGCCGAACGGAACGAATGGGCAAGTCCCGGACTTTTCAGCACAACATGAGGAAACGGCGTGCGATACTCTTTTCCATTGATATAGTCCACTCCGTATTCATTCTCATCGCCCAGCCGGATGCAAACCTCCAGATCCCAGTATTTGCCGCAGCCGATCGCCTTGCCCCGGAAATGTCCGTAGCTGAGAACCGGAAGCCCGGTATGAAACCGCCGCACTTCTTCGGGTATTTCATATTCCTGAAGCATCGTTTCCCTCCTTTTCCGCATACTATAATTCCGTATGGATCAAAAAACAATATCTTTTGCACAATAAGTTTATTTTTATACACGATTTGTGCTTGTCATTCCACGAAAAAAGATTATAATTAAAATAAAAACAGGAGACTCTTTTATGAAACAGACATCATCGGCGGACAAGCTCAATTATTTTTCTCTGATAGAGCTTCTGATCACGATTGCAATTATTGCGATTCTTGCCGGTCTTCTTCTGCCGGCTCTGAACAAGGCACGCGGAAAAGCACATCAGATTTCCTGCGCCGCCAACGTCAAACAATTCGGCATTGCAATGGTCCAGTACGCGGCGGATAACGAGGATTACCAGCCATCATTCGACAAGACCAACAATCCGGCCATCAAAATGCGTCCGAACTTTGTTTCAAAACTTTACCCCTATCTGGCAACCGGAACGATCCCCGCAACCGGACGGCTCCCCAAAAGCTATTACTGCCCGTCTGCGCCGGATGAGTCCAACTGGTGGGGTGCCGGCGTTGCAGGCCGCGGTCTCTCCACCTCTCCGCTGACCTCCTACGCATGGAACGGATTCGCCGGAGTCGAAGAATGGAGCGACAAGTACACCCCCCGGCGTCTATCCCGCTGCAAACAGCCTTCACAGATCGCCATCATGCGCGATTTTGATTTCCGGTGGAAACACCTTGACACGGAATACGCCTCGCAGGAGGAAACAGGTCCTTATATGGTCATTTCCAACCATACAAAACTGCTGGCATATCCCGGTTACCGGCATACACTCAAAGACAACATTCTGGGTGTGGACGGCCATGTTTTTCTGGAAACATTCGGTTGCAGTCCTGCCGATTATTATAACCGGACCTGGCGATTCGGCGTCATCAGCGACGGGTCGCTCCGGCATTACCCTTACTGGCCGTTGTAAAACCATTCTCAAGGAGCTGCAACTATGATCCGTTTCCTTCCCATTCCCCTGCTTGCCGCTATTCTGCTGCCGCTGAATGCGGAAAATCCTGTCCGCAATGCCAGTTTTGAACTTGGATGCGGCGACTGGGATCTCGTCCGCTTCTCCAGACAGGATACCGTTTTCCGCGATGCCGTTTCCGATGCGTCCAATCCGGTCCACGGAACGAAAAGTCTGCGCATTGAGAATCCCGATGCGGATACGATTGAGCTCAGCGGCCGGGAAGTTCTGCTGAAAAAAAACCATACTTATACGCTCTCGTGGTACGCAAAAAGCAGCCAGCCTCTGCGGTTCCGCGGTGCCATGGTCGCAGAAAACCGGGCGAGACAGTGGTTTGTCTATACCTCATTCGTCAATACGACTGCGGAATGGAAACGCTATCAATGCACGTTCACCGCACAGGAGAGCTGCGCATTCATCCCGAAATTCATCTGGGGAAACTGGAACGGGACCGCTAATTCAGCAACACTCTGGCTCGATGCGGTCCAACTGGAGGAAGGCACAAAGCCGACACAATTTCGTCCATATCGTGATACGGAACTCTGCGCGGCTCTCAATTCCCGCCTGTCTTTCGATAAACAGCCGTTGACCGTTACGGTAAAAGCCGTCAATTACACGGCTCAGGAGAAAACACTCCCCCTTCACATTCAGTTGAATGACACGGTCTTTCCGCTTCCGGCACACCGCCTGACAGCGCCGGAACTCATCATTCCGGCCAATTCAACGGCAAGTCTGACATTTCCTCTCGTTCCGGACCGTTACGGTCACATGCGGCTCAGTGAAAAAAGACAGCTTTTCACCAGCCTGTTTTTTGCCGTAATCCCGAAACCGGCGGCATTGCCGTTTCATCCGTCGGTAACGGCTGCAGGGCTTGAATATGATTTTGCAAAAATAGCACATACCCATACAAAACTTCCGGACAGCACCTGTCTCATGGGCGCCAATCAGGAAGCGCATCTCGCATTTTTCCGCAATTCCGGAATCTCTCTGCTGCGGGTCGGCAATCTGGGAACCGCATTCAGTTGGAACCGGATCGAAACATCGCCCGGCAATTTCGACTGGCGTGAAATCGACCGCCAGGCTGCACTCGCCGGGAAATACGGTCTGGGACTCATGGCGGTACTCGGCAATATGTTTTACCTGCGGGACAGACCATGGGGTAAACGGAGCTGGTCGCGCATTCCCGGTTTTGTAATCCGCAACGGAAAACGCTATCAGAATCCGAAACAGAAACGTTGGGACGGTGTCCTGCCCGACCGCGGGGACTGGCGGAATTATGTCGCAGCCTTTGCCGCACACTGCAAAGGAAAGATCGCCGCATACGAAATCACCAACGAACCCAACATCACGATCCGGGCGGAAGATTATGTGGAATACGTCAAAATCGCCGCACAGGAAATCCGCAGGGCGGATCCCGCCGCACAGGTGATCGGCGGCAGCCTGACTGCGGACTATGACGGCAAACTCGGCCATTATCTTTCCCTGCTGAACTCATCCGGCGCGCTCGCAGCATGTGATGCATTGAGTTTCCACCCCTACTCCTCCCGTCTTGACAGCAGTAACTATCCCGCCGCCGCAAACATCCGGTATCTGCGGGAAAAGACCGACGGAAAAGCGCTTTGGAACAGTGAACTCTACTATTTATGGGATCCTCCGAAACAATCATACAACAACGAAGCCGTCCTGTTTTCCGGAATGAAACCTTCCCATCTGTTCCGCCGGTTTACAATAGATTTCGGCGAAGGAGTCACGCAAAGTCTCCCTCTCTCGGTCAACCATCTGCTGACAGCGGACGGAGACCGCTCCTGGCAAGGTTCGCCGACGTTCCTTTCCGCCGCATTGATTCCAAATGCAATGTACGCAACCTATGCCTCTGCCGCCTTTCTGTTCAGCGGATGCCGCAGAGAAAAAAGACTGGAAACGCCGGAGAATATAACAGCCTACCGTTTCCGTCACCGGAACGGCGTTTCTTTCACCGTTTGCTGGAAAAAGACAAATACCGGAACTGCCGGTCTTGCATTGCCGCGAAAAACGGAAGTCCACGATCTGTTCGGCAATCCGGTCGTGCACCATGGAACACTCAATCTCACGGAAAGTCCCCTCGTCTTATATTTGCCGGAAAACGCTCAAATACACTTCTCCTCATCAATGACAGTTTCCGCCGATTGACGGAATAACCGCTTTACAGCCCGGTGTCTGCCGATAAAAGAGCAGTCACCGGTTTTTTGTAACTATGTCACAAAAGAAATAAAGGATAAACAGCAAGGGGAATATTATTTTTATACATAAAAAAATAAAATTTATTACTTTTACTTGACAATGTTACAACCATGTAATATATTTATTCCCAAAACAGGAGAATAGAAAAAGAATGCAGGATAAGTTACAGATTGCCAGAGAAAACATTTTGCGGGATATTGAGTCGGGGAGCCTGAAAGCCGGCGATAAACTGCCCGCGGCACGCGAGTTTGCCGAAAAAGTCGGAGTCTCTCTCGGAGTTGCACAGATGGCGTTCAACTCTCTGGTGCGCGACGGCATTCTGACGAGCATTCCGCGGCAAGGCACTTATGTCCGCCATGACTGGCGCAAACGTATCCTGCCCGGCAGCGTTCTGTTTTTCCGGGATATCTGGAAAATCCTGCTCGGAAAAGAGTTCTTCTCGGCAACCTCCGGTCTCCGCCTTTGCGATAAATTCGAGGAAGGGATTTTTGAAATCCGTTGGGCAATGGATGTATTGAAACGGCAGGAAGATTATCTGGACCTGAGCGAATTTTTTGAAGAAGTCTATCCGGACCGCAGTGATTTTTTCGCCGGACAGTTTCAGGCTTTCCGGACTCCGGAAGGCAGGCTTTACGGGATCCCGCTTCTCTTTTCTCCCTGGGTCATCTGCTTTCATCCTGAAATGATCCGTAAAGCGGGCGGAAAACTGCCGTATGATGGTTGGACCTGGGAAGAATTCCTTGATCTGATCCGTGTTCTCCGGAAAACCTATCCGGCTGAAAGCGTGTTTAATTTTTTCCCGAATGCTTCGCTCTGGATGAATTTTGTATTTCATGCGGGCGGGTCGATAATCGACCGTCAGAACGGAAAACCGGTCGTCCGTTTGGAAGAACCTGCGACTTTGGAGAGTTTAAGAAAAGTCGGGGAGCTGTACCAGCTTCTTGATTTCGGAGCTTCCGCTCCGTGCGGACACGGTGAATACGCGAAACGCTTTGCCGCCGGAGAACTTGCCGTATTCGCCGCACCGCGTCAGGATGTGGATTTCAATTCCGCCATTCCGTGGCGGAATGTACCGTTTCCGGTGTTTCCCGGACAGAACGGTCCCGGGCGGCAGGCAGGAGAACTGCTCTGCATCCGGCGTCAGGTCTGCGATTTCTCCCTGGTCCGGGAAGTAATCCGTCAGGTGCTTTCCCCTGCCGTTCAGGATCGGATCGGCAGTATGCGCTATGGGATCCCGATCCGGCGGACTTCTGCGATCCGCAGTCTCCGGGACGATGACCCGCGCGACCGGGTGTTCTTCTCTGAAATGCCCCGGATCGTACCGGATCACAATTTCGCCTGTCCGGAACTTTTTCTGCTGACCGAAAAAGCCCTGAACCGGATCTGGCTGGAACAGGCTGCAGTGGAGGATGTAGTGCCGGAACTGGCGCTTACCCTCCGGACTCTGCTCCGTTACCGGAGTCCGGAATATAGTAAACAAGAACAATAAAAAAGGAGGATTGGAATCATGAAAACCGGAAAACTGACAGAAATCAAATTCACCCTTATAGAACTCCTAATCGTTATTTCAATTATTGCAATACTTGCAGCAATTTTACTTCCGGCTCTCAACAAAGCAAGAGCAAAAGGACAGGCAATCTCCTGCACATCCAATCTGAAACAATGCGGTCTTGCTCTGGCCCAGTATGCGGATGACAACGGTAATTACATCTGCACGATCCAGTCCTATCCCGGCGGGACCGGAATATGGGCTTCCGTTCTTCTCGGATACCGGTACAAGAACGGCAACCGCGAAGAAGTCACCGCCGGAGCTGTAACCTATGTGAATGATGAAAATATTCTCCGCTGTTCCACAGCTCCCCGGAAAGCGGAAACGCTCAGGGTCTACGGAATGCCGGAACTGCAGTACGGCGGGAACTGGAGTACCATTCAGCCGGGAGTCGGAAACATCCTTGCGCGAGTCGACGGCTCCAACAAATTCTATGCGGTCAGCAAAGCAAAAGCCCCCGGCCGCACCGTTATTCTGTCCGATACCGGATTCATTTACAGCACGGTGCAGCTCAATCCGGAACGGGCGGGACACAATTATCACATGTTCTATCAGACCGGCTTGTGCGACAATATCGCCGCCGTAATGCTCCGTCATCTCCGCCGGGGGAACGCGCTGTTTCTGGACGGACATGTAGATGCTTTGGACAAGACAGGTTATGCCCGGACCGCCAACCGCATCACCTACCTTCTTGATAATTTCGGCATTCCCCAATAAACACGAGGTGAACGATGAAACGCTTCCGGATTTTTCTGCTCCTGTTCCTGACGACCCTTTCCGCGGTTGCAAATGAATACGACTTGATGATACAGCGGCTCAGCAACACTCTCCGGGAAACCCGGCTCCCGCCGGAAAAGCGTATCCGGAAACTGATTGCCGGACAACGGAAAGACGGCACCTGGCACGATGTCAATTACGCAGGGACAAACCGGTCCGTCTGGGAGCTTTCTGCTCAGCTTGGCAGAGCCTATGATCTTGCCTGCCACTGGTCAAATCCGGCTTCCCCGTTCTATCATGACCGGAAGACCGGAGAAACAATCGTCAGAGCGGTAAACTGGTGGAATGAAAAACGCCCGCGCAATTCCAACTGGTGGTGGAATGACATGTGGGTCCCGAAACAGATGAGCGCAATCCTTCTGTTGGCGCCGGAACTCTTTCCGGAAGGCCCTTCCCGGAAAGCTGCGCTGGACACCTGCGCTCAGACTGTTTATAAAAAAGGCTATACCGGGAACAATCTGCTGTTCATCGCGGAAAACCGCCTGAAACTCGGACTGCTCGCCCGTGATCCGGAAATTATTCACGAAGCGGCGGAAAAACTGAAAAGCACACTCGTCCCCTCAAGAACGGACGGCAAAACAAAATGGGATTTCTGCGGAATCCGCGCGGACGGCTGTTATCATCAGCATGGGCCGCAGATCCAGTTCGGCAACTACGGAGGCGAATTCTTTCGCAATATGGCGTTCTGGAGCAACATATTCCGCAACACGGAATGGCAGTTTTCAAACAGCGAATTCGCACTCTTGCGTCATCTTGCATTCAACGGTTTTCAATGGGTACTCTGGAATGGACGGATGGACCTGCTTGCCATCGGTCGTCAACTCGGACAGAATGCAGCGGTGCGCAAGGGTGAGAATACATTGAAAAGTCTGGAACTCCTGCGCACTGCGGATCCTTCATCGGCAGCCGCTTATGATGCAGTCCTTTCCCGGAACCGCGGAGGCAGGAATTCATTGACAGGAAATCGCCATTTTTGGAATTCCGATTATATGGTGCACCGTCGCCCGGAATGGTACGCAGCGGTACGAATGAACTCCGTGAGAGTACGCCCTGTTGAAGATGATACGAACTGGGACAATGCTCTCGGACGCTATTTTTCTGACGGGGTCTGTCTGGTTATGCGCTCCGGCCGGGAATATGAAGACATTACACCCTGCTGGGACTGGACACGTCTTCCGGGAACCACTCTGCCGAAAACTCCGGTCTATACAGAAGAAGAGAGCCGGAAAGCGGGTCTCGCATTTGCCCGGAATACTTATCCCCGCTGGACACACAGCCGGAAGTGGCGGCAGATCGGAGAAACGGAATTTGTCGGTGGAGTCAGCGACGGCATACGCGGCGTAGCAGTCTTCACCATGAAACTGGATCGAGTTTCTGCCAAAAAAGCCTATTTCTTTGATACCGATGCTGTTTATCAGCTGGGGTGCGATATTTCTTCCACCAGTCCATTTCCTGTAGCGACAACCGTCAACACCTGTTTGCGCCAAGGCGGAATTGAATGTGGAAAAGACTGGTTTCTGCACGATGGTATCGGCTATCATGGTAAAAATTTGAAACTGATCACGGAATCACGGGAAGGAGACTGGCGGTTTGTCGAGGGAGGACGCCTGAAGCCGCTTCCGGTAAAAAAAGAATTGTTTTCGCTCCGGATTGAACATGGAATAAAACCGGAGAACGCCTCATACGCATTTGCAGTCATTCCGAATGCGACTCCGGAGCGGCTTGCCAACTGGCCCGGCGGCAAAATACTTTCCAATACATCGACACTTCAAGCGGTTGAACTTTCCGGCGGAGTCATTGGATTAATTTTTCACCGTCGGGGCAAGTTCAATGGATTTGAGACAGATTCTCCCGGACTTTTCCTGATTGCAGCCGACCAGGTAACTGTTGCCGACCCGACAGCGCAGCTCAACTCCATGACTTTGCGTTTGAACGGACGGGAACGCCGCATAGAGCTTCCATCTGGAGAAGAGGCAGGCAGAAGTATCACCGTACAGTTTCGTAATTGATCCGCAGGGAAATTGCCACCTTGGATAGCATCCTGAAAATTGCGCATAACCGATGACTGTTGAAAGCATGGCAGACTTTGTCATTTATTAGCCGACGTAAGTTTCTGCGACAGAATATAGAACGGCTTTACCGGCAATTTTAACTCGTCCATTTTTATATTTACAATATAAAATCCCGCTCCGTTCAGATGCTTGATAAGCAACAAGTTCTTCTTTTCCCAGTCTTTCAGCCCAGAAAGGAATGATATGACAATGCCCCGAACCGCACACGGGATCTTCCGGCACATCTAATTTCGGCGCGAAAGAACGAGAAACACAATCGAATTCCCTGCTCGCAGCCGTTGCCTGCAGAAGCAGCCCATCCAATGACACCAGCTTATTCATATCCGGTTTTAATGCTTTTACGGTTTGCTCACTGTCAAATATACAAAGCAAGTCACGTCCTATGTATGCTTCTATCGGGGCGGCTCCAATCGCTTCCGTCATTTTTTCTGTAACATCAATTTGTTTCAATTTATAAGCAGGAAAATCCATTTCATAAAGGTCGTCTTTTTTTTCAACAGTTAATGTTCCGCTCAAAGTCTGGAATGAAAGCATCTCTGCTTCAGGCTGATGGAACCGCATGATAATATATGCGGTTGCAAGCGTTGCGTGTCCACACAAATCAATTTCTCCGCCAGGAGTGAACCATCGAAGATGGTAACAGCCGTTTTCTTTCACGGCAAAAGCTGTTTCAGACAAATTGTTTTCCCTTGCAATCGCAGAAAGCAAGCTGTCCGGCAGCCACTTGTTCATGACGCATATGGCAGCCGGATTGCCGCAAAATATTTTATCTGTAAAAGCATCTACTACATACTGTTTCATAAAAAACCCTTTCTTACGTCCCATCGCAAATTCCTATTCTGTTATATAAATTATACATGAAAAGAGAAAAAACATCAAGAGGGAAAAAAGAAGATTTTTCAATTTTTTGAAAGGAAACGGAAAAAATCCTGCAAAAGTAGAATCCCGCCCGAAGATTTTTCTCCTCTTGCGGCGAAAAATTCTCGGGAATTGGGGATCCAGGAGGGAGAACACGAAGGGGTCGCCCCTTGATCGACATGTACCGGAAGCACAAATGACCGGAAAAAATTAAATTTTTTCCGGCGGGTCAAGAGGAACACGTCCCTTGCGAGTTAAGGGGGCTGGGGAAAGGGCGAGGAGCCCTTGCCGCACGCCCCAAGCAAACCACGGACGCAAAATAGTAAAAAAAAGACCTTGAACTCGGAAAAAGAGAACAAGGTCGAGAA
>URKJ01000047.1 GCA_900548385.1 uncultured bacterium | reverse complement strand
TTTTTTTGAAAAAAATGTGGACTAGATTTTTTAGCCGATAAGCCAAAGTGAAGAAGCAAGCCTTTATTTATAAATAAAGGCTTGCTTCTATCCGGCCAAAATATTTTCGTTTTCTCTTTCTCCGATGATTCTTTCATAACGACAGATTCATTGCCTCTTCATACTCATGCCGCGAAATCCGATCATTTTGGATTATCGCGGCATTTTTTTTGCCGGACAGGTATGAGAGAAAAGGTTTACTCATGTAAAAATAAACGGATGTTTTCCGGTAAACGCCAATTCTGTTCTCCTGATTATGATGATTTCTTCCTTGAATTCCGCAAAGCAAGCCATGACGGAAAGAAACCCGTAAAATTATCTCAAAGGATCTGCATAGAAGGACAAGATATGCCGGTTTTTAATAAGAAAAACAGGTATAATACGGATCTTTCCATGTTCCTTTTAGAAAAAAAGATTTCCGTTTCATATATATACAATAAAAAACGGATTACGTCTGCGCAGGGAACCGCAAGCGGAATCCGGAGCAGGCAACCCGTATAAAGGGAAACAATGGTTACAACGCGTCCTACACTTTTGGCTGGAATCAAAAAAGGCGACAACGTGTCGTGGTATCAATTCCGCAACATCTATCGTCCTTTGATCTTTCATTGTGCCGAACAGGCCGGCGTGCCCGCCTCCGATTTTCTGGAACTTGAACAAGAGGTTCTCGTAACCTTTTTTAAAGCCTGTGAAAACTTTGAATACAACCCCGGCAAAGGGAAATTCCGGACGTATTTCGGTACGCTTGTCCGGAACTGCATTGCACAGCTCCGGCGCAACCGCCAGAAAGACAACCGTACTCCCGCATTCGCCGGAGATTCCTTTTTGGAAAACTCCTTTGAACGGTATTGGGACGAGGAATGGAAACAGCACATTTTCTGGCTTTCTCTCATTCGCGCCCGTTCCGAACTTCCGAAACGGGAAGTGGAGATCTTCGAACTCTGTGATATAAAAGGCGTGGCTCCGGCAGTAGTTGCATCCTCTCTGAAAATTTCGCTTGCAACAGTATACAATTATCGAAAAAGAGTTCTTAAAATGCTGCGGAAATATGTCAACGAGCAGAAAGCAATGGAGGAACAGGAAAAATGAATCATTGCGATGAAATACTGCTGGACCGTTTAGTGAACGGCAGTCTTGATTTGCAGAAGAACATATCCTGCCGTATTCACCTGCTCTTCTGCCATGACTGCCAATCGGAATTGAAGCGCGTTCGTGACGACCGGAAATTTCTTGACGAGCTTCGGCGGGGAGTTCTCGTCATGGAAAGAGCGCACGCAATGGCAGCTTCCCTGCAGGACACGGAAACAAAAACAGACAAAACAGATAATACAAATCATCGGAATCCGGGAGGTCTCGTATGAAAAAAGAATATAAAGTGATGTTTGCGATTGCCGCCGCGGGAGCGATATGCGGAACGAGTGCTTCCGCTGCCGGCAAAACCACGGAAGTAACGACCACCACAACCACAGTAATCACAAAAACCGTGATAAAGGAAAAGGCGAAATGGTCGCCGTTCCGGGTTTGCGTTCTGGATTTCTCTTCGCTTGACATTCAGGGACAGAAACGTTTTCTGGACGAGAAAAACAAAGCGATCAGCATACCTCCGCAATGCACGCTGAACGACGCGGACCGGAAATCCATCAACAGCGTAATGCAGGGATTTGTCCGGATGATTGATGCCTGGGATAATACGAAAACCAATACGGCGAACCGGTCTGCGCAAGTCGGGGACAACACCTTTGACCGCGGCAAGGCTCTTGATCTGTACAATACCATTGTAAAGGGCGAGGCCAGACCGATGGTGATCGGGGCGGAATATCTGTCCGCGTATCTTGGACGCCATAACGATGTCTTCACCTGTGTAGACGCATCGCAAATGACCGCCGCAATGCAGAAACTTCAGAAAGCCCCTGATTTCCCCAAGGATTTCATGCTGCGTCTTGCACGGGAAACCGGCGCTACACACCTGATATACGGAACGGTCTCGGATATGAGAACTAAAACAAATTCGTTCAAGGGATACGGCATTGAAACAAAAACGACGAACTATCAGCTTGATGTCATTATCAAAATGGTCGATCTCGCCGCACAGCACACCGTCTACAGCAATATCTACACCGGAAATTACCGCGAACAGCGTCCCATCAGCGGATCGCAGTTCGACAACAATATTTTTCAGAATCTGATGACTTCCGCGTTGGAACAGGCGGCGGAGGATCTTTACGACAATTGCAAACCCGGACGCAAAAACAAGATCACGGTAACTCCGCTTCCCCATACCGTAACGGTCATTCCGACCGGCGGAATGTTCTTCAAATCCGCTGAAGCGGAGGTGTTCATTGACGGCATCCGTGTCGGCAACGGCGGCGGTTCATTCCTTGTTCCGGCGGGAAAACATACCATCGAAATAAAAGCCCCCGGATACAGAAACAAAAGTTTTGATGTCAACCTGACCGGCGATGAAACGATCAACACGAAACTGGAAAAATAAAAAACAGGAGGCATATCAATGAGGACCAAATTTTTCATCTCTCTTTTTGCTGCGGTTTTCTTCGCCATCGGCTCTTTCGCGGCGGATAAACTTGCTATCGCAGAACCGGTCGGCAAAGGCGGAGTGAAAGCCGAAGATATCGAAGCATTCTGGGGAATTCTTGAATCCTCCATTCAGTCCGATGAATACAAACTTATCTCTCGCGGTGCGTTAAAACAGATGATGACGGAAATCGGCCTTACCACCAGTTCCGATCTGATGAATCTGAACTCGACGCAGAAAGCAAAACTGGGGCAGATTGAAACAGTCAAATATATTCTTGTTTCCGAAGTCGGTAAGTTCGGTTCCCGGCTGAATTGCACCATGAAAATCCTTGATTCCTCCACCGGGGAAATTGATCAGGCAAGAACCGCGAATCTCCGGGTGAAAAACCTGGACGAACTCGCCGACAGGATTGAAGCCGCGCTGGAAAAACTCCTGTCGGATGAAAAGCAGTTGATGATGTCGGCTATTCTGACCCCGAATATCCGGATTTCCAAAGCACCGCGTTATCTTGCCGAAGACTTCAATGTCAGACTTGAAAACGCTCTGATGAACAAGGGCGTGAAACTTCAGAATCTTCAGTCGGTTACTAAAATTCTCAAGAAAAACAATCTGGACAATCTCTACGAGCTGGAGCCCAAAATGTTTGTCAAGGTCGGGAAGCTGCTGGAAGTTCAACTGCTGATTCAGGCAACCATCACCCGTTTTGAGATTGCCGGAATCCCGTACCATGTGGAAGAAACCGGAGCGAAAGGGGTCCGGTATATCGGCAACATTGAGGGAAATATCCGCATTGTTTCCGCTCAGAAGGGCAATACGGTCGCCAGCGTTCCATTCGAAGAAAGAGTCAACTTCCGGAAATTGGACCGTCGGAAAACGCGCGATTGGACCATCGACGATTATGGCAAATACATGATCAAAACCGTGATCCCCGAAAAAATTCTGCCGGAACTTCTCAAAGTTTCCGAACTAAAAATGAAATGAGAAAGGCGATCCTGATGAAATCATTTGTCTGGGGAAAAATCCTTCTCATCGCAACAGGAGGCATTCTCTTTGCCGGCTGTTCGACTGTAGTCAATTCCCATCGCCAGAAAGCCCCGATGATGGAAGCATATGCGCAAGCCGACAACGCGTCCGTAATGACGCAAATCGACGAAAAGCTGAAGGAGCCCAAGTGGTATAACAGTTCGGTGGTCAATACCGGCGATGAGGTTATGTGGCGTCTCGAATCCGGCAGCATGAACTTCAACATGGGAAATTTTGCGGAAAGCGTGAAACAATTCAAACAGGCGGAAAAGCTGATTGCCGACTATGATGATCGGGCAAAACTCAGTGCACGCGATGCCGGAGCGGAAGTCGGAATGTCCGTCACAAATCTGAATGCGCTGCCGTATCGCGGCTTCTGCCGCGACCGCATTGCGCTTTCCATTTTCAAATCGCTCGCTTATCTGGGAGTGGACAACGAATCCGCTTTCCGTGCTCAGCTCAGACGGCTCCGCAACGAACAGAAAAAAGTTCAGGAAGATTACAAAGAAATCTTTGAAGCGGAAAAGGCTGAAATAGAGGCCGCGAAAAAACAAAATCCGGAAGCCGCAGAAAAAGCGAAAAACAATGCTTCGGGAGAAAAAATCGAAAACGATCCGAAAAATGCCGAATTCAGCGCAGGAATGGATGAAGTCCGGAAAATCGCCAATAAAGGATACGGCGGGTTCCTGAATCCGGCGGCGATCTTCCTTTCCGGCTTGGGCTCAATCCGAGATGAGAATTATGACAATGCCCGGATTGATTTCCAGCGTCTTTACGAAGCGATGCCGCAGAACCCGATGATTCAGCGGTATTATGTGTCGGTTCTCAAAGCCGCCGACCGGCCGGTTCCGTCTGAATTGAAGCAGATAAAGCCCTTTGATTTCGCATTGGACCGTGATTGCGTCTATGTGATTTTCGCCAACGGAAAAAGCGCCGCGTTCAAACAAATCGCGGTGTACTTCCCGATTATGACGGCATGGCCGATGTGTGAATTCTATCCGGCACCGTTTGACAAAATAACAGTGAGTGCCGACGGGACAAAACATTCCTCCATGATTCTGGCTGACATGGATGGGATTCTTGCCCAGGAATTCAAGGAACGTCTGCCGGGAATCATTACCAGAATCGTGCTGAGCACGCTTATCAAGGAGGGAGCTTATTACGGCGGTCTAGTCGCAATCTGGAAATCCGACATGAACCCGGTTGTAAAATGTATCGTCTGGTGTTCTGTCGCAATCGGAGGAGCGGGATATCGGACGGCGATGAATACGGCGGATACCCGGACATGGGAAATTCTGCCCAAGGAGTTCCAGCTAACTCAATTTCCCATGCCGAAAAATCGGAAACTGACGGTGAATTTTGGCAATGGCGGAACCGTGAAGGAAGTTGTCATTCCCGATGACTGCCGTTCCGCCATCGTCTATGTGAATGCGCCGAGTGAGCAAAACACGTCCTGCCATGTATTACCGATCAAATCAAAATAGGAGACCGACATGAAAACAAAACTCTGTTTGCCCGGTTGTGCGGCATTGTTTCTGCTCCTTGCCACAGGCTGTCAGAGCACCGTCAACACGGTGGAAAATGCGGACAAGACGATGACGCCCAACACCATCAATGACACCCGTTTTGTTACCGATGGTTTCTTGAAGGACCGTTTGGCGTTGAAAAAGATCGATGTATCCTCCACCGCGGATGGTTTTATGCGGGTGCAGCTGGAAGCCGTCAACATACGGACCGGCGGATTCGCCCAGGTTTGGAGCGGACTTACCGGAGATAATCCGTACAAAATCCGTTACAAGTTTTCCTGGTTCACCCGGGATGGAATGGCTGTTAATACGTTGCTGTCCGACTGGCAGGACGCCACGGTGATTCCCGGAGAAACGATTTTTCTGCAATCCGTTGCTCCATCCAAGGATTGCAGGGATTTTAAAATCAGCTTAAAAGAAGCAAATTGAAAAGGAGAGGAACAATGAAAAAAACATTTATTCTTGGAACAGCGGTCTCCGCGATGCTGCTTGCGGGATGTGGAACTACAACAGAAACTTTTGAAGTCGGAGACGGCAATGTGCTTCCTGCGGAAATCAACGCGGTCCGCGGAAACAGCGTCAGCAGCGCTGAATTGCGCCGGGTCGCACAAACCGCAGCTGGAGAAGCATTAACCAACAATCGGTTTATACGTTTTCAGGAAGCCTATAAAGCACGGCATCCGGGGAAGCTTCCGGTTGTAAAATTGGCAAAAGCGGTGGTGGAAGGAACCGTTGATAATGATATTCATCTTGACGAGCTGACCGATCAACTGATGACGATACTATGGAATGCGGACAAAGTGGATATTTCCATGGCGGAGGGAGTAGGCGCGGTTAAAGCAATTTCCGCTTCCCGGAATCTGATTGACGACGAGAATTTCGATCAATCTTTGATTGCCAAGGAAAATTCTCTGATTGCCGCAGGAGTGGTTCTTGTACCGAAAATCATTGAAAATGCAGTAACCTCCAACGGTAAAAAGGTTGTGACCAGAACGTTTGTCTTAAAAATGGGTTTTATTGAAAACGGGCTGGTAATATGGCAATATGTAAAACAACTGGGACACATCGAAAAATAATGGAGCACATGTCATGAGAAAAAAGCTTCTTGTATTGCTGACATTTCTGGGAGCAGGACTTCTTTGCGGATGCGTTTCCGATTCCCGGTATGATGAGACGATCGCAGATCCTATGACGGAAATGATTCAAAATGCAGTTCGTTCCGCCATTCAGGATGCCTTGACCAATCCACGTTTTCAAAAAGCAGTACAGAAGTATAAAAATGATGCGAAAAATACCGATGAGGCACCCATAATCAAGGTTGCGCAACCGGTCCTTGATACGGACGATCCGGATAATCAGGAAAACTGGATGAATATTGCATCAGAGATATTGCTCAGTGAACTTGAAAGGTCGAACCAGGTTACTGTTTCGGCTGCGGAAGGGATAAAACGAATACAGGCGGTTGCACAATCCAGAAAGCTCTGTGACGATGAAAATATGGCACAGGAAACTGTCGCGAAAACCGGAACGATAAAAGCGGCGGTTTTCGTCTTGAGATGTAAAATTATCTCAAATGAAGTGCGTGAAGGTGGACGCAAGGCAAATCACATCATACGCACGTTCACATTGACGATGGAAATAGCGGATATAGGTTCCGGCATGAAAGTCTGGAGTTTTGTAAAACAATTTGGAACAAAGCAATCCGCCTCGCTTATAGGCAAATAAACAATAACTGGAAGGAATTAAAACATGCATCGACTTGCTATGCTCGCCGGGAAAAGCGCCCTGGTCATCAAGGAAGCGAAAGTCAACGAAGACGGACCTCTTTATGTAAAAATCAAGGGACGCAAATCCGGTTTGATTGCGTGGTTTCTCGCTTTGATCGGAATTGATACGACGACCACGTTTGAAGTCTACGAAAACCGGGTGGAATTTACGGAAGGCTCGCTTTCCGGCAGGATTAAGGAAATGATTCCTCTTTCGTCTATCAGTAATCTTGGAACAGGGTATATGAAGCCTGTCATCTGGATGGTGCTGGCGATCATTTCACTGCTTCTCATCATTCCGACGCTTGGTATCAGCATATTGTTCATGCTGCTTTTCGGTTTTCTGTATTTTTTCCGCAAATCCATGCTGCTCTATGCAATTCCGAACAGTGGAAGCGGAGTCTTTATCATTTTCAAACGCAGTCTTATTGAAAATGAGAACATTACCGAAGAGGATGCATACAGAATCATCGCCCTCGTCACCAGACTTGTGGAAAAAAGCAGAACGAAGTAACGACTATGAAAAATATTATTCCTCTGATTACAGCAGTCCTGCTTGGTTTAGCGGCGGTTTTTGCAGTCAGTAAAACCATAAAAAACAACGAACGGCCAGAAGAAAAAATGCGCCGGGTTTTGATTGTTACCAGTGAAATCATGGAAGGCGAACTGATTCAGGAAAGCCGTATCGGCGTTAAGGAGATTCCGGAAAGTGCTGTTCCGAAGAATTGTATTGATGAATCGAACCGCACCATTACCTATAATCAGCGTGCAAAACGGAGAATTGCACGCGGTGATTATCTGCTTTATGCCGATTTGGAACTGGATCAGAGCAAGAGCCGTGCATTGGGCGATGGTCAATGGGGCTGTCCCGTTACCTTTGCAGACAGCGTCCTGCTGAAAATGCTTCAACCGGGCGATGATATTGCGATTATCGGAACATTTGTTTACAGGGATCGAATCAAAACGGAAAAAAATGCGGATGCCGAAGCTAAAATAGTCGAAAAAACCGTAACAGCCGTGATTTATCCGCGTGTGACGATTCTTGAAATCAACGGTGGAAGCGTTCTGCTCTCTCTTCCGCCGGAGCAGGCCATTGCCCTGACCGCAATTCAGCGCAAGGCGAAACTGTATCCGATTCTCCGCAAAAAGAAAGATGACAACGCCCTGAACAGAATGGACGGAGGGAAATTCGAGGATTCCGCTTTGACAGACATGATTAAAGGTCTTCAGAAAATAAAGATTCCGCTGGTTCCCTCAGAGGTGAAGGAGTAATACGGTGATGAAAAAAGCCCTGTTTCTATTTTTGTCAGCAGTGTTTTCCGCGGCAGCGTTTGCCGCCGAAGCGGAAAAAGTCAGTATGATTGTCGGAACGACAAAAATCATTCAGGTTCCGTTCGTAATAGAATCATACAAACTGATCCCGGCTAAAACAGATATAGTCCGTGTTGAAGCAACCGATTCCCAGTTCCGCCTGATGGCGGGAGCCATCGGTGAAGTAAATCTTATGGCGTCAGGCGGCGGAATGCAGAAAGACTACATTATTTCCGTCAAATCCAACCTTGCCAAAATTTTGAAAAAGCTCCGTTCCGATCTGGAAATGCTGACCGAACTTGATATTTCCACCAACGAGGATCAAATTGTTATTAAAGGAACGGTTACCAAGCCGGAACATTGGAAACATCTTATGCGTGTACTTCCGAATTATTCCGGCAGCTGTCAGAATTTTGCCACATTTGCACCATCCGCAGAAACGGTGATGAATCTGAAAAAAATGTTGACAGAAGCCGGTTTCATATTCTGTGATCAAAATAAACGGCCGGAAACCGGAGAACTGTCTTTGCAGATTTCTTCCAACAACGTAGTTCTGACCGGTGAGATGTACAGTCAGAAAGAGGTGGATAAGATCAGGCAGATTTTGTCAACCCAGACGTGGCTTTCCACGGATGGCGGCGCGAACGTCTCCAATGGTCAAATCCGCGGCATCATCAATCTTTCAGTAATTGAGACAATACTGCAGGTGGATATTGTATACGCAGGCATCAGCAAATCCAATTCCAGCAACATCGGCTCCAATTCCGTACCGACCGGGGGACTTTCCGCCGGAGGTCTTTATGACCTTGTCGCAGGAAGGGGAAGCGGATCTGCCGTAATCAATGGAAATATGGATTCAACGGTCCGCTTTCTTACGGCAAATGGAGTCAGCAGAACTTACAATGCCGGACATGTCAGCTTTGCAAACAATGACCCGCAAGGCGGAACGCTTCATACCGGCGGTTCCGTCTATGTGAAAGTCAACGGAGTCGAAAACGGAAGCCTGCAAAATATTGAGTTCGGCTTGAAAATCAAGGTGAACGGCGGGCTCGTTTCTCCCAACCGTACCAAACTGACGCTTGATCTGAAGAACTCGGCTCTTCTCGGTTCGGATGACAATTCGTACACTCTGGCGGAAGACACCACGAAACAGACAGTGTTCTGTGATTTGAACAAGACCATTGTTATAGCCGGTTCAAAGAAAATCGCACAGGATACCCGAAAATCCGGTCTTCCCATATTGCGCAACACTCCGGTGCTCAAATGGTTTGTATCCGAAGACGATAATTCCGTTACGGACACCTGCCTGTTGATTCTTGCCTGTCCGCGCCTCGTAAAATCCAATCCTGATGTTCAGATTAATATCCCGTTGGATCAGGAAACCGCGCCGGTGTATCGTGATGCAAAGCGCGACAATCAGAAACGGATTGAGGAAGAAAAACGTTACCGCGGCTGGTTAAGCTGGTTGAACTGGTTCTCATGGTAAATTCAATGGAGGCGGCTATGCTTCAAATCAAAGTGATTGCGAATAAAACGAACGTCGTACAGACAAAGGACGTTGCAGATGGCGACTGGGCAATGCTGCTCGGCCGTCATTCTGAATGCGATATTGTTTTGTCCGGCAGTGACGTTTCCCGTAAACATGCCCGCCTCTTATCCTGCAACGGACAGATTTTCATTGAAGATCTCGGAAGTACCGCCGGAACGTTCCTGAACAATGAAAAAATTCCAGAAACAACTTCCGTCAAAATGGGAGACATTATAAAGATTGCGAATTATGAAATCGTTTTATCCGGCAACCCTCATCTCCCGGAATCTGTTCCGGTTTTTCAGCAGCCGGCGGCGGAATCGAAAAGAGAAATACCGGTTGACTTTAAAAAAGAATTTCAGAATGCCTCCGTTCTGTATGAACCGGAAATTATGGCTCTGACCCGTTCCATTCATGAAGACATTCTTGAAAAACTGAATCTTTCCGAGAGCGCACTCAAGGAACTGAACAACTCAACGATGCGCTCCAAATTGGAAGCGAGTCTTGACCGGACACTGAAAGAGCGGCGTCATGAGATTCCTGTGAAAATTCCAATGGATCTGTTCCGTCAGGCTCTTCTGGATGAACTGATTGGTTTCGGGCCGTTATCGCCGCTTCTGCGTTCCCCGCGAATCTCTGAAATCATGATCAACGGCCCCCACGTTGTTTTTGTGGAAAGTGCCGGAAAACTGTTTGACAGCGGAGTCCGTTTTTTTAACGAACAGCATCTTATTTCCATTATTCAGCGTATTGTAGAACCGCTGGGACGGCATATCGACGATGCCAGCCCGATGGTCGATGCCCGTTTGCCGGACGGCAGCCGCGTTAATGCGGTAATTCCCCCTCTCGCCCTGCACGGAGCTGCTTTGACCGTGCGTAAATTTGCCGACAGGAAACTGACAACGGATGATCTGATTGCATTCGGCAGCATGACAAGAGAGATGGCTCTCTTTCTGCAGGAAGCAGTCCGTTCCAGAAAGAACATCCTGGTTTCCGGTGGAACAGGTTCAGGAAAAACAACTCTTCTCAACGTGCTTTCCTTGTTTATTCCGGAAGATGAACGGGTTATTACGGTGGAAGACTCCGCGGAATTGAAACTTACCCACCCGAATCTGGTCAACCTGGAAGCTCGTCCAGCCAATATTGAGGGGAAAGGACGCATTTCCATCCGGGACCTTGTCATAAATACATTGCGTATGCGTCCGGACAGAATCATCGTCGGAGAGTGTCGTGGAGCAGAAGCGCTGGATATGCTTCAGGCAATGAACACCGGACACGACGGATCGCTTACAACTGCCCATGCAAACAATCCCCGTGATGCTCTGGCAAGACTGGAGAATATGGTCATGATGGCGGGTTTTGAACTTCCCTCAACAGCGATACGCGAACAGATCGCATCGGCACTGGATATTATCGTCCAGCAGACTCGTCTTGTTGACGGTTCGAGAAAAGTGGTAAAAATAACGGAAGTCACCGGGCGGGAGGGAAATCAGATACTCCTGCAGGATATCTTTACGTTTGAACAAACCGGACTCGACTCCAACGGAAAAGTTCAGGGGTACCATACGGCAACAGGCAATATCCCCATATTTATTGATGAACTGCGGAAGAGCGGACGGCTCAATCTTGACATGTCCGTATTTGTTCCGAAAGTATAAGGGTGAATTATGGGATACTTCAACTTTATTCTGATTTTTACAGCCTCCATGATGTTCTGCTTTATTCTGATCCGCATGGGATCCAAATATCTCCTGGAAAAGCTGGAACTGAATGCCAATCCCCGTTACGAGGAACTGCGTCGTTTCATTTCGCCGGAAAAATTGCTGATGACAAGGATTTTTTCCGCACTGATTACCGGATGCTGCATGTTTCTGCTTCAACTTGCATTTGGTGTCGAACAGATGAAGATTGCCGTCCCCGTTGCCTGCGGGTTCGGTCTTGCCGCCTATTTTTTCGTCTACTGGCTTTATCAGCAGAAACGGATAAAACGTCAGGAAGCGTTTGAAGCAAAGATTCTCGACTTTACGATGGGGCTTTCCAATGGTCTGCGTTCAGGGTTGGCACTGGGACAGTCAATCGAATCTGTCGCCAATAGAATAGATGGTCCAATGCGGGAGGAGTTAAATACTCTTTTGCGGGAATACCGCCTCGGTGTCGATTTGCCGGAAGCATTTGTCCGCATGTACAAGCGGATTCCCTGCGAAGACCTGCATTTGCTTGTCACCACAATTTCGCTGACGACAAAATCCGGAGGAAGTTTGTCTGAGGTTCTGGAGGAAATGGTTGTGACAATCCGGGCAAGAACCGAGTTTCAGGAGCGTCTGAAAAACATGACGGCGCAGGGACGCTTTGAAGCAATTTCCATCGCACTCTCCCCCGCTGTTGCGTTTCTTCTCCTTTACTTTATAGACCCTGTTCTAATGACTCCGTTAGTAACAACAGGAACGGGTTGGCTCGCCGTGGCGGGAGCTGTCGCATTGGTTTCAACAGGTTACTATATTCTCAAAAAAATAATTACAATAGAGGTGTGACCGTGCAGACAGAAAGTAATATACCGATGTATCTGATTGTATTCGGGATCGTCTTTATCCCGTATCTGTTTCTGGCGTTTTTCATCAATAAACCCAAGGGGGGATCGTATGATTTTACGGGGAGAAACATTCCCGTTTTTTACAAACTGACATGGGGCCTTCTCGCCTGTTTTGCAGAATCTGCCGGTAATGTGATGGAACATTTTCAACCGGAAAAGAAAGAAAAGTTGGAAAATGCCCTGATTGCGGCAAATATCAAAATGGATACCAATTTCATTTTCACTGCAAAAATTCTGACCTGTCTGATTGCTTCAACAACCATGACATTCATTTTCATGCTTACGACAATTAATGGAATAGTATTGTTTTTCGTTGCCATGACTTTCGGATTTATCGGTTATGTCTATCCGTCGACAATCATTTTCAGCTGTGCGGACAAGAGACAGACTCAGATCATGAAAGCATTGCCGTTTGCTATTGATCTGATTGGCGCCGCGATGCGTTCCGGCATAGATTTCACAGCGGCAATCCGCTATTACGTTTCCACGGAAAAAGAAAATTCCCCACTGGCTCTGGAGTTCGGTATCATGTTACGGCAACTGGAACTCGGCAAAACCCGCATCGAAGCGATTGAAAATATGGCAAAACGCATTCAGACAGATGCTTTCGCAGCATTCGCGTCTGCCGTGACCCATGGTTTTGAAGTCGGTGCATCCATCGTCGAAACGATGAAGATACAGGCGGAAGAAATGAGAAGAGTACGGTTCAACATAGCGGAACGTAAAGCGGCAAGGGCTGTTTCCGCAATGATTCTTCCCATTGCCGTATTTATCATGCCTGCAATGTTTTTGATTATCGGTACGCCTGTTTTGATTAAAGTCATAGGAAGCGGTTTAGGAGGAGTAATGGAATAATGTATCAGATAAAATTTACACTCGGCGAAAAAACAGGAGAGATAGTTCCCCTCACGCACAATCAGACAATATCCATAGGGCGTTCCCATACAAATGATATTTGTCTGAAAGCAGCGGATGTATCCGGAAAACATGTAATTATCCGCTCCGGAAGCGGCAGTAATCTCTCTATCGAAATCCTGAGTTCAAGGACGACTAAACACAACGGTAAAAGTATAAATATAGGAGATATTGTCGAAATTACAGCCGGTGATACTGTTCAGCTGGGTGAAGGAACGGTTTTTGCCATAGAAAGAGCGGCGGAACAGACCGTTGCCGACAGTGATGAAGATAATGAAAAAACAAAATGCACCGGAAGCATCCCTCCGGAGAATTCCGATAATGATGCAACCAGACCGGAAGCAGTAAAAACAGTTCAACAAGAGATAAAAACAGTGATTCGGGAACCGGAAACAGTTCCGCAAGACCTCTCTGTTCAGGAAAAAGACAGTACGGAAACTCTGGCGTTTCAGACACGCATCGCTTCAGACGATGAGCTAGAAAAGATCAAAAAGTCATTCCGCTTAAAGCAAAAACTTAAAATTTTTCTTATCGCCGTTCCCGTGATGCTGTTTTTCAGCGGAGCGATTGCCTTTTATTTCTATCTGAAACCGGCAACCGAAGAATATTTGTCCTGGCCGACCGACAAAAACGGTAAATTTCTGAATGATTTCAAACAGATATCTCCGTACCTTGCATTGGTATTTCCGAAAACACCCGGCATGTCCGTCACGACAAACGGAAATACGACTGAAGTATTTACTAAAATCGGAAAATTGCAGGATGTTCCGTTGCATATTGTGGCAGTAAACATGACAGACAAAGGTACGTTGACCAGAAGCCATGGCGAAGCATTTGAAGAATGGATGAACGCCACCCGCGACAAGGAGCCTTCCGTCAACTGGGGAGGAAATAAAAATACTGTTTTTGTCAACAGAAGCCGGGGTGCCGGCATTCCCCTCAGCACCATATCCTATACCCGCAGGGTTAAAAATGATGATTTTTTCGGGTTCTCTGTATTCCTGCGGAATGCCGAAAATATACATGCGGTCATGATTGAGGTTCCGTTGCAAAACCGATGGCGCGCTGAAAATTTTTTGCGCAATCAGGCTGATTCAATGGTCATCTATGCCATTAAGAGGACCGAAGATCATTGGGAAGGAACATCCCTTTATCGGACAGGAACAACCCCGGAACAGGATTTGGAAGAATCCGTCAATTTCATGAAACGGGAAGCTCCGGTATACTGGGGAAAAATATTTTACCGACTCCGCAGTGCTCTTATTAAAGCAACTCTGGCAGGAAATAATAACGCCGTTGCAGAAGCAAAGTCAATGCTGATAAAACTGCGCGAACAGCAAACAGTCTGGTACAATTCCCAGAAACTGTCCTACCAGTATGCAGAAACAAACAATGATACAAGGACAATGCAGTCCATTCAGGCGACATGCAGTTCGATATTCTCCGCGGAATTTCAACAGGCGGATTATCGTTATGACCTGATCAGACGAAAGGACTGGAAGTAATGTTCAAAAAAAATTACAACATCCGCCTTGAGTTGAATGGACAACTTATCCATGAAATATCTTCTGCAGAAATATCGAATGACATTGTTATTGGACGCAGTTCCGACTGCACATGGACTGTCCCCGCAGAAGACCGCAGTGTCAGCGGACAGCATGCCAGACTTTTCCTCAAGGGAAAAAGCATTTTCATTCAGGATCTGAAGAGCCGGAACGGAATCTACTTCATGGGGGAAAAGATTCAGGAACGCAAAATTGCAAAAGGCGATACATACAGCATCGGAGACAGTAAACTCGTTATTGACGAATTGGCTGAAGAAGCAATCTTGACGAAAAACAGTCTCCCGCATCATCGTCTGGAACAGCTGACTGGAAAAAATCGGGGAAAAATTTATCAACTCATAGAAAACAATATAAAAATCGGCGCGTCAAACGGATGCAATATCATCGTTGAAGATTCGCTGGTTTCGCATGTTCATGCAGTGCTGGAAAATCATAGCGACGGCACCTGCTGGCTGAAAGATCTGGGAAGCCGGAACGGAACAAAGGTGAATGGCACTCCGCTCTCTGTCGAAAATGCGGAAACAGGTCGTATGCTGAAAGATGGCGACATTATTTCCATTGCCTATCTTGATTTCAGATTCTGGGACAAGTCCGTTACCCATATTCGGTCGCATATCTTTCTGAAGCTAGGCGTCGTTGCTTTAACTCTGGCTTTGACAATCGGCGGTTATTTCGCATTTCAGACAATTTCTCCGTCTGCAAAGTCAATTCGCCTGAAAGCGGAAAGATATGCGGCGGAAGAACGGTTCGAACAGGCCCGTGAAACGCTTCAATCGGCGGCTGCCGCCCGTGGAGCGGACACAGACATGACCCAACGTCTTGATCTGCTTCGGAAACTGGGAATCTGGGAGGAAACAGTCAAATCATGGACACAGATTCAAAAACTTCTCTCAGGAAAACCGGCAGACGATGATATTTACGAAGCAAACGAACTGTTTTCAACTCTGGTATCCGCTGACAGGGAACGGTGGCAGTGGAATGCGGACAAAGCATCAAAAGAGATGAAAAATGCTCAGGAAACTCATGATCTGCTGTCTGCTGTTTTGGGAACGGAAGAACATTTGAGGCATGACGAAGAAAACATTGATGCGGCAAAATCTCTTTCGGAAAAACTGGAAAACAGTATACGGATCTGTGAAAAAACTCCGCTTTCTTTCAGGAAAGAACTGCTGATACGGGCGGAAGATCTTGTCGCTGAAATCAGAAATCTGTCTGAAGAATACGCAGAAGTCATGAATATCATGTCTCAATATAAATCCGTCGCGGATACGGAAAAAACGGGCAGCGCATTGCAAGCATTGAAAAAACGGATTGAGGAGCGGGTTGAAGTTCGTAAAAAGAAAGGTCTTGCCTCCTCCAGAAGCATCAGTCTCTACTGCAAAAAACTGCTTCAACCGCTGACGGAACTTCAAAACAGCAAAAATATATTGATGAAGAATTACAGCAGTGTCGCACAAATGCAGTTTGACAAATTTTCAGCGAACCTTCATTTACCGTCAGGCGAACAGTGTATTATTTCCGCCAATCTTTCCATGCGCAGGGCTGATATGGAGCAGAGCAATCAACACCTCGCAAAGATCATTGTTCAGCTGAAAAACTTCGAACGCATATTCCGGCAGAACAGCATTGTTCCGGGACAGAATTCCGCCGTTCTGGAAAATCTTTTTTCCGATACCGCATGGAATGCAGTATTTGCCTGTGACTGCCTGGATAAAAAAATGCCGACTTATTCAGAAAAAAATGCCCGGAGTACCTATGACAAAATGCTCGGAGTCTATGCTTTCTGGGAATATCTGCGCTCTATCGGAAGTGAATTCGATACAACGGTATTTGAGGACCGTTTCAAACCGGAACTTTTCAGCAGCAAAGAAATTTTCAGCGATTTGGAAACATTCCGGTCGTTCTGTTCTGCTGAATCACGGATTCCCTATTCAAAAGATATTCAGCTTTTACTTGCCGAAAAATCCGGAAAAAATATGTTGAAACAGTATCTTTCCGTTGCGGAAACGCTTTTGGAAAAACGTAAACAGCTTGTGAAAAGGCTTCATGCACGATATGTGCAGAATCCCGACAGCAGACAGGGAATCATCGCCGGAGCATCGGCGCTGTACCTGTCCGGCAATAGTTCTTTCAAGCAGGAAGAACTGGCAGCATCCCTGAACAACTCCCTTGCCGGGTTGCGAAGGAAACTTGCCGCCCTGATTGATACCGGAAAAGAAATCTCGCCGGAACAGTTGATTCGGAATCAGAAAGAACTGCTGAAAACCGGAATTCCCGGCGATCCGTTCCTGAAACAGGCTTGGACAAACTATCCGGGAGGAAAATAAATGAGGACTAAACCGGGCAAGAACAGAATAAACGGCACGGAGAGCGGCTCCATGATGCTGGAATATGTGTTGATGCTCTCTGTCGCCGTGGTTTTCCTTTCCGCCGCTCTTTCTGTTTTTGAACCGGGAACGGGATACACGGAAAACATCGGGAAACCGCTTGTCGCCTATTTTCAGAGGGTGTTGACCGGCATATCGTTGCCGATCCCATAATACAACCATAAACAAATATGGAGAAAACAAAATGAAAATCGAAAGATTCAGCAGGGCAAAGAAATCTCTTTGCGGTCGTATCCTCCGTCGCATTCTCGGAGACGAATGCGGTGCAGTTGCAATGGAATATATTGTAATTGCGCTTCTTGTCGCAGCCGCGGTTGTCGGACTGGTCATGGTGTTTTCCGGCAATATCCGGAACATGTTCAGCAAGACCAACGATACATTGACTTCAACCACCGTCGAGGAGGTTAAGAGTGTCGGGGAAAAATATAATGAGGAACAGCAGCTGCTTAAAGGAAAAAACGCTACTGCAGTTGATGCCGGCGATAAACTCGGCGGAGACTTCTCCGACCGCGGTCAGAATAAATAATCATGAAAAACAACCCTCAAGGATAAAAATATGGTTCCGGTATTAACCATTTGCGTTGTAACTCCGTTGCTTGTGATTCTCTGCTGGAAGGATTGCAGATACAGATTACTTCCGAATACTTATACCATTGGCATGGCGGTACTCGGTTTGATCTGGCGGTTCGCATTTGGCGGGATACCGGGACTCGTTGACGGACTCCTCGGGGGATTGGTGTGTGCAGGTTTTCTGTTTATTCCTTTCCTTATGAAAGGAGCCGGCGGCGGGGATCTGAAAATGATGTTTGCCGCCGGCATATTCACCGGATTCCGGTACTGCTGTGCCGAAATGCTGTTTGTCTCCATTGCCGGACTGCTGCTTGGCCTGATGATGCTGATTGCCGGGAAAGTGAATGCCGCAAGACTGAAACATTTCCTGCGCACAATCTTTGACTGGCGCTACGACCGCAAATCCGGAGCGGAAAATCTTCCGGAAAAGAAAGATGAAAAGACCCGTGTACCGTTTGGTGTGGCAATCGCCATCGGTACGGTTGTGACATTATTGTATATTTATCTTATGGAGAGGTCCTGATGATCAATACGGATGAAAAAGGATCGATCATGCTGGAAACCGTACTGGTGCTTCCCATATTTGTATTGATTGTTTTCTTTCTGATTCAGATAACTTTTGTCTGGACCGCCAAACAAATGACCTACTATGCCGCATACTGCGGAGCAAGAGCGGCGCTGGTCTACAATCCGGCTGATTACCATGCCGAAAAACGAGAAGACGGAAGCTGGCGGACCGACAGTTATATCCGTGGAGGTGTTGTTCACCACGCAGCCTGCACTGTGTTGTCATGGATCAGCTGGTCTTTGGACGGGACGGATGACAAAAATTTCAAAATCGGTGGCAGTCTTTTTAGTTATTCCATTCCTTTTTCCTCCAATGTCCGCGAGCAGGTCACGGTGGAGATCAGGGAATATGAATATCTCGGAAAGGGAGACCCCGCTTCGGCGCAGGAACATTTCCCTGCCGTAACGGTCAGCGTAAATTTCAAATGCCCGCTCTTCATCCCTCTGGGCGGATCAATTATCGCATACTTTTTCGGAGCAAACGATCAAGTCTGCATTCTGAACAATGAGGATAAGGAGAATATTATTGGTATCGGCGGTTTTTCTGCGCCCAAAGGAAACGAAGTGCATGCCTATCTTCAAATGCACGGCAATTATGTTAAGGTGGATGATCCCGTTACTGAGCAGCGTGTTCATGAATATTATATGATCGACATAAGAGAAAGTTGTACCATGGCGAAGCCATATAAAACAGACACCTTTCCGCTGATGCCGAAAGAGGATAAAATATTGATGGGAATGATGGAATAAAATGCTGAAAAACCTTTTTACAAATATCTGGGAACGGATAGCCGGACTCCGCAAGGATTGCCGGGGATTTGTCGTGATGTCAACGCTGGCGATCTTTCTGTTTCTTTTTGTCTTGTGTGCTTCCATTTATGCTGTGGGGGAAACAATTCATCAGCGTATAAAACTCCAGAATGCCTGCGATGCCGCCGCCTATTCCGCCGCGGTCGTTCAGGCGGACGGACTCAGCCGCATGGCGGTTGTCAATCGGGCGATGGCATGGAGCTATGTTCAGATGACCAACCGTCAGATGGACTATATCACCTACCGCTGGCTGAAGCTGACTTGCAAGAGGTTTGAAGAAGATAAAAATAATGCAAAGGACTATGCGGAAGATGGGCAAATAATAGCTTTTTACGATAAAGAAATCGGTTGGTGGGCTTTATTAGAGCTTGCTGCAACAGCTGTCGGCTTCAAAGTTGCGGATATGTTTGGGGCTGATATATATTGCAGCACAGGAAATCATAAACCTGAACATGAAGGTTGGACATGGTGGTGTGGAGCACCTGATATAAACCAACCGCGATATACAATTCGTTGGAATACTCCTTTGCATTTATCCATTTCTGGAATGGCCAATTCTACTGCAAGCAATTATCTGTTTACCTATAACCAAATAAAAAATTTTATACTGGCACCTCTACAGCGAATAATTGATAAAAAACAAGATGCAGATAGAATTGAAAATTGGGGATATTATCTCGGAGTATTGATTGATTATGACAAGAAAAATATTCACCGTCTGAACAAATCATTGGAACGTATCAATACACAAATGGAAATCTCCATGAAGATGACTGCTGAAAATGTCCTGAAAGCCATGTTGAAAGATAATCGCTATGATTCAAAATCTGTATTGCAAGATTATTATATCAGCATTCACATTCCCCATGCAGAAAATCCTTATAATGCAGAGAATGAAAATAATTCTTTCTTTTCCCCGTTGCACAATACGGAAGCCGATGAGATGCTGTTTCTCAATATGCAGTCGGCAAATCATGCTGGGGAAAAATTACCTCAGCATTTTCCGGTGTTGCTTGGAAGCGAAACTCTCGCTTATGGATTGGATCAATGGTTTATCAGAGGAACGGCATCTTATGATGACAAACGCACGGTAAAAGATATGCCCCCATGTTTTCTTCCGCAGTTAGGACACAAAACGGACAATGATGATATCGGTCCAAGTTTTTATGGAAATCAATCTGCCTGGGTAAATTCTGATGTTAGACTGGCTCCTAATGCCATAAATCAGCCGGTTACCAAGCGTGAAGAAGGCATGCTTGGTATTCAACGAGTCTATAAAGATTCTAATTTAAACGAAACCAAAGCAGGGATTACACTGTTAAGATACCCTGTTAGTCGCGGTAATCATGTGGCAAATTTTTCATTAATGGCAGGAGCATCTGATTCAACTGGCAGAATTTCAAAAATCATGGATAATATTTTGAGTAGCGTAATGGGATATTTTTCCTCTACATTCGGTGACATTCAAGCATCTGTTGGAAATGAAAAAAATGCTCAGAATCAGTATTTCGGAATGTGTTCAATGGTAAATGATACTGCCGGATTATATGCTGATTATGAGTGGGCATCGTCTAAATGGTTTTGCTTAAGCACATTCAAGGCATACTCGTATACCGTTTTAAAAGAATTTAAGTTTAATAAGATATGGTGCGATATGGAACGTCAAGGGCGCAAGCCTTCTCGTTGGAACCCTATTCTGTCGCGTAGCCATTGGAAAAAATCAAATGGTTATGGACATTGGGAATTCCCAAAACATTTTTGTGGGACACCAAGCCATGCCGCTGAGGGCTTACTGCCAGGGGTTGTCGCAGGCATGATTCCTCCCATCTTTGACGAAAAAATCAAAAAATCACATGGCTACATGGAAAAATCTCTTGATTTTAAAGGATTTGCCATGCCATTAAAGCCAGTATTGAAGAAAGAAAATTTTTATCCTCGTGATCAATATAACAGTTGTGCTATTTTCTTGGATGGTCCATTTCGACCAGATACAGGAGAGATGTGTCCTGCTGGATATTTGCAAGGTCATGCCCGGATATACGGAGATGACAAGGAGATTTTCGACAACCGCTATGTGGGGGCGATCTGCAAACCGTGGGTGCTGAACGAACGGTTCTTCGCCGGAGAGGGAAGTATCGTTGTCGGTGCGGCAATGAAGCATACCAATCCCTTTGTGCAACTGTTTAACTTCTGGAATACGAAAAAGGATAAAGGCTCTTATGCCACCGGAACAGAAACACAGGAAAATGCAGAAAAAACGGTTCTGTCTGCATTCAATATCCCCGAAGGTAATTATATGTGGACCATGTCCGCCGCCCGTGCAGGAGTGCGTCACCGCCGCCGCAACGGGGCGTTTGATCAGGAACGCCAGTATCAGATTACATACGATTCCACCAGTGATGCGGAAAATCTGGCATACAAGAGCGGTCCTTATGTCAAAGCACAGGATGGGAACGGCTGGATGTCACCGGAAGAGTGGGGCAGTAGTAGTAAAGACAATAAACATGTCTGGAACGGTTGTCCCTGCGGAGCAAACAGCCAGCAATTTAAAAATATGTGGAACCTTTGTGAAACAGACTGGGATGCAACATTACTTCCTTTGCGCTATGCGTTGCAGGCGGCAGATTTGTATTTGGATAAAGGTTCCGGCAGTAGTGCTGTAGAGGGCTTGAAACTGAATGAACAAAATTATAATGAGCGTAATCGTCTTATCGGTGTTTCCTATGAATATTCTCAAGCAGAAGCAAAGGGCGATCCATACAAGGCGAATGATAGTGTAATAGGAAACGGTGAAAACTGGGTGTGGCAGCAGGCAACAATAAACAATGCAACACCTGTCAATGCCGTAATATTATTCCAGAAAAATGGTTGGAAGAAGGCCAACCAGCCATTTTGGGAAGATCTTTTCAAAAATCTTATCCCGGAAGAGATGCAACAAATTCTCCGTCTTCAAGGACAGGACAATTTGAATCTGTATAACAAAATTCCGGAAGGGAAAGAAATGCCGGAAGTGAATCCCTTTACTTTGTTAAATCAAAAAGTACTGTGAGGTATGCTTGTGAAAGTTTTGCCATACTTAAAAGAAGAATGTGGTTCGGTAATGCTGGAGTTCTGTCTGGTACTGCCTATTTATCTCCTGCTTTTCGGAGGAACGTTCTTAACGTTCGATATTACCATGGGCAGACTGCATTTGCAGGAGGCGAACCGCAATCTGGCATGGCTCCAGAACGACCGGTACGATACGGATTCGGAGGGGAAAATCAATCATGAGCTTTATAAAAGCGCCGTCTCTTATTTTGAAAGCAGAAACAGGCTTGAAAGCACCATGTCGGACGAACCGATGTGGAGGAATGAAAATTCCGAAGCCGAAAAAGACATTGCCGAAAAAAACGAGAGAAATTCCCGTCCGACGCTGCCGAAATGGGCGCATCGGCTTTCCCAATTCAAGGACTCGGACAGCGCCCTGAAAATCAATTACAGTCTTACGGGAGATATTATCAGCCGGATTCCTCTTATCGGAGATAAATTGAGCGAGATTTTCAACAATGAATTTCTGGAAATGTATTCCGGCAATATGCCTTTGGAAATGTCGCATGTCTCCGGCGTATACAAAGGAGCCGTCGGAGTTTCCAGTGTACTCTTTCCAAACAGGAACGCTCCGGATTTGTATAATCAGTCATACACGTTCACCCGTGCGCAGGTGGTGGTCGGAAATAAAGGCAATATCAAGTGCGCCTGCTGCGGAGTTGAGTATATTGAGATATATGATGATGATAGGGAATCCCAAAAATATGTCAGCAAGGAAATGCGTCCCGCGACGGTCAATAATGAAATGCTGTTACTGCGGCGGAAAGGTGATCCAGACATAGCCGGTGAAATTAATCTCTGTGGCGGTTACGGAACCGTGATCAACGCAATCTGGCGCAACTGGCCTGTGGGCGACTCCATTATTGATGATATAAAAAATTTATTCGAGATGCAGTGATGAAAAAGAGAATTTTAATTTTATTGTTTGTATTGATAGCTACCAGGTTATACGCACTGATAAATATCGGTTCTGTAAGTGATTTTAAAGATTTATCTAAAGAAAAACAAAATCAATATATAATAGCTGGACAATTAGCACAAGCGGCTTATCAAGGAGAGGCGATCCCCCCGGGATATCGTCCGGCAACTCGTGCGGAATACAATAAATACATAGGATTAGTATCTCAAACAATGGTATATGATCCACAAACAGGACATTTTGAAGATGGAGCATACGCTTCAAAAGATAATAATGGATTGGCAGGCTCTCTTCTAATTAATGAACAGGATGGAAGTATTGTATTGGCATTCAGGGGAACAGAAATAGAAGACTTTGCAGACATTAAGGCTGACGTGAAGCAATTTTTGGGTGGAACTCCTGAACAATATAAAATAGCCGATCTCATGTTGGGAAGATTGATTGCCAATACAGAGGCAGAGGGTACTCAAATTCTAAATCTAGGTCATTCTCTTGGAGGAGGAGAAGCTACATACGCCGCTCTGCGTAATAATTCATCCAGAGTAACAACAATAACTTTCAATGCCGCTGGTCTAAATGAACAAAATATAAGAGATGAAGATATTTTAAATCCGGATATTCGTAAAAGAATTACAAATATCAGAGTCAAAGGAGACGTAGTAAGCCAAACAGGATGGCTTGTAGGAAATACATATGAAGTAACAAATTATATGGAACAATACGACTCTGACTCTTTCGACACTACTCATGGAATAGCTTGGACTATAAGATATATGATAATGGATGCAAGAACGAACGCAACTGGAAATAGTATAGACGGAGATGATATTGCTGACAATGAAACACTCTCTGATAGCGAAACTGTGGAAAACGGCGATCTTGTGTGCCACCCCTCCGATGATAACAATTCCAGTGATGACAATGCTATAGATGGAGATGATATTACTGACAATGAAACATCGTCTAATGATGAATCTGTGGAATTCGGTGATATGTGTCTGCCTCCCGATGATAATCATTACATAACGGAAGAGGGAAATAATGAAAATTCGGATGATGTCGGCAATATCGTGGCAGGCTGGAGCGGAATAGGAGAGGTATTCGATACCGCACTGGATGAAATGGCGATTGTCGGACCAACGATTCCTCATAAACGTGTTTTATGGCTTTTTTCCGGAGAGTCCATCTGGGATTTATTTAAATCTGCTGGAGAATCGTTGGCTAAAAACATCAGTATTGATGAACTCCGTAAGAAATTTTCTGGCAAGTGGGACGGGGTGACTGGAAACGCTGAGTATAAAAATCAGGAATCCGCTTTTGAATCTTTGAAAGGGAAATTGCAATGAGGAGATTTGTTTCAAGCTGTTTTCTATTTTTCACGGTTGCAGTATCTGCCGCGGAGCCGTTTGTTTTGCCGGAAGGATCGCAGATTATCAACCGGGATAACAGCGGCAAGACCTGGCAGATGAACGGTTCTCTGAAAATGAATTTTGAGAAAGCTAAAAAAACTCTGGACTCTTCGGTTCAGAAAGCCGGGTTCAAATTGAAGCACGAGATTCCGCTGGATGAAAAGAACAAGGAACACATCATTCTCGCCTACACCAAAGGTAAACAGACATTAATCATGATGCTTTGGAGCGGCGACAGAAAAACTTTTTTTGCATGGGGAATTAACGAAGAATGAGCAGCTCTCCATTCCATTACATTCAATATTCCGCCTGTTCCGATGCCGGATTATGCCGTCCGACGAACGAAGACGCCTATGCCTGTCTTGAAGAGGACGGCTGCTTTCTTGTTTCCGACGGCATGGGCGGCGGCTCCGCCGGAGAAATCGCCAGTCAGATCGTTGAAGATATGATAACCGAATCCATCGCCGGAAGCGCCGCCGATTCACCGGGATTGCGCAAATATGAAATTCAACAGGCAATCCATAGAGCCAATCAGAAAATTCAACAATATGCCGCCGGACATCATTTTCAGCAGATGGGCGCGACACTGGCAATGATGCTTTTTGATTCATGGATGCCCTCCAAAGCCTCTATCTGTCACATCGGAGACAGTCGGATTTACCGCTTCCGTGACGGTGTTTTATCGCAGCTTACCTGCGATCACACGATCGGCAATGAATTGGCTCAGAGATCCGGCGTTCGGTTCGGAGATCATAAAACATCCATGCTTTCGCATGTCCTGACCAGAGCGATAGGCACCGCATCGAACGTTCTTCCCGAATGGCTGAAAATTGAATTGCACATCAATGACTTGTTCATGATCTGCAGCGATGGCGTTTCCACCATGCTCTCCAATGATGAATTGCAGAGACTCCTTATCGGCAGCAGTTCGCTTGAAGAGATTAAAACCGCATTGGTTACGCTGCTGAGACAAGCCGGAGCAAAAGATAACTTCACATTCATTTTGTGCAGGATCAAAGAAAATATCCCGGCAAGCGGGAATCACCCGGAAGAAGAATGGCGGGAAAGCAATTATCTGGAAAAAATATCGGAAGAAAGGATTGACCGTGGATAACGCAAAACATTATCTCCGGAGCACTTTATTTGCCGGAGTTCTGGCAGGATGTGCTCTCCATGCGGCAGAAAAAAGCATTTGGAATTATGCAATGCCGTCTGCCGACGCCATCATATATATCAATACAAAGCAGGCGGAGAAATCCATGACTCCGTCACTGTGGAAGCGGATTCAGGAGGACAAGAACAAGGCATTGGAAGAAGACGCCGAAGACCGTTTGTTTGATACGAAAAACCGCGATGCGGAAGCGGTTATAAATTTATTTCTCCATTCCATGGTTCCGTTGAAAGCTTCCATTGAGGGGGTTGCAATGATTTCCGGGAATGTTCAGGGAGATATTGCCAAACTGCTTCAGCCCGGAAAAGATTCTGCTGTCCCGATGCCGCAGATCATGAAACAGAATGATCTGGATTTTTACCAATACAAGTTGAACGGGGACGGAAAAATACCTCCGGCGAATTTCACTTTTTCGCTTGACAGGGATGGGCTTCTGCATTTTCGGGCGACGGTTAATCCCGATAAAAAACAGCAACTCTCCTTGAGTTCGAATAACGTTTCCGGAAAGCCGACTCTTGTATCCGGTCTGGAACAAAAAGACTTATCTTTTGCCGCCGTTGTGAGAACGGAAAAACTTTCCGCAATTCCGGCGGGTTCTCCGGAAGCAGGAAAAGTGAAAGAGTTTTTAGACAAGCTGAACACGATTTCCGCAACCGGAAGAGTTCAGGGGAATTCACTGCGGATCGACCTTGTTCTCAATGCTAAAAATGAGCAGATCGCCGGAGAACTGCACCAGACCATACAACCGGTCGTGAAACAGCTCTCCATGGGATTCAGTCAGCAGTTGCAGGGGCTTTCGGTTAATATAAAAAAACGTGATGTGCAGATAACAGGAAAGATCAATATCGCGGCAGCCTGGAATCTGATTGACCGGGTAACACGGAAGCCGTCGGGTGCGGAACAGGAACAATTCGGGAAACCAAAAGAATAATCTCTCCGGGGTGGAACATCTTCGACGGTCGGAGATGCAACCCTCTTAAACTAATTTGAAAGGATCAAAAATGAAGAAATCACTTGCAGTACTTGCAGTCTCCGCAGGAGCTGTCGCCATGCTGGCCTCCGGATGCCGGGCCATGATGCCGTCGACTCCTGTAAAAACCCAATCGCTTTACTCTACGGATGCCGTAGGTTACGCGGTTAAACCTGCCAATGCGAACTTCGGGGATCGCAGTGTTCCGGTTTATAATATCGGCAAAGTAAAGAAAACCGCAACCGGAACCGGCGCAACGGTTTGCGAAGCCGAGAAGAACGCGATTATCGCATTTTGCACCGAAAACAAATGCGACTATATCGCAGCCGGAAAGAGTGAAACAGTTGTCGACATCGTTACAACCGGAATCAGCAGCAGACAATCCATTACGGTTAAAATAACAGGTTTTCCCGTAACGATTGTCGGAGCGAAACTTTTGAAACCGCAATATTTCGCCAAAAACAGCAAAGGCGATTATATTCCGCTGAATGTCGGTGATTCTCATTATCCGGTAATTACGGATACCAATACATTCCAGTATACGGATAATCGCCCGGCGACGTTCGGAACAATGGCCAAACCGCGGGCAACGAATTCAAAAGCCCCCGAGACAGGAAACAAGAAATCCTTAATGCAGACGTTGTTCGGACTCTGAAAAATCACAGGTCCAGTTGCCGCATCAGTAACGGAGAGATATATTGCGGCAACTGTGACCGGCGTTTTTTATGCGGTGTCCGCCACGGAGCATGTTTTGGAGTATTTTATTTCAAATACCGCCAGACTGGCGGACGGCTCACGCAAAGTCATTGCCATTTCCGAAGTCCTGCCGCTGAAGAACGGCGAATATCAAACCAGCGTATCGCATGGCGGACCGACCGCATTTCTCCGGAAGGAAAAATCAAGGGAAAATTCATTCTCAAAAACAGACCGACATTCGTTGAACAGGCAGCGATTGCACAATTACGGCTTCCGGAATATAAATAACTATGAGGAATTCAAAAGATGAATAAAAAATTCTTACTGTACACCACTCTCACCGCCGCTCTCTGCATTACCGGCTGCACCAACGTCGCAACGTTCGATTATGCGGAAGCTCCGGGACCAATGGTCAGACTTCAGGAAAAAGGCGCAGGCAAAAAAACCATCGCCGTGCTTCCGTTCATGGATCAGCGCGGAACCAAATATTTCGATCCGATGCAGGCCGGACAGGCCGCCGCGCACCCGGCCGGAGATCACGGGTCGTTTTATCTGGGATTCCTTCCTCTGCTGCCCGCCGGATTCGTCGAAAAGGAAGAACCGGAAAACAGCGAGGATTTTGTCTCTCTGGGCAGATTCCTTTTCAATCCGGCACAGGATTTAGCCAACGCCGCCGTTCTGAGCCTGAAAACATCAAACCTGTTCGCCTCCGTTACGAAAGCAAACAGTCTGGAACAGGCGCAGACGGATTATCTCTGGCGCGGAAAAGTGACCAACACCTATTACAGCGGAAGCATGTATTCCTACTGCATCACTTATTTTCTTTCACCGGTTCTCTGGATTCTCGGCGCGCCAAGCGGAACGTCTGAAAACGAACTGTGGGTCAAATTCGAACTGGTCGAACGTGCCAGCGGAAAAGTCGTATGGAATTACGACTATCGCGGCCGCGATTACATCACGCATTGGATCTATGCGCGGATCGGCAGGGACGTGAGCTTGTATCCGCAGCTGATGAAACAGGCGATGAACGGCGCTCTTTATGAATTGAGTCAAAAACTGCCGGCTCTGGATAAGTAAACGGAAGGACCTGCACAGATGAACTGGGTGAAAAACGATGACGGCGGCATGCTGAAGCCGGGCGATATCTTTGAAAAATACCGTGTGGAAAAACTCCTCGGCAAGGGAGGAATGGGAGCGGTATATCTTGTCCGGCACAATGTCCTGGATTCGCTTTTCGCCTTGAAGGTTCTGTTTCCGAATGTCGCGGCAAAAAACAAACAGTTCGTCGACCGCTTCATTCGGGAAGCAAGACTCGCCTGCAAAATCAAGCATCCGAACTTGATCTCGGTCCACGATGCCGGAAAAAATTCTGAAAATGGAATGTACTACATCATCATGGATTATGTTTCCGGAGGAAGCATCCGAGACTTGTTAAAAAAAATCGGACACTTTTCTCCGGAACAGGCTGTTTCCATTATCCGGCAGATTGCGTCCGCATTGGAAACCGCCCGGAAACATGATATGGTTCATCGGGACATCAAGCCGGATAATATCATGTTCACTTCGGATGGAACCGCCAAACTCGCCGATCTGGGCATTGCAAAATCGACGAACGAACAGGACACGATGCTTACCATGGAAGCGTCCGTATTCGGAACCCCGGCTTATATGTCCCCGGAACAAGCCATGGATTCCCGGAAAGTGGATTGCCGTGCCGATATTTACAGTTTGGGAATTGTTTTCTATGAAATGCTTTCCGGACAACGTCCATACCGGGGAAGCAACACGATAGAGATCCTTTCCCAGGTCGTTCGTGATGAGGATATTCCCGACATTCAAACTCTCGTGCCCTCAATCCCCGCGGATCTGGCGGAACTCCTGAATCAGATGTGTGCGAAAAATATTCAAAAACGAATTCAATCCCCCTCCGAATTGTTAAGGCGGCTTGAAAAAATCATCCCGACAATAGAGAAAAATGCGTGTCCCGACAAAACCGTTCCATCGGAAGAAACGGAAATAACCCTGCCAACGATCATTCACACACCAAAAACAAATGGGAACAAGACTCTGACAGGGACCGCAGACTCTCCCGAGGTAACCATGCCGACCATGGAAGCCGGTCCCCTCCCCTCCGATGGTTTATCGGATGCCCCGGAACCTTCCGCCACAACAGGCTCCACGCCCATTCAAACGTCTCCAAACGTTTTTGAAATCAGGAATGGCGGTGAAACATCAGTGCCGGAAAAGCATTCATTTTCTTTGCGTCATCTGGATAAGAAAAAAAATCCAGTCATTATATGTTTCTGCTTTTTCGCAGCAGCGGTTTTGTCCGGCGGAATATTTTTCGCTCTCGTTGAAGAAAAGCCATTGAGCGCTCCCTCGCCGAAACAATCCGCAAAACCGCCATTGGCAACGCCCTCCCAACTTTCAGCGGAACGGAACTCTCCACTGAAAAACTGCCCGGAAAAAATAGATTCCGCCGCGGCACCAATCGTATCAGATCCAGAAACCTCTCCTTTCGATCCGCTGAAGAAAAACACTCTCGTCCTGCTGGGCGGAGCAACAGAACAGTTAAAGTCTTTCAAAGAAGAATACATCAAAAGAAACGGTGCGGCAAATATATCTTTTCTTGAAGCTGCAAATTTCTCACAATACCGGAAACAGCTTTCGAAAATTATCGGTCATTCACCGCGTTTTGTCATTTTAGCTCCGGCCGGGCGCTATGCTGAACTCGGAATATCAAGATCCAATTTTGACCTGTTGATTCTTAATGAGGCGAATATGCTGCGTGACAAGGGAATTCCATTTGCCTTTATTGTGGAAACTCCGGAAAACTCTGCAAAAATACAGGAATTTAACAACAGTATCCGGGAACTTTGCAATTTAAGAAGTTTTACGCTGATTGAAGCAGCAGAAGACAGCCCGCAATCGTTGTATGCGAAAATCTCCCAAATATTCAAACACTAAACAGGGATTTCTGCGGCAATGGCAGCCAGCGTCTGAGCCGGAGCAAGCGTGTAACCCGCAGGGCGGCATGGATACCGTGCCGCAGCGGCCCCGCCGCCAGAAAACGGAAGGTCTCCTTACACCGCATTTGCCAGCTGCCGCCGTGGATGAAAACCAGAAGCGGTACATTTACAACCGGGCGATGAATCGGGAAAAATTGTTTTCAAACCGTTTGCAAAGTTCCACATAAAACGAAGCTCCGCCTTTTTCCGTCCGCAGCAGTGCCGGTTTCGGCACGGGACCTTTTTCCTGTGCGAACCCGAACATCCGGTAACGGTGAACGGTTTCGGCGCGTCCCGGAAAGCGGACATCAAGTTCTTCCGGTTCAGAGTAAAGCGGCATACCGGCGGGGCTGAAACAGTTTGCGGCGGAATTGAAGAAATCATAACGGCGGCAACTCCTCCGGATCGTTCTCCCGGCGGAAATTGCTGCGGAACGCCTGCGGCCCCATCCCCGAAGCCCGGCGGATAAAACGGGAAAATGTTTTCGGATCGCGGAAGCCGCACTCTTCCGCAACTCTGGCGATCGGATGATCCGTCCCGCGCAGCAGAGAATAAGCACGCGCGAGGCGCTTGTTCAGGATCATCCGTCCGGGCGAATATTTTTGATATTTGTGGAACTGTTCCGTCAAACGGGAGCGGGAAACGGACAGTTTTTCGCAAAGAAAATCAACACTCAGATCCGGATCGGCAAGATGACGCAGAATCAGGCGCATCCCCTGTTCAATCAACCGTTCCCCCGGATTCTCAAACATCTCCATGCTAGAAACGCTGGCAAGGAAATCCAGAATCAAAGCGGCAATATGCCGACGGTCGAACTCGTTGTGACTGCTCGCCAGACTGACGATCTCGTTCCAAATCGGCTCGGCATCCCGTTCCAGATTCAAGAAACGGGGAAAACGATAGGAAAGCAGCACCGCCTCCGCCAACGGACCGTAAAAGCCGATCTGCCGGTATCGCAACTGCCTGGAAAGAGCCTCTAAACGGTAATTGTCACGAAACAGAATGTAGAACATCTGCCCCGCATTCAGGATCCGCTCCTCCCCGCATAAAAACGCCCGGCATTGCCCGGAAACGATCCAGACAAGCCCCGCTGTATTGACATGATATCCACCTCTTTCAACAATATTCCCCCTTGATTCCTCACATTCGATCACAGCATGAAGATCAAAAGGAAGATGATACTCAATACCACCATCTTCATTTCCATTTCCCCAGAACTTGTTTTTCGCCATTTCACATATCCCTGCAATAATTCCACCTTTTACAACAAACTGCCTATTGACAATATGCTTAAAATCTGTCTCTTATACACATCTCCGAG
>URKJ01000046.1 GCA_900548385.1 uncultured bacterium | reverse complement strand
AGATGTAGCTCCGTCTCGTGGGCTCGGAGATGTGTATAAGAGACAGGGCATATACTATACACTCTTTTTTGCTTTTTTCCAGTTGCGGGATGATTTTTCCATGAATTCCGGCTGGTTTTTCAAAAGCGGTATTGCTTTTTTTGAAATTTGAATTATAGTAAAAATATACTTGATAATTTTATAAATATTCAATAAAGGAGCTTGCTGTGGCTGTTTTCTATGCATTATGTTGTCTGATGTGCAGTGCGCTGAATGATTTTATCTTTAAACTGTTTGCGCGGAAACGGAGGTCGCGGGGAATGTTTGCGGGGTTGATCGGGATTGTCTGGTTTGTTCTGCTGTGTTTCTTTCCTCAGGATTGGACGGAGTGGCGGACAACGCTGTTCTGGGGATGTGTCAGCGGCTTTTTCTCCATTGCGGCAAATTTGCTGCTGATTGAGGCGATGGGGATGCAGAGCGCGGGCGTCTGCTCCACAATTTACCGTTTGAATCTGGTCCCGGTCGTGTTCGGAGCATGGCTTCTGCTGGGAGAGACGATTTCCGCGAAACACTGGACGGGGATCGCGGCGGCAGTGCTTGCGATTCTCTGTTTCATGTCCGCTCCGAAAGAGCGGCACCGCCGGTTTGCCCGGTTCGCCCGTCTCGGCATTCTGCTGGTGATCGCGGCGGCGTTTCTGCGCGCGGCGATGGGGATCGCCTACAAATATGCGTTTCTGAATGGAGCGGACCGGACAGGCATTCTGCTGGTGAATGCGCTTTTCTGGATCATCGGCGGGATGTGGTACGGCTGGCGGAGAGAACGCAGACTGATTTCGTTTGACCGATCCATGCTGATTTACAGTGCTCTTTCCGGTGTTTGTGTGGTGGGGATCGTGTATTTCATGGCGGCGTCGCTTCAATCCGGAGAGGCGGGGATCGTGCTGCCGATTGCACAGATGAGTTTTCCGGGAACACTGATTCTCGGCGCGTTGATACTGCATGAACGCGTAACGGCGTGGAAACTGGCCGGAGTCGGATTCGGGATTGCCGCGGTGCTTCTGCTCAGTCTTTGACAGCCGGAGCCCAACCCGGCATGAACGGTTCAGACTCCCGTTCCGTCGAATGCGGGAATGAAAGAGTCGCTGGCGGACTCGCCGTCTTGTACAAAACCGTCTTCGATGCCGGAAGCGAACAGATGGTCTTCGACCCGCTGATATTCCTCATCGCTGACTTTGCGGTCAAGGCCGGGATAATCGGCGGCGCGTCCGTGCGGGATGTACTGCCGCATCAGACTGAACAGGATCTCGCCGGGCTCGAAAGTCTCCGCGACCCAGTCGATGATCCGGAGCGTGTTTTCGACATGGCCCGGCAGCAGAAGATGACGGATGATGACGCCGCGGGTCATAAGCCCGCTCTCATCGTCGAAGCGGCAGGAGCCTGTCTGGCGGAGCATTTCCCGGACGGCGTGTTTTGCCGTTTGAAAGTACTCTTTCGCGTGGGAGTAGCGGAGCGCGAGAGCGTCGTCACTGTATTTGACGTCGGGCAGATAAATCTGTATTTTCCCCTCAAGACGTTTGAGGTTTTCGACGGATTCATAGCCGTTTGTGTTGCAGACGACCGGAACGGGAAGAGGATCGCGCAGAGATTCCAGAACGGCATCGGTGAAATGGATCGGAGTGACGAGATTGATGTTGTGCGCGCCCTGTGCGATGAGTTCCCGATAAATCTCCCGCAGGCGTTCCACGGTGATTTCCCGCCCCTGATGTTCACTGCTGATTTCATAATTCTGGCAGTAGACGCAACGCAGGTTGCAACCGGAGAAGAAGACGGTTCCCGATCCTTTGCTTCCGCTGATGCAGGGCTCTTCCCAGAAATGGAGGCCGGCGCGTGCAACGACCGGCAGAGTCCCCATACGGCAGAACCCTTTCTGTCGCGTCCGGTCAACGCCGCAGTGGTGGGCGCAGAAATGACATTCACTCATAATTCGTTTGCTCCGTAGGTTGAGAACTTGCAATATAGCACGGGAGCGGCCCATGTGCAAAAGAGTTTTGACACAAATTTTTCAAAAAAACTTGAAATTTTCCGTTTCTTCATATAGTGTATATCCGCAAGAATGATGAAAGGATTTGTACGATGTGTGCCAAAAAGAACCTCTCCGCCAAAGATCTCAGTGAAAAATTCGGATTTCAGATATCGGAAAAGGACCTGGAGCCGGAAATCGACAAGGACAGCCGTTATCTGAACCAGATGGCGGATCTGTCCGGTCTGATCGCGGAGCAGGAGCGCGCCGCGGCGGAAACCGTTGAACCGGAACCGGAGAAGAAGCCGGAAAAAGAGCCGACTTTCGCGGAACTGTTTGAATCGCGCGGCAGTATTGCTTCCGCCAGAGAGGAGACCGCAGAGCCTGAACAGCCGGAAAAGGCGAAAAACAAACTGGTCAACGAGGATGACGATATGGATTTCGGCAGGCTCTTCAGCATGTCGGGTGCAAAGGTCGTTGACAAGGATAAACTCGCGCTTCCCGACGAGGAGTATGAGCCGTTTGAGATGTCCGAAGGCGCGATGTCCGGCAGCGGTACCTCGTTCCACGGATTTGACGATCTTGCCAAGGCGCTTGGCGGGAAAAAGAGACGCTGAAAATAACGCTCCGGCCTTTTTCCAATCAGAGGAAAACGGACCGGAGCGTGTATTGCGGAAGCCGGGAGGAAGCCCGGCTTTTTTACGTCCTTATTTCAGTGCGATTGTGGTTTTGAGCGTGTGCTTGTCGCCCTGTTTGAGAATGCGGAAATCGTTTGCGGCGTTTGCCGCTTCCACGCAGACCATGCCGTGGTACTCTTCGTCTCCGAAATCCGGCATACGCCGGGATTTGGCGATCCACGGGTTCCAGATGACCGTGGAGAGCGACCCCGCTTTCGAGACGTGAATCTTCTTTTTATAGGCGGGATCCTCAATGACGCATTCGGCATCCGAACTGTCATAGATCCGGTCGGTTTCCGCAGTGAAACGAATCTGTTCCTCCTGAATGTGGCGCGTTCCGGTGAGCGTATCCAGATATTCCGCTTTGTCGAGTCCGGAGATTGCAATATCGGCGATGTCGGAGATGGAGAAATAGGAATGGAGCGCGGAAGTCAGCCGGAACTCCTCCGCTCCGAGATTGGTTGTGGAAAGTTCCAAAGTCAGACTGTCGGCGATTGTGATTGTGATTTCCGCGATCAGGTTTTCAAACGCGAACGCTTCGAAAGCAAGAACGGTTTTCGCCGTATCGGAAACCGTGTTTTTGAGAGCCCACTCCGTGATGCGTGCGACTCCGTGCGCCGGTTCTTTCGCCGGGCCGAACCAGGGCCAGCAGACGGGGATTCCGCCGCGGATCGGTTTGCCCGCTTCGTGCCAGCTTTCCTGAGAGAGCCACAGGACTTCCCGTTCTCCGGCAGGTTTGTAGGAGAGCACATGCGCCCCGTGAAGAGCGATCACCGCTTCCGCCGCTTCGTTGCTGACTTTGAGGACCCGCAGGCCGTTCCAGGTATCTGTGATCAAATCCGCCATAAAAACCTCCTTTTTGCGGTTGAAAAATTGACAATGACAGAATATAGTAGCACTTCCGCGTATTTTAAAATGAAAAGGTGAAAGATATGTCAAAAAAAATCGAGTTTTTGAAAAATCTGCTTCAAAAACGGATTCTGGTGCTGGATGGCGCCATGGGGACCATGCTTCAGGCGAAAGGACTGAAGGAATCCGATTTCAATACCGGGATCTTTGCCGGTCACCCCAAACCGCTTATGGGCGATAACGATGTGCTCTGCATTACGCGTCCCGATGCGGTGAAATCCGTGCATTGGGCATATCTGGAGGCCGGGGCGGATATTATTGAGACCAATACGTTCAATTCCAATGCCGTTTCCCAAGCGGATTACGGGCTTGAACGGTATGTTTACGAACTTGCATACGCCGGAGCGAAAGTCGCCCGTGAAGCGGCGGATGAGATGACCGCACGCACGCCGGACAAGCCGCGGTTCGTCGCCGGGAGCATCGGACCGACCGGACGGACCGCATCAATGTCGCCTTCCGTCGATGATCCCGCTGCCCGCAATATCACGTTCGACGAACTTGCGGAGACCTATCAGGTGCAGGCGGAGGCTCTGATCGACGGCGGCGCCGATCTGCTGCTCGTGGAAACCATTTTCGATACGCTGAATGCCAAAGCCGCCGTGTACGCGATCGCCAACGCCATGCGCACGCGGAACACGCGGATTCCCGTCATGCTTTCGGCGACGCTCAGCGACGCCAGCGGACGTATGCTGGCGGGACAGTGCGCCGAGGCGTTTCTTGTCTCCATGCTTCATACGGAAGAACTGCTGACGGTCGGTTTCAACTGTGCGCTCGGAGCGGAAGAGATGCACCCGCATCTGGCAGAACTCGCGGCGAAGGCGCCGTGTCTGATCAGCGCCCATCCGAATGCCGGACTGCCCGATATTTTCGGAAAATACGAACAGACGCCCGAACAGATGGGGGCAATCATCCGCCGTTTTGCGGAGGAGGGACTGCTGAACATCGTCGGCGGCTGCTGCGGTACGACGCCCGCTCATATCGCGGCGATCGCCAAAGCCGTGGAAGGGATTGCGCCGCATGTTCCGCCGGAAGTGAAGCCGTATCTGCGGCTGTCCGGGCTGGATTCGTTTACCGCATCGCCCGACAGAAATTTCATCAATATCGGCGAACGGACCAATGTCGCCGGATCGCGCAAATTCCTGAATCTCATCAAAGCGGACGATATGCGGTCGGCGATGGCGATCGCGCTTCATCAGATTGAGAACGGCGCATCGGTTATCGACATCAATATGGATGACGCCATGCTCGATTCCGTCGCCGCGATGAAACGGTTTCTGCTGTATCTGGCTTCCGAACCGGAGATTTCACGGGTGCCGGTCATGGTGGATTCCTCCAACTGGGAGGTCGTGAAAGCGGCGCTCCGCTGCATTCAGGGAAAAAGCATCGTCAACTCCATCAGTTTGAAAGAGGGAGAGGAGCCGTTTCTCGAAAAAGCGCGGGAAATCCGCCGTCTCGGAGCGGCTGTACTGGTGATGGCGTTCGACGAACAGGGACAGGCGGATACGCTGGAACGGCGCATCCGGGTCTGTCAGCGGTCCTACGATCTGCTGACGCGGAAAGCGGGAATTCCGCCGGAGGATATTGTATTCGACCCCAATATCTTCGCCGTTGCGACGGGAATGAAAGAGCATGACAACTACGCCGTCGATTTCATCGAAGCAGTCCGTTACATTCATGAGCACATGCCGCTCTGCGGGATCAGCGGAGGCGTCAGCAACGTGTCGTTCTCGTTCCGCGGGAACGATGCCGTGCGCGGAGCGATCCATACCGTGTTTCTGAAACATGCCATTGACGCCGGCATGACGATGGGAATCGTCAATGCGGCGCAGCTTGGCGTTTACGAGGATCTTGATCCCGAACTCCGTGCGGCGGCGGAGGCGGTTGTCCTGAATACGGATCCCGGAGCGGCGGAAAGGATGATCGGGATCGCTTCGGAACTCCGGACCGAGACGAAGAAAAACACAACCGCCGATCAGTGGCGTTCGGCGCCGCTGGCGGAGCGTATTGCGCGCTCACTGGTCAAGGGGGATGATTCCTGGGTCGCCGAAGACATGGCGGAGGCGTTGAACGAGTTTCCGGATCCGATGAAGATCGTGGAAGGCCCGCTGATGGACGGCATGGGACGGGTCGGCGAACTGTTTTCGTCGGGGCGCATGTTCCTGCCGCAGGTCGTGAAAAGCGCGCGGGTGATGAAACGTTCCGTTGCGGAACTGATGCCCGCAATCGAAGCGGCGAAGAGTGCCGGCGGCGGGTCGAACTCCTGCAAAGTGGTGATCGCCACCGTGAAAGGGGATGTGCACGACATCGGCAAAAACATCGTTTCGGTCGTTTTGCAATGCAACAACTGCACGGTGATCGACCTCGGCGTGATGGTGCCCGCAAAAACGATCGTCGACGCGGCGGTCGAACACAATGCCGACATCATCGGACTCAGCGGATTGATCACGCCGTCGCTGGAAGAGATGGTCCATGTGGTCGGCGAACTGGAGCGGCGCGGATTGCGGATTCCCGTCATGCTCGGCGGTGCGGCGACTTCCAGACTGCATACGGCATTAAAGATTCAGCCCGCTTATTCTGGCCCCGTCATTCATACGCACGACGCTTCGGCATCCGTTCCGGTCGTGGCAAACCTGATGAATCCGGAGAAGCGCGGAGCGTTTCTGGCACGCTTGAAAGAAGAATACGCGGCTCTGGCGGAGACAGCCGGGCACCGGCAGGATTCTTATCTGCCGATTGCCGAAGCGCGTGCAAAAGCGGCGAAACACGGCGCGGCTGCTCCTGCTCCGGTTCAGGCGGGGGTGCGGAGTCTGACGCTTCCGATGGAAGAGCTGGAGCAATATATCGACTGGGACGGTTTTGTCCGGTCATGGGATATGCCGCTGCGCGGATGCTGTACGGCGGAACTGATCGGCGAGGCAAAACAACTGCTGGCGGAAGTGCCTCTGCGCGTGGAATGTGTCTGCGGAATTTTTCCCGCCCGCGCGGAGGGGGATGCAATTCTCGTGGCGGACGGAACCGTTCTGCCGACGCTGCGTCAGCAGAATTCCCGGTCGGATTGTGCGGCGCTTGCGGATTATGTGGCGGAACAGGGGGACTGGCTCGGCATGTTCGCGCTTTCCGTGTTCGGCGCGGAGAAGAAGGCGGAGGAATTCCGGGCAAAAGGAGATGATTATTCCGCAATTCTGCTGAAAACCGTTGCCAACCGTGTGGCGGAAGCGGCGGCGGAGGTCGTTCATCTGCGTATGCGCCGGGAATACTGGGGATTTGAGACGGGTGAGCCGCTGCCGGTGACGGAACTGCTGAAAAACCGTTACACGGGGATCCGTCCGGCTCCGGGGTATCCGACTCTGCCGGACCATTCGCTGAAGCGGGAGATCTTCCAGCTGCTGAACGTGGAACAAACGATCGGGACGAAGCTGACGGACTCCTTTATGATGGTTCCGCAGGCATCCATCTGCGCATTGGTTCTTGCGAATCCCGAAGCGGTGTATTTCTCCGTGGGCAAAGTGCCGGACGACCAGCTGATCCCGTATGCGGAACAGCGTGGATTTGACGTGGAAACGATGCGTCGGCTGATCAGCTGACGATACAAAAAATCCGGGAGACCGAAACAGGTCGGTCTCCCGGAGCGGATTATGAAAAAAATAGTGCGGATCAGCCGAGAGCCTGTTCGATTTCCGCTTTGCTGACCGGGCCTTCCCGGAGGAGCTTCCAGGAACCGTTCGCATTGACCAGAATCACGGTCGAGGCGAGGGAGTTGCTTGGAAGCGGTCCCGCATCGACCACGCAGTCCGGCTGCTCCGCAAGCGAGGAACAGGCGTAGGAGACTTCCAGCGCCGGCGGTTCTCCCGAACGGTTGGCGCTCGTCGAGGCAAGCGGTTTTCCACAGGCGTTCAGAAGTTCCAGAATAAAGGGATGATCCGGAATCCGGAAGCCGAATGTAACGCCGTTTTTATCGGGAACGACCAGTGTGACGGGGCCCGGCATGAACCGTTCCGCGAGCCGTTTCGCCGCTGCGGGAAGCGGACAGCCGCAAAGCGTTTCCGCGTGAGCCGGAGAGGGGACGAACGCCGCAAGCGGTTTGTTCTCCGCCCGGTGTTTCATCGCATAGATCCGGTCGCGGGCGATCGGATCCGACCAGTCGCAGACGAGTCCGTAAACGGTTTCGGTCGGGACGAGCAGGACCGCGCCCGGTTTCCGCAGAGTCTCCAGCGCTTTGCTCAACATGACGGTTCAGTCCTCAAAGTAACTGGCGGCGGACGACTGGTTTTCGCCGACGCGCACCCGGTGGACTTTGACGCCGTTTCCGTTGAGTTTGGAGCCGAGCGTTTTATAGATGTGCATGGCGATGTTTTCACTGGTCGGGTTGAGATGATCGAACGGCGGGACCTGATTCAGGTCTTTATGATCGAGTTCCAGCAGAATGGCGTCGAGTTCGCGTTTGAGCGCTTTGAAATCCACGGCAATGCCGATTTCGTCCAGTTTTTCGGAACGGATGAAGACTTGAACGCTCCAGTTGTGTCCGTGTTTTTCGGAGCAGTTGCCGCAGTAGCCTTTCAGGCAGTGAGCGGATGAAAATTCGCGGGTTACGTCGAGTTCAAACATGATTATTGATCCTTTTTCTGAATAGTCTGGTTCTGTTGTTTCTGAAGTTCCTGTTTCCGCTTTTCCTGTTCCGCCTTGAGTTTCTGCTCCAGAGCTTTGAGCTGCTGTGCGGAACGGTTTTCCTTCTCTTTCAGCCCGGAGATTTCGCGGTCTTTTTCTCTGGAAAGCTGTTCCATGCGTTCCAGCTGTGCTTTTTTCTCCGCCGCGAACCGTTCTTTGAGTGCGGCGATCTCTTTTTCATTGGCGGATTTCATCTCCTTGAGAGCGCGGTTGAATTCGTTCTGCTGAACGGAGAGCCCGCTTTTGAGCTCGTCGATGCCGCGGCGGAGTTCATCCGCGGAGCCGGTGAGCCGGACCGCCTTGTCATCAACCGCCTGAATCGCTTCATTCTGACGGAGTTCAGCGGAACGGGTCTGTTCCGTTGCGCGGTCCTGCCGCAGAAACAGGAACGCTCCCAACGCGATCAGGGCCAGCAGGAGAAGAAAAACGACTCCGTAACCGAGATACAGTTTCCGTTCCGCGCGATTGGCTTTCCGTTCGAGAGACTGCATACGGTCCGCCATATCGCGGAAACTTTCGGCAATGATTTTACCGAGTTCGTCGGATTGCTTTTTGGCGATCAGAGCGAATTCATCGGCAGGGACGGGGACCGGGACTTTCCCGGCGGGATTCTCCCGCGGAGAATCCTGCTGCGGAGACGGAACGGCGTCCGCGGGTTCCGGGCGGACCGGATGCGTTTTCGCCAGTTCGGTTTCAATATCCGCTCCGGCAAGTCCCTTGTTGCGCAGTTCGGAAATCTCTTTCAGCACGGCGAGCGCCGATTCGGTGTAGACGCGGCGTCTTCCGACCATTTTGAAATCAATATATTGCGTGTAACGGGAAAGCCAGTCGTTGACAGTCGTTCTTGCGACGCCCAGCGTTTCGGCAAGTTCAATGACGGTATAGGTTTTTTCCTCCATGAATCAGATTCCTTTCAGTAGTTCGGCTGCAGCGGCGATGTCTGCATGGATTTGGGTTCGCAGTTCTTCCAGGGACTGGAACCGCTTTTCCCGCCGTACGTTGGAAACAAGTTCGACTGCAAGCCGTTTGCCGTAAAGATCAAGCGACCTGCCGAATATATGAACCTCCACTTTCGGCGCGGGATTTTCCTCCTTGCGCACGGTGGGGGCGATGCCGATGTTGACGATTCCCGGCAGCCTTTCCCCTTCCGGGGTTTCCGCATAGACCGCATAGACTCCGAACGGCGGGAGAACTCCCGCCTCCAAATGCAGATTTGCGGTCGGTGCGCCGAGCATTCTGCCTGCCAGTCCGAGGCCGTGCTCGACAGTGCCGAAGAGGCGGTAGTTGCGTTTGAGCATGGCGGAAGCCGTTTGCAAATCCCCCTCCGCAACCGCTTTCCGGATTTCCGTGCTGCTGACGATGCGGTCGCCGTAACGGACTTCATCGACAGGGCGGAAAAGGAAACCGTCCTGTTTTGCGCGCCGCTTCAGATCGGCGGAAGAACCCGCCGCTTTTGCGCCGAATTTCCATGCGCTGCCGACGCATACTCCGGTGAGCCGGACCGTTCCGCTGTGCAGGCACTGGTCCAGAAACTCGTCCGGCGAGAGTGCGGCGAACTCCTTTGTGAACGGGATCGTGACGATCGCCTGTGCGCCGTAAGCGTGAAGCAAACGGAGTTTTTCCTCCGGCGGCAGGAGCATGGGCGGTGCGGACTCCGGCGTCAGAACGGAACGGGGATGCGGCCGGAATGTGATGACAACCGGAACGGAATGGGTGGTCTCCGCAATGCCGAGGAGCGTTTCGAGGACCTTCTGATGTCCGCGGTGCACTCCGTCGAAAACGCCGATGGCGGCGGCTGTCTGTCTGATTCCGTGACGTTCCAGCTCCCGAAGGCTTTCCGTGCACAGGATTTGATTCCGGTTCATGATGCGTGTTTCCCTGTTGTTTTATCCGAAAAGGTAAAGTAGCATGTTTTGTGCAATTTTCAAGATTTATCCATACAATTCTATCCGGATGGCAGGAGCTTCCGCGCCGCTTCCTCAGGGAGTTTGGAGCGGGACGATTCCGTGGCGGAAGTTTTCGGGCGTTTCTCCGTAAAACCGCCGGAAGACTTTGCAGAAATGGCTTTGATCCAGAAATCCGCATTCGTAGGAAATGGCTTTGATTGGTTCGCCAGTGTTCTGGAGCAGGCGGAGAGCGTATTCCAGTTTCAGCTTCATGATATAGTCATGCGGTGATTCTCCGGTTTCCTTTTTGAATTTCCGGGAAAAATGCCAGAAGCTCAGACCGGCTTTCCGGGCGAGGTCGGCTACGGTTACGGGCTGTGCCATGTGGTCCAGACAGAACTGATCGACCAGCGGAAGAAGTCCGTTGCTCCGGACTCCGGCGCTATCCAGTCCGGAGGAGAGCAGTGTCATGATGAAATCATACGCGAACCGGCTTGCCGTCGGACGATCGGCGATCTCATGGTTGCGAAGAGCGGCGAGGAGCGTTTCAATCCGGCGTATGACGGGGGAATCCATCGGAAAATCCATCAGAAAGTGGTGCCGCCGACGAAATTCCCGGAACAGATGCATCGCTTCCCGCCCCTCCACGCTGATGTAATAATATTTCCAATATTCCGAATGGTCCGGCAGGCGGTAACAGTGATTTTCGGGGATGGTCAGAAGCATTGCCGTTCCGGGGAGCACGCGATAACGGGTTCCCTCGAATTCCAATTCGCCTTCGCCATCCAGTGTATATTGAAAGATCGCCAGATCCCGGTTTCCGCGCTGGAGCCCGTTGAATTCATACGGCCGGTCATGGCGTCGCTCTTCGCAGCCTGCATTAAACAGCATGGCCGGAAGATTCCAGCTGTGTTTCGGAAAAAATGGATGATAACGTTCGTTTCCTGTGCAGATGTTCATGGTTTTTTCCTCGTTTTCCGTACTATACTGTTCTTTTGTTAAAATTGCAAGAGGGTTCGGTTAAGAAGAAAAGCACAAACAGACTGTTGAAAGCATGATTGTTCTATTTACAAACACTTCTTTTTATGCTATAATTTAAATGCAGACAACACAAGTATACAAAATGTCGTCGCCGACAAAACAAAAACAGGACCGGTATTTTCAGACCCGGGCCAAACAAAAAGGGAGAGAAAATGAAAAGACTGAACTTCAGAAGCGGAGAGTGGAAATACGGATTTATCCGTCCGTTTACCCTTGTGGAGCTCCTTGTGGTAATTGCCGTGATCGCCATCCTGGCAGGGCTTCTGCTTCCTGCTTTGAACAAAGCGCGCACCAAAGCCCGCTCCATTCAATGCCTGAGCAATCTGAAACAGAGTACGACGGCGTCGTTTACCTATGTCAACGACAATGAACAGTGGATGGTCGGTGTCGTGACGGGCGGAAATTCGATGCCGGCAGGAGGGGCGAATTCATGGGCGACAGTACTCACCCGTGACCGTACCTGGGATCGCGGGGAGCCGGATGACGAGGCTGTAATCGGACAGCGAAATGCGCCGCATTATGTTTCCGACTGGTCTGTATTCAACTGTCCGGAAAGCCGGCAGACCGTGAAGACTCCGCTTCCCGGAACGGGCGCGGCGAAGACCGGAGCGCAATTCACCTACGGCGTACCTTACTCACTGCCGCGTTACGGGCTTTGCGACGGTTTTATCTACAGTCCGAATTCCACCGGAGATTCCACGAACCCGCACTGGCTGAAAAGCGGAAAGAAAACACATTCGACTTCCGCATACTATTATTTTTCCAAATTGAAAAATGCTTCTTTCATGCCTCTGCTCGCGGATACCGGATTTAAAAATTCCGATACTGCTTCAAGGATTTTTTTCCACATCTATTATACACCGGCATCCGGCAATTATCTGAAGACTTCGCATGAAAACCGCTGTAACGTGGCGTTTGCGGACGGCCACGCGGAGAGTATGTCCGGCGGAGCCATTCTGACATCCCGGATCGGTTTTGTCAATTATCTGAACGCGATGAACATGACGGCAAAGTGAGGAAAACAATGAAAACATGGATGACAGGCTTGCTGATTCAGGCTTTCTGTATGCTGACAGCTGTTGCGGAGTCGTTTCCGGTCGACTTTTCCTCTGTGGCGAATATGGGATTTGCGGACGCTGCCGCCGGAGACGGAAAGGGGGGATGGACCGATCAGGGGTCGGAAAATGATTTGAGCATGTTCCCGACAGGGAATCAGGTGTTCGGCGGCATCCCGTTCCGGATCGCTGATCCGGAGAAGAATGGCGGACGCGGCTGTATCGTTTTGCGCGGAGCCGCCCGTCCGGAATTTCCGGAAGAGATTACGGTTGAACTTTCCGAACCTCTGACCGGAAAATACCTGTATGTGCTGAATGCCACCGCGTGGAGTTCCGGGAAAAAGACCGGAGAAGTGGTGGTGGAGTATGCGCAGGCGGAGCTTGTGGCAAATGAGACGAATACGTTTGCGGTTTACGGAGAGCGTGAAACGGGAAATTTTTGGGGGGCGAAACCTGTTCCGAATGCACCGGTCGGCTGGAAAGGGCGCAACCGCTCTTCTGCCGTCGGGCTTTACCTGAGCTGTTTTGAACTTGCGGAGCGTCCGGTCCGCAGGATTACGTTCCGCAGTGCCGGAAACATGGTCTGGATGATCGTTGGGGCGACGTTTTCCGGACGTCCTCCGCAGAAGATACAGGAAACGGAGCATGTCGTCCGGGCCGGGGAGAAGTGGGTTCCGATACCGTCCAGTTTCGGGATTCAGCCGGGGAGTGTGCTGGATTTTTCCGGTATGCAGGATGCTCCTGCTGGAAAATACGGATTCGTCTGCGTAAGAAACGGTCATTTCGAGTTTGAAAACCGCCCGGGGAAAACGGTACGGTTCTACGGTGTCAATCTTGTGGGCGATGTCCATTTCATGAACGATGAAGAAATCGACCGGATTGCGGACGAATTGGCGGCAAGCGGCTACAATCTGGTCCGGTTTCATCATTTTGACAACAGGATGAAAGTAAAAGGAAAACCGTCGACGGTGATCAATGAAAAGCGCCGGGAGCGTCTGGATTACTGGATTGCTGCATTGAAACGCCGCGGACTCTATGTTTCTCTGGATCTTTTCACCATCCGCCGTCCAGTGAAAGATGAGATTCCCGGTTTTTCAAAACTGACTGCGAAAGAATACAAGGCGCTGTATCCGGTCAATGCGGATATCCGGCGGAATCTGGAGGAGTTTTCCGCAAATCTGATGCGGCATGTCAATCCGTATACCGGAGTTGCCTGGAACAGGGAACCCGCGATTGCATTGATCAGCCTGATCAACGAAAATACGATTTACTCGGTTGAATCCGTGATGAAAGAGGAATACCGGAAACGGTTCCGTATCTGGCTGAAAGAAAAACGGATTTCCGGACAGACGGATGAACGCGGACTTTACGATGCATTTCTGCTGGAAGTATATGGAAACGCGTATGAAGAGATGAAGCGGATGGTTCACCGTATCGGGATCCGTGTTCCTGTCAGCGATCAGAATTTCTGGATGAAAGTTCCGCAGAGCATTATGCGGGATCGGTATGATTATGTGGATAATCATCTGTACTGGAGTCATCCATCGTACCGGAATCCGAAACAGCGTTATTCCCCACCGTTTATTGTGGAGAATACGAATGCGGTCCGGTTTGCCGGAGGTACGTTGCCGCGCCGCTTCCCGACGAAGATTTACGGAAAACCGTTTTCCATGAGCGAGTGGAACCATTGTGTGCCGAGTGCGTTCAATATGCAGGGAGTGTTCCTGATTGGAGCGTATGGCGGGTATCAGAACTGGGATTCGCTTTGCCGGTTTGCCTATTCCCACTATGCAGGGAATATCCGCCGGAACCGTCCGATGCGGAAACCGTTTGATCTGGCGGGCGATCCCGTTTCCATGCTTTCCGACCGTGTGGGGATTTGCTTCTTCCTGCGCGGGGATGTCCGTCCGGCGGAAATCCAGTATCCTGTGCTGGTCAATGCGGATCCTCTGAAAAACGGTCCGCAGGATTATCCGCTTGGAGCGGAACGGATCGGGCTTGTCGGCGGGACCGGGTCCATCGTGATCAATAAGAAGCAAAACGCATTCTTTCCGTCCGGCATTCGGGGTTTTCTCGGATTGAGCCGGGATTTGACAACGTTTCGGGGATGTCCTGTTTTTCCGGCAAGGAAAGACGGTTTGCTTCCGGCAATGCAGGCGCAGGGGGCGCTGCCGGAGAACGCGTACCAGGCCGATCCGGAATCGTTCCGGTCCGATACGGGGGAGATTCTGCTGGAATGCCGCAGAAACCGTTTTTCGGTTGTTACTCCGCGCAGTGAAGGTTTTCTGCTGAAACACGGCGACTGCGGAGAAGGGGAGTTCGCCGTGATCCGCAACCGGAAAGCCTATGCCGGGTTTCTGATTGCCTCCGTCGATTGCGAACCGCTGATGAACAGCCGCCGCATTCTGCTTCTGCATCTTCCCGATCATAAAGCGGAAGGCATGCGCTTTCGCGATGCGGAGCTGAGTTTTCTGGAAGACTGGGGAACGTCGCCGCTGCTGTTGGCGAAAGGGGAGGCGGAGGTGACGCTCAACCGCGATCTTTCCGCATTCCGTCTTTACGCCGTTGACGGGGACGGGAGCCGGCTGGGGACGATTCCGATGAGGCATGAATCAGGGAAAAGCCGTTTCACTCTCCGCTCCGACTGGAACGGGCGGGGAGTGGTGGCTTATGAACTGGTGAATCCTCAGGGCGTGAACCAACAGGAAAAGTGAAAGAACAGCCAGCAGCCGGCGGCAATTCCGCAGAGCAGAAGGAACAGAAACAGAACAACGAGGAAACGGGTCCGCGGACGGCGGTTGAAGTCGCGGGAGAAGAGTTCCACGATGTCGCCTTTCAGAAAAATGCTCTGCGGGAATTTCGGACGGTAGGTGAACAAGCGTCCCATTTTCCGCGAGAGACGCATTTTCGGATTGATCGCCCAGCCGCTTGCTGCAAAGAAGTCCGAAACACAGCGGTTCAGCAGTTTGATGACCGATACCAGCATGATCGGGCCGCTGATGATCAGAATGATTCCGGCGAACACCGCAACCACATTCCACAGCGAGACGTTCTTCAGTGAATTGGCGATGAATGCGACTGATGAACCGAGGGCGGCGAGTCCGACGCCTCCGCCCATCAGCATCATGGAACCGCTGACCGCGGGCGTCTGCTGTTTTGCCGGATCGGCGGGCGGTTTGGCGTTTGCCGCCTGCGTAACGGTTTTTGTCACGTCGCTTTCCATATTCTGGACTTTGGCGGAGAAAAAGCGGTCCGCCTGTTTGCCCACGAATTCCCCGAACCGGTAGAACGGTGTCTGGAGCGCTTCCGTAAAGGAGACCGGCTGCTGGACGAGGTCGATGATTTTGGCGTCCCATTCGGTATTGTCTGCGGTGAGATAGACTCCATGTTTTCCGACGAAGATGTTCCGCATTGTACCGGAAGTGATCGCGACTGCAAGCGTCATTTTGCGGAGCTTGTCGGCGGTTCCGGTGGAGAGCTCAAGATACATGACGCAGATGTCGCTCCGTTGAACGATCTTTTTGTGTTCCGCAAGATTGGTGACACTGGAAGCGAGCGTGAAGTGGCGTCCGTCCATCGTCAGCACGCCGGGCTGGATCATGGAAAGCCGGTTCGGGTCGAACAGACGGTCCAGAGTGACGAAATTGTTGACGAATTCCAGCATGTGCTGCTGAAACAGGATCAGTTTTCTGAGCTGTTCGCAGGCAGCGATCTCACCGGCGACCGAGAGGTCGTCCGTCAGCATACCGCGCAGACGGGATACCGTTTCCTCCGCAAGATACTGTTCCAGCTGTTCAAGCGTGAGAGAATCGAAATTGTCATCGGTTTTCTGCGCGTACCAGGAACTCCGGACGGCAAAGCTCTTTTCGATGGCGCGCCATTCCGGTTCGGTAAGGACGGCGGGATCGGCGATCATGTTCAGTTCTCTGGCTAGTGCGAAGAAATCGGAAAGACGGTCTTTCCAGTTCGGGTTGATCCAGCGGTTCAGCGAAAGGAGAGCTGATTGAACGGGAATCGCGACCGGAGCCTTGTTGATGAACGTCTGCATGGCGTCGGTATTCAGCGGGTCGGTCTGTGTCGTTGCGCCGAACCGGGAATCATCGTCCATCATTCCGCCGCAGAAGAAGAAAAATTCATTGATTTTTTCGCGCAGAACCGCGTAAAGGGAATAGAAATCGACCGCACGGTCCCCGTAAGGCGAAGCGGCGGCTTCATCGCGTCCGGTTTTCAGCCATTTCAGATGTTCGCTTCCGTTCTTGATAAAGGCGTCGAGAATTTCCGCGTCAATACCGGGCTGTCCGCTGAGGTCCTGTTTGGAGCCGCAGCAGGTAATGATGTCGTTGATGCAGGCGGAAAGCATCGGGTCCTGAGTGTTGCACGGAGTGATGATACCATCGCCGTTGCTGTTTCCTGCGGCAATGATGCTTTTTTTGTCGCGGATCTGGGCAAGGGAAAGGTGCGTCTTGTCTTCCGCTCCGAGATTTTCCAGAACGAGTTTTGCGGCGGAGAGCAGAACGGGTCCTTCCGCGTGTTCCGGATTCAGTGCGTCAAGAGACAGAACATCGCTTCCGTTGTCGATTCCGCTGTAATCCCGGAGGAGGGAGATCAGCCAGGTGATCGCGCTTTTGAGTTCTGCCGGGCGAATCCGTTTGTTGCCGTCCGAATCCAGAAACGCCAGAAATTCAGGGTCGGTAATGGCAGCTTCCACGGGCATGGCAGTCACCGCCCAGTATGCTTCATCGAGTTGAAGAATCTGTTCAAGATTTTCCGCTTTTGCGAGAACCAGCTGGCAGCTTCCGCCGATTTTCCGGAATTGCATTGTGTTTTTCATGCGTTGTCCTTTTTATGCAATGCGCATTGCAGGTAAGTAATTAGAGTGAAGAGCAAAAGACCTTGAATAATCAGCAGAAAGCAGGTCCGGATCTCGCCCCACAGGAGCGGAAGAGCTCCGAGTCCGGAGATCAGGGCGAGCAGATGAACCATTGTCACCGCCTGCGGACGGGTCAGGCCCATGTGCATGAACCTGTGGGAAATATGATTGTGATCGCCGACGTAGATCGGCTGGCGGTTGTGAAGACGGATCAGCACAACCGTGAGCGCATCAAGAAGCGGGATCGCAAGGATGAACAGCGGGATCAGCAGAGTGAATTTCGTCGTGGAGACTCCGGGGGTGTAATAAGTGACTTTGGCGCTGATCACCGCCAGCAGGTAGCCGAGCAGATGGCTTCCGGAATCGCCCATGAAGATCGTTGCCGGAGCGCGGTTGAAAAGCCAGAATCCCGCACCCGTGCCCGCCGAAAGTGCCGCCAGTGAAGCTACGAAAAACTGCTGGTTCACCGCTGCGGCGAACGCGAAAAAGACAAAGGCTATCGTGCTCGTTCCGACCGCCAGACCGTCCATATTGTCGAAAAAGTTTGTCGCGTTGAAGATGAGGACGATCCAGAAGACGGTGATCAGCCAGCTGACCGCCGGTATGCCGATGAACAGAGTGATCGAGACGCCGCCCCAGGTGGCGGTGACGGCGGCAATAAGGATCTGACCGATCAGTTTTTTCCATGCTTTCATGGAATGTCTGTCATCGTACAGCCCCAGCAGCACCGCAGCCGTCGCGCAGAGAATCAGAGTGACAAGATGCGGCATGGCAAGCGGGACTCCTTTGAGTCCTTCCGCGAGTTCCGGAAAGCCGGACGCGACTTGTCTGCCGAGCGCCGCCAGAGCGAATGTACCGATCCACGCGAGGAACATGGCGAGTCCGCCAAGGAGCGGCGTGGCTTTGGAATGCAGTTTGTGCTGTTCGCACTTCGGGATGTCCATAATATTCCACTTCCGCGCCAGCCGTTTGCAGAACGGGGTGCTGAAAACTGTCAGAAGAAATGCCGTAACGAAAATAATCAGATAAATTCCAACCCAATCCACCGGAATACTCCTTTATATTTGAAAAATAGATGATATATTATACAGCGGAAAACGGAGATTTCAACGTATGGGAGGGAGATTCTTATGAATTCTGTCAAACAGACCTGCATTTTCGGACCGATACCGTCACGGCGGCTCGGCATTTCGCTCGGCATGGACCTTGTTCCGTTCAAAACCTGTTCCATGGACTGCATTTACTGCGAGTGTGGAAAAACGACGGATCTGACCACCGTGCGGAAAGAGTATTTTCCGACCGCCCGCGCGCTGGAGCAGATCGACGCCGCTCTTGACCGGCATCCGAATATCGACTACATTACGTTTTCGGGGACCGGAGAGCCGACTCTGCATTCCGGAATCGGAACCATCATCGCTCATATCAAAAAGAATTATCCGCAAGTCAAGGTCTGCCTGCTGACCAATGCGTCATCGCTGACTGATCCGGAGGTGCGGCGGGAATGCGCGCCTGTCGATTTGATCGTGCCGTCGCTTGACGGTTCCGATGAGGAGGAGTTCCGGAAAGTAAACCGTCCCGCGGAAGGTCTTTCGATCCGGGAGATTGCGGACGGAATCGCGGAGTTCCGGAAACTTTCCCGCGCCCGGATGTGGCTGGAACTCTTCATCGCCGAGGGGATTAATGATTCGGAGGAATCCGCAAAGCGTTTTCTGGCGCTTGTGCGGCGGATCAATCCGGATAAAGTGCAGCTGAATACGCTGGACCGTCCGGGAACGGAACACAATGTCGGCATCCCGTCTCCGGAAAAACTGGCGCGGATGGCGGAAATTATCGGTGAATCGGGGATTCCGGTGGAGTGTGTCGGCGGACGTGCCGCAAAGCGCAGCGAGTCAAAAGAGCTTTCCACGGAAGAGTATAACGACCGGATCATTGCGACTTGTGCTTCGCGTCCGTGCACGGCGGAGGATCTTGTCCGTTCGCTCGGTTTCCGGAAGGCGAATCTGGAAACGCATCTGCGCCGGATGGAGAAAGCGGAACTCATCACCAGCGAGCAGGGACCGCGGGGGATCTATTACCGGGCGGAAAAGAAATAATCACGGTTCCGGATACAGCAGACGCTCCGCAAGGCGGAACGCATCGGGAAAGCGTTTGTTGGGCTTATACTGAAACAGTTCCGGCGGAAGAACATGCAGGCGGTTCTTCCGCACGGCTTTCAACTGCTGCAAAGCCGGATCGTTCCGGAATTTCCGTATCGCTTCACGGTTCAGCGCGTCCGATTTTGCCGCGGGGATCAGAAAAATGCAGTCGGGATCCTTCACCATCATTTCTTCGCGGCTGTATGCCGTCCGGTAGGACCGGACCAGGCTGTTTGAGCCGTTTACGATGTTGCGTCCGCCCAGTGACGAGAGGATGTATGCCGCGTGCGCCTGATCGGTTTCCGCCCGGAATTCCGAGCCGTTGAAGAACAGCGCAAGAAACGTCGGTCCCTTGCGGGCGTGACAGCGTTCGACGACCGTGCGGACTTCCCGTATGACCTGCGCCGGGATCCCGGAATCCTGCCGCTTGCCAAGAAGCCGGGTGAACAGGGTGGAGAGTTTCCGGTAATCGGAATAATTGTCATATTTCAGATGAAGCACTTCGATTCCCGCATTCCGCAGCAGATCGCCGAGATGACGGTGCCGTCCGGTCATGCCGCTGAGGATGACCAGATCCGGTTTCAGCTGGACGATCGCTTCCGGATTCGGGTGCATGTAACTGCCGACGGTCGGAAGTTTTTCCGTCTGCGGCGGCAGTATTTCGGATTTTTGCGGTGTGTGAATGCCGACCGGAAGCCCGCCGCAATCCACCCAGATTTCCAGCAGGGAGGGATAACAGATGACGGTCCGTCCGGGATGAACGGTCACGTTCCGGGTCACTCCGAATGCATCGGTCACGGACAGCCGTTCCGCTCCGGCGCAGACCATCGAAAGAACAAGAAGAACGGACAGGAAGATGCCGGAGCTCATGACTGTGTTTCCGGTGAAGTACGCCGGCGGAAGAGTTTCCAGAGATCCCGTCCGGTGGAAAGCCCGATCAGGATCAGAAGGATTCCTGTCGCCCAAAGCAGAATGCGGATCATTCCGCCGGACGCTTTTGCCGCATGGAACAGAAACTGGTACGCATGATTCAGATAGACCGTTTTTGCAATATGGGCACCCCATTTCATCGGGCGGTACGGGACATAAGAGCGGAGCCAGTGCACGCCTGCCGGACCTTTGCGGGCGCAGAGACGCAGAATGCGGAGTCCGGTTTTGCTGGCGCTGTACTGACGCAGCAGAACGGCGCCGTTTTCTCCGCCGCTTTTGAGAATGAGATACGGAAGAGAGCGTGACTTTTCCGCCGCACGGGCATAGACCGCAAGGTCGTTCGGGGTGTCGACATAGCGCAGAAGATAGGCGCTCCGGGGGAAGGAGTTGGTGCGGATCAGCGTGGAGAAATCCGTGAACAGCGTGCGTGCGGCAAGGTCGGTTTTCCCGTTTTTGGCGATTCTGCGCATCGTCTCCATCAGAGAACGGGTGAACGGCTCCGTCAGCGCACCGGCTTTGCGGAAGGCTTTTACGATGGCAGGCATCCAGTCCGCCCAGCATGTCAGTTCGGTGGCAAGTCCGATTGACGAGAGGGTGACAATGACAATATCGGTTTCCCTGCCGGTCACTTTGTAATATCCCTGCAATGCCAGATCACGGATGTCGCCGTAGATGATGAGGTCGGAGACGATGGCGCCGCCCGCTTCTTCTATGGAGTTGCCGGAACCGGTTACAAAACCGTTGGCGGCGCGGCAGAGACGCTGTTTCGCGCCGGAGATTTCCGCATCGCAGAGTTTTTGAACAGCTTTTGCCTCTTCCGCACCGGGAAGATCGTGACGGATGATGTCGTCGCACAGTTCTCCCGCCGCCTGAAATCTGCTTTCCCGAAGCATACTCCAGACTTCCGTCATATAATTATAATCGGGCAGGGCGGTCAGATCGGGCTGTTCCGGTCCGGTGGATGCGGCGTCGATCAGGGGGAGAAGCAGAAACAGACCGGCGGCCAGACAGGCCAGTTTTATGGAACAATACAGAATTCTGCGAATCATTGACACCCTCTTTTGATTGCCGCCGCGGATATGCGGCTCTCCGTCAGATCAGCGGACGTATCCTGCGTCTGCGCGGCGGGCAGTGAAACTGTACCCGTCCGCCGGATGTGAGCCCGATTCCGTGTGCAAACAGAACATCGTTCAGCGATGACGCGGCGATATTCTGCGAAAGATGAAGCATGTTCTCCTGCGGACAGTCGATCCATGTTGCAGGTTTGGCGACTTTGACGGTAAGGTTGCGGGCTATGTAAAGCAACCCCCAGCCTTCCGCCAGTTCATCGGGATGGATCAGTCCATCCGGGACTGCCAGATAGAGTTCGTTGGCGACATCCGCCCGGCGGATCCGTTCAAACCGGCTGCCGCGGTAAAGCGCTTTTTCATAGGAGCGGATGCGGCGGAGCGATTCCCGGTACGCCGGATTCCGGGTTCCCTCATAGTTCCAGTACTCGATTTCCGGGAACAGCACATCGGAATCCAGAAGATGCGGTTCCGTGCGGCGGATTTCCGCTTCCAGTTCCTGACGGTACTCCTGTTCCCGGCGGAGTTCCGGAACGATCTCTTCACTGCCGGAACATTCCGGCCAGCAGGAGGTACGGGTCAGACGGGCTTCGATCAGCACTGTCTTTTCCGGTTGGAGAAGACGGTTTTTCTTCGGCGTGGACCAGAATGCGGCGGCATCTGCGCGGAATTTCGCAAGACGGGTCGGAACCCGGATTGCGGCGGCTGTCGGACGGAATGTCGCAAGCCAGCCGAGTGCGGCGCATTGAAGATCTTTCTGCAGAAGTCCGGTTGTGGTCCGGGGCCTGAGCGGAGCGGAAGACGGTGCTGCGGCAGGCGGCTGTTCCGGAACCGGGGCAGGAATGGATTCCGGTACAGGCGGCTGTGCAACAACATGCCGTGCAAATTCGGAATAAGCGACGCGCGGGGCGTCGGCAGGATTCGTTTCCGGAATGGAAACGGGTTCGGGATCCGGTTCTTCAGCGGACGGCTCTTCTTCCGTCCCGTCCATAGCGACCGTCCCGGTTTCTTCGTCGGGATCAAAAGGCGGATCCTGTTCGTCTTCCTCGTCCTCAATCAAAGAATTGTCCACGGGGGCAGCGATCTGCTGCCCGCCGTGGACTTGAGAATCATCGGTTTCCGCGAAATCGAAATTCAACTGCAATTCTGTAAATTCTTCAGACATTACAACCAAATTCCCTGTTGCTTCGCGAATTCACCGACGTTATTTGTTTTTCTGCATGATGTCAAGGCTGTCGAGGCTGTCGCCGATGAGCTGACCCATATCGCCGAGAGCTTCACCCGGCTTGAGAGCTGCGGAGACTTCTTCGCTTGCCGCCTTGAGGTCCTCTTCGGAGAATCCTTCGTCAAGAGCCTTGATGGAGAGACCGATACGGCGTTCATCGCGGTCGATCTTGATGACGCGGGCTTCAATTTCCTGACCGAGAGCGAGCTTGTCCTTGACCTTTTCCACGCGATCTTTGCTGATCTGGGAAATGTGAACGAGACCGTCAATCTTGTGGGTCAGTTCAATGAACGCGCCGAACGCGGTGATCTTGGTGACTTTGCCGGAAACGACATCGCCGATCTTGTAGAGTTCGTTGATGTTCGCCCAGGGATCCTCTTCGATCTGCTTGAGGCCGAGAGAAATTCTCTGCTGCTGCGGATCAATGTCAAGGATGACGGCTTCGACTTCGTCGCCGACTTTGAGCATTTCGTTCGGGTTGTTGATCTTGCGGGTCCAGGACATGTCGGAGACGTGGATCATGCCGTCGATGTCGTTTTCGATTTCGACGAATGCGCCATAGCTGGTCATGTTGCGGACTTTGCCTTTGATGCGGCTTCCCGCCGGGTACTTCTCAGCCAGAACTTCCCACGGATTGCGGGTCTTCTGACGGAGACCGAGGGAGATCTTCTTGCCTTCCTTGTCGATGTCGAGAACGACGGCTTCGACTTCCTCACCGACGCTGACGATATCGCCGGCCTTGGTGACGCGTTTGGTCCAGGACATTTCGGAGACGTGGATGAGGCCTTCGACGCCCTGTTCGATTTCGACGAACGCGCCGTACGGCATGATGTTGACGATTCTGCCTTTGACGGTGGAACCGATCGGGTACTTGGCTTCGACTTCGTCCCACGGGTTCTTGGTCTTCTGCTTGAGACCGAGGGAGACGCGCTCCTTGTCGTAGTCGATGTCGAGGATCATCACTTCGATTTCCTGTCCGAGTTCGAGCATTTCGTTCGGGTGGGAGATCCGTCCCCAGGACATGTCGGTGATGTGGAGGAGGCCGTCGATACCGCCGAGGTCTATGAAGGCACCGAAGTCGGTGATGTTCTTTACGACACCCTTGCGGATCTGGTTGACTTCCATATCTTTCAGCAGCTGAGAGCGGCGATCCTTGCGGGATGCTTCGAGAAGCTCGCGGCGGGAAACGACGATGTTTCTGCGATCCTGATTGATCTTGAGAATCTTGAACTCGTATTCCTTGCCGATGAAATCGTCCATGTTCTTGACAGGACCGATGTCGATCTGGGAGCCGGGAAGGAACGCTTCAACACCGTTGAGGTCGATGATGATACCGCCTTTGACGCGGTGTTTCATCAGACCGGTGATCACACTGCCTTCACCGTATTCGCTGGTGATCTTGTTCCAGGACTTGATGAAGTTTGCCTTCTGGAGGCTGATGCCGGGCATGCTGTTCTCGTTTTCGATCTCTTCGAGATAAACATCCACTTCGTCACCGACCTTGACATCCGCCCAGTTGCGGAATTCGATCGCGGGGATGAACCCTTCCGCTTTGTAACCGATGTCTACGAGTGCGCCGTCGTTTCTCTTTTCGACGATTTTTCCGGAGACGATGGAATTCTCGACGAATTCGCTCTTCTGCTCATTGGCGAGCAGAGCGTCCATGGAGATGTTGTCTGTGCTGAGATCGACGTAGCTCTTGATCTCTTTCGGTGCAGTTGCTGCTGTTGTGCTCATTTTTTCTTGTTTTTCTTTTGGTTTGTTTACGAATTTTACCATTCGATGCCTTTACGCCGATTGCGCAAATACATATAGAGAATGTAATTTATCCCGCCAAATGTGAAATGTCAAGTTCCTCTTGTTGAAAAAACGCACAATAATTGTATATTATCCGGATATGTCACCAATACGGAAAGGGCAGAGCCATGCAGACTGAACAGACTCCGATTCTGGAGGAGACGGCGCAAAAAGCGGTCGAAACGATCAAACAGGGACGGTTCCGGGAATTCTTTCAATATGTCTGGGACAATTATCAGAATGATCTGATCCGTTTCGGCAAGATACTGGTGCTTTCTCTGGCGGTGATTCTGGTTGCGAAGATCTGTATCCGTATGACTCACGCCCTGTTCGCCCGGTCGGCTCAGAAAATCCATGTTCTGGATGAAGCCGGACGGAAAGTTCTGGACAAAATCGCCAGTTATGTGATCGCGTTTCTGGCTTTTCTGATCGTTCTGGATCTGTTCGGTGTCAATACGGCGAGTTTGATTACCGTGCTTGGCGCGGCGGGACTGGCGATCGGGCTTGCATTGAAAGAGACGCTCGGCAATATTGCCGCCGGTATCATCCTGCTGTTCATGAGGCCGTTCTCAATCGGGGATTACGTCGATTGCAGTTCGGTCAGCGGAACGGTCCGGGAAATCGGACTGTTCACCACGACTCTGTGTACCGCGAACGGATTGTATGTTTCCGTTCCGAACGGAGCGATCTTGGGACAGCCGATCAGGAATTATACCCGGAACGGCACGCGCCGCATGGACATCACGGTCGGTATTTCCTATTCGGACCCGCTGGACCGGGGGATCGCGATCCTGAAAGAACTGGTGATGAATGATGAAATGGTGCTGAAGACTCCGGTACCGGAAGTCATGGTGCAGGATCTGGCGGATAATTCGGTGGTTCTGCAGGTCCGGGTCTGGGCGTCGGTCGAGCATTACTGGGAAGTTTACTGGCGGTTGAAGTATCAGCTGAAAGAGGCGCTGGAATCGAAAGGTCTGAGCATTCCGTTTCCGCAGCGGGTCATTACGTTTGCCAACGCGCTTCCCGGCGGAAAAGAAGATATGACCGGATCACCGTTCCCGCCGGATGGTTCCCGCCAGAAAGAGTCCTGCAAGAAGCAGCAAAGCGAGGATTGAAAGCCAGCGTATGCCGGAGGAACTCAACTGTGTTTTTTCATCGCGCACCTGCTTCATGCGGTAGCCTTTGACCGGACGCAGTTCCCGGTTCCGTTCCGGGGCGCTTTCCCGCTGCGGCGTCTGTTTCAGTCCGGCCTGTTGAGCGCGGCGTTCACGGATCTGTTCGGAAAGCTCCTTCGCCGCGGCGCGTTCCGCCGCCAGCCGGAATTTCGCGACGTTTTCCGGCGTCATCACTCCCGGAACGGAGATCAGGCTGATTACCATTTGATGCAGAAACGGATTGTTGCAGGTGTGATCGCAACAGGCAACTCCGTTGTCAATGACGCTTTGAGCGTAGTTCCGGGCAAGTTCCGTGCGGATTTGCCGCGGCGCATTCCAGAACTCTTTGCGGACCGCTTCGAGCATCCGGGCTGAGATGGACTGCTCCGCCCATGCGTTTTCCCGCCGGAAGAATTCACGGAGTCCGAGGTTGTGACGGTCTTTCAGATAGACGTCATACAGTTCATTCCACTGTGCCGGAGAGATATTCTCCGGCGTGACAGCCTGCCATCCCCAGATATTGTCCACCGACCGTGCGATCATCCGTGCGCCCGCATAGTTCTCTTTCTGCTGTGCGGCGATCCATTCCGGATTCAGGGTCCGGGTACGCAGTTCGGCGGACAGAAACCGTTTCAGCGGCGTGATCCGGACCGTTCCCGCATTCCGGTTGTCAAGAATCAGCTGATCCGGGTTCGCGCCGCTCCGAGTGCGGACCGCCAGAGAAAGACCGCCCAGATACTGATACATGTCGTCGATGTCTGTGACGCCGTAAAGCGTGGAACTGCGGGAATGGAGAACGGAGGTGACGGTTTCCAGCTGAACGCCGAATGCGGAACGGGCTTCTCCGAACGAGCCGTCCGCATTCATCCCATGGCTCATCCGGTCCAGGTAGACCTGCGCGATCTCCCTGCCGGACTCCCAGACGCCGGAGGCTCCCGCCACGCGGCTGACACCCACGCCGTAGGAACCCGGAGCGGGGGAATAGAGACGGCGCGAGGCAAGACGTTCCGCTTCGGCTCCGGGAATGCCCTGCCGGATCAGTTCTCCGGCGGTTTTGCGGGTGTTGGCGGCAATGAAATTTTCGGTATCGGTCAGTTTGGAGGCGGCCCGCTGTGCCGCATCGAGTTTTGCCATCAGTCCGGCAAACTGGTCCCGGTACGCTCCCGACGTCGTGACGGTCACGTCCAGACGCGGACGGTTCAGACGGCTGGCGGGGACCGGACGGAATGTGCGGACTCTGCCGTTTTGATCCCATTCCGGTTCCATGCCGATCAGATGAAGCAGAATGCTTTCGTTGAGTCCGCCGGTCCGTACGCTTTCGCCAGCCCACAGGATAATCGCCGTATTGCCCGGATAAGCTCCGTTGTGCGAGGCACGGTGGGATGCGATCAGCTGATCTGCCGCTTTCCGTGCGCGTTCAAAAGCGTCGCGGGTTGGAAAACGGTCGGGATCAAAGCCGTGGAAGTTGCGTCCGACTGGGAGGGAATCCGGAGCGCGCACCGGATCGCCGGAGAGTCCGGGGCGGATGAAACGTCCGGAAAGCCCGGCAAGAAGAGCATCCCGTTCGTCTTTGCCGGATTCCGCAAGTCCGGCCCGAAGCGTTTCCCGTTCTTTTCCCGTTTTGCCGGAGAGTTCCAGAAAGCGTTCGATCTCCGCTTTTCCGGGGGAGAGCCCGTAGGAATGCAAACCGAACGGCAGGGCGTTTTGGGCGAGGTCTTCCAGATAGTGCTGGAGCTGATGGAGCGTTTCCGCATTCAGCTCCCCGATGTCCGCATCTCGGAGAATTCCGGCGGAGACGGCATTTTTCAGGTTTGCGAAAACCGCGTTTTTCCGGTTCGGGTCGGCACTTTGGTATTCCCGGATCAGCGAGGAGATCCGGCGTTGAGCCGGTTGGGTTCCCGGTTTGCCGAGGACGGGCGTCAGATGGCTGAGGATGACGCCTGCGCCGCGCCGCTTGACCAGAATGCCTTCGCCGATGCCGTCGGAAATGTACGGGTACAGGCTTGGCATATCTCCGCCGAGAACGGCGGGGGCGCAGGATTCGGAGAGCCCCAGCTGTTTGCCGGGAAGCCACTCCTGCGAACCGTGACGGCCGAGGTGGATCACCGCATCCGCACGGAATATGCGGCGCAGATAGAGATATACCGCCACATACTGATGAGGCGGCGCAAGTGTTTTGGAATGATAGAGCTTGCCGATGTCGCCGAGATAGCCGCGCATCGGTTCCGGCAGCACCGCGAGGTTGCCGCGCTGCAGAACGGGAATGATGAATGCGCCGTCTTTTGTCATGACTGTTGACTGCTCCGGTTCTCCCCATTCCCGGATTACGGATTGCTGAAATGCCTGCGGGAGCTCCGCGAACCACTGTCTGTACTGCGGGAATGGAAGACGGACAAAGTCTCCAGCCCGGAGAAGTTCATCCAGTTCACCGGGAGCCCAGCTGCCGACGTTGCGGACTCCGGCGGTCAACCGTCCGGCAAGCGCTTTTTCATCCAGCGTTTCGAGTCCGCCGGAATCATAGCCGTTCCGCCGGAGTTCCCGGATGATGGTGACGATTGAACGGGGGACGTTCAGGTAGCTTGCTCCGATCGACTGCTTTCCGCCTTCGGGATGGTAGAAGAACAGTGCCACGCGTTTTTCCGGATTTGCTTTTTTCCGCAGCGTGACCCATTTGGCAGCGCGGTTCGCCAGATGTTCCATGTTGGCGGTCATGGGATGTTCCCGGATTCCGCTTTCTTCCCGGCGGCGTCCGATCAGGAGCGACGGTTCGATCAGTCCGGAGACCTCCGGGGCGATCATGGCGAACGCAACGGAAAAGTTGTTCATGCCCTGCGCGGAATTTTCCCATTCGGGGGAGGTCTGGCGGTACAGTTTCAGCGCGTTGATGACGGGAATGTCGAGTGCCGCAAGCGCGTCTTTCATCGCATCGCCGAGTCCCGCTTTGAATTTAAAGGAAAACGCGATTGCAATATCAAAGCGGGATTTGCCGTGTTCATCAAGCAGTTGTTCCCGGATCAGCCGGATTTCATCGCCGAACGCACAGACGGCTTCGAGTCCGCGGCGTTCCAGAGCGTCGGCCAGCGGGCGCATCAGGGCGAGTTCCTCCGGCGTGTTGTTGGCGGCATAGAACAGGATGACCGCCCGGCCGAGTCCCGGTTTTTCCGGATGTTCCCTGCGGAATGCCCGCCAGTCGGGGAACGTTTTTCCGGATGCCGGATCGACGAATCCGAGCGCCGGACGGGTTTGCGGCGGCTCGCAGGTGACGGAGGGATCCAGTTCTTTTTGGACAAGATAACGGATCAGATTCCGCTGATTGTGGGCGGACAGCGTGTTCCGGTACTCTGCAACCCGTTTCTCCATGGGGAAATGACTGTGCCTCAACAGTTCAGGCGGGATCCGGGAGCGGAGGTGTTCCGTTCCCAGCAGATAGATCTTTGTCTTTCCAAGCCGTGCGTGGGCGAGCAGGGCTTCCCGGAATTCCGCGATCAGGCCGTTGGCGACGATGAGGTCCGCGCGGGCGATTTCCGTTTGCAGACGTTTCCGGTCCGAGGCGTCGGGAATCAGATGAAACCGGATGTCCGGCGGAAGCGCCAGTTTCCGGAATGCCCGTTTTGCCGTTGCCGCATTGGATTCTCCCGGCAGATACAGAACGTGCCGTTCCGCGGCGGAGAGAAGAAAGGCGGACAATAGAAGCAGAAACAGCGGGAGCGCTCTCATTCCGCCTCCGGGACGTAGATCGTTGTGCCGTCCTCCATGCGGTAAGCCGTGCCGAGACGCACGCCGCGGCCTTCGGCTTTTTCATCCGACTGTTTGAGTGATTTTATCTGTTTCCCTTTCCGGGTGATGAGCTCGATTTTTCCGGAGGAATCTACTCTGGCCTCGGTTTTTCCCTCAAGAAACTCTTTGCCGAACGTTGCCATCAGTGCGAACAGAAGAGCCACGATGAAGACGAGGGCGATGTCGAACAGATTGCCGACGGATGACATGGGATCGTCGTCGAACGGTTCGCTCCGGTGTTCTGCGGACCGCATGTATTTCATCGGGTCATGACCTCCGTGATGTATTCGATCTGCCGGATGTCCGAGGTGATCCAGCGGCGTTTCACCGAATGGATCAGGAAAGCGGCGCTTCCGACCGCGAGTCCGATGACGGTGGTTGTGAATGCCACAACCAGTTCGGAACTGACCAGATTGAATTCTCCGTTTCCGACTCCCGCCAGAGCGGTCCCCATCGGGATCAGTGTTCCGAGAAGTCCGAGTGCGGGCGTCAGACGGACCAGCATCCGGTATTTTTCCAGAGAGTTCTGCCGTTCGGCAATCGCCCGGCGCATCAGATAAGCAACAGCGGCTTCATCCTGTAAATTCACGTTCCGCAAAGAGTCGCGATAGCGGCGGACGGCGGCGGGGAACGGAAAACTCTCCGCCTGATCCGTTTGCGGTTCGAAGCGTCCGCAGCGGGCGCGTTCCATCCATTCGCCGAGGAAACGTCCCGCCGCCCAGACAATGTAGACGGCGGACGCGCTCAACAGGATCAGAACCGGGTACAGCAGAATGCCGGACACCAGAAAAATAAACGTTTTCAGCAAATCGAAAAAGACCATTATTTCACTCCCTCCCGGACGGAGCCGCGGCTCCGCCGTTTGTTGTTGTATATCTGGAACAGCCAGCCGGCTGTCAGGATTCCCCCTGCAAGAACGGGAAGCTGCCAATTTACACCCGTTTCTCCGTTTTTTCCAGCGACGATCCGGTACATTTGTTCGATCCGGTCGAAATTCGGGACCAGGAACAGGAGTCCGGCAAAATAGATCCCCACGAACAGCATCAGCCTGCCGGTCAGGTTGCGCGGATCCATGCCGCCTTTGCGGATGGAAAGTTCCAGAAGTCCGAGTACGGAAAAATTCACAGCAAAGAAGAGGCCGGGAACAAACAGACGCACGGTCCGGACAGCATCCGGCAGCAGAAGTCCGGCGAACGACGTCGCGAAGATAATCACGGAGGCGCAGACGGGGCACGGAATGATCAGCAGCCACCAGCCGCGGGCAGGGCGGTGTCCGTTTCCCGAAGTCAGCAGAAGTACGCCCCATAGAAAGAATCCGGCGGCAATCAGCAGATGGATACCGATCCCCGCCTGAAGAAATGTTCCGTTCTGCAGAAACGCAAATGGCTGAACGAATGAATCAAAAAGAAATGCCGCGGCGAAAAGCAGAATGTAGACGGCGGTCGAGCCTGTCAGAAGCCACAGCTTTTTCCTGCCGTTGGCTCCGGAAAGAGCGTAGAACTCCCCGACCGCCGTTTTAAAGGCGAAAACCGCCACGGAAAAGCCCAGGCCGATCAGAAGACCGATTGTTTCAGGAGAAAGTTCCGGCATACATTTCCTGTTATTCCAGTTTGTCCGAGGTGCGCATCGGATTATAGAAATCCTCGTCCGCCGCTCCGATGAATCCGATTTTCCGGGAGTTCGCCACGGCGTCTCCGTTCAAGGTTCCGACGGGTTCCATGGTAACGTGACCATCCGCCCAGGCGGTTCCGGAGCGGGAGGAGTGGCGGAAATGGTTGGTTCCCTGCGAATTGCCGTAAGTGCTTCCGCCTGGCTGTTTTTTGCAGTACATCATCGGAGTGGAGTACTGGTATTCGCCGGAAGTCCGGTCCGTGCGTGCGCAATCGCCGAAAATGATGGTGGAGGAGACTTTCCGGAAGCTGGACATGCGGAACGGGAACGGGCCGGTTTTGCTGTTTCCGCGCGAGGAGGAGTAGTGGCCGAACCACCAGTTGTTGTAACCGTATCCGCCGCCGAATTCCGCCGCAGTCAGGTCCGGGACATGTTCCGCGCGGGTCACGGGACAAACCATGACATTGGCGGCATAGCCGTAGTAACTGCCGAGAAGCGGACTGTCCGTAATATCATACATTTTGTCCGTTTTCTGAATGCCGAACCAGTAATAGCCCGGTTGATTCGGATCCGGGGAATCCGTCACGCTGTACGGAACCGAATACTCCTCGTTGTCGCCCGCATACATGAGATTCGCGGTCGCGATCTGTTTCAGGTTTCCGAGGCAGGAGGTACCGCGTCCTTTCTCTCTTGCCGCGTTCAGAGCAGGCAGAAGCATCCCCGCAAGGAGGGCGATCACGGCAATTACCACGAGGAGTTCCACAAGGGTGAACCCCCGTTTTTCCCATGCCGGTTCCGATAGATTTCTGTTCATTCCGTGCCTTTCAGTTATTCCGGATTTTCAAAAAGTAGAGTACTATACACTTTAGAGCAGCTCTAAGGCAAGTCGTTTTTATAATTTTTTTACAGGGACTCCAGGAGTTTGCGGAGGTTTATCCGTTCAATGTAAAACCAGTTGACGGAGCGGATGTGACAGAACGAATAGACAACCTCTTCGCCCCGGTCGTTCTGCCAGATACGGATTCCGAAATTCCGCTTTTTGATATAATCGAGCAGAGCGGGATTGTTGAGGTCGGCGAAAACCGGTTCTCCGTCTGCGGACCGGTTGTGTCCGCTTTTCTGCGGCGAGGAGACGATGATTCTTCCCTCCGCATCGACAATTGCTTTTTCCTCCACGAAACGGGAGCTGTTTCCGGAAGAGTGGAGTTCTTCGATCATTTTTGAAATGGAAATGTCGATTGCGCACACACCGTCCGTTCCGTTTTGCAGAAAAAGCGGAGCGCAGCAGGAGATGACGAGTCCGATTTCCGGAATGCTGTCCATATAAGGATGCGTCCAGACCGGACCGGGACCTTTGGCATTGAGCGCCGCTTTGTACCATGCGCGGGTACGGGGATCGTAACGTTCCGGGAATGCCCCCGCTGCCGGGTAGGCGATGTAAAGCCCGTCGGAAAAACCGAACAGAACGCGGATGGCGGGCGTGCCCTTGGAAAACGCTTCCTGCTTCATCGCTTCCATGTTGTCCGGAACGATTCTGGCGTCGCGGGGACTGGCGAGAATCATTTGAAGCAGACGCGGGATGAAACGCGCGAACGGTTCCAGCCGCAGGGAGGGATCGGGAAGCCGGGTATCCGCGGTTGTGTTGTAGACGATCGCCGCCGGGTCGATCGTTCCGCGATGAAAAGAGGAATACAGCATGGTTGGCGAATGCATACGCCGGAGGCGGCTGATATGATGATAATTCTGTTTAACCGGGACCTCATGAATATCATGTTCCAGCAGGTACCGGACATCGGCGGCGAGCAGGGAAGTCATCTGTTCCAGTTTCAGGAACTGTTCGTCGAGCAGATATGCCGCGCGGGAGCAGATCGAATACGCCATACCCAGCGCATAATCTCTCCGTCTCATTTCCTCCGAGAAACGGTAATTCTGATAAAGCGAATAGGAGAGCTCCCCGGCGCCGATCAGTAATGCGGCGAGCAGCAGGATCAGCGTGGTATGCCAGTGATTTTTGCTCCAGCGGATTACTTTCAGGGGCAGATTGTCGGGCCTGGCGCTGACTTCAAGTCCCATGAGACACCGGCGCAGGTCGGCGGAAAGTTCTCCGATCTGCTGATAGCGGCAGGCGGGATCCGCGGCGAGAGCTTTCCGGATGATCGCTTTCAGGTCGCGGCTGACCCGTGTTCCGAAACGATGAGTTTCCGGCTCCATGGCGCCGTCCCGGATGTTTGCCATGACCTCTTCCGCCGTTTCTCCGGTGAAAGCGGGTTTCAGCATGACGGTTTCAAACAGGATCGCGCCCATGGCGAAAATATCGGCGCGCTGATCGCAGGATTCGCCCAGAATGGCTTCCGGAGAAAGATATTGCGGGGTTCCGGCGAGCGTGCGCTTTGATTCCTCCGGCTGAATGGCGTGCGCGATTCCCCAGTCCATGATGTAGGCTTCGTGATATTCGCCGATCATGATGTTGGCAGGTTTGAGGTCGCAGTGCATGACGTTGCGGCTGTGCGCATATTCGAGTGCGTCGCAGACTTTGAGGAAAATTTCCAGACGGTTCCGGATCGCTTTTTCTTCATCGAACGATGAAACGCCGTCCAGACGGTAATGGGTACAGACCTGTTCCAGATAGGCTTTCAGCGTGACGCCGTTGATCATCTTCATTGCGAGGTGCAGACCGTGCTTCCGATCGGAATTGAGCGTGTAGACCGGTACGATTGCGGGATGGTCGAGTTGCGCTGTGACACGCGCCTCGGTCAGGAAAAAACGGCGTTGGCGCAAATCGTCCGCCTTTTCCGGATGCAGGGATTTGATTGCGACCTGACGGCGCAGTTTTTTATCCAGTCCACGGAACAGGGTACCCTGTCCGCCCTCGGCAATGCGGTCTTCCAGCTGTCTCTTATACACATCTCCGAGCCCACGAGACGGAGCTACATCTCGT